>JBILSN010000023.1:0-39247 GCA_044372045.1 Crocinitomicaceae bacterium
ATCGTCGGATGGCAGCAGGATCTTGCATTCCAGAACTAAACTCATTGTAAATCGACTGTGGTTGCACGACGTGTACAGTTAATCCGTTGGCGCGGTGTAAATCGGCCAAACGATTGGCTTGAGTAAGAAAATCTGGATGTGAAACAATGAGGTAATCGGCCTGTGGAAGCTGGTGTAAATCTTGAAAAGCAACACTTCCTACTCGCTCGGGCGCAAAATAAGAGGAGCCGTTTGCCACCACGTATTCATGGTATCCGGAAGCCACCCTAAACGTACCTTGATTGCCCAGAGTAATCAGTGGAATGGCAGTCGGATTGTGCCGATTTGAAATATCCCAAACAAAAGTATTGGCATTGACATTTCCAATCTGATAGGCAGCTAAGGTTGAAAATGACGACCATTTCGAAACCCGAAAATTGAGCTGACTGCCAGTTAGTACAAGGCCACGTTGCGCATTGATCAGAATGCGGTCGAGATACGTGACCACATTTGGATTGAGCCGATTGATTTCAATTGAGAGGTTAAGCGTTGCACTAGGAATAGAATCGGTACAGTTCAATACCCCTCGCTGAAAGTACGAGCCTGAATGAGGCATTGTCATTTGCCCTAATAAACTACTTCCTTTTTTCAATCGAAAGAGGTTTCCAGTGGTCCGGGAATTCGAAGCGTAGCTCACCTGAAGTCGCACTGGTTCGGCACTTACATTTGGAATGGTAAAATTGAAGTTTTGGCTTAGATTGACATCGAACTCTTCACCATACCAACGCTGACCACCTTTTACTAAGTTTTCGAGATCATTTTCATAGACGTCGCGGTAATCATAATTTGTAATTAGGGTATCTGCAGGCGCATCAATAGCAACCGAGCTTGCAATCCGCAGCGGAGCAACATCACTACCTATGTAAATGTAGTAGTAGGATTGATCGCTATACGGATGTCGAACTTGATTGAATTGGTTTCCGCCAGATAGTTCCCATCGGTGGGGCCCCCAGGCGTAAAATAATATAAAATCATTGGCATCGAAGGTGCCATCTCCTTCCCCATTAATGATAATTGCATTTTGCGCGAGGTCGTCCGTAATCGGAACTGCATTAGACTCCGGAAGCACTCCTTCTCCATTTCCAAAAATATGAATGTGCGCCGGATTGAGATTGGTTGTATTGAAACCGCAAGCGTCCAAAAATGCTTTATCGATTTTGTAAATACCATCCTTGGTTACAGCGATGCGGTACCACTGACCTGACGTACTCCCTAAAATAGAGGTGCTGGCATAATCCTTTAGCTGTGCGGTGGTTTGATTTTTGACGCGATAACTCAATTGGGTCAGTCGTTCCAAACTACCATCTTTGAAACGAAGTGGCAGAATATAAAACGACAAATAAGGTTGGCCTGCATCCGAAACAATTTTTGCATCGATCACAGCTTCTGGCTCAAAATGTAAACCAAGCTGCTGATATATCTGCGCTTGTTCTTTCGGTATTTTCACGTAGGAAGTTGTTAATATTTCAATTTCCTGCTGAATACTGCCGTGCTTTTGTTGCAGTGCAAAAAATGGTTGACCGTTGTCTAAGCCAAAATCTTTAACTGTCTGTAGTTCAAATGTTTCATCCCCAATTAAAACTTGTGTCAAACCTGTCCAGTCTAGATCAAGGCTTTGAACCTGCGCCACAAGGGTAAAACTGGCACTGAAAATAAAAAAAAGAAGGAGATTGCGAAAATAAATCATGAAACTTACTGTTTATAGCACTATAAAAACGTCAAATTATTTATTTTATTTGAATAAATGTTCGATATTTGTAACCTTTGAAACCTGAAAAACGTTTAGATTGTTCGTGCTAAAACCAACTTTCGTGAAAATAGTCAAACCACTACTAGTAGTCCAGTTTAGCCTCATTACCTTGATAATGAGTGCTGTATCTTGGGCTCAAGACCCTACTTTTACGCAATTCTATGCCAACCCAACCTACCTCAATCCAGCGCTTGCAGGGTCGTCAGGATGCCCAAGAATTTCGTTAAACTACCGCAATGAATGGCCCCAATTAACGGGCAACTACGTCACATATGCGGCAGCCTATGACACCTATGCCAAAAATATTTCAGGTGGTTTTGGCTTATTAGCCATGCACGACCAACAAGGCCAAGGTACCATTCAAACTTCCATGATCGGAGGTATCTATTCTTACAATGCGAAAATAACGCGCAAATTTTCACTTATGTTTGGAGCACGTGCTGCTTACTTTCAAAAATTTCTTGACTGGGACAAACTTACTTTTGGTGATATGATAGATCCACGTCGAGGGTTCATATACCAAACAGGTGACGTTCCAAGAGGAAATGGTCGCAGAGGTTTCTTTGACGTAAGCTTTGGAATGGTGGGTTTTACCAAAAACTTCTATGTTGGTGTAGCAGGCCATCATCTCAACCGACCAGACGAATCCATGATCTTGGGTCAATCTCGCTTGCCAATGCGTTTCACAGGTCACATCGGATCCAACATCAAAATAGGGCAGCGCGGTCGTTACTCAAGTACTACCTTTTTATCACCTAACATCATTTACCAATACCAAAATGGTTTTCAAGAGCTCAACATCGGCGCATACCTCAAATACGAAAACTTCACGCTTGGCGCATGGTACCGCAACAGAGATGCTTTCATCATGACCGTTGGTATCAATACAGAAAAATTCAAAGTGGGTTACAGCTATGACCTAACTGTCTCTACCCTAGGAGCCGGAATTTCAGGTGGTTCACATGAAATCTCAATGGGCATCAATTTGAAATGTAAAAAGAAGCCCAAAAACTTCAGAAAAACTTCTTGTCCGTCTTTCTAAGTGTAACCAAACCTCAATTAATAACTTTACGTTATAAACGCATAAAAATATGAAGCGACTGATTCAAAACATCTTCGGGATTGCACTAACAGGTTTGTTGGTGCTTTCTTCATGTTCAAAAGAACGCTCTACAGCTACTGGTTGGGATTTCAACAACTACAAAAATGGTGGTTTTGAAAAGTTTGATGCCCGAGAGCAAGAAACTGGCCCTGGCTTAGTCATGATCGAAGGTGGCACCTTTACCATGGGCCGCACCGAGCAAGACGTCATGTCTGACTGGAACGCAAGAGCCTCAAGGGTTACAGTAGCCTCATTCTACATGGACCGCACAGAAGTCACCAACTTCCATTGGTTAGAATATATGTACTGGATGCGCCGTGTTTACTACAAAACATATCCGCACGTTTACAAAAAATGTCTTCCAGATACGCTTACTTGGAGAAGTGCATTAGGCTACAGAGAAAAATACGTGAATTACTACTTACGTCATCCGTCTTACCGCGACTACCCTGTTGTCGGTGTATCCTGGTTACAGGCAAATGATTTCTGCAAATGGCGTACAGACCGTGTCAACGAAGCTATTTTAGTACGTGAAGGTATCCTTAAATGGCACTTTGCCGATGAAGGAAGTTCCGATGTTGGTGCTGCCAACCGCTCAGACTACGATAAAAAATACGCTTCAGTCCCTCAAAATATGTTCTCTACCGAGAACTATCTAAACGGCAATTATACCATCGAATCTGAGGGTGGCTACATACTCAACAAAGACAGTAAACCAAGGCCGAAAATTGATTCCAAAACCAAACGGGTTGTACCGCGTGATCCATATCAATTAGAAAACTACGATCCTGTTTATGCCGACATGGATAACGGTCGCTTGGGTGCACGGCCTGTAAGAATGGAAGATGGTATGCTCCTTCCTGCCTACCGCCTTCCAACAGAAGCTGAATGGGAATTTGCAGCATTAGGCTTAATTGGAAACCTCGATGAGGGCACAGAAAACATCAATGATCGCCGCATTTATCCTTGGGATGGTCATTACGTCAGACAAGACGAAGAACAATATGCTGGTGCAATCCAAGCCAATTTTATGCGCAGTAAAGGTGACATGATGGGTGTAGCTGGAAGGCTTAACGACGGCGCCGACATCACAGATCGTGCAGATTCATTCTGGCCGAATGACAACGGTTTATATCACATGGCAGGTAATGTCTCCGAATGGGTAATGGATGTCTATCGTCCGCTAACCTCTGAGGTAGCAGATGGGTTTATGCCTTTCCGTGGAAATAAATACCAAACACAACTACTCGTACCCAACGGCTTATACGACAAACCTGTAAAAGCCAACGAGAATATCTATGATGTACACGGCATGAAAGAATTCGTCAATGAATTTGCACGTGTGCGCTACTTAGCTCATGCGAACAAGAAATATAGCCAAGACGCTGGTACCAACTACCAGTCTAACATGAACGTCAAATCCTCGACGACCAATGACACGAGCAATGATATCAGCAAAAGCGCAACTGATAACGCCTCCGGTGCTCAAAATGCTCCTCAAGCAGGCTTTGTCAACAATAATCCAATGAACTCGCGTGTTTATGCCAAACAAGACCCACGTAAGTATCAATTCAATGCGCCTTCAAACTATTACATCTCAAATAACTCACAGTTCACCTCACAAGAGCGCATGCAATTCGAATTTTTGGATACGCTCAATATTATGCTCGATACCGCGATTGCGCTTCACAACCAAGGCCGTACAATTGCAGCATCTGCTTATATTGAACGCGTACTCTTCAACAAAAATTTGCCTACTGAAATCCAAGAAGGTGCCAAAAAACAAGACCTTTTAGAGTTAATGGCCCTTGCCTTTGACTATGAAACCACACCTGAATTTCTTGGTATAGATACAGCACTTTTCAGCGCTGAATATTTAGAACGTAAATTCTTATCGTACAGTACTGATCCTACCATTACCACCTGGATCATGACCCTACGCAATGGCCTAAGTGAATTCATCACTACCACAAAAGGAAGTCAGCGATGGAGAGATGTAACAGTAGAGGAAAACGCCGGTCGACTCAACTACCGTAAAGATGATTACATTGACTACCTCGACGGAGATCTCGAATCTTCTATTTTCTACAACAACAACCAAAGAAAAGAAGAAATAAATAGTGGTTTAAGAGATCCGAAATTAGTCATGTATCAAAATGAGCACGAAAATTACAACCTAAACAATGAGCAAATCAATACTGGAAAGTCTGGTTGGCCTACTACGCTCGTTTCTGATAAAAGCCGAGTATATAAAGGAGGTTCATGGGCAGATCGCGCGTATTGGCTTGCTGTGGGTAACCGACGCTTCCTCGATGAAGATAAATCTTCGGCAACCATCGGCTTTAGATGCGCTATGGACAGAATCGGTAGTTCTCGAAGACCAGATATCAAAGAATAATTCTCACACATATTACTTAAAAGCCCGAAGTTTTCGGGCTTTTTTTTTGCAACTTTGTTTTATGGAAAAATGGCTTGCGATTTTTGATGAATGCAATGGTGTGAGCACCGATAGCAGACAAATACAAAAAGATTGTATGTACATTGCACTAAAGGGAGATCACTTTGATGGTAATCGCTTTGCGCAAAATGCGATTGAAAGTGGCGCGCGTATTGCCATTGTCGATGATCAAAGTGTTGCCAACGGAGTAAACATACACTTCGTGCCGAATGGTTTACTTTTTTTGCAAGAATTAGCCTATGCACATCGCATGCGATTTAAGATACCGATCATAGGTATTACGGGTAGCAACGGCAAAACGAGCACCAAAGAATTGGTGAATTGTGTGTTGCAAACTTCATACAATGTCTTATGTACAGAAGGGAATCTCAATAACCATATAGGCGTACCCCTGACCTTATTGAAACTTCGAGCAGAACATCAAATAGCCATTATTGAAATGGGTGCTAATAAACCCTATGATATCGATGAGCTTTGCCGGATTGCCGCACCAACTTTTGGCCTCATCACCAATATTGGAAAAGCACATCTGGAAGGATTCATCAATTTTGAAGGCGTGCTCAAGACCAAGTCAGAACTTTATGAACATGTAGCCGCCAATCATGGCGCCTTATTTGTAAATGCTGATGACCCTATTTTGTGGGGTGCCGCACAGAAAAATAATAACTCATGCCACACGTACGGTACACAAAATAGCGAATTAAAAGGAAATCTTGCCTACCTAGATCCTTATGTGCACTTTTCTTGGACGTTTATGGGCTATCACTCCCCTATTATTCATACCCAAATCATTGGAAAATATAATTTCTTCAATTTTTTAGCGGCTGTGCGCATTGGTCTATATTTTGACGTGGAGCCTAACCTGATAAACGATGCAATTGCCCAATACAAACCAACAAATAAGCGCTCTCAAGTAGAAAAGACCCAACATAATACCATTATTATTGACTGTTACAACGCCAATCCGTCGAGTATGCAGAGTGCGTTAAGCTCCTTTCATGAAATAACACATTCAAATAAGTTGGTTATCTTGGGAGATATGCTCGAGTTGGGTACTGAAGGTCCTGATGAACATCAGAAAATCTTGGATTTCCTGGCTGACCATCATATTTCGTACCTAACAGTAGGTCCTATATTTAAAGCATTGAACACTGCGGGGTATAACAATGTAACGGAGCTCAAAGAAATACTTAAAAACCAACAAACAAAGGATAAACTTATTCTATTGAAAGGTTCGAGAGGAATTGCGCTAGAACAGCTGCTTGATTGCCTTTAACTCAAGAGCCATATTGCATTAAAAATGCCTTCAAAAAAGGATCAAGGGCACCATCCATCACAGCATCAACGTCGCCAGTTTCAGTGCCGGTGCGCACATCCTTGACCAATTTGTATGGATGCATGACGTAATTGCGGATTTGACTTCCCCACTCGATTTTCTTTTTGCCTGCTTCAATCTCGTTGCGCTTTTCCATGCGCTCGCGCAGTTCTAATTCATATAATTGTGATCGCAATAGTTGTAAGGCCTTTTCTTTATTGGCTAATTGAGATCTAGATTCAGAATTTTCAATGATGATTCCAGAAGGTGCGTGGCGCAAACGAACGGCGGTTTCTACCTTATTGACATTTTGACCTCCGGCGCCGCCTGAGCGGAAGGTTTCCCAGGTGATATCTGCAGGATTGATATTAATTTCAATTTGGTCGTCAACAAGCGGATATACATAAACTGAAACGAAACTCGTATGGCGTTTGGCGTTGGAGTCAAATGGAGAGATGCGCACCAAGCGGTGAACGCCATTTTCTCCTTTCAGGTAACCAAAGGCAAACTCCCCTTCAAATTCTATTGTTACGGTTTTTACACCAGCTACGTCACCTTCTTGAAAATTCAGCTCAGTGAGTTTATAACCGTGTTTTTGGCCCCACATTAAGTACATACGCATGAGCATACTCGCCCAATCACAACTTTCTGTACCGCCAGCGCCAGCGGTTATTTGCAATACGGCAGAAAGGCTATCTTCCTCATTGGAGAGCATGTTCTTCAGCTCCAATTCTTCGATTTCTTCGAGTAATTTGGTGTATTGAGCCTGAAGCTCTGCTTCCTCAGCCATTCCTTCGCGTACAAATTCCATGAGTACATCCAGATCAGCTACCGCAGTAGCCGTTCTGTCAAAGGTGTCTACCCAAAATTTAAGCCCCCGAATTTGCTTCATTTTATCTTCCGCTTTTTTGGGATCATCCCAGAAAGAAGGGTCTTGAGTTTTGAGCTCTTCTTCTTTGAGCTGCATGCGTTTTTCGTCTATTTTAAGAAACGATTGGATCGTCGAGAGTCGGTTTTGTATTACTTTATACTGTTCGGTAGTCATGTCGCAAAGTTAAGCATTCTCTCAAGGAAAGAAAAGGAATGCTCATTCGATGATTCCGCCAAAATGTGTACATTTGTCACAAATCAATGTAATATGAATATTCCAGCTGAACTCAAGTACACAAAAGACCACGAATGGGTAAAACTCGAAGGTGACATCGCTACTATTGGCATCACTGAATTTGCACAAAGCGAACTCGGAGATATCGTATACGTCGAAGTAGAAACCGTTGGTGAAACAATGGCCCAAGAAGAAGTTTTTGGCAGCGTAGAAGCAGTTAAAACAGTATCTGATCTCTTCTTGCCAATGAGTGGAGAAATCATCGAATTCAACGAAACGCTCGAGGCGAATCCAGAGTTGGTCAACAATGATCCGTATGGTTTAGGCTGGATGGTCAAAGTCCGTGTTTCAGACACCAGTGAGTTTGAAGCACTCCTCGACGCTACCGCTTACGCTCAGGAGGTTCACTAAAAATCATCGCTTATTAGCGCTATAAATTTAAAAACCGCTTTAAAAGCGGTTTTTTTTATGACCAGAAAAGTGCTTGCTCAAGGCCATACGTGGCGTGTGCCCTCGATTGCTACTTCTAAATGATCGGGAAGCTGAAAGAATAAATCCCGATTAATAAGCTCCTCTAAAGCATCGATAGTAATGGAATATTCCAAAATAGGTGCTGTTGACTTGGCATGAGGCATGAGAAACGCAATTCCTTTGTGTTGTCTTGGAGCAACAAGCGCCTTGAAATATGCTTTTGGTACGCTTACGTTATTGGGTCCGATTGTTGGTAAGCCTGGTTCAAGAACAGGACCCGTTACCACATATAGGGTATCGTAAAGTAACGCCCAATCGCGAACTTTTTCTTCAAGTACTTTCCAAATACCACGATTAAAGCCTGGCAATTGTGGGCTCATATTGCTGAAATAAAAGGATTCTTGCATCACTTGCAATGACCAACTCATATCTGCAGCAGGTGCAAGGTGCCCGCGGTCATATCCACTTTTGGCATAATCTGCATTTGTCGCTGTTTGGCTAGACACCAAGGGGTCTGGCATAAATTTATTGCTGCGCTCTACACCTGAACCAAGGTGAGATTTTGTGAGGATATAAGCCACCCAATTGGCTTGCTCATGCGCTTCGTTGTAAGCAAATGTATAGGCAGTTCGCTGAATAACTTGTTCATCTTTGATCGGTAAAGGACAAGCCATATGTAAGCCCTTCGGTTCATTTATTTGAATGAAACGTAATGAAGGTAAGCCCAAGAAAAAAGCCGCTATCCAAAGTAGGATAAACGGCTTTAAGAACATTTCATGCTTCGACTTAAGCATCAATTTTGGCATACTTAGCGTTTTTCTCGATGAATTCACGGCGAGGCGGAACGTCGTCTCCCATAAGCATAGAGAAAATTTGATCGCACTCAGCTGCGTTTTCAATGGTTACTTGACGCAGTGTACGGCTTTCAGGATTCATAGTCGTTTCCCAAAGCTGCTCTGCGTTCATCTCGCCAAGACCTTTATAACGTTGAACATTGACAGAAGATTCACTGCCACCTCCTTTTAAATCGTTGATCAGACGATCGCGTTGGTCTTCGTTCCATGCGTAGTCTGACTTATTCCCTTTTTTCACTTGGTAAAGCGGTGGCGTAGCAATATAGACATAGCCTTTTTCGATGAGTTCTTTCATGTATCGGAAAAGGAAGGTCAGAATGAGTGTCTCGATGTGGGAGCCATCGACGTCGGCATCACACATAATGATGATCTTGTGATAGCGAAGTTTTTCAAGATTCAATGCTTTAGAATCTTCTTCCGTGCCAATACGAACACCGAGAGCCGTATAGATATTCTTGATTTCTTCGTTCTCGAAGATTTTATGTTGCATGGCCTTCTCTACATTCAGAATTTTTCCTCTGAGCGGCATAATGGCCTGAAAATGGCGGTCTCGGCCTTGCTTGGCTGTTCCGCCTGCAGAATCTCCCTCTACAAAGTATACCTCACATGCCGCTGGGTCTTTTTCAGAGCAGTCGGCGAGCTTTCCGGGCAAACCTGAGCCAGTAAGTACGTTTTTGCGCTGCACCATTTCTCGTGCTTTGCGCGCGGCATGACGCGCCCGGGCAGCAAGAATTACTTTCTCGACAATAACTTTAGCTTCTGCAGGGTGTTCTTCTAAATAAGCTGAAAGCATTTCGGATACGGCTTGACTCACAGGAGCCGTTACCTCGCGGTTGCCCAATTTGGTTTTGGTTTGGCCTTCGAATTGTGGCTCTTGTACTTTTACGGAGAGAACAGCTGTTAGGCCTTCGCGGAAGTCATCGCCATCTATTTCAATTTTTTCTCTGGCAAGAATACCTGAATCAGTGGCGTATTTTTTAAGCGTATTGGTAAGGCCGCGTCTAAAACCCGAAAGATGGGTGCCACCTTCATGGGTATTGATATTATTGACATAAGCCTGGATGTTCTCAGTGTAAGAAGTGTTGTAGGTGAGTGCAACTTCGACAGGAATGCCTTCGCGCTCGCCTTCAAAATAGATGACATCTGAAATAAGCGCCTCGCGATTGCGATCTAGGTAAGAGGCGAATTCTCTGAGGCCTCCCTCTGAGAAATACGTAGTGCAAGGATGTGTGCCGTTTTCGTCTAATTGGCGCTTGTCAGTGAGCGTGATCGTGATTCCTTTATTGAGAAATGCAAGTTCACGCATGCGTGCTGCAAGCGTATCAAAGTTGTATTCGGTAAATTCAAAGATAGTGGGATCAGGAGTAAAAGTAACCTCTGTTCCAGTTTCAGAAGACTCACCGACAACTTTTACGTCATAAATGGGTTTTCCGATATTGTATTCTTGTTGGAAAATTTGACCATCTCTGCGCACAGTAGCTTTGAGATGGGTAGACAACGCATTGACACAAGAAACACCCACACCGTGCAAACCACCTGATACCTTATAAGTGTCTTTGTCGAACTTTCCTCCTGCGTGCAAGACGGTCATAACGACCTCTAAGGCTGATTTCTTTTCTTTGGTGTGCATGGCGGTTGGGATACCGCGGCCGTTGTCTGTAACCGTAATGGAGTTGTCTTCGTTAATCAGGACGTTGATACGGTTGCAGTAGCCAGCAAGCGCTTCATCTATGGAGTTATCTACAACTTCGTATACAAGGTGATGAAGACCCTTAATGCCTGTATCGCCTATATACATTGCGGGGCGTTTTCTTACCGCTTCTAATCCTTCTAATACCTGAATATTATCTGCCGAATAATTGTCTCTCTTTTCGTCTTCAGCCATGTTGCTATAGTTAGTTGATAGTGTATAATTTTACGTAAACAAAAATAAAAAAAAGCACCTCGTAAAAGGTGCTTTTGAAGGGGTGTAAAGCCTTAACTTATCAACAAAATTTCAACTATTTAAACTATTTTTCAATCCATGCAATAATACTCGGGTCGTTGGGCAAAATGCGCGGTGAAATCACTTTTGAAAGACGACCGTTTTCATCGATTAAATACTTTTGAAAGTTCCATTCAACTTTGCTATCTTCTTTTCCATTTTTGGCTTTTTGGGTAAGAAACTGATAAACTGGATGCATCTCTTTACCTTTTACGGAAATTTTAGACATCATCGGGAAACTAACGCCATAATTGACTTGACAAAATTGTGCAATCTCTTTATCTGAACCCGGTTCTTGAGACATGAAATCATTGGCAGGGAAACCCACGATTACAAAATTCTTGCTCTTGTATTTCTTATACAGCGCCTCTAATTGCTCGTATTGGGGGGTCAGGCCACATTTAGATGCTGTATTGACAATCATGATTTTTTTACCTTTTAGCGTGGCGAAATCAAAGGTTTTTCCATTGATATCTTTCACTTGAAATTGATAAATGGTATTTGTTTCAGAAGGAATAAGACTCATGAGCAGAAAGCTTAAGGACAATAAAATAGTTTTCATAGATTTTTTTCCTTATAACAAAAGCAAGCAAATATAGTTCGAGATGGAACCATTTTTCTGTTATTACGAATAAGTAAATAATGCGCATCTTTCTAGCTATTATACTCTGCACTTACTCCATCGCTTGGTCTCAAAAAAAGACAGGCTTTTGGCAAGGCATGTTATTTTCTACCAAAAATGAAACGCTGCTGATTCCGGTGTATTTGGATCTCTATTTTACAAATGGTACAATAGATGGGAAAATAAGAATTGAAAACAAAGAAGGCGCAAGTGTTTATCCGGTTGTAGGCAAGTTTGAAGGCAATGACATTCAACTCGTTACAATGAAAGCACTGTGGTCTTACTTACCAGAATTTTCTCTTACCCCATATGTTTACACCCTTAAATACAATCCTGAAAATGGCTACTTAGAGGGGGTCACAGATCAGCATGATTATCGCTTTATTGCCTATCAAAGCAAAGGTGAAATTTCTGTAAGTAAAATCCCATACCTACCAAAAGACTGGTTAATACGTTTTCAGCAAGAATTAAGAGATGGTGTTTCAGCACCTCAAATTCGAAAGCAAGAGTTGTTAAATTTTACGTTTGAGCCCATTTACTTCGATTACGACCAAGCAACTATTCGCACAGTGCATGAGGGCTACTTGAAAGAATTAATTAGAATGGTAAAAAGTCATTCAGACTTGCGCATTGAAATTACAGGCCATACGGATGCGGATGGCTCTGATGCTTATAACATAACGCTTTCAGAGAAAAGGTGCCTTGCGCTGATTGCATTTTTTGAACAACACGGACTAGCTAGAGACCGAATAGTTGTTCAATTCAAAGGAGAGAGATCTCCTGTTAAAGACAATGCTACCGAAGAAGGAAAGCAATTCAATAGACGCGTCGATTTTCGTTTTATATAATCTCGACCATTTTCTCGTTAGAGACTCGCTAACTTCTCTTTGAGAATCGCCATCTTCGTCAAGGCGTCCGCCTCCTTCTTGCGCTCATTAGACACCACCGCTTCTGGCGCTCCAGCCATGAATTTTTGATTTTGCAACTTCGCCTGAACACTTTTTAAAAAGCCCTGTGTGTAGTGCAGTTCTTCTTCTAGCTTCTTTTTTTCTGCTTCAAGATCTATTTGCGCGCCAAACGGAACAAAAAATTCAATGCCATCAACAATAAAGCTATTGGACTGTGCAACTTTATCTTGGACATATTGCAGCGTCGACAAATTACCCATTTTCACCAAAATGCTATCGGCATCTTGAGCGCGAGATTGATCGGCTTTGATATAAAGCTCAAGTTTGACTTTGGTCGCAATATTGTTGTGTTTACGGATGTTTCGAATTTGCGTAATCACCTTTTCATTGAATGCAAATTGCTGAAGCGGCATAGGGTCTACTTCTTGCAGAATTGGCCATTGCGCAATAACGATGTCATCGCCAATTGTACGCTCGCGCAGGGAATGATAGAGTTCTTCGGCAACAAAAGGCGTAAACGGGTGCATGATTTTGAGTATGCGCTCAAAGAAATCTAGGGTTTGCTCGAGCGTTTGGCGATCTATTGGCTGCTGATACCCTGGCTTGATCATTTCTAAATACCAAGAACAGAAATCGTCCCAAACAAGTTTGTAGGTAGCCATTAAAGCGTCAGAAATTCGAAACTTATCGAAGTTTTCGTTGATCTCTTTTAATACTTGCGCAAAGCGGTTTTCAAACCAATTGATGGCTACTCGACTAGAAATTGGTTGCTCTATTTCTAATACCTCCCATGAAGAAACCAGGCGATATGCATTCCAAATTTTGTTGGTAAAGTTGCGGCCTTGCTCACATTGTGAGCTATCAAATGGAAGGTCATTACCGGCTGGGGAGGATATGAGGACGCCAACGCGCACTCCATCGGCACCGTACTGATTGATAAGATCTATTGGATCGGGGGAGTTACCTAAAGACTTCGACATTTTACGGCCAAGTTTGTCTCGAACAATTCCAGTATAATAGACATTTTTGAAAGGCTGTTGCCCCATATATTCATAACCTGCAATGGCCATCCGCGCCACCCAAAAGAACATGATTTCAGGAGCAGTGACAAGGTCATTGGTAGGGTAGTAATAGTTGATTTCTGGGTTGTTGGGTTGCGTGAGGCCGTTGAAAACAGAAATAGGCCACAACCAACTTGAGAACCAGGTGTCGAGCACATCTTCGTCTTGCCGAAGCTCAGAGGCGTTCACTGCCCTACCCGCCTTTTCAGACGCAAGTACAAGCGCTTCTTCTTGCGTTTTAGCCACCACGAAATCTGCTGGTCGATCACTGTAGTACCACGCCGGAATGCGATGACCCCACCAAAGCTGGCGCGAAATACACCAATCTTTGACGTTCTCCATCCAGTGTCGGTAGGTGTTTTTGAATTTATCAGGATGAAATTGAATATTGCCATTCATGACGTTTTCAAGTGCCGGCGCAGCAAGTTCTTTCATGGAGACAAACCATTGTAAAGATAATTTAGGCTCAATAACCGCATTCGTGCGTTCTGAAAAGCCTACTTTATTGATAATATCTTCGGTTTTAACCAAAAAGCCTTTGTCGTGGAGTTCTTTTTCGATTTCTCGACGAACCTCGAAGCGGTCTTTGCCTTGATAGTGTTCACCATTTGCATTGAGCGTACCGTTGTCATTGAAAAGATCAATGCTTGGCAAGTTGTGTTTTTGGCCCAACTCGTAGTCATTCGGGTCGTGGGCGGGGGTTACTTTAAGACAACCTGTTCCGAAATCTTTGTCTACGTAGGCATCGGCAATTACAGGTATTTCACGACTAATAAGCGGCACCATGACTGTTTTGCCAATTAATTTTTGGTAGCGTTCGTCTTCGGGGTGTACGCAAATAGCGGTATCGCCAAGAATGGTTTCTGGACGTGTCGTGGCAATGGTAAGCCATTGATCGGCTTCTCCTACAACTTGATAGCGGACGTAAAATAGTTTTGAATTGACCTCTTTATAATTAACTTCTTCGTCGGAAAGCGCAGTAAGGGCTTCTGGATCCCAGTTTACCATGCGGACACCGCGGTAGATTTTACCTTTTTGAAAAAGATCAATAAAAACATTGATCACCGACTCGGAATAAGCTGGATCCATGGTGAAGTGCGTGCGTTCCCAGTCGCAAGAAGCACCCAAACGCTTGAGTTGCTCTAAAATGATGCCGCCATGTTTGTCTTTCCACTCGAATGCATGCGCTAAAAATTCGTCGCGAGAAAGTTCTGATTTGGAGATGCCGTCAGCCTTTAGTTTTTGTACCACTTTGGCTTCGGTAGCAATAGATGCGTGATCGGTGCCTGGAACCCAGCATGCATTTTTGCCCAACATGCGCGCACGACGAACCAAAACATCTTGAATGGTATTATTGAGCATATGACCCATGTGCAATACGCCGGTAACATTAGGTGGCGGAATGACAATAGTGTAAGGCTCGCGGTGATCAGGGGTGGAATGAAAATAGCCCTTATCTAACCAATATTGATACCATTTTTCTTGCGCAAGTTGCGGTTCGTATGTTTTTGCAATCTCCATGACTTCGTCTTAAAGATGCAAAGATAGCAAATATCTGTGCGCGTAAAGCGGTAACTAGTTGATCACGGGAGAATCTGAAGGGCTCAGAACCGATCCTTTGATGGTCAGAACAATCGGGTCGCCGACATTAGAAAAAACGGTAATCGTTTTGGTAAACCCTCCTACCCTTTTGGTATCGTAATGTACTTTAATGACCCCTTTTTTACCCTTTCTGATAGGGGTTTCTGGTCGGTCTGCGGCAGTGCAGCCGCAACTTGTTTGAACGTTGTTAATGACCGCAGCTTTTTTGGCCGTGTTTTTAAACTCAAAAACAAATAGTTCTTCAGAACCGTAAGGAATATTTTGACGCTCGATTTCTAATACCGCAAATTTGAGTGGCGGTTGTGCCTCCTTTTTGGATTCAGTTGGAGTTTGTGCAAATAAGGCAGTACTTAAAATGAGGAATAATGAGAGTTGTAGGTATTTCATCGTCTTTGGGATTTCTTTTCAAATAAAATATAAGCTTTCTGCAATGATAACATTGCGATTTGTCCTGCGCTAAAATTAACACATTTTTAGCAAGTACTTTCCAGGAGCGACTTTAATCCAGCATAACTTTCATTCAGGCGTGCGTTCCAATCTTTTTTTTGCAACCAAAAGACCGCTTCTATACCTTCTTCAATTTGTGGCACTAAAGAATCTTGACCTTCATATTGTAACGCGAACCAATGATTTTCTTTCCAGAAGGATTTACCTTTCATTTCATATACATGATAGGTATGGCCAAGAATGCGTTCGAAAGTCAACTGACCGCTCAAGCCAGTTTCTTCTTTTACCTCTCTAATTGCGGCTGCCAATGCTGTCTCTCCTTTTTCTATCTTCCCTTTTGGGAGGTCTAGGTGGCCAAAGCGATGGATCCATAAATAGGCATCTTCATTCATTTTTTGAACGAGAGCCCCAGCGGTACGGATCTGTTTGAAAGCTCCAAAGAAATGATGCATGGCAGCTTGAGGATAATCCGCTAAAACCTGTATACACGATTCATCTTTAAAGGCCTCAGAAAGCATTTGATAAGATTGAGGCGGTAAACCAACCCAATGAGGCAGTTGATGATCTTGATCAGTAAATAGGATGTAATTGTTTTCGAGGAAAACTTTGTATTTTTGCGCCATGAATGTGAACAAAGATTTGAGTCTAAAGGTAGCAGAATTGCTGCTCAAAACAAAAGCAGTACGTCTACAGCCCGACAATCCCTTCACATGGGCCTCGGGTTGGAAGTCCCCAATTTATTGCGATAACCGCATTACACTAAGTTTTCCTGAAGTGCGTACGCACATCCGTCAAGGCTATGCCCAAACCATTCTCGACAATTTTGGTAAGCCCGATGTAATTGCTGGAGTGGCAACAGGCGGCATTGCTCAAGGCGCCCTCATTGCTCAAGAATTAGGTTTGCCATTTATTTATGTTCGAAGTTCAGCCAAAGGACACGGCATGGAGAACCTTATCGAAGGAGCCTATCAAGAAGGGCAACGCGTTGTGGTCATCGAAGACCTCATCTCAACGGGTGGAAGCAGCCTAAAGGCTGTAGAAGCGCTTCGTGCAGGTGGTTTGGACGTCAAAGGACTCATCGCAACTTTTACATATGGTTTTTCCCTCTCGGAAGAACAATTTACAGCAGCCAATTGCCCATACGTTTGTCTAACCGACTACAGCACGTTAATTGAAGTAGCTACCAAAACAAATTATATCAGTGAATTGGATGTTGAAACGCTAAGTGCATGGCGCCATAACCCAAGTACCTGGATGCAATAAAGGCCTTAGAAAATTAAATGCGTACCTTAAAAAGTCAACAATTTGCGATTAAGCAAAGCACTGATTGTGTAATTGATTTCTTATCAGAACCCAAAAACTACGGTCTCTTATTACCTAAAGAACAAACATCAGATTTTCAATACACCACAACCCAATTTAGCTTTAAAGCTGCAGGTCAGGTTCACTTGGCATTAGAAAAGCAAGCAGCTGTAAACTACATGCTCCATTTTAAGGGCCTGCCAAGCAATCCTTTTGCCTTTGATTTATTTGTTCATCTCGAGCAAACTGAAAAGCAAACGACTGGTTATATCGAAATCCAAGCAGAACTCAACATGATGCTTCAAATGCTCATTGAAAAACCTTTACAGAAATTGCTTGGCGAAATGGCTGAAAATCTCAGGCAGCATTTAGCTCAGAATAGATAAGTAACTTCCTTGTTATTATACGTCTGAAGCCTTCCTTCAGTTTCAACACAAAGCGCTCCAGTCGAGCTCACCCCCTTAATGATGCCTTCAAAAACTACGCCGTCATTCCTACGGAAAAGCTGCATTTGATCTTTTCGCCACAACTCGGCTTCGAACTTATTTTTTAATGCTTGAAAATCTCCTACAAGTAAGGCTTGTTGACCGTTCATCAGATTTAAAAACTCTAATAGCACAGTATTTGGCTTGAATCGCTGGCCAATTTGCTCAAAAATACTGGTGGTGTTGGCTAAATCAGGCTGATGATTGACATTCATTCCACTTCCGAGTATAGCCCATTCGAGTTGAGCTCCTTTGATTTGTTGTTCGATGAGTATGCCGCCAATTTTTAAATCGTTGACGTAAAGATCATTGGGCCATTTAATTTGAGCCTTCATCCCAAAACGAAATAAACAATGTTGCCACATTAACGCACTATACCAAGAGAGCCTAATTTGTTCTTCCAGCGTGTAAGTCGGCTGATAGGCAATACTAAACATCAGATTCTCTGAACTGACAGACTGCCATGAATTACCCTGTTGCCCCCGCCCATTTGTTTGATAATCTGCCATTATTACCGAACCATCTGTACAACTTCCTTGTTGAATCAAGTTGGCAATATAATTGTTGGTAGAATCAACAGAAATTAATTGGATAAGTACAGAACCGAATTTGGTCATCATGAAAGTCAAGAGGATTCAAATTTATCAGTTAGTTTTGTATTAGAAACAACTCGATGGCAAAAAAGAAAAAATTAGACCCTTCTGAATTACTCGTAAACGCAATTGTTGAAGGGATGCAAAATAACAAAGCGCAAGACATCACCATTTTAGACCTGCGATCACTAGATAGCGCAGTTTGTGACTTCTTCGTGATCTGCAGCGGTGAATCAAGTACCCAAGTAGATGGTCTTGCCAATTCTGTTCAGCGCAATACCCGCAAAGAGCTCCAAGAAAAACCATGGCATACAGAAGGAAAATCCAATTCAGAATGGATTTTGCTCGATTATATTGACGTCGTTTGTCATATATTTTACAAAGACGCTCGCTCATTCTACGACATCGAAGACCTTTGGGCCGATGCCACACGTACTGATCTCCCCAACCTTTAATCTCCGTCCTCATGTCAGAAGAAAAAAGAAAAAATCCGCTCTCGGTATACTGGATTTACATTGCATTCGTCATTGTACTCGTCAGCACTCACCTCTATGTGAACAGTGAAACAAGTACCGTTATTAAATACAAAGAAACCTTGCTCGACCTCGTCGAGGCTAAAGGAGTCAAGCAAGTAAAAATCATCAATCAGAGTTCGGCGCGCTTTCAATTGCGCAGTAGTGCAAAAGACTACATTAACAACCGCAAAGACCTCGATTTTCCAAAAATGCGTAAACTGCTTGCAAACAAAAATGCGCAAGCTTCCAAAATGGTCTTTGAACTCGAAAATATAGGAAACCACGCAAACTTTGAGAAAGCATTAGACGAGCGCGGTTACAAAGACTACGAGAACATTATCGAAACCAATTGGATTGCACAAATTTTGGGTTATTTATTGCCTTTCGGCATCATCGTCTTGATTTGGATGTTTGTGATGCGTCGGATGTCTGGCGGCGGCGGCGGTGGCGGCGGTGGCAGTCAAATTTTCAATATTGGAAAGTCCCGCGCTCAAGTCTACGAAAAGGGTAAAAGTACCAACGTTACATTTAAAGATGTTGCGGGTCTAGAAGGTGCCAAAGAAGAAATTGTTGAGATTGTAGAATTTCTCAAAAACCCAAAAAAATACACGGAACTTGGTGCCAAAATTCCAAAAGGAGCGCTACTTGTTGGCCCTCCTGGAACAGGTAAAACCTTATTAGCTAAGGCAGTTGCCGGTGAAGCAAAAGTCCCTTTTTTCTCGCTGTCTGGTTCTGATTTCGTTGAAATGTTTGTAGGTGTCGGTGCCTCAAGGGTACGAGATTTATTCAGACAGGCCAAAGAAAAAGCTCCTGCTATTATTTTCATCGATGAAATTGACGCAATTGGACGTGCTCGTGGCAAAAACAATGGCTTCAATACCAATGATGAGCGCGAAAACACACTCAATCAGCTCCTTACTGAAATGGATGGTTTCGGTACTAATTCTGGTGTGATTATCTTGGCGGCAACCAACCGTGCCGATGTACTCGATAGCGCCCTAATGCGCGCCGGACGTTTTGACCGCCAAATCTATGTCGATATGCCCGACCTCAACGAGCGCAGAGAAATATTTGGTGTGCACTTGAAGCCAATCAAAATCTCTACAGAGATCGATGTCGATTTCTTGGCCAAACAAACCCCCGGATTTTCTGGTGCAGATATTGCCAACCTTTGTAACGAAGCGGCTTTAATTGCAGCACGTCACAATAAAACCCAAGTTGAAAAACAAGATTTCTTAGACGCAGTAGACCGCATTATCGGTGGGCTAGAGAAGAAAAATAAGATCATTACCCCTGAAGAAAAGAAGACCATTGCATACCACGAAGCGGGTCACGCTTCGGTATCTTGGCTTTTACAATATGCCAATCCACTGGTAAAAGTAACGATAGTTCCAAGAGGCCAATCTTTAGGTGCTGCCTGGTACTTACCCGAAGAGCGCAGCATCACAACCACCGAACAATTGCTCGACGACATGTGTGCAACCCTAGGCGGTAGAGCCGCCGAGCAGCTGACCTTCAACCGCATCTCAACCGGAGCACTTTCCGATTTAGAACGCGTTACCAAGCAAGCTTATGCCATGACTTCCATCTATGGTTTAAATGAGCGCGTCGGAAATATCTCCTTCTACGATTCTCAAGGACGCGATGCCTTCACCAAACCATACTCTGAAGATACCGCCAAAATGATCGACGAAGAAGTAAGTAAGCTCATAGAAAGTCAATATCAGCGTGCGCTCGAACTACTCGGCCAAAACCAAGACAAACTTGCACAACTCGCCGATCGCCTCCTTACCTCAGAAGTCATTTTTAAAGAAGATTTGGAGGCTATCTTTGGCAAACGCCAGTGGGACCCAATTGAAGAAGTCTCAATAGAAGTTGTGGACGAAATTGAAACTCCAGGAGAAATCAGCACCGCTGAACCAACCGACAACACCGAAGAACCAACAACTGACGCATGATTGGCAACCTAGGGCAACGCATGATTACTGGTGCTTTTTTCGGCACGCTTGTAATCGGCTCTATGCTCTGGAATCCTTATGCTTTTGCGCTTGTATTTTCTTTTTTTATGGTCGTCGGCCTTTGGGAATTTTACCGTTTTTTCAAGACACACCAGATAGTAGAAGTTTCTAGCGAAATCGGCATATTTATAGGTATTTTTATCTATATCTTGCTCGTTGGAATCAGTCTAGAGTGGTTCTCTGTTATCTCGCTAAGTCTTATCTTCCCCTTATTTTTTACGCTGATACTCAACGAACTATGGGCCAAACACGCCCATCCGCTGCTCAATATTTCAGTTTTGGTATTCGGTATTATCTACGTTGTGGGGCCTTTCTATCTTAGTATTGATTTGCATGTGAGAGACACCTCTACTTTACCCAAAGTACTCGGAATGTTTATCTTAATCTGGACCAACGACTCCTTTGCTTACTTCTCTGGTAGGGCATTTGGCAAACGCAAACTCTTTGAACGTATATCACCAAAGAAAACTTGGGAAGGAACATTGGGTGGCATCATTTTTACGTTGTTATTTGGCTTTTTAATCGGTACATATATCAATAAAGGCGAAGTCCTTTTCTGGATGATTTCTGCGCTTATTATTGCGCCTGGTGCGATACTAGGAGACTTATTGGAATCATTATTTAAAAGAAGCCTGGACATCAAAGACAGTGGAAAAATACTCCCGGGTCATGGCGGTGTCCTCGATCGTTTCGACGCAGCCCTCTTTACGATTCCATTTTTTTATTGTTGGTCTATAATTTATCTTTACTGGAAATGATGACTTTTCACCGCGAAGGACGTTCCATAATGCTCGGAAGCATTGTTGTTTTTCTTGGCTTGAGCGCCCTGAACTACTATATTCTTGCTTCGACTATTTTTGGTCTATTTTTATTTCTCGAAATTGGCTTTACTGTATTGCTATATCTCATTATTCAATTTTTTCGAATCCCGAACCGTACGTGTAATGCAGCGCATAATGACATCATTTGCCCTGCCGATGGAAAGGTCGTAGTCATAGAAGAAGTAGAAGAGACCGAATATTTCAAAGACAAACGCATTCAGGTCTCTATTTTCATGTCTCCGATGAATGTTCATGCCAATTACTACCCGATCAACGGAGAGGTCAGTTATACCAAATACAATCCCGGACTCTTCTTAGTTGCTTGGCACCCAAAGAGCAGTACAGACAACGAGCGCAGTACTTGTGTGGTCAAGCATACCAGTGGAACAGAAGTGCTGTTTCGGCAAATAGCAGGAGCCCTAGCAAGAAGGATTTGTTATTATTCCCAAATTGGTGATCGCGCTCAACAAGGCGCTGAATTTGGCTTTATCAAGTTTGGTTCACGGGTCGACTTATTTTTACCTTTAGGGACGAAAATTGATGTAGTTCTCGGACAAAAGGTAAAAGCCAAGCTCACAAAGCTTGGAACTTTGAATTAATTTGTAACTTTATAAAAAAAAACGTCATGAAAAAAGTATTTTTAGCAATCGCCCTCACCACATTTGTTGGTTCTTTGGCAACAACAGCATATGCAGCTGTTAACGGAACTCAAATCGTTAAAAAAGACGACGACAAGCGCAAAAAGAAAAAGAAAAGCGCGAGCTGCTGCTCAGCTAATGCTCAGCAAAAATCATGCTCTTCTTCTAGCACGACTCAAAAGTCTTGCTCAGGTGAGAAACATTAATTGATCGCATTCTTGCAATAAAAAAAGCCGGCTTTCGCCGGCTTTTTTTATTGCTAAATTTCTCTAGGTAGTAAATATTTCTAGGTATTGGGCTTGATATTTTTCAAGGATTTTCTTTCTCTTGAACTTCAATGTTGGCGTGAGTTCTCCTCCTTCGATTGTAAATTCTTGTGGTAATAACTTCACTTTTTTAAGCTGCTCCCATGAACCATATTCTTTATTGATCTCCTGAATTTCTTTCTCAATTCTTGCCACTAGCGTGCTATTGTCAATTACATCTGCATTAGACATACTCGAAAAATCTAATTGGTGTCTCTCGGCCCATTCACGAACAAAGGCAAAATTTGGAACGATAAAGACAGCAGGGAATTTTTCTCCCTCTCCAATTACCATGGCTTGTTCTATAAAACGAGATTGCTTGAGGCGATTTTCCATTGCTTGAGGAACGATATATTTACCGCCCGACGTCTTGAAGATCTCTTTTTTACGATCGGTAATTTTAAGGAATTTATCTTCTTGAAAGGTGCCGATATCTCCTGTACAAAACCAACCTTCGGCATCAAAAACTTCATCGGTTGCCTCTTGGTTTTTGTAATAACCCATCATGACATTTGGCCCTTTCACTAGAATTTCACCATCGGGTGCAATTTTAACTTGTACGTTATCGACCAACGGGCCTACAGAACCAATGCGAATACCGGTTTCAAAGTTATTTACCGAAATGACCGGGGAGGTTTCGGTTAGACCATAACCCTCTAAAATTGGAATATCCGCAGCCAAGAAAATGCGCGCTAAACGCGGCTGAAGTGCGGCTGATCCGGAAGCGATGGCTTTAACATTTCCGCCAAGCGCTTCTTGCCATTTAGAGAAAATGAGTTTGCGGGCAATAGCAAGTTTTACTTTGTACAACATTGATTTACCTACTACATCATACGCCTCAGCTATACCAACCGCCCAGAAAAATAAAGCGCGTTTTACACCGGTGAGGTCCTCGCCTTTGGCCATAATTTTATCAAATACTTTTTCTATTAGACGAGGTACGGCAGAGAATACATCAGGTTTGACCTCGCGAATGTTATCTCCGATGGTATCCATAGATTCAGCAAAATGAATGGAACAACCAATATACATGTATAAGTAGTGCAACATGCGCTCGTAAATATGACAAACTGGTAGAAAGCTCAACACCTTGGAGTTTTTATCAGCTGGGATGGGTACAATACAAGATGAAACCGTAGACAAAATATTGGCATGGGAGAGCATAACCCCTTTTGGATTACCTGTAGTACCAGAGGTGTAAATAATGGTAACTAAATCCGAAGTTTTGACCTCGCGCATGCGTTGTTCAACCGCTTCAATTTCAGTTTGCCCTTTAACAGCTTCAATTTCCGACCAATGCGAACAATTATTGGTGTGGTCGAATGAGAAGAGATGTTTCAATGAAGGGATGTCGGAACGAACAGACGTAATTTTATCGACTAATTCTTGATTAGACACCACACAAATTTCTACCCCTGCATCATTGAGTATAAAACGATAGTCTGACTCTGAAATATTCGGATAAAGTGGAACTAAAATAGCACCTACTTGCTGAACAGCAATATCCAATATATTCCATTCATAACGATTGGAGCTTGCAACTGCAACACGATCTCCAGCTTGAACACCCATTGAGATCAGGCCGCGGGATACATTCATTGCTGCATCAAGAAAATCTAATGTCGATAGTGGGACCCAAATACCTTTTGTTTTAGTAACAAACATATTGGGATTCGGGTAATTTTTTAATTGATGTCTAGGGACATCAAATAAACGATCTATAGTAAGCATATGAAAGGTTTAAGGTCGAAAATAGCAATATTGTTTCAATTAGAGAAACAGAAGCACAAAAAGACTGATGAGCACAAGGCTGATGAGGTTGAGCAAAAATCCAAAACGCATCATATCTTTAATTCGTAAAAAACCCGAGCCAAAAACAATTGCATTTGGTGGTGTGCCCACTGGCATCATAAACGCCAAACTAGCACCGAGTGTGAGTGCCATTGCTAAAGGGACCAAAGGAAGTCCGGTTTGCTGCGCAAAAATGCCAACAACAGGTATAAATAAGGTCACCATTGCTAAATTAGAAAGCACCTCTGAAACAAAAATGGCAAGAGCTGCGAGTATGACAATTGCCGTTACCAATCCGAGACCGTGAAATGATTCGAAGGTACTGGCTAAATATGTCAGGACGTCATTTTTTTCCAAAACAGCTGCCAACGCTAATCCTCCACCAAATAGTAATAAAATTCCCCAAGGAAGTTTTTCGGTGTCAGACCAACGCAGTATTTTCTGCTTCCCCTCCTCCCCATTTGGAATTAAAAACATGGCTAGGGCTCCCAAAATAGCAGCATTTTCATCGCGGTAATGGATGTGGAATACACTCCCTATGGCTTCGCGAAAGATCCATAAACCCGCTACCACAGAAAAAATCCACAGCACGCGTTTTTGGGCTTTAGACCAAGGTAAAGTATGAAAGTGTAAGTCGTGTACGTCTTTTCGTTCTGAACCCAGTAAAGAACGAAAAATGAAGAACATAACCAGTAATAAAACAATAGCCAACGGCATGCCAATCTTCATCCAGTCTAGAAAACTTATTTCTATTTGAAAATTTTCGGCCAAGATACTTGCCATTTGGGTATTGGGTGGTGAGCCAATGAGTGTTCCTATACCGCCAATGTTTGCGGCATAAGCAATAGATAGCATCAAAAATACAGCAAAGCGTGATTGCCGATGCGCTGGCGGCATGGCTTCTACAACAGCCATTGCCATTGGCAGCATCAAGAGTGAGGTGGCCGTATTGGAAATCCACATCGAGATGAGTCCTGTACTCAGTATAAAACCCAGTAAAATGTTAGATTTGTTATCTCCAACAATGGCAATTATTCGGCGTGCAACTTGCTCGTGAACTCCCCATTTTTCTAAAGCCAAAGCCATTACAAAACCGCCGAAGAAAAGGAAAATATTGGGGTCTCCGTAGCACAGGGCGAGGTCTTTTGGCGTCAGCAGCCCAAAGGGAACTGCCAAAAGCAATGGCAACAAGGCAGTTAGGTAGACGGGGATCCATTCTGATATCCAGAGCACCACCATGAGCCCAGCAAGCAGCAAAGAAAGTGTGAATGTATCGAAAACCCACATGGGGTTCGTGCTTAATTATTGAGCGCGTTCAGCGCAGCGACAAAATAATTGGCCTTCGCCTCAACCTCTGTTACGATGGCGCGATATGCTGCTTTATCTTTTGCCTGATGCATTTTTGTTAGCATTTGGTCTTGGAACTCAGCAGCTTCGTCTATCAGTTTGGCTGAATGGTCAGCTTTGTCTGGGGCTGTCATTTCAAAAAAGAAACATTCTTCTACTACATCAAAAACCATTTCGTTGATGTTTCTTTTGAGGATTCGTTTGTTAGCCATAACTCTTTAATTTTTGACAAATGTACGCAATTTCAGGCTATTTTTGCACATGTCTTATCCCCTACTGACCATTGCCAAAGGCAAAGAGCACTCCATTCAACGCAAACACCCTTGGGTCTTTTCTGGGGCCTTAGCTAGCGATACCTCCGAACTCCAAGATGGTGACCTCGTTTGCCTAACCACCAAAAAACAACAAATTCTCGGGATTGGGCATTATCAGCACGCCACTATTGCTGTTCGAATGCTCAGTTTTGACTTCGAAACAATTGACCAATCGTTTTACGAACGAAGGTTGGAAAATGCTTACCAATTGCGCTTGCGCATTGGTTTATTACACAAGAAAAATAACATCTTCAGGTTGTGTCATGGCGAGGGAGACCAATTACCTGGCCTCATAATTGACTTTTACAACGGTGTAGCAGTTGTCCAATGTCATTCTTACGGAATGTACAAACAAGTAGAGCTCATTGCATCTGCGCTTCAAGTGGTGATCGGAAAAGACTTGAAAGCCATTTATCACAAGTCTAGCGACACTTTGCCAAAAAGAGAAGAAATTACCGATGGCTACTTGTTTGGAACAGTTGCCCTTCCGCATTTGGCATTGGAAAATGGCGTCAAATACAATATTGACTGGATCAACGGTCAAAAAACGGGTTTCTTTATTGACCAGCGCGAAAACAGAGCCCTTTTAGGAAAATATGCCAAAGGCAAAAAAGTGCTCAATACATTTTGTTACTCAGGTGGTTTTAGTTTACAAGCCCTACAGCACGGCGCAACCGTTGTGCACTCTTTAGATAGCTCTAAAAAGGCTATTGCTTTAACCGATGCCAATGTAGCGCTCAATTCATACGAGGATAGGCACGCATCAATTGTAGATGACGCCATGGACTACATGAAAAATTTAGCCGAAGACTACGATATCATTGTCTTAGACCCTCCAGCTTTTGCCAAGCACCGGGACAAACGCCATCAAGCCATTCAAGGCTACAAACGCCTCAATGCTCATGCCATACGCCAAATCAAGCCAGGTGGGCTCATTTTTACTTTTTCTTGCTCACAGGTTGTAGACACGCTTTTATTCACCAACACAGTGATTGCTGCGGCTATTGAAGCAGGACGCTCTTGTCGCATTCTAGATCAATTGCACCAGCCCGCAGACCACCCTATTCAGGCTTTTCATCCGGAAGGAGCATATCTGAAAGGACTCGTGATTCAAATCGATTAAATGCTTGAGCTCAACTACAAAACAATTTTAGGTGTAGCCTTGCCTATGATGGTCACTGGATTCATTCAGTCAATTGTCTTACTAACCGATGCTTCATTAATTGCCAGATACTCCACAGAAGCTTTTGATGCAGTAGGAAATGCTGGCCTCATGTACGTTACGCTCTTCATGTGTCTTGCCGGCATGGCCGATGGCGCACAAATTATCATCGCCAGACGCATCGGACAAAGCAGGCCGCAGCTCATTGGCCAGGTTTTCGGGTCAACCATCTGGATTTTAATGCTACTTGCGATTGGGTTATTTGTGGTACTGTTTTTCTTTATGCCTAACTGGATAGGTCAATACGCCGAACAAAAAGAGATTGCGAGACTTCAAGGCATTTACCTGGGGCAGCGCAGTTATGCATTATTTTTTGCCATGATTACGCTGTCTATTCAAGCATTTTTTCTTGCCGAAGGAAAATCATGGGTGGTTCTAGTTACTGCACTACTCACCGCCACGAGCAATGCTCTCTTGGATTACGTTCTTATTTTTGGCGAATTTGGATTCCCGGAAATGGGAATTAAAGGCGCAGCATTGGCGTCAACAAGTGCCGATGCAATTGGCATGCTAAGTATGGTCGGCTTTTTGATCTTTTCAAAAGAGCAAAAGAAATACAAATTACTAGCCTATTTCAAGATAGAAATTAACTCGATCAAAGAAGTACTAAAAGTAGGAAGTCCGCTACTCTTACAAGGATTCTCCGCATTGGCCACCTGGACACTCTTCTTTACATGGCTCGAACAAAAAGGCACCTTTGACCTTACCGTCTCACAAAATATTCGCTCTATTTATTTTCTTGCGTTTGTACCCATTTGGGGCTTTGCCGGAACCACAAAAACGTATATTTCACAATACCTTGGCGCCAAAAAAATAGATCAAATACCCCTAATACAGCGCAAAATACAACTACTTACAGTAGTCTTTATGCTCTGTACCTTTCATGGGGCGTTGCTATATCCTGAAATACTGATTAGAATGGTGAACCCCGCAGAGGCTTATGTGCCAAAAAGCGCAGCTATACTCAAGCTGATCGCTGTTTCTATTTTGTTGTATGGCTTTATTTCGGTATATTTTCAAACCATACACGGCAGTGGTAATACCCTACATTCTATGTTAATCGAGTTCTTTACCGTTGGGGTTTATACCATTTTCTGTTATTTATTTATCAAAGTATGGGAGCTGGATGTTTATTGGATATGGACTATAGAATACATCTATTTTGGGGTATTGGGCATCATTTCAATTACTTATCTTCGAAAAGTAAATTGGCAAAATAAACAAGTATGAGTATACCATTGCGTATCGTTTTCATGGGGACCCCTGCTTTTGCCGTGCGTATTTTAGCTGAATTGCAGCAAAGTCAGCACCAAGTTGTTGGGGTAGTTACCGTTGCAGATAAACCGGCTGGGCGCGGTCAACAACTGCACCAAAGTGCCGTCAAACAATATGCGCTTGCCAACAATTTACCGCTTTTACAGCCAGAAAAATTGCGCAATGAAGATTTTATTGCTGCATTAATCAATCTAAAGGCCGACCTTTTTGTGGTGGTTGCTTTTCGAATGTTGCCAGATGTTGTTTGGAAGTTGCCGCGTCTGGGTACTTTCAATTTACACGCCTCACTCCTACCCGCCTACAGGGGTGCTGCACCTATCAATTGGGCGCTCATCAATGGCGATACGCACACCGGAGTAACCACCTTTTTAATAAATGAACATATTGACGCGGGTAGTATTTTATTGCAGAAGCAAATTGAAATTGGCCCAAACATGACCTTTGGTGAACTCCATGATGAACTCCAAGAAATAGGTGCGCAACTTACCCTACAAACCTGTAATGGCCTAGCCGACTCGAAAATAATCCCGAAAGTTCAAAAACCGATAGCGGGCAAACGTGCACTTGCGCCCAAACTTTTCAAAGAAAATACGCGCATTCATTGGACCTTAAACGCAGAAGACCTACACAACTTTGTCAGGGGTTTAGATCCGTATCCGGCTGCGTGGTGTACCCTGTGGTCTACTCAAAAAGAAGCTTGGCTACAATTTAAAATATGCAGAACCAGCCTTACGAACGAAAAGTGCATGCGTCAGAATGGCCCAGAAGCGCACAAAGAAGGGATTTTATTCCCGTGTGGGAATCAGACTACGTTGTTGGTGAAGGAAATCCAAATGGAAGGTAAAAAACGTATGGACGCCAAGTCTTTTATGGCAGGCAATGACCTCTCCTCATTCCAATATTCTCAACAATAAACGAGCAAAATTTATTGTGGGATGTTGAATGAAACACCAAAACGCAAAGGAAATTGACCAACAGTAGTTCCATTTTTGAAGGTGCTTAAGACTGCATAATTTACAAAAGCACCTACCGGACCGTAACCCACTCTAACACATGCATCGAGCATGAAGGGATTAAGATTAAACTTAGAGCGGGTAATCCATTCAAATTTATCACCGTTATCAAAATCACCGGTTTGTCTGTGGTGGCTATATAAACGCAAACCACCCAATACGCCGGCGTTGAGGTAAATGGCCTTTTTAAATTGGGTATGCGTTCTAATTTCAAAAAGAACTGGCACCGTTAAATAAGCACCATAAAGCGAGCTTCGTCTGAAATTTTGGGTAGAATCATAAACGGGTGTAACGCTGTTTTGATCGTGATGAAGTTGATAGTTGGCTACATAGTCTGTATTGACAAAGCTGAAACCGTATCCGGTAACCAAACCAACATAATCGGAAAATAATTTGAATTGATGTGCAAATAAATTGAGGTTAAATACGGTGCTTTTCAAAGGTATATTTTCCCATTCTGGATTCAGTGCAAAATTAGGGTCGAAACCTAAAAAGGAATTCGTATTCAATTGTACGCCCATTTCAAAACCTGCCCAATGGGGCTTATTAGATTCATTTTCTTCAGCTTCAAAATCAAAATCTTCGTCTAGACCGAGGTCAAAATCAAAAAGTATTTGAAGGCGATACGAGGCAACTATGGGGGCGCCATTTTCATTGGTTGCTGGAGTCCAAAGTGGCATATTTTTAACAATATCCAACGCTGCACTATCCAGAAGTGCGTTGTAACCCATTTCGATAATAGGACGAGTGACCCGTCCATCAGTAGCTATTTCAAAAGCGACATATACAGACTCTCCCCACGGGAAGGTTTCATTGGTATCGGCATAAATGAAACTTTCAACAGCATCTTTTATATAGCGATCCAAAGAATCTTGACCGCCAGGAAATTGCGGTGTTTGATTCGAAAGAACTACCTGCGCTTCAGTAATTAGGACTATGTTGTCAATTGGCGCTTCGATACTCAATACTTCTTTTGTATTGCTGATACTTGTATCAATTTTTTCAACCAATTGTGGTTTTTCTAAGACCTGGCTGAATATATTGGAGCTATAAACCAAAGCAAGCAAAGCAACTATCTTTTTCATGTGTAGAATTTTTCCAAAGATAGAAATTAAAATAGGATGTTCATTTTCACTAACAAATGCCTACCCGCCTGAGGATAGTAGAAATTTTCAGTCGTTGTTTGCCCACCATATTGATAACTAAATGTGTAGCCATTATTTGCATAGAGGGCATTGAATAAATTATTGACCAAGAAACCCAACTCCAATTCTTTGGCAAAATTTTGCTTGAGCTTGTAACTACAACTAAAATTGGTAAAAGTAAACGGGTCAAGACTCCTGTTGATACTAGATGTATTGTCCAAATATTGCCTCGAGACGTATTTTGATTGAAGCATCAATTGAAGGCGGTCGAGTGGCGCATATTGCAGGGCTAAGGATTGAATAAAATTTGGAGAGAAGGCTAAGTCAGTACTACCGTGTTCGATTTGAATTTGCGTGTAGTAGGGTGCATCATCCAAGTAAACATCAATAAATTCTACGAAATCAAGGACCCTATTTTGGCTTATGGTTGTGGCGGCTTGCACACGCATGTTTGTAGAGATTTTAAAGGCTCCTTCAAGCTCAATACCTGCTCGGTAACTTCTGTCTACATTGGTCCTAGTATAGCCGCCAACATCGTTGATCTGACCGGTGAGCACCAACTGATTTTGGTAATACATCAAAAATAAATTGGCTTGGGCTGAGATCCGATTATGTGTATAACGATAAGCCAATTCTGTATCGAATAAGCGCTCGGCAAGTGGCCTATTGGCAGGCGTGCTCTCTCGGAAATCCCGACGCACAGGTTCTCTGTTTGCGATTCCGAAGGAGCCAAATAAGTTGTGTGCACCCAAGTTTTTGGCGACAGAAACTTTTGGGTTAAAGAAATGATAATTCACATTTTGAGTAACATCTGTCAGTACACCGCTCACTTGATCAACACCTAAAAATTGGTAAGCAATACCTCTGTATTGTAAGTCAAGGGTGAGGTCTAGCCCATTTTTTTGATAGTTCGTTTTCAAGTAAGAACTGACCTCACTTTTAAGGGCGTCGTTGTCGTAAAAGCGGTCGTAGATTTGACTATTCGAGGCAAACTGCGCCCAAATAAGCTCGCCAAAGTGTGCGCCTGCATATCGATTGGCCGCGCCACCTAGGGTGAATTTAAGTCTTGCATTATACTGATAATTGAGGCCGTAAACCACCCCAAAAAAATGGTTGTCTAGCCAACGTCTGCGGATGAGGTTCGATTGCGTAATTGTATCCATACCCAAAACGACCGGCGCCAAGCCGTATTCACTGAGGTCATCTAGGTTGCGGTATTCTTCAAAATAGCCTCGACCATAAGTATAGTGTGCTGCGGTATTGATATTTAGTTTGGAGGAAAACTGATGAATAAAATGAAGTTGGTAGTTATCTTGGTTGTAGTTATCTACCTGACCTGCATAGGTATAGTAATTGTACGTTCTACCAGAAGTAAGTAAGTTGGTTGTTTCTTCTGCATTAAGACCATTGCGTTCGGCATATGCAATCATACCCAAAGAATCACCGCGATAACGGCTTTCAGGGGTGCCATACCAAGCTTGATAGGTACGCTCTTGACCTGTGAGCACGACGGCCTTCCAAATAGATTTATCTGTTAGGTAGGTCGCTGTTAGGCCCATTGATCTTAAATTGCTTGTGGCCCGATCTAGGTAGCCGTCCGAACGGATTTCAGAGAGGCGCGCATCGAGCGCGAAGCGTTTATTGAGCAAACCAGTTCCAGCTTGTAGCGTGCCTTTCAATGTTCCAAAAGAACCACCTGCAAGATCGATGAGCGCGTAAGGTGCGGATTTTAAGGTATTGGTTTTGATGTTGACACTTGCGCCAAATGCTGCTGCACCGTTTGTAGAGGAACCTACACCGCGCTGGATTTGTATGTTTTCGACAGAGCCAACAAGGTCAGGCATATTGACCCAATAAACATCGTGGGATTCTGGATCATTTACCGGCACGCCATTGATGGTCACGTTAATTCGGCTGGCGTCTACACCGCGAATGCGCAAACCGCTGTAGCCTATCCCTGCACCTGCATCGCTTGTCGTAACGACCGAAGGGGTAAATTCCAGAAGCGTAGGAATGTCTTGGCCAAAGTTTTTGGAATTTAAGATCGATTTGGAAACAAGCGTGTTGTTTGGTGCATCTTGGGCACGAAGCCCATTGACCACAATACCTTCCATATCTTGAATACGTCGGGTGGTGTCGGTTAAATCTTTGGTTTTGTTTACTTGGGCAAAGACGATTTGACCACTCAGTAAAATAATGAATAGAGATCTTGTTTTCATTTTAAAAAAATAAACAAGAACAAGGGGCTAATTCTCGATAGTTCTATATAAATAGCACGTCATCTTCCCTTCGTTGGCATTATCCAGATCAGGTTCAATGGGTATGTTCTCAGCCTTACGGCACCCCTTAGAGACGTTACAAAAGTAAGAGATTATCTAGCAATGAAACGCATTGCTTCAAAAAAATCAATTTATCGGTACATAAAAAGATTTGATGAAGACAACTCGTCTTGAGTTTTCGGGAGCCAATTACTTTAAACCCGAGTCAAAAGTTGCGCAATTTGCACGGCATTTGTAGCAGCTCCTTTGCGCAAGTTGTCGGCAACGATCCACAAATTCAAGGAATTTGGTTGGCTCTCGTCGCGGCGGATGCGCCCAACAAAAACGTCATCTTTGCCCTCGGCAAAACGTGGCATTGGGTAGTCGTATGCAGCAGTGTCATCTTGAAGTGTGATACCCGTAGTTTGTGAAAGAAGCGCGCGTACCTCTTGCAAATCAAAATCGTTTTCGAAAGAAATATTGACTGCCTCCGAGTGGCCCCCTACAACAGGAACCCGAACCGCAGTAGCTGTTACATTGATACTTGGATCTAGGATTTTTTTGGTTTCATTGGTGAGCTTCATTTCTTCTTTGGTATAACCATTAGCTAAGAAAACATCACATTGAGGTATACAGTTTTTGTCAATAGGATACTTATAAGCCATCTCACCTTCTACTCCTGCACGCTCATTTTCTAATTGTTGGACTGCTTTTACGCCTGTTCCGGTGATGGATTGATAGGTAGAAACTACAACGCGTTTGACACCATATTTGCGATGCAAAGGTGCCAATACCATCACAAGCTGTATGGTACTGCAGTTTGGATTGGCAATGATGAGGTCTGATTTGGTCAGGAGCTGTCCGTTGATTTCCGGAACAATCAGTTTTTTTGTAGGATCCATACGCCAGGCAGAACTGTTGTCTATGACGACTGTACCTTTCTCTGCAAAACGAGGTGCCCACTGCAAAGAAGTCTCGCCCCCTGCCGAAAAAATAGCGATATCCGGCACCGCGGCCACAGCCTCTGCTAAGCCAATGACAACATATTCTTTACCCTGATACGTTATTTTTTTACCGATGCTGTTTTCGGAAGCGACCAAAAGTAATTCAGTAAAAGGAAATTGTTGCTCAGACAGCACTTCTAACATCACTGAACCAACCATGCCGGTGGCTCCAACTACAGCTACTTTCATTTTTCAATTTTTTACAAAAATAAACTTTGTTTGCCATGAGACTCTTCTTGATTTTAATTTTCCTGCATTCGGCTTGTACACCTCGGCCTATTTTTGCGCAAGTTTTTGACGATTTCCACGATCAAAGTTTGTTCCAAGGCCTTATTTGGGGTGGGGACATAGGTTCATTTACAACCAATTCAAACCGCCAACTTCAACTCAATGCAGCCAATAGCGGAAGCAGTTCTGTCTATTTTACCCAGTCAAATCTGCCAACAAATTGGGAATGTAGTTTTTGGCTTCGGCTCAATTTGAGCCCTTCGAGTTTAAATTTTTGTCGCTTTTATCTATTTGCAGACCAAAATGACTTACTGTTGGCCTCAAATGCGCTCTACCTCGAATTTGGTGAGGCTGGAAGCCAAGACGCTCCAAAATTATTTGGAAGAGTAAATGGCAACGATAGTTTGCTCGCTACTGGGCCCGCTGGCAGCATTGCGGCCGCTTTTCAGCTATTTTTTACTTTTAAATGCTACAATGGGGCTTATACACTTGAGGCAAAGACGAGTATGGCGGCCGCAAGCAACCTTTGGTTGTCAGGGCAGTTGCCCTGGCTGCCAGCAGGTCCCTATGCTGGCCTTGCTTGTGTGTACAGCAATAGCAATACCCAAAATTTTTACTTCGACGATTTGTATTTTGGCCCAATACAAGAACCGAGTATGTCCAAGATATTGATAACCGAACTCATGGCTGATCCAGAACCCCAGCAAGGCCTGCCCAATACTGAATATATCGAGCTCTACAATGCCGGTTTGCAAGCACAACAACTCCATGGTTTTCAACTCAACGATGCAGGAGGCAGCTGTACGCTTCCCTCCTATTGGTTACAACCGGGCTGCTACGCAACACTGGTTGGCACGGGAAAGAGCGCAGGATTTGATCCAACCAAAACAATAGAAGTAGCCGCGTTCCCAAGCCTCAATAACAGCGGTGAATTAGTAAGCTTGTTTGATGTGCAAGGAATTCAAACAGACCAAGTCGACTACAAACTCAGTTGGTACCAAGATTCTTCCAAGGAAGTTGGTGGATTCAGTTTAGAGCGCTGTTCTCTTGAAGACCCCTGCTCGGCTGCCCACAATTGGCGAGCGAGCGAAGCTGTGCTCGGGGGCAGCCCCGGATTTCTTAATTCTGTAATGAATACATTTGCCGACACCTTGGCACCCTCTCTTCTGTTTGCCGAAGTGCGAGACTCGAACCTGCTAGCGCTTGGCTTTTCTGAACCCATAGATAGTTCAAGTTTAGCACAGGTTCACCTTACATTTAGTGAAGAAATCGGTGTATATACGCGAACGGTATTGCCCTTTCAGCAATTGCAAAATGAGGCGCAATTGCTCCTGCTGTTCGCCCAAGCGCTCCCCAAAAGCAAGCCCATAGACATCTCTTTTTCTCTACTTTCAGACTGCTGGGGAAACCAAGCAAGTTTGAATACCACTTTTATTCGTTTAGAAGAACCCTCCAATGGCGACCTCGTCATTAATGAGCTTTTATTTGACCCACCGAGTAATGGTTCAGACTTCGTAGAAATTTACAATACAAGCAATAAATACCTTAGCCTTAAAAATTGCAGTATCGGCAACGCGCAAGCAAGTTATTCTATAACGAATCCATCAATTACTCCAAAAGAAATCCTTGCGCTATGCCCAGATACTAGTTTTTTACAGCACTTCTATCCACTTGCCGTTGCAACACATATTAAAAAGCAAACGCTCCCTTATTTTTATAACGACAGCGGAACTTGTGTGCTCCTTTACAACGGCAATGTATTGGACCAACTCAAATATGCCAGTACTTGGCATTCTCCGTTGATTGAAGATTTAGAGGGCGTAAGTCTAGAAAGATTAGACGCCACTAGGCCCACTCAAAGTGAACAAAACTGGTTCTCGGCAGCCCAAAGCATTGGTTATGCAAGTCCGGGAGCCAAGAACTCACAGCAAATTGGCACCCAACAAAAAGGCACTTTAACCTTAACCCATCCAGAACTGAGCCCCGATCAAGATGGTTACCACGATTTTCTTGAAATTCATTACGAGTTACCCACAGCAAACATGTTGGTTCAGGCAACGATTTATACACTGAGCGGGCAACTAGTGAAACAACTTATAACGAATGAACTTTTTGGAACAACAGGAATGATCATTTGGGATGGAAGCACTGAGTACGGCACCTTGGCAAGCGCAGGAATTTATATACTCGAATTCAAAGCCTTTTCAACAAACCCAAGTGTATTTTTTAATCGGCGCTTGAGTTTTGCGCGCTGTATTAAACACTAAATTTGACCAAAACTCAGCCATATGAAGACGTTCTTCCTTGCACTTGCTTGTCTTTGCACTTTTCTTGTTTCAGCGCAACGCTACACGAGTTCGCTTGGCTTGAGAGGTGGAAGCCCCGATGTGATTTATCTAAATGCAAAATATAGAATCAATCATCAAGCATATGAACTTGGGTTAGGAGGAAATAAAGGCGCTTTATGGGTACACGGCAATGCCTATTATCAAAATGAACTCAATGAAATAATCGATTATTACTATGGCTTTGGAGCCAATTTAGGCTTGGGTACTATGAACTGGTTTGAAACCAATTCGAGTGGTTTAGGCATCGGGGCTAACGCAGTGGTTGGTGTCGAGCATACCCTTGTTGATTTTCCGCTGAATGTCTCATTGGATCTCGGGCCAAGTCTTTACGTGCTTCCTCGCTTGCAATTAGGCTTCGCTTGGGCACTAAGCGTACGCTATGTCCTCCACTAAAATTGACTTTTCACCAGGATCCAAAAATTGGATTGCAAAATTCTTTGAATTACAAGAGAAAGGTATCTTTAGTGTAGACCAGGACCTCATCCACCAAAAAGAAGCTAACCTCACCCATTTTATTGCACATCAAACAGGTCTTATCTACGGAACAGCCAAGTCCTTTATTTTTTCAAACGAAATAGATCCAAATACGTTCAATACAGACGAACAACTCAAACTTCTTGTTTTTGAAACTTTATTTTTCACTTATAATCGCAAGCAACAAAAAGCGGTTAGTCAGAGTGAATTTATTGATACATTACTCACTTTTTACAAAGGGTTTGAAGGTTCTAGTCTTCTTGAACGATTGTCCATAAGATTCGCTCAAACCCCAAACAAAAAACTCGAAGTTATTCTCGCATCGAGAGTTGGTATCAAAAGTTCTTTCATGGGTGCTAATTATTGGCTCAAACACCTGTCCAATGCTTTTATTTTTTTGGATGTCATTCTTTTTAGAGCCTTTTTAGAGGGTGACCAAACACCCTTTCTTAAAAATTATGAACGCTATACCTCCTCCATATTAAATGGCTTGATTTACGCCGCATTTATCGATGGGAAGGTCGAAGAAAAAGAAAAGAAAATTCTAGTTCATTTTATTGCTTCAGCTGCGTTGCCTCGCACGCTCAAAAATAAATATCAAAAACGAATCAAAATTGGCATACCGCTAAAGGTATTGCAACAAGAATTCATTGAAAATGAACTCTTGGGTCAGCTCACTTATGAATTTGGGCATTTATTGCTTCAAAGTACGCACCAGCTTAGCCCCTTGGAGCGGCAAAAATTAAAGGCACTAGGCAAGGTATTAAATATGACTGAAGCACAAATGCTGGTCTCAGAAGAAATGAGTACGGCATTTATTGCGCATAGCGGACCCCAAGAATTATTAGTTTACAAGCAATCAACAGAAACAAGTTTTGCCTACAAGGAAACCAGCAAACGCTGGCTTAGAATCATTGGACGCAACCGAGATCGGCTCATCAAAGAAATCAAAGAGAGTAAAGAACTCATGGCACTGTTACAAAAATCAACCAAAGAAGAACTCAGCCCTGAAGAGAAAGAACAAGTCAAGGAGCAGTTCTACGACATCTTAAAATCGATGCCTTCGCTTGCTATTTTTCTGTTGCCAGGCGGGACTCTTCTGCTTCCTATCGTCATGAAACTCGTGCCGGAACTCATCCCATCTGCTTTTAAAGTAAATGAAGTAGAGAAAAAACAACCCCAAGATGAATTGTAAGATACACATCCACTTGCTCAATGAGCTTTATTCACAAGAACTTGCCGATGAGAAATACGGTGGAAAAGAGTCTGCCGATAACCTTCGCTATGAGTGGGAAGACGAATTAGAGATTACGACAAAAGTTCTCAAAGTGATGGAAAAAGAGAATTCTACCTATACTCTATCAGGATACGATGAAAACGATACTCTTTTTTCTTACGATATCGAACAAATGCACCTTTTTGAAATTCACTCCGAGGACAGTCCTATACTGTACGTGGGTGCTTCCAAAAGTATAATTGATCATTGTAGCTTAAGTACTGATGACAACAATTACATCATTCGCATTTACCTCAAAGACTATGAGCCAATGGCCAACCCGATACCAGGTATCTTCATTGCCTCGAAAGCTTTTCCAAAAGCCCTCATCAGATGATCGAACTTCGTGGTATTGAACTGACCTATCAAAAACAGATTCTGAAGTCGCTACAAATTCAGGTGCGACGCGGTGAAATCTTAGGACTAGTCGGGAAAAGTGGCGCCGGTAAATCATCCTTACTAAAAATTTGTGCCGGACTACAAGACCCCGATGCCGGCGAAATTTGGATCGATGGCATTCAACAAACAGCGGTCAGAAACCTGCTTGTACCCGGTTTCAAAGGGCTAGCAATTGTGAATCAAGATTTCAAACTCGATCCCTACCACACCGTTGAAGAAAACATTCGAGAAGCTATCTTACACTGGTCTTATGCCAAAAGAGACAAACGCGTCCAAAAATTACTGCGTTTATTTGGCCTTAAAGAGATTAGCCTGACCAAAGCCCATCTCATTTCAGGGGGTGAACAACAACGCGTGGCAATTGCCCGCGCAATTGCAAATCAACCCAATTACTTATTATTAGATGAGCCTTTTGGGCATCTAGATGCCCATTTGCGGCAAAAACTCAGCAGCCACCTCATGGACCTCCGCGACGAAGAAGATACGGGCATCATTTTAGTATCACACGAGGGGCAAGATGTTCTTGGTCTTTGCGATCATATTTGCATTCTTCAAAATGGTAAATTGACCAAAAAATACCGGCCTGAAGAGGTATATTACCACTATAAAGCACCGGAACGCGCAAGACTTTTCGGGCCTTTGAACACACTTAAATACGGTGAAGAACTTTTACATTTTAGGCCGGATGAATACAAGATTACATCATCAGGAATAGAAGTGCGTTTTGAAAAAGCCCTATTTGTAGGCGGCCTTTACCA
>JBILSN010000024.1:0-38822 GCA_044372045.1 Crocinitomicaceae bacterium
CACCGCCGTCTATGCGTGCAAGATCAGTGGAGTTATACCAACCGGCATCTTGGAGTGTCCATGATAGGCCTGCATCTGAAGAAACAAAGAACTCACACCTAATGAGGCTCGGGTTGTTTTTAAGTAAATACAACGTTTGGCTGCTCCCAGGTTTTTGCTTGATATCATAGGTTTTCTGGGTATATAATTGGGTCCAGTTTTGGGCAGCGTCCGTACTTCTGTACAAACCTTTATCAGTAGCTGCCAAAATAAGGTTCGGGTCGGACGGTAAAATATAGATTTCATTGACATTTAAACCAGTACTTGGTAGTGTGTTGGTCCAGGTGAGCCCGCCGTCATCACTTAAAAACAAGCCTTTATTACCACCTGCAATGACGATATTTGGGTCAAGCGGATGCACTTCAATGGCCGTTACACCAGAGCCGAAATCTATTGTTTTTGATATGAGCGTCCAGTTCAGGCCACCATTGGTGCTTTTATACACCTCGCCAGGTTCGGTGCCGCAATAACACACATTGGTTTGCGCTGCACACTGATCAAAACTGTAAACATTGGTTTGACCAGAACCTTGCGCAAGGCCTTCTTGGTAGGTGGTGATAGGCCCTACAATACTCCAATTGCTGGTTTTGAGGGTGTTTTGTTTTTTGAAATAGAGGGCATCCTGATTTTGAAGTTGTTCTTGGTTTGGCGTATTTATAAAGCCGAATTCATCGGTGAAATATTGATTATGTCGCATCCAGCGCTTGTAGTATTGCGTGTGGTAATTTTTCTCAAAGGTGTGGGTTCTGTAGTAATCTTGGTACGCCTGGCTGACCTGATAAACATTGGGGTTTTCACAATACATGAGTTGTGCCCATTGCGGCAGCTCAGCAATTGTGGTGGCAGAAGGCTTTTGCATTTGCTGGGCAAAAGCAGCAGTTGAAAACAACAAAAGTGCAGTAAAGAAAGTGTAGTAAAATTTGGACATAACTTTGTTTAGATGGTCCAATTTACGATATTTTATCCAATGAATCTTGTGCGATCTTCAGGAAGAGGCAAGTAACAACTTTCGTTTTTTCCAAACCACTTGTAACGATGCTTTGCAATCAGGTCATAGATTTGATCTCGAGGCAACTTTGGGCATAACCAAGCAATTTGCGACCAATGAAATCGACCAAAAAGGTCTTGATAAATGTATAAAACCGCGGTACTTTTTTGAAACCAAATGTCATTTCTTAGGTAAGAAATGCTGTCTTGAATGCTCGACTGAAGGCCACTTTGATCGATAGATACTGGAAGGCCCTGTAGTGTTGAGAACGTAAATTTTTTAGTTGTATCCATTTTAAGGATGCGTTGAACAAAACGATTGCACAACATGCAATAACCATCAAAAACAAGCAAATACCTCGGCATTATGCGCCAATTTTTTTGTCGGGGATTGTGAGCGTTTTTGGCTCATTTACCAGTTCTTGGAGCAAGGCGAGTTTTAAAACGTCGGCCATTTTATCTACATATTGAATATTTAAACCTTTGAGATAAACTGGGGCAATTTCATCTACATCTTGCTTGTTTTTTCCAGAGAGCAATAGATCGGTAATACCTGCCCTTTTGGCTGCGAGAATTTTTTCTTTGATGCCGCCAACGGGCAAGACATCGCCGCGCAAGGTGATTTCGCCGGTCATGGCCAAGTTTTTACGAACTTTTCTTTGCGTAAATAGGGATGCTAAGGCGGTGAGCATAGTGACACCAGCACTTGGGCCGTCTTTTGGTGTTGCTCCTTCAGGAACGTGAACATGTACGTTGTAATGCGCGAATACATCGGGGTTAAGGCCGAGTTGATCATGATGACTTTTTAGGTATTCGAGTGCAATGACAGCCGATTCTTTCATAACCTCTCCGAGATTACCTGTAAGGCTCAGTTTGCCGTTTCCTTTCGAGATGAGGCTCTCGATGAATAGGATGTCGCCGCCCGCAGCAGTCCAGGCAAGGCCCGTTACCACTCCAGCTACATCGTTGTTGTCGTATTTGGTACGCATGCGGCCTGCTCCTAGGAAAGTAAATAAATCTTCAGTGCTTAGCTTGGGTTGAAAGGCTTCTTCCATTGCAATTTGGCGCGCTCGGTTGCGGACTAATTTGGCTACTATTTTATCTAGACCTCTGACACCGGATTCAAAAGTATAGGACTCGATAAGCGTTTGCCATAATTTTTTGTCCATTTGGATATCGCTTTTCTGGATGCCGTGTGCACTAATTTGCTTTGGCAATAAGTGGCGTTTGGCAATTTCTATTTTTTCTTCTAAAGTGTAGCCATTGACTTCAATGATTTCCATGCGGTCTAGCAAGGGGCCTTGAATGCTTTGAAGGTTATTGGCCGTAGCAATAAACAAAACCTTGGAAAGGTCAAATTCTGTCTCGACGTAGTTGTCATAGAACGCACCGTTTTGCTCTGGGTCAAGAACTTCTAAAAGAGCTGATGAGGGGTCGCCGTGGTTGCTGCGCCCGAGTTTATCGATTTCGTCCAAGACAAAAACTGGATTGGCCGTTTCGGTCTTTTTGAGTTGCTGCATGATACGACCTGGCATAGCGCCAATATACGTTTTACGGTGCCCTCGGATCTCCGCTTCGTCGTGAAGACCACCTAAAGACATGCGAACGTATTTGCGCCCAAGTGCTTCTGCAATAGATTTACCTAATGATGTTTTACCAACACCCGGAGGGCCATAAAAACAAAGAATAGGCGCTTTCATATTGCCCTTTAGTTTGAGTACAGCTAAATATTCTAGGATGCGTTCTTTGACTTTCTCTAAACCGAAGTGATCGCGCTCTAGAACGCGTTTCGCTGCATTCAAGTCGAGTTTGTCTTTGCTGTAAACATTCCAAGGGAGTTCAAGCAATAGATCGAGGTAATTGAGCTGAACGGTGTATTCGGCACCTTGCGGGTTCATACGCTGTAATTTCTCCAGTTCTTTGGCAAAAAGCTGGGCAATGCGTTGATCCCATTTTTTCAATTGCGCCTTTTTTTCGAGATCTCGTACATCTTGTATTTGCGGGTTGTCTCCGAGTTCGTCTTGAATGGTGCGCATTTGCTGGTGCAAGAAGTATTCTCTTTGTTGTTTATCGAGGTCTTTGCGCACCTTATTTTGTATTTCGTTGCGCATTTCCAACACTTGTACTTCAGCAGTGAGGTGCTCAAGAACGAGCATCACGCGCTTTTTCATGTCCATTTCTTCGAGCATCGCTTGCTTTTTGGCAACATCGGCATTCATGTTGGAAGAAATGAAATTGACCAAAAAGCTAGGGCTGTCTATGTTGCCTATGGCGAACTGTGCTTCGGAGGGAATATTGGGGCTTTCGCGGATAATTTGTAACGCGAGGTCTTTGATGGTGCTGAACATGACCTCGAGTTCTTTGTTGGCAGCATCTATAGGCTGTTCGGTAAGTACGCGTACTTTGGCTTTCATGTACGGCTCTGTTTGGGTGGCCTGAACCATTTCAAAACGGCGTTTGCCTTGGATAATCACCGTGGAGCTTCCATCGGGCATTTTGAGTAAACGTATAATTTGGGCCACTGTTCCAACCCGGTGAAGATCTGAAAATTGAGGGGCTTCAACATCTTGATTTTTTTGTGAAACAACCCCTATAATTTTGTTGCCTTTGTTGGCTTCTTGAATGAGCTTAATACTCTTGTCTCTTCCTACGGTGATTGGAATAACAACCCCTGGAAAAAGCACGTTGTTGCGCAAAGGCAAAATAGGAAGTTCTTCGGGGAACTCTTGCTTATTCATGTGCGCTTCTTCCTCTGCTGTAATAAGTGGAATAAACTCAGCATCGGCTTCGTAGTTAGATAAACCAAAAAAATCTTGGTCAAAAAGATTGCTCATAATAGAAATGTTACAGATAGGCCGTGTCTCAAGATACATGCCAAAGCTTCAAAAACTGCAAAAAAGTCAGTTCTTGGCCAAAAAATCAAAAATTGTGGTGTCGTGTTGGCTAAATGCTTGCGCTCTGCGAGCCATCATGGCAGAAGCAGCTTCAATGGCTTTGTCTAGAAGATAGGTGCTGGTTTGCTCATCGGACACCCATTGAAAAGAGGGAGTGAATTTTTGAGGAAACTTACTGCAGAATATATTGCTGCTCACACCCACCACACTCGCGGTGTTGAATTGAACATTAATGGCTGTCTTGCTGTGGTCTCCCATGGTAAGCCCCATGAATATTTCGGAGCTTGGGATTTGTTGTTGCTGCTCATAAGAATAGGTGCTGACCTTACCATAATTATTCTTCAGATTGGAGCAATTGGTATCTGCGCCCAAATTACACCATTCCCCGATAAGTGCATTGCCTATAAAACCGTCATGGCCTTTATTAGAAAAGGCTTGAAAAATAGAGTTGCTGACTTCTCCTCCGATGCGGCATGCTGGGCCTATGGTAGTGGCTCCATAAATTTTAGCTCCCATTTTGACTACGGCACCATCTAGTATGGCTAATGGGCCGCGCAGCATACTACCTTCCATGATTTCTACATTTTTACCGATGTAAATTGGTCCTTGCGAGGTATTGAGGGTAGCGCCTTCGATTTGAGCTCCTTTCTCTATAAATAGTTCTTTTTTTGAACCAATGAGTAGGTTGGTAGAAGATAGCGCAGTTGATGTTTTGTTTGTAGTATAGATTTGGAAATCTTGACGTAAAATAGCGTCATTTTTTTTGTAGAGATCCCAGCGGTTTTCTAGGATAATTAAATTTGGAATATTGCAATCGACGCGCGTCTTTTCTAAGCCATTTTTTGCCAAAAGAAGACCGTTTTGATAAAGCGCTTGGCCATCTTGTAAACTACCTATCATTTGGGCAAATTGCACATTGGCAATGCATTGTGCATTGATCCAAAGGCCGTTATTTACTGCAAATTTTCCGGATAAATAGTTTTCGGTTTCGTAGCCGATTTGTGCAGTAGGCACAAGCATTTGCCAACGTTCTGCGTTGGTAAAAAGACCACAGCGCAACTCGGCAACAGGGCGTGTAAGCGTGAGTGGTGCAAAGCGTAAATGCAACTGGTTGTCAGAGAGGAGAAGTTTCATTGGATGCGTTGGAATTAGTTACAAAACTACTGATAAACAATAGTGTAAAGGTAAGTAAACCATTGATCAGCAACATTTCATTGCCAAATTCATAGCCCTTCCAAACCAAGTCTGCGTTTTCACTCAGTGCGTAACAACTGAGGGGCGCAAGAATTACAATCCAAGGAATGAATAAAGCAGGTGCATTTCTTTTAGTGAGAATACCAAAGGCAAAGAGCCCCAAGAGCGGGCCATAGGTATAGCCAGCAATCAAGAAAATTAGTTTGACAATACTTTTGTCGTCGTACCATTTGAAAAAGAAAACCAAGAGCATAAATAAAATGGCAAAGCCGATGTGCACTATTTTTTTGAGGCGCATGCGGACTTGCTCGTGTAAATTTCGACGCTCAAAGCCGATAATATCTATGCAAAAAGAGGCCGTTAGTGCGGTAATGGCACCATCTACAGAGGGGAATAATGCGGATATAAGCCCAATGATAAATATGATGAATACACCGCTGGGTAAATAGGTTTGGATAATTTTTGGAAAGAGGTCGTCAGGGGCAAAGTCGAGTCCGTTTTTAAAGGCAAAATAACTTAAAATACTACCGAGAAGCAGAAATAGGGCATTGACGAGAAGCAAGGTAAAACTAAAAACAACCATGTTTTTTTGGGCATCTTTAAGGGTTTTTACACTGATATTTTTTTGCATCATTTCTTGATCGAGACCCGTCATGGCAATTGTAATGAAAGCCCCGCCAATAAAATGCTTCCAGAAGTAATCTCCCTTAGACGGATTCCAAGAAAATACTTGAGTAAGTTGCTCTCCTTGTAGTTCTTTCCATAGCGATGACCAAGAAAAATTCATTTGTTGTTGCAAGGTGACGATACAGACCACCAAGGCCAATAACATGAAAAAGGTTTGTAGGGTGTCTGTCCAGACTATTGTTTTGACACCACCTTTTAACGTGTAAGCGAGAATCATGAGTATAATCAGGAGTGTGGCTTGCCAGAACTGTAAGCCAATTGGTTCAAAAACGAAGAGTTGCAGTACGTTAATAACAAGGTAAAGTCTGACCGTAGCGCCGAGTGTTCTCGACAAAATGAAATATCCAGCACCCCATTGGTAAGCGCGTAAACCTAGCCTTAACTCTAAATACCTGTAGATGGAGCTGAGCTGATGCTTGTAGTAGAGCGGAAGCAGCACATAGGCCACTACGAAATAACCGGCAAAAAAGCCTAAAACGAGCTGATAATAGTGCCATGAACTGGCACTAACCGCACCGGGAACGGATACGAAGGTAACGCCGGAGAGCGAGGTGCCAATCATGCCAAAAGCCACCAAATACCAAGGGCTTTTTTTGTCTCCGGTAAAAAAACTATGGCTACTCGCATTTTTAGAGGTAAAATAGGCAATTGCCAAGAGCAGTCCGAAATAGAGGAATAGAATGAGGGGAAGTAGCACGTTATTCATAGGGTAAAAATAAGGTAAAGCACTATATTTGCCTCAAAAAATTACCTATGACCTTCTTTTTTGTTGTGATTTCTGTTTTGATGGTGGCTATTGTCGCGATTGTTTTTTTATTTCTGAAACGTCAGCAAGACCACGCCCTTCTGCAACTTCAAACAGAACTAGCTCTGCAGCGTCAAAATTATTTCTTACCTAGCAAGCTCGAGGCTTACCAGCGTTGTATTTTGTTGTTAGACCGTATTTCACCCGCCAACCTGACCCTCAGATCACTGCAAGTAAGTCAGAATGCAAAAACACAACAAAGTATACTGATTAAAACCGTGCGCGAAGAATTTGAACACAATATAGCCCAGCAACTTTTTATCTCACCCCAAGGATGGGCTATGCTTGTGCAGTCCAAGGAAGAGGTGCTACGCGTGATCAACATGGCGGCAAACACGCTAGACACGAAGGCAAGCGCAACAGACTTAGCCGCAAAAATTTTAGAAATAGCAGCTCAGCTCGATCAATTCCCGACAGAAATATGCCGTTCTTTTTTACAGACAGAATTTCAGCGCTTTAGTGCTTAGTTATGCGCTCTTTGAGAACGGCAATTAACATAGGAAGCAACGAAAGCCCGATGATCCCAAAAATAACGGTTTCAAAATTTTCTCGAACAATCTGGAGATTGCCAAAAAAATAACCCAGCAGGGTGAGCCCGAGTACCCATCCGATTCCTCCAACCACGTTGTATTTCAAAAATACAGGGTAGCGCATATTAGCTAAACCAGCAGTAAAGGGCGCAAAAGTCCGGACGATAGGAACAAAACGTGCAATAATAATGGTTTTGGAACCGTGTTTCTCAAAAAAATCATGGGTTTGTTGGAGGTGTTTTTCTTTGAGCAAGGCGTATTTGCCAATTTTAATTAGCGCTAATTTTTGTCCGTATTTTTGACCGATCCAAAAATTAAGGGCATCTCCTAAAATTGCTGCAATGATCAAGAGGGAGAGGACTACCATTAAATTTAGCTGAGCTAATTGACCATCAATTTGAACCCCAGCGCAAAACGAACCTGCGGCAAATAAAAGAGAATCGCCGGGCAACAGGGGCATAAAGACCAAGCCTGTTTCTACAAAAATGATCAAAAACAAGATGCCATAAACCCAAGTGCCGTAGTCTTGAATGAGTACAAATAAATACTTGTCGATATGGAGTATAAAGTCGAGTAGGGAGGTGAGGGCGCTCATTTAATGACTGGAGATTTGAGTGGGGTTTTGTGCAATCCAAGCGTTGAGTCCGCCTTCTAAAATGTAAATATTCTTGGCGTGAAATTCGGTTTCCATGAAATTGGCTAAGGCTTCTGCACGCTTTCCCGATTGGCACATCAAAACAACTTTTGCGTAGTGCTTCAATGATGGATAAGCCTGGGCAAAATCACCCATAGGAATGGCCATGCTATCAATGCTGTAGTTAAGCAGCTCATAGGGTTCGCGAATGTCGATCAAGCAACACTTGTCTTTGGCTACTATGGCTTGAAGAACCTCTTGAGGGCTGAGCGTTTGCATGGTGTAAAATTTAAGCAAAGATAAAATACTTGCTCAAAAGACCTTTATTTTTTGTGTTTGCTTTTTTGCGTTCACGTATAGTTTCAAAAATTGTTGATTGTAGATGCGTAAGTCGACATATCTAAATCTTAAACAAGTAGTTCCTTTATTGACTTGAAGGTAATCTATTTTGCAATTCTTTAGATTTTCAAAGGTTCGGAGCAGAAAGGTGTATTTTTTCTCGGATTTGGTGCCAAATGCTTTGGCAACTTTCCCCTCTTTAATGATGATAAGGCTATCCGAGCGATAAAAGAAAATTTCTCTGCTAAACAATAGTTGTTGCCTTTGAAAAACCATGATAAATAAGCAAAGCAAGCACCAACTTTTCAAGGCGTTATTATGGTGTTTTGGCCATGTATAAAACCAAAGAAAAGTAAGTATCCAAAAGCTCAATACCCACCAAAATGGCAGTTCAAAACCTTGCGCAATTGCCCCTGGCGCCTCACTAAAAAAGCGCATGATACCGAGCATCCATTGAATGCAAGTTTCTAAGATGTAGGCACTGAGTTTATCCAGGTAAGGCAGCGCTTGTAGCAACGGAAAAAACATCCCTAAGATGAGTATAAAGCTTGAAAGGCTCATGAGGCACAAGTTGGCAATTTGCGCATAATTTGGATACAAATGAAAATGATATAAACTGAGTGGTAAGGTGGTCAGTGTTGCCGCCAAACCGAGTGCTGTACCGTCCCAAAGTTGCTGCACCCAGCGCCATTTAAATGCCAAAACAACTTTGATGCGCTCGTAGTATAAATAAATGCCAAGCATGGCTAAATAAGACAATTGAAAACCAAGGTCGAATAAATAAAGAGGGTCGAAGAGCAGTAAACAAAAGGCCGAGAAGAAAAGCGCATTTAAATTGCTCAATTGTTTTCCGAGCAGCTGACTAAGTAACAGCACACTGAACATGAAAACACTGCGCAGCACAGAAGCCGACAACCCGGTTAAAAACGCATAACTCCAAACTATTACAATAATGATGAAAAGTGCTTGTTTTCGGCTGATCCATCTCGACAACAATTCCAAAACTTTAAGAAGGGCTACAATAAGCAGTCCAATGTGCATGCCTGATACAGCTAGTATATGCATGGATCCTGTGGCTAAAAAGTATGCGCGCAGCTCTTGATCTATGCCATCTCTTTCACCTAAAATAAGCGCCCTTGCAATTGCAGATGATTGTTGGCTTAAGGCTACAGAAAACAATTCAGATATCCTTGTTTTGATCGCCACTAGACCCGCTTTGATATCGGACCTATGCAGAACAGAACGTTTGCTGACATGCAGAGCATCTGCTTCAATGAAAACCCGATGACTCATTTGTTGCAACTCATAGTAGCGTTCTTGGTCAAAAGCACCCGGGTAGGCTTCGTTTTGAATGAGGTCTGGTTTGCAGTTGAGCCAGTATACTTTGCGTTGGTCAATTTGTATTTTCCCTTTACAATATATCAACATGTTGACCGCTCTTTTAAGTCTGTTTTGCTTCAACTCAAAAACACCAATTATTTTTTGATAAGCACCTTTGTTTTCTATTGATTGCACGTGTAATAAACCTTGGACTTCTCGATCAAAGACCAGATTTCGCTGGGCCCGATACCCCGATTGCGCAAAGAATAAATGCCAAAAACCAAGGTTGAAAAAGAGCAGTAAAACGCCAAGTTGTTTGGTTGATTTGCGTACTACTAAACCCAAGCCAATTGCACTAGAAATTTTTGCAAAAAGCAGTGTTTGGTACGTTAAAATACGGAAATCAGCAAGGTAGATACCAATGATGAAAGGCAATAAAACGAGTAGGAAATGCCAGTTTTGTCTGGGCAGTCCTTGGGTTGTAGACGCGTTCATGAGCGAGAATTAGAGGTAGAATTTTCCCGCTTTGAATTTGATTTTTTCAGTGAGTAAATGGGGGCGAATAAGCAGCTCTAGCTCTGCCCTTGAGCAAAGAAATTGGGCCTCTAGCGCTTCAATACTTTGGGCTTCTTGTAAAAAAGCAAATAAGGCTTCTTCGTTGAGCACGCTAGGCTTACAAACATCGCAAGATCCGCAGGGTGCAATATCTTGCCCGAAGTAATGAATGAGTTGTTGAGCGCGGCATAGCTGGGCTTCGCAATAGCGCTGCATGGCTGTAAGTTTGTCTTGGGCAGCTTTTTTGCGCTCCAAATAGATACTTGATTTGAGATTCAGGTAAGATTCTGGTAACCTTTCCATGTTGAAATGCAGTATGGGTAGGTTACTTTTTTTAGTGAGTTCGATGATGCCGTTTTTTTGCATGAAGTCCAGTTGTTCTTCAAAACGTTTATTGGAGGTTTTTAGTCTTTTCAAAAGTTTGTCTTCGTGTAGAATGGTCATTTGGTCAAAAATGCCAGGATAACTTCGCACAAGGGTGGTGCAGAGCTGGTAGTAGTCTTCGTGCTGAATTTGAAAGTTATATAGCACCTCATTATTGACAATAAACTGCAAGCGCGTTGGTTGATAGAACCCTTCAGAAAGGCTAAAATTTCCGTTTTGCTCGAGAATCTTGAGCGCAAAATACACCTCGTCGTCGGGCAAGTCAAAAGTTCGACAGAAAGTTTTCATGTCAAACGCGTAACTCTCTTCCTTGCCAGATCCAATGGCAATTTTTAGATAGTTACAAACGGCACGATACACAAAAATAACGCGTTCGGCGCTTGGATAACTTTTTTCCAATTGCTCCTTCAATTTATCGAAGTCTTGCGCCTCGTGTAACAAAAGCGCATAAGCTGGCTGACCATCCCGACCTCCGCGTCCTGCCTCTTGAAAATAAGCTTCAGGAGAATTTGGAATTTCATAATGGAGCACAAACCGAACATCTGGCTTATCGATCCCCATACCAAATGCATTAGTGGCGACCATAATTTGATTTTGATCAGAAAGCCAATCTTGGAGCATTTGACTACGCTGTTCGGCATTCAAGCCTCCGTGATAAATACCACAGCGCAAACCATTCGCCAGAAGTATACGCGCAACTTCCTTTACTGATTTTCTGGTTTGGCAATAGACGATTCCCGTACCTTTTTCCCGCTTGCAAATGCTCAGGATTTCTTGCATTTTATGGGTGGTTGGCCGCACCAAATAGGAGAGGTTAGCCCGGGCAAAACTCGACTCTATAATTTGTGCTTTTGGCATCTGTAACTGAGACAAGATGTCTTGCTGAACGGCTTTAGTGGCCGTAGCGGTGAGTGCTAAAATTGGAACTTCTGGTTGCAGTTGCCGGAGTTTGGCGATTTGTCTAAACGACGGTCTGAAATCATGACCCCATTCTGAAATGCAATGTGCTTCATCTACGACGAGTAGCGAAATTTTCATTCGTTTAAAGCGCTCTATAAAAAGTGCAGATTGAATTCTTTCTGGTGATGTATAAAGGAAATCAAGTCCACCAAAACGCGCGTTGTCTAGAGTTTGGTCTATTTCTCGATAGCTCAGGCCGCTCGTGAGTGCTTTTGCACGCAGGCCTCTTTTTTGCAGATTTTCTACTTGATCTTGCATGAGCGCAATGAGTGGTGAAATGACCAAGCACAGACCGTCGCGTTGAATGCCAGGAACCTGAAAGCAAATCGACTTACCTCCGCCCGTAGGCAATAGGGCAAGGGTGTCTTCGGCTGCCAATGCCGCTTTAACGATGGGCTCTTGACCAGGTCTAAACGCACTAAAACCCCAGTGTTTTTGAAGTATTTCAAGGGCTTGTGTGAAGGCGATCATAACACAAAGTTAAGGATTGCTTTTAATAAGGTCAAAAGGTTGTATGCTCGACGATTTAGCTGTATATTCGCGCATCAATTAACAAGCTTATGTCTGGAATTCCCTTACAATTTCCTATCACACCTAATACAGATAGCCACTTGTCTACTGTCAACTGGGAAAACCTTCCCTTTGGCAGAATCTTCTCTGATCATATGTTCGTTATGGAATTTACGGCTGGTAAATGGCAGCAAGGAGAAATCAAACCCTTTGGCCCAATTAGCATGCATCCAGCTATGTCAGCCATCCATTATGGCCAGTCCATTTTTGAAGGAATGAAAGCCTACCGCAACCAACACAACGAAGTAGTTTTGTTCAGGCCGGAGTTAAATGCACGTCGATTTGCCGAGTCAGCTGCACGTATGTGCATGCCAGAAATTCCTGAAGATTTATTTATAGCGGCTGTTAAACAACTCGTTGTCCAAGATGCCGGATGGGTTACCGACAAACCTGGTTACGCATTATACATCCGTCCTTTTATGTTTGCAACCGATGAATTTGTCGGAATCAAACCTTCGGACAACTACAAATTTGTCATTATCACGTCGCCGGTTGGTTCTTATTACGCAGAGCCCGTTCGCGTTAAAATTGAAGAACACTACACCCGTGCTGCCATTGGAGGCGTTGGGCGCGCAAAAGCGGCAGGTAACTATGCAGCATCTTTGTATCCGGCAAAACTTGCACAACAAGAAGGATTTCATCAGTTAGTCTGGACCGATGCCAAAACACATACATTTATTGAAGAGTCTGGCACCATGAATATCATGTTTGTCATCAACAACACTTTAATTACACCCTCTGAAGAGGCAGACACCATCTTGCGTGGCACCACCAAAAAAACAGTACTTGAAATCGCGGCCGATTTTGGCATTGCCATTGAAGAACGCCATGTGACTGTAGCTGAAGTCATTGAAGCAGCTCAAAACGGAACCTTACAAGATGCCTTTGGTGCCGGAACCGCCGCAACGATTGCGCCAATTGCAATGATTGGTTACCGCGATCAAAAAATCACTTTACCACCGCTAGAAGGCCGTGAAATCTCCATAAGAATCAAGGCGCAGCTCGACAACTTGAAGTCTGGCGCAATTCCCGATACCCAGCACTGGATTCAAAAAGTTTGTTAAACTTGTGAAATCACCAGCATTTTAGCGTCTGTTCCATATGCGCTTCATTGGTTTTTTACTTGTTTTTAATGCTTTACTTGCTGTTCAGGCTCAAACCTTAGTGATCTCGGTTAAAGATGAACGCATCCAAGAGGTGCGCGCTGTTGTTTTGCGCCCTAATCAATCCGACACCGTTTTTGCGTCTAAATCTTTTAGTGTGGCTGATTTTGAGTTGGGCGAAAATGGCGAGCTTTTCTTGTTGACTTATGAAAAGAACTTGCTCAAGGATGCCCAATTGCAGTGTGTTTGGAATAATGCCACGCTATTTTTACACAATATACCTGAAAGAGCAGTGGGCTTGAAGCGAGATTTCCGAGGAAATATTCATGTAGAAACCCAATCGAATATGTTTGGTTTGCAAAAAAAAGATACGCTGCTGCAATTGGGAAGCATTCCCAAAGATTACTTTTATAAATATATCGCCCCTATAGTAGACACGAGTCTTACGCGGCAGTTTTACTCTAGTTATATCGATATTTACCCGGCCTTCGAATACGGTGCATTGGATCAGCTCGATTCAACCTATAAAGCGATTTTGCATATTCAAGACGACCTCATGATGGAGTTGTATCGATCGGAATACAAATGGGTAGATGTACGCACCAAACTATGGGCAAAAAATCTAGAAAATCAAACTGGGATCGATGCAGAGATATACGTAGGCGCGAATGTATTTACCAAATCATTATATTACCAGCCAGTGTATGCGCCGCTCTTTGTAGCAAACGATACGCTCTACATTTTTGATTACCCTAAGGACATGCTTCGGGTGCATACCATTCAGGGTCAACTCTTGAAGTCTATTCCTATTTTTCATCATTATCATGCCAAGCAAAGTGGTTTTCAAAAAAACTTGCAACAAGACAGAAAAACGGGTAAAATTTATGCCACTTATGAGCAAGACGGAAATTGTTACATCGGCCTCATTGATTTAACAACTGGTGCGGTTGTTCAAAAAGTACAGCTTTCTTTTCGGTATGTCGATAAGGTGAGGATTCACAACAACCATGTATATTTTATCTACAGGCCATTTGAATCTACGCAAAAGAAATTTCTGTACAAGCAAAAAATCCCGACAAAGACATTCTAGCAATCATCCGAATTAAGGATGCAAAATGACTTGTATGGACACCGGTAGATGGTCTGAATAACCTCCAAGATAGGTATTGCCGGCATAGGTTCTATTCGGAACAATTTGACCCTTGTATTGCGTAAGTAGATAAGGGAAACTATGAATTTGACCACTTTCTTTTTGAACTTGGAAATGACCTTCCATTGCATTTAAAGAAACCATAATGTGGTCTAATACATCCCATTCATTCTTGTAATTATAAGAACCTCCGAAACTGTTGCTTTCTTTGGAGATTAGGGGAGTTAGTTTTTTTGAAACATGCTGAGGAGCAGCATCTTGTGGATGATCATTTAAATCTCCCATTAAGATGACTTTAGCTCTAGGGTCGTTTTGTTGAACGGAGTCTATGAACTGTGCTGCCATTTGTGCCGCATTGAAGCGACGAGGAGCGCTTTGCTCGGCTCCGCCTCGACGACTTGGCCAATGATTGACTAGAACGAATATATTTTCTTTCTTGTACTGGTATTTTGCCCAAACGATATCTCTAGAAGTAGGAAGGGTATCGCCGGGTAAGGTAAAACGTATATAACCAGCTGTTTTGAGCTTTAAAATATCTTTTCGGTAGAGCATACCCACATCGATACCACGTGCATCTGGGCTCTCGTAATGGACAACTCCATAGCGTTTGTCTTGACCTATTATATCCAAGAGTACAGCTTTGTTTTCAATTTCACAAACGCCCATAATAATGGGCATTTGCAGCGCTTCCATGACTTGTCTGATTTGTTGCAGTTTGGCGTTGTATTTTTTGGCATCCCATTGTTTGGCAGCATCAGGTAAGAATTCGGCGTCGTCATTTGGCCCATCAATGGTATCAAATAGGTTTTCTACATTGTAAAAAGCGACTGTTTGTATTTCTTGCGCCTGTGTGAACGAAAGACATCCGAATACAAGTAGGAGTAGGGGTAGAAATTTATTCATAACGCTTTGTTTTTATTGCTAGACTAATTGAATGCTTAAAGGTTAAATCACCAACTACCGCCAGAGCCTCCGCCACCAAAACTTCCGCCACCAAAACCACCAAAACCTCCGCCACCAGATGAGCCGCCGCCAAAACCACCTCCGAAGCCACCACCTCCAAAGTAAAAGAAGCCAGGGCCAGCGCGTCTGCCACCAAAAGTAGTTCCGTTATCGCCCCCGCCGCGCTTAATAAGTAAGAATAGGGCACCTAGTATGAATAACAGTGCGAATATACCACCAACCCATTTGTCTTTGCGAATGCCATCGCGGTAGCTTTTTTCATTGATTTCACCTTTAGCCAGTTTAAATAAGATGTCAAGCGCTTTGTTAATGCCCTGTGCGTATTGATTTTTCTTGAATTCAGGTAGTATTTCGTGCTGAACGATATCATGACAGCTCAGATCGGTGATCACGGCCTCTAAGCCCCGGCCAGGAGCCAAATAAACTTGACGTCCACCATTTTCTTGTGTGGGCTTAATCAAAAATACCAAGCCGTTGTTTTGATCTGCTTTACCGACTCCCCATTCTTCGCCGAGTTCGGTGGCATAATGCCAGGGTTCGTCGCCATTGAGGTCGTCTATGATGACAATCGTAATTTCATTGCTGGTTTCTTGCTCGAAAGCATCGAGTCTTTGTTCAATTTGTGCTTGGTCTGCTGCACTTAATACCTGAACTTTTGAAAAGTTATGAAAGAAGCGTTCTGCGGACGTAGGTTTGGGGTATTGACCGAAAAGAGAGCAGCTATAGTAAACAAGAACGAATAGAAAAATAATGCGTTTTGTCATCCGAAACTGATTTGATTGGGCAATTCATTTTGATCATTTTCTTGAGGAGGAAAAAAATGAGCGAGCTGAGTTCCTGCTTCTGTAATTCCAGCACAAAGCCCTTCGGCCAAGCGGCCTTCTTTGAAGTGTGCGAGCATGAGGTCTCGGGTGCTGTCCCAGAAGTTGTGTTGAACACGGGTATTGATACCTTCATCGCCGATAATAGCGAGCTTGCGGTCTGCAAAAGCCACATAGATGAGCACGCCATTGCGCGCTGCTGTGGCTTGCATTTCAAGTTGATCAAAAATATCGATAGCCCGCGCCACTGCGTCTGTTTTGCACTTTGCCTCTAGATGTACCCGCAATTCTCCGCTCGTGGCAGCCTCTGCTGCTGCAATGCAGTCGAGTACCCTTTGTTGTTCGAGGTTGCTGAGCATTAAAACTTCACCTTTGGTGCGTTCTCTGAACCGCTCGCGGCTACAAAACCTTCTTTTCTCGGGAATTCTTCTCCGTTTAAGAAAAAGCGGGCAAAGAAACCACGGATGTGTGTGTTGTATTCTTTGACGGCTTTGTTGTAGTTGTCGCGCTCTGTCTTGATGCGGTTTTCAGTACCTTCTAGTTGACTTTGGAACTGACTAAAATTCTCCGTAGAACGAATCTGTGGGTAGGCTTCGTACGCTAGATTAATGGCGGTATTGATTTTACGCCCCATCAGTTCGAGGTCTTGGGGTGTTTTGGCACCCACAATTCCGGCACGCGCTTGCGTTACTTGGGTAAGGATATCTTTTTCGTTTTGAGCAGCTCCTTTTACGGTTTCCAATAAATTTGGGATAAGGTCGGCACGGCGTTGGTAGGCAGATTGGACATTGGCAAATTTTTCATCGAGCCCTTCTTGATAGCCAACGGCTTTGTTGTAAAGGTTGTAGTATCCTAAGAAGCTAAAGAGGAGTATGGCGCCTACGGCAGCTAATACGACATAAAGTGGTTTCATTTTTTACTTATTTAAGTTTGTGCAATTGATCTATCAAATTGTGTTCCAAGTTACGAAAATGACATATTGGCAGTTCGTTTTTCTTTCTTTTTTATTTGTTGATAACTTTTGATTATATATTCGTCATTTTATTGATGTAATATTAATCAAAAATGTTAATTTTGATGCACTAACCAATCGAACTTTTATTGTTTCACCCTTTAAATGACCGTACCCATGGCTACACGTCGTTCGATTGTTCATATGGACCTCGACACCTTTTTTGTTTCCTGTGAGCGCCTTCTAGACAGCCGCTTAAATCAAAAACCCATCCTCATTGGAGGCACCAGTGAAAGAGGAGTCGTAGCCTCTTGTAGCTACGAAGCCAGGCGTTTTGGTGTGCGGTCCGGTATGTCCATGAAAATGGCCAAAGAACGCTGCCCAGAAGCCATCTGTATCAAAGGCAATACGCAAACCTACACCAAATTTTCTCGAATGGTAACCGAAATCGTTAAAGAAGTATCTCCGGTCTATGAGAAAATGTCCATCGATGAATTCTACATCGACTTCACCGGCATGGATCGCTTTTTTGGCATCTGGACCTACGCCTCTGAGTTGCGCACGCGCATTATCAAAGAAACCGGCTTACCGATCTCATTTGGCTTATCTGAAAACAAAACGGTCTCTAAAGTAGCAACCGGAGAGGCTAAGCCCAATAATCAGCTCCGCATCAACTACGGTACAGAAAAAGACTTTTTAGCACCACTTTCTGTTCAGAAAATACCTATGGTTGGCCCCAAAACCTACCAAACACTCTGTAGTCTAGGTGTTAAAAGAATTGGTACGCTTCAAACGCTGCCCCTAGAACTCGTCGAACAAGCCCTCGGTGCAAACGGCCGCAGCATCTGGACCAAAGCCCAAGGCATAGACCAAAGCCCTGTAGAGCCTTACAACGAGCGCAAATCCATTTCCAACGAACGCACCTTTCACCAAGACACCATAGATGTCGGCAAACTCAGTGGTATTTTAACCGCTATGGCTGAGAACCTTACCTTTCAGTTGCGCCGCGCAGGTAAACTCACCGGTGCCGTTACCGTCAAGATCCGCTACGCCGATTTTCAGACCCAAACCCTCCAACAACAAATTGCCTACACCGCCGCCGACCACGAGCTACTCCCGTTGGTTCAGGAGCTTTTCAAGCGGCTTTATCAGCGGCGTGTATTGGTGCGCTTAATTGGCTTGCGCTTCAGTTCTCTAGTAGGAGGGGCGCACCAACTGCAACTCTTCGATCACCAAAATCTTTCCTATCCGGCGCTCTATAAGGCCTTAGACAACATCCGAGAGCGCTATGGCGACCGCGCGGTTTTGCGTGCCATTGGCCTAGAAGCTTAAAAATATGCGTGTACACTCTTGTTTCAGTTTGGGCTATGGTATACTCAAGCCAGAAGAACTCGTTGCTTGGGCCTTGCAACACGGCCACCAACAACTCCTGCTCACCGACATCAACCACACCGGTTCGGGCTTGGCTTTTGTGCGCGCTGCCCAAGAGCAGGGGATCGAGCCTATGCTTGGGCTCGAGCTGCGCAACGGCTTTACACACGTAGCCACTCTTATAGCGCGCAACAACAAAGGTTTTCAAGAGCTCAACTCCTTTCTTACCCAGCACTTACTCACTGCAAAAGACTTCGCCTTGCCGCTGCCTCCCTTTGCCAATTGCTGGGTTTGGTATCCGTTACAGCAACACCCAGCGCTACTCAAAGAACATGAATTTATTGCTGTTCAAGCCAGTCAAATTATTCAGTGGCAGCGCCAAAAACAGGCCTTTGACCCACACAAATACGTCGCTGATATCCCCATGAGTTTTCGCCACAAACGAGACCACAACACCCATCGCTTACTGCGCGCTATCTCCAATAATTGCCTGCTTTCCAAATTACCTGCGCAAGAACAAGCGCTACCCACAGAGCGCCTTTTATCTGCAGCGCAGTGCAGCAATGCCTTTGCAGCAGCGCCCACTTTGTTTACACACACGCAAGCACTACTCAGCAACTGTACCATCACATTTGAATTTGGAGAAGCCGCCGCCCCACAACAACCCCATAGCATTCACGGCTCCAAAGCTGCAGACTTACAACGCCTTCAAGAGCTTTGTGCAGAAGGGCTTCCGTATCGCTACAGCACCATCACCGACGAAATCATTGCCCGCATCGAGATGGAAATCGAGGTTATTGCCGAAAAAAACTACCTTTCTTACTTCCTCATCACCCACGACTTCACTTCCTATGCGCGTGCTAAAGGTTATTTTTATGTAGGGCGCGGTAGTGGTGCCAATAGTATTGTGGCTTATCTCTTGCGCATCACGGATGTCGACCCACTAGAGCTAGACCTCTACTTTGAGCGCTTTATCAATTTATACCGCAAAAACCCACCCGATTTCGACATCGACTTCTCTTGGAAAGACCGCGACGACGTCATTCGCTATATTTTTGAACGCTATCCAAATGCAGCCTGGCTTTGCACCTACAGTACTTTTCAGTACCGAGCCTGTATTCACGAGCTCAGCAAAGTATTTGGCTTGCCTGCGGGCACAAGTAAAATGCTCAGTATGGGAAAGGGCAGCCTCGCTGAATTCGCTGAACTCGGTGCACTTATTTTGCGCTATGCCAAATACATTGAAGGCTTACCTTCTCATTTGAGTGTCCACGCAGGTGGCATCGTTATTAGCGAGGAACCTTTAACTACTTTTGCCGCTTGCTTCTTACCGCCTAAGGGCTACCCTTGTACGCAATTCTCCATGCTAGAAGCCGAAGATGTCGGGCTTTACAAATTTGATGTCTTAAGCCAGCGCGGTTTAGGAAAAATTTCTGAAGCACTTCAAATCATCAAAAAAACGCAGCCAGCAGCAAAACTTCACGATATCCACGATATCCATTTGCTAAAGAAAGATCCAAAGATTGCTGAATTTTTAAGAAAAGGCTGGGCCTTGGGTTGTTTTTATGTGGAGTCGCCAGCCATGCGCATGCTCCTGATCAAACTCCAAGTAGACAACTACCTCGCGCTGGTTGCAGCTAGCTCTATTATCAGACCTGGCGTATCGCAGTCGGGCATGATGCGAGAATACATTTTACGGCACCGCAATCCGGAGCGGCGCCAAGATATCCATCCGTTACTACTCGCCATTATGCCCGATACCTACGGCGTAATGGTCTATCAAGAAGACGTCATTAAAGTTGCACATTATTTAGCAGGCCTAAGTTTAGCAGAGGCCGATGTCTTGCGCCGTGGCATGTCTGGCAAATTCAGGTCGAGGTCCGAATTTTTGCGCGTTCAAGAAAGTTTCCTGACATCTTGCCTCAAAAGAGGACACGAAGCCGCCTTTGCAAGTAGTATTTGGAAGCAAATCGAAAGCTTTGCGGGTTATGCTTTTTCTAAAGGACACTCCGCATCTTATGCAGTTGAGAGCTACCAGAGTTTGTATCTCAAAGCACATTATCCGTTGGCCTACCTCACTGCATGCATCAACAACTTTGGCGGTTACTACCGCACTGAAATCTACGTCCACGAAGCGCGGCGCTTTGGTGCGCAAATCGAAGCGCCCTGTATCAACGAAGGTGCCTACAGCTGCGTCTTGCAAGAGAAGCGCCTGATTCTCGGTTTCAATTTGGTAGCAGGCATAGAAGTTGCACTCGCCGAGCAAATACTTGTTGAACGCACACAAAATGGCGTATTTACCAATCTTGAAAACCTCTTGAAAAGAATCTATATCCCACTAGAGCAACTCAGTATTTTGATCCGAATAGGGGCTTTAAGAAGCTTTAAGCAACCGAGAAAAGCCCTCTTGTGGCAGGCGCATTTTTACCACAACAAACAATTACGCCCACATCAAAAGTTAGAATTATTTGAAGTAAAGCAACAAACACAACAATTACCTGAGCTAGAAGAACACCCGCTTGAAAGTACTTTTGAACAATTTGAACTTTTGGGTTTTCCGCTTTGCGACCCTTTTACACTCTTGCTTGAGCCCTTGCCAACTTCATTTATCTTGGTTCAAGATTTTTCGGATTATATCGCAAAAGAGGTCCTTACCTTTGGCTATTTAGTAAGCATCAAGCAAACCAAAACCAATAAAGGCGACACCATGTGTTTTGGTACCTTTTTAGATCCGTCCGGAGACTTCCTCGACACCGTTCATTTTCCTCAGATCAACGAACGCTATCCTTTTTACGGAAAAGGAATTTACCGCATTACCGGAAAAATCACCGAGGAGTTTTCTTACCTTACCCTGGAAGTTACCACACTCGTTAAATTGCCTTTTGCCGAAGATGTGCGTTTGGCTTTATAGTGCCCGAACACCGCCCATCAATTGAATTGGTTCTATACTTGGATTTTGACGATAGCGTAGTTGATATGCCGTGAAAACCGCTTCTAATGAATGAGAATTCAAATCGGCTTTCGCCAAGACCAACAAGCAACCACCAAAACCTCCACCCATCATTCTTGCACCTAAAATGCCTGGGGTTTGTAGCAATTGATTTTGAAGAAAATCCATTTCTTCGCAGCTTACTTCGTATAAATCTCGGAGGCCATCGTGCGTTTGATTCAGGAGGTGTCCAAGTTCTTGGTAAGAATCATTCAATACACTTGAATCATTTAAATCAGCAGCAATTTGTTCAGTTAGCGCCTGCACTTTCTGTACCCGACTCATTTCATCAAGCACATATGTCAAACGTTTGATGGATACTGCATCCAAACAAGAAAGTAATGCATTGAATTGAAAAGGCTTCAAGGACCTCCAACTATCAATACCAACAAAAATTTGTTGGGTAAGATTCCAGGCATCTTTCAATTGAGAACGCCTTTCATTGTAGGCAGATGCAGCCAAATTGTGCTTCACCTTTGAATCAATCAAGAAGAGTTGAACGCCGACTAGCGGTAAAGAAAAGGTTTCAACTGAGTGATCAAGTGTATCAAAAGCAAGTAAATGGGCTTCTTCTCCAAACAAGCAAGCTACCTGATCCATGAGGCCGCATTTTACACCTGCAAACTGATGTTCGGTTTGTTGAGCGATGAGTGCCAATTCAAAACGCGTTTTTCCTAAATCAAAAAATTCATTGAGCCCAAAAGCCAACCCACAACAAAGTGCTGCAGAAGAAGATAAGCCAGCGCCAATCGGAATGTTGCTTTTGAAACGAATATGTATTCCATTTACATTGCTCAACCCCATCAAGATGAAAACACCTTTCACATAGGATTTCCAACCCGTAGTTTTGAGTTGTTCTAACTCGTGTAATTCAAAAAACCAACTTTCGTTTAGATCCAGGGCTTCAACATGGATGCCATCTGTTGTATTTCCATTGAATTCAAACTCAAAGAAACGATTAATAGCTGCAGGTAATACAACCCCTTGATTGTAATCGAGGTGCTCGCCAAGTAAATTAATCCGGCCTGGGGCGATGACTTTTAGTTGCTGCATACTAAGGTTTCCAAATCAATTGATCACTCAAACCTAGTAAAGGCAAGTTGACCTTTATGCTAATTTCAGTCTGAGGGGCTTCAGTTCTCAATAGGGCAGATGCAATACCAGCCTCCAGAGGCTGAATGGAAGGGCTCATCAGGCCAGCATCTTGCGCAAGCACACTAAAAATTACTTTATAATCATTGGTTGGGACAACGGTGCCGTTGGCATCGAGCAGCTTGGCGCGCACAAAAATGAGGTCTGCTTTTGTGGTGTCAATTCCGAACTGCAATGTATCCAATTCCAAGGCGAATTTAACAGGTTTTCCGGGCGTCTGAACCATGGCTGTAGTCAATGGTTTTTGCTTGCTGTCGTAGGCAATTGCTGTTAATTTTCCGGGTTGATATTTTTTAATTTCAAAAAGGTAAGGAGGTTGTGCAAGCTGGTCTGAAGCAGGGCTAGGGGTTGCTACTTTTTTGGCAATAAGGCTGTCATTTAAGTACAGTGCCACCTGAGGACAATTGGAATAAACAGTAACGTTTAATGAAGAGGCGGTATTCCAGCGAGAAGCAATAGAAAGCACAGGATGCTTGATATCTAACTTTTGCTGACTCTTGTAAAAATCAACGGCATATTTAGGCAAACGCTGAATGTCATATACGCCTGATGCTTCTAGATCTGGGCTGTAGCCACGATTGTAGTCAAAACAAACCCAATTGGCTTCACCTATTGTATTTGATCCTCTTCTGTTAGAGTTACTGGCTTCTTGGAAATTGTATGCCTGTTGCAAAAGCGCTTGCTCTGATGCTCCGCGCAAGTGTCTGGAATTGCGCTCTGAAGTTTTCAGGTCAGTAAATTGGGTTTGATTCAATCCTGCATTTTGGGCATAATATTCCCAATCACCGTATTCGGCAATGAATATAGGTCTAGTATTGATTTTATATTGATTCCAATAGTTCGGGGCTGTTGCGTGCTGTCTTGCAGGAATAAATAAATCGTAGCTTGGGTGATCCATCCAACCGCATGTAAAACCTTGGCCATTGAGTAATCCTTTAGCGATGACATTCATTTCCACCATGAAGGATTCAGGCATTTGGGTTTCATTGATGGAATTTTCCCAAAAAAACACACTCGGGTGGTTGCGGTCTCGGTGAATTAATTCCCGGAGCTCTTCTTTACAACGCTGCTCAAAGGGTGGTGGTCCAAAATGCTGCCAGCCAGGAATGGCATCCATAACAATGATGCCAAGCGCATCACAGGCATCATAAAAAGCTGGCGACTGCGGATAATGAGAAAGGCGCACAAAATTAAATCCTGCGTCTTTGATGAGCTGTGCGTCTCGTTTTTGTGCGTTGTCTGGGACGGCGTAACCCACGTATGGATATTCTTGATGACGGTTGGTACCTCTTAAAAATAGCTTTGTTCCATTCAAGTAAAACCCATCAGTACTCAGTTCGGCCTTGCGAATACCTACTTTGATCACTTGTTTGGCCATGGTGTCTTGTCCATAAATGGTATAAATCTTTAAGTCATATAGATTGGGGTTGGAAGGCGACCACAATTGAGGTGTTTTCAGGTTTAATTTACCAGTATAAGTAATGACATTGGTAGAATCTATGAATAACGCATTGATGAGTTGGATTGTAGTCTCGCCTAATTTTGCATCTACTTGAATCGGTACAATAATCCAATTGGGTTGATACTTTAACTGGAAATCAAGTTGAATGGTGGCTGATGTAGGATTGGCAGCGATGGTTTGAAAATAAGCATTTTGAATTTGAATACCGCCGACTTCTTGAAGCCAAACATTGCGATAAATACCAGCGTGGTAATAAAAATCGAGGTCTTTTAGCGGTTTGCCCGGCGGGATGCTTACATCTTCGGTGTTATCCAGATAAACCTCCAATAAATTGGAAGAATCTTTTAAAGCCCTTGTTAAATCAAATTGAAAAGGCAAGTAACCTCCCACATGAGTACCAACTTCCTGACCATTTAAAACGACTTTTGCAGAATGCATCACACCTTCAAAATAAATCAATAGCTGACGGCCCTCTTGCAACTTGTAATCAAAACGTTTGCGGTAGACTACATGCCCAACAAACTGATTCGTCATGACGAGGGGTTCTAATTTAGGGGTATGTGGTAAAGAAACAACAGTAACTGGGTCCGTTTGCTTGAATTGAAACTCCCAGTTGTCATTAAATTGGGTGCGCTGCAGTTGACCTGTAGAATTGAAAACACAAAGTAAAGCGAGCAGAAACGTAAAATATTTCATCGAAAATAGGCCTAGAACTAATACAAAAATGCATCCAGGGCAGGTGAGGGGCGCCCGTTGTCTTGCCAGCAATTGAGTTGGTAACCACTCCAAGGTTTAGCGCCTTGTGGCTCCCAATAAAATACGCCCAGGCATTGCTTGTTAGGCACATCTAAGGCAGTACCCATTGTGGCCACAAGCAAATCTTTGGAGTTTTGAACTTGCCAGTAATCACCACCAACCTCTACGATCATGACAGGCTTGTTGTAGCGCGTAACCATATCATTTAGGTTGTTGCCAAGGTCTGAAATGGTAACTGTATAGTCTGAACCAAGCCAATGAGGATAATAAGATGCGCCAATGATATCAAATTGGGCGCCGTTTTGCTGCATCAGGTCAAAAAACCAACGAAATCTACTATTGTCGTTGCCTTTATCGATATGTACAATGGTCTGAATAACAGTATCAATATCTTTAACTGCCTGATGACCAACGTTGATCAATTGAACGAGTTGCTGAACGTTATTCATGTGCCCTTCTGGCCAAAGCATACCGCTCGGAATTTCGTTGCCGATTTGCACCCACTTTGGTGTTACACCCGCTTGTTTTAAAAGTTGTAGCGTGTAGTTGGTATGTGCATAGACCGAATCTTTGAGTGCCGCAAAAGGCGCGGCAGCCCAGGCAGCTGGTTTGGTTTGATGACCGGGGTCTGCCCAGGTATCTGAGTAGTGAAAGTCAATCATGACATCCAAACCTTTTTGCCGACACCGCGCAGCCATTAATGCAGTTTCTTCTGGGCTGCAATGGCCGCTGATTGGATCTGAGCTTGGATGCACAAAAACGCGCAAGCGGACTGCATTGATGCCTCTAGCCATAAGTAAATCTAGGCAATCAGAAGGATTGCCGTTCTCGTCGTAAAAAATATAGCCAGTAGCTTCCATTTGTGCCAACCAACTGATGTCTGCGCCTCGAAAGAAAGTGTTTGAAGCTGGGGGAACAGGTGGGTTTGGCTTTGCTTCTTCCTCACATGCAAATAGTGTGATGGAATAGAAAAGCAGCAATAATGGAGCTAGTTTCATGTGTTCTGATCAAAATGAATAGTCATAAGATTGGTTTTTTTCAAACCCTTCTTAAGATAAATATCGCTAAAATTTTCATGATGAGGCGCATCAGGCTCCGCTTGTTGCTCTAGACAAATGCCTGAATAGCGGTGATACCTTATTTCATCTTTTCCAGGTATATTAGTTTCACCCCCAACATATACTTGGAAAACCGGTTGGTTGGTGTCAAATCGGAGTTTGAACCCATCTGCTGCAATGAGTTGAGCTTGTTGCTGTTTCGCGTTCAAAATAAAGGAAAGATCGAGCCCTTCAAATAGGGAATGAAGCGGGTATTCTAATTTATTTGAGGAAGGGAGGGAAGTATTACCTTTTATTGGAAGCATCTGGCCGGTCGGTAATTTCTCTTTATCGAGTTCTACGTATAAATCTGCAGCAATCCAAGCTTTGGTATCCAAAACACTTCCTTGATGCCCATATGGATTGAAATAGGAATGTTGGGTGGGGTTGGCAAGTGTATCTTCCAATGCTATGCTTTCAATTTTTATTTCTAAAGCGAAATCCATGAGTGTATAGCTGACCTCACATCTCAAACAACCTGGATGTTCAATATTACATGCTTTTGTTTCTAACAAAAACGTCACTTGAGGGTAAGGATTTTCTTTGAAACTAAGCAATTTCCAATTGACATTCGAAAAACTACGTTGTCCGCCATGTAAAAGATGCGGACCTTCGTTGGCCTCGAATTGAAAAAAATCATCCTTGAACGGGATTTTTGCGTGGGCTATTCTTCCTGCGATTGGACCAATAATTGCTCCGAAATAAGCGTTTGGTCTTTTATCAAAAGTTCTTTGATATGTATACCAATCTTTGTAACCGAGCACGATATCGCGTTTGTTAAACTTTGGTACATCAATTTCAAATTTCTGCAGCGTGGCACCAAAAGAAAAAAGGGTGATGGCAGCGTGGTCATTAGAAAGTAGAATTTCCAAAACGGGATGTCCGTCTAGTTGTTCACCGGTATCTTGAACTCGAACCAATGATCTCATGTTATTTACTCAACCAAATTTTAAACAAACCGTGCCATTTGGGTAAAAAAATGCCCATTAACGGAACAAGTATCAAGGTAAGTGTTAAGGTTTTTAATAATTGATGCCATTCTTTCATTAGAGGAAAAAGCAAAAAGAAAAGCAAATTAATGAGTGGATAGATGAAAACCCATGTCAAAAACATGAGCTTCCATTTGGGGGCTTGTTGAGGAGTCATTTTCAAAGATAGAAAGGATTCAAATAAAATTAGGAAATCGTAGACTTGTGCAACTAATGTTACAATTTAATGATGAAAAAAGTGAAATATTCGTTGCATCAAAATTTTTTTAAACAAACTTAACCTATGAAAAGTTCGCATCAAATTGTTATTATCGGCGGAGGAAACGCAGGTATATCTGTAGCCTCTCAATTATTAATCAAGGATAAATCGTTAGATATCGCTATTGTTGATCCTGCTCAAAAGCACTATTATCAGCCAGCTTGGACACTTGTAGGTGGTGGTACTTTTGATATCAATAATACCGTTCGCTCTGAAAAAGAGGTTATTCCGAAAGGAACTACTTGGATTCAACTTGGTGTGGTGAGTTTTCAGCCGGAAGAAAATAAAATCACTTTAACAGATGGTACTCAACTCTCTTATGAAGCATTAATTGTAGCCCCAGGCATTCAATTAAATTGGGACGAGGTTAAAGGACTTAAAGAAAATTTAGGTAGGAATGGGGTGTGCTCCAACTATAGTTTTGAGACTGCACCTTACACCTTTGAAGTAATGAAGAATCTGAAAAAAGGAAAGGCAATTTTTCATAATCCACACACACCAGTTAAGTGTGGAGGCGCACCACATAAAATCATGTACTTAGCAGCTGATTACTTTCGTAAGCATGGTTTATTGAAAGACATACAAATTGAATATTGGAGTGGAGGGACCCGTCTTTTTGCCGTCGAAAAATACGAAAAAACACTCTTAAACGTTTGTAAACGCGGAAACATCAATTTGAACTTTTTCCAAAAATTAATTGAAATCGATGGCGAAAACAAGCGCGCAAAGTTTATTGGTTTTGGTGAAAACAATAAGGATGTCGAAACCTGGGTTGATTTTGATATGATTCACGTTACCCCGCCGCAATCAGCGCCAAACTTTATCAAAGAAAGTTCTTTGGCAAATGCTGCTGGTTGGGTAGATGTAGACAAGCACACTTTGCAGCATGTTCGACATGCCAATATTTTCTCTTTAGGCGATGCGTCAGGCTTACCAACGAGTAAAACCGGTGCTGCTATTCGCAAACAAGCGCCCGTATGCGTGGCTAATGTATTAAGTCAGTTGAGAGGCGGATCGCTCAAAGCTAGTTACAATGGCTATACAAGTTGCCCTGTCGTGACGGGCTATGGAAAGTTAGTGTTAGCTGAATTTGACTACGATAATAAGTCTCAAGAAACATTTCCTTTTGATCAAAGCAAAGAGCGTTGGAGCATGTTTGTGCTTAAAAAATATGTGCTACCTTGGTTGTATTGGGCTAAAATTTTGCCCGGAAAGGCATAGACCTCAACAAAGGTTTCTATTAAAAAAAAAAAGGGGAGTTTGTCACTCCCTTTTTTTATCCTTCAAAGGCTTGTTGGATATCAGAAATCAAATCGAGGGGATCTTCTACGCCAATACTAAGGCGAATGAGTTTTTCGGTAATATTCATTTTGATTTTAGAGGGTGCAGGTATATCCACATGGTCTTCAAGAATTTCTAAGTTTGGATTGTTAATACGACTATAAATAAGGCCGAGTTCTTCATTGGGGCGGCTTTGGCGATGCCCATAAGCGAGTTCAAAGAAATCTTTACCTTCTTCTGCCGAGGCAAACACAAAGGTCGAGGTTAGGAAAATTGGGCATTTAACTGCGCCTTGGCTAAGCTCAGGCTTGTATCCATGGCTCATCATGAGACTTTCTGGTTTCATAGGTTTGTTGTTGATGTCTGGTAAAAATAGCTGTTCTTTTATTAATAGATTTGAGTTCACATAGAATTCATAAAGAATTACGAATTTTGATACATGAAAACACTGCTGACCACCATCCTAGTTTACATTTTCACAACCCCAATGCTCGCGCAAATCTTGAATGGCCCTATGATTGGTCATGTAACGCACGGCGAAGTTAAATTATGGGTTCAAACCAAACAAAGCCAAACGGTTGCTTTTGCCTACCGAAAGTTTCCATCTGAGGACCAATGGAGCTTTACCCAATCGTTTGTCACCAAACAACACGAGGCCTTTGTATGTGAGCTTACCCTTGAAAACTTAAGCCCAGGGCAAACCTTTGAATATAGGGTGGCCATCAATAACGAGCTTCAAGCGGCTATTGGCAAGCAACAATTCACCACGACTTCACTCTGGGCGTATCGATCGCCGGTTCCGAACTTTTCTTTTGCGATCGGTTCTTGCACCTACATAAATGAGCCCGATTCTGACCGCAAAGGTAAACCCTACGGAGAGGCCTATCAAATCTTTGAAAGCATCGCGCAAAAACAACCCAACCTCATGCTTTGGCTTGGCGATAACGTTTACTACAGAGAGCCCGATTGGACCTCCAAAAGTGGCATGATGCACCGCTACACACACAGTAGAAATATTTCAGAACTACAACAACTCTTGGCCAATACACCGCAATATGCCATCTGGGACGACCACGATTTCGGACCAAATGATTCAGACGGAAGCTTTATCAATAAAGGCATGAGTAAAGAGGTTTTTGATTTATTCTGGGCCAATCCGGATCAAAACCATCCTAATCTAAACGGAATCTCTAACCAATTTGAGTGGGCCGATTGTCATTTTTTCTTGCTAGACAACCGCTTTGAACGCGCTCCAAACCAACGCAAAGACGGCCCTCGTACTATATTAGGTAGGTCTCAGCTCGAATGGTTAAAAGATGCCTTGGTTTCGAGTAAGGCGAGTTTTAAATTTATTGCGCTCGGCGGCCAATTTTTGAATACAGCTCCTGTTTTTGAAAATTACAGTGCCAACGGATTCGATAAAGAAAGACAAGAACTCATTGACTTTATTTACCTCCATCAAATTAAAAATGTAGTTTTTCTTACTGGCGACCGTCACCATAGTGAAATGAGTATACTCAAAGAAGAAGGTAAGCCGACCATTTACGACCTGACCATTTCACCACTCACCTCAGGGGTACATGATGCAACTAAGGAGGCCAATACACTAAGGGCAGAAGGTAGTCATATAGCGGTAAGAAATTATGGGTTATTAAGCGTTGAAGGTGAACTAAAAACGAGGGTCCTAACTATTCAAATAAACGACGCAGGCGGATTGCCATTATGGCAAACTAAAATCGAACTAGAAAAATAATTTTAACTTTAATAATGCAAGTCTGTGTTTATTGTGCCTCTAGTGGGCGTATCCATTCCGATTATTTTGAAGCTACTTCACGCTTGGCGCATTTGCTCGTTGAACAAAATGTGAATATTGTATTTGGTGGTGGTTCATCTGGTCTTATGGGGCAACTTGCAGACAGCGTCTTGGCTGCAGGTGGTCAGATCAAAGGCATTATGCCTGAATTCATGAACGAGGTAGAGTGGGGGCATAAGGGTGTTTCAGACTTCGTTTACACCCAAAGTATGCACGAGCGCAAAGCAAAGTTCCTAGAGGGGACAGATGCGCTCATTACCTTACCAGGAGGCCCTGGGACCTTTGAAGAATTATTGGAATCCATTACCCTCAAAAAGCTTGCACAGTTTACAAAGCCCATTATTATTCTCAATACAAGAGGTTACTTTAATGCCTTTCATCAAATGATGCAACAAGCAGTCGATGAAAAATTTATGCCCGACGAACTCAAGTATTTGTATACTATAATCGATACACCTGAAGAGGTGCTTCCGGCCATCCACAATGCGCATGCTTGGAATAAAGGATTGAAAGACGCAGGAAGTTTAAGATAGGAGCTGATTAATTTTTTGTTAAAGATCTTGTTTCAAATATTCTTTTGCCTTATTAATCGTAATATTGCGATATATAAATTGATCATGGGCTTAACCAAAATAGATACTTATTCTTCAGAAACCCTACACAAGGCCGCTATCTTTAAAGCACTCGGGCATCCGGCAAGAATTGCCATCTTGGAATACATATCCAAGCAAACAACTTGTATCTGTGGTGACATCGTAGCAGAATTACCGCTATCTCAAGCAAGTATCTCTAGACATTTAAGTGAACTTAAAGCAGTTGGCCTTATCAAAGGTACCATTACCGGTACCTCGGTGTGTTATTGCCTAAACCGAGAATCATTACCGCTTATCATGCAATTTATCAATCAACTCCATTCACCAACTCCTCAAACTTGTTGCCCATGAAACTCTCCCAGTTTAAAAGTGCTTTACAATTAGCCAAACCCGACGCCAATCCACAATTCTTGCAAAGTAACGGAGTTCCAGTGGGTGCACACTACCACATTACTGAAATCGGCCTCATCCTCAAAAATTATGTAGACTGCGGTGGAGTGGTGCGTCAAGAGCGCAAGGCCTCCATGCAACTTTGGCTAGCCAACGATACAGACCATCGCCTCAGTACAAAGAAGTTACTCGATATTATTGAAAAATCAGAACAACTTTTCGGTCTTAAAGACGAAGAACTCGAGGTGGAATTCCAAGGACAAACCATTGAAACTTATGGCTTGAGTACACAAGATTTTGGTTTTCAGTTTATTGCTAAAAAAACAACTTGCCTAGCTCCTGATCATTGTGGTATTTCCAACGAGCAATTACCGCCTGAAATGCAAAAGAAAACAACAGCTTGTGCCCCAAACTCAGGTTGTTGTTAATGTTCAAATCGTACAAATGAAAAACAAAAGACTCAACTTCGTAGACCGCTATCTTACGCTTTGGATTTTCTTAGCCATGGGCATTGGTGTTGTTATTGGTAATTTTTATCCGTCCATAGATAGCTTGATCAATCGGTTTTCTGTCGGAACCACGAATATTCCCCTTGCAATTGGTCTGATCATCATGATGATTCCTCCGCTCGTCAAGGTCGATTTCAAAAAAATTCCGATTGTGTTTCAAAACAGAAAACTACTTAGTATCTCACTTTTGATTACATGGATTATAGGGCCTTTTTTAATGTTTTTATTGGCAACCACCTTTCTGAAAAACGATCCTGAATACCTAACTGGCCTTATTATCATTGGTTTGGCACCTTGCATTGCCATGGTTATTGTTTGGAATGAACTCGCGGGTGGCAACCGTGAATTAGCGGCAGGCCTGGTAGGCATCAATAGCCTTTTACAAGTCTTTTTCTTTTCAGCATACGCATACTTTTACTTGGAAATCATGCTGCCGCTATTTGGTTTTGACGCTATTCAAATTGATCTCAGTTTTTGGGAAGTCGCCAAAACCGTGGGTATTTATCTCGGTTTGCCTTTTGGTATTGCCGTATTTTTGCGTTATTGGGTTTCAAATAAAAAAGGCGAAACCTATCTGAATACCAAATTTATCCCGCGAATTTCTCCCTTCACGTTGTGCGCATTGCTCTTTACGATTGTCGTGATGTTCAGCTTGAAAGGACAACTCATAGCCAAATTACCTTTTGATGTACTGAAAGTTGCGCTGCCATTGGTCATTTTCTTTTTAACGATGTTCTTTTTAATGTTTTTTATAGCCAAATGGACAGGCGCCACCTATGCCGAGACCGCAACGGTTGCCTTTACAGCATCTGGCAATAATTTTGAATTAGCCATCGCTGTGGCAATCGGCGTATTCGGCCTTAATTCCGGACAAGCCTTTGCAGGTGTCATTGGGCCTTTGGTAGAAGTTCCAGCACTGATTCTATTGGTAAAAGCGAGTTTGTATTTTAAAAAACACTTTAAATGAAAAAGAATATTTTAGTATTATGCACGGGCAATAGTTGTAGAAGCCAACTTGGCGAAGGATATTTGCGTCATTTTTATGGAGAAATAGCCAATGTGTATAGCGCCGGTGTAGAAACCCATGGCGTGAATCCACGCGCAATTGCTACCATGAAAGAAGATGGTATCGACATTAGCGCCCACACCTCTAACCATGTAGACGAATACCTAGACATCCCTTTTGACTTGATCTTCACTGTTTGTGACCATGCGAGTGAACGCTGCCCAGTTTTTCCAAGCTCAGCTCAGCGCATTCATCACAACTTTACAGACCCTGCAAAAGTTACAGGAACAGAAGAAGAAATTATGGCAGAATTTAGAAGGGTTAGGGAGGAAATCAAGGAATTTTGTAGAACACTTGTGGTTTAATATGACCAACAAAATACAAAAAGAAAACCCCGCTAAAAGCGGGGTTTTCTTTTTAAATGAATGATCATTCAGACTCGTTTATTTCAATTCAAAGCGGTCTGCCATCATGACCTTATCCCAAGCAGCAATAAAATCTTTGATGAATTTTTCTTTGGCATCAGCACTACCATAAACTTCAGCAATAGCACGAAGTTCTGAATGTGATCCGAAAACTAAATCTGATCGTGATGCCGTGTAAATGACGGCTCCTGTTTTGCGATCGCGACCTTCAAAAACTTCCTGATTGGCGTCAGTTGGCTTCCAAACTGTATTCATATCAAGTAAGTTCACAAAGAAGTCGTTGCTTAAAGTACCGACATTTTTGGTGAAAACACCCTTGTTTGAGTCGTCGAAGTTGGTACCTAAAACACGCATACCACCAACCAATACTGTCATTTCTGGCGGTGTGAGCCCAAGTAATTGCGCTTTATCTACCATGAGTTCTTCTGTCGAGAAGGTGTATTGTGTCTTTTTGTAATTTCTGAAGGCATCGGCCATTGGTTCGAGCACTGCAAAAGAATTGACATCTGTCTGTGCTTGGGTAGCATCCATACGACCCGGAACAAAAGGAACGCTTACAGTTACACCAGCATTCTTTGCCGCTTGCTCAAGCGCTGCGGTGCCGCCTAAAACAATAAGGTCAGCTAAAGATACTTTTTTGGCGCCGCCCTTTGCATTGAAATCCTTTTGAATTTGACCGTAGACAGCCAAAACTTTGTTCAACTGTACTGGATTATTCACCGCCCAGTTGCGCTGTGGTTCAAGGGCAATGCGTGCACCATTGGCGCCGCCTCGGCGGTCAGAGTCGCGGTAGGTTGAAGCAGAAGCCCAGGCGGTTTCTACGAGCTCACTTACAGTAAGACCCGATTTTAGAATTTGTGCTTTTAAATTAGCGATGTCTGTAGCGTCAATTACTGCGTGGTTAAGCGCAGGAATAGGATCTTGCCAGATAAGATCTTCTTTTGGCGCCTCTGGGCCAAGGTAACGGCTACGTGGGCCCATATCGCGGTGTGTCAGCTTGAACCATGCTTTGGCAAATGCATCTTCAAATGCTTTAGGGTCTTCCATGAATTTTTTAGAAATGGGCCCGTAAATGGGGTCGAAACGCAAAGCTAAATCTGTCGTGAGCATTGTTGGCTTGTGTTTCACGTTTGGATCAAAAGCATCAGGAATAATGAGGTCTGCATCTTTTGCCACCCATTGCTTGGCGCCAGCCGGGCTTGTGGTGAGCTCCCACTCATAGCCAAATAAAATTTGAAAGAAGGAGTTGTTCCATTGGACAGGATTAGTAGTCCATGTAACTTCGAGGCCAGATGTGATGGCGTCTTTACCTTTACCACTTTTGTAGGTGGAGGTCCAACCAAAACCTTGTTCTTCGATGTCTGCAGCTTCAGGCTCTTTTCCAACATGACTAGCTGGGCCTGCGCCGTGAGTTTTTCCAAGCGTGTGTCCTCCAGCGATGAGTGCCACTGTTTCTTCGTCGTTCATACCCATGCGGCCAAACGTTTCGCGAATGTCCTTTGCTGATAATAGCGGATCAGGATTGCCGTTAGGCCCCTCCGGATTTACGTAGATCAAGCCCATTTGTACGGCTGCCAACGGATTCTCTAAAAGTCGGTCACCTTCATAGCGTTTGTCATCAAGCCATTTAGTTTCTTTACCCCAATAAACGTCGAGTTCTGGCTCCCATACATCGGCTCGGCCAGCAGAGAAACCATAGGTTTTAAAGCCCATTTCTTCTAAAGCGACATTGCCGGCCAATACCATGAGGTCGGCCCATGAGATTTTGTTGCCATATTTTTGTTTTACTGGCCAAAGTAAACGACGCGCTTTGTCGAGGTTTCCGTTGTCTGGCCAACTATTGAGTGGTGCAAAACGCTGTTGCCCTGCAGATGAACCTCCACGACCATCGCCAGTGCGATAAGTACCTGCGCTATGCCAAGCCATACGGATAAATAATGGGCCATAATTACCAAAATCAGCAGGCCACCAATCTTGTGATTCGGTAAGTACTTTTTTAATATCTGCCTTAAGGGCGTAATAGTCTAATGTTGAAAAAGCTTTCTCATAGTCAAATCCAACACCCATTGGGTTTGAATGCTCAGAATGCTGACGTAAAATTGAAAGATCTAACTGATTAGGCCACCAATCTCGGTTGGTGGTTCCGTTCGGATTCACCATTGGGTTCGTATGCGGAACTGCCGGAGGAGGTGGAGTAGCCCCGTGCATTACAGGGCATTGACCCGGAGCAGTTGGTGGAGGCGGTGGTGGCGCGTTTTTCTTTCCTTTTTGAGCGGCAAGGTTCAAAGCCAGGCCAAAACTCAAGAGTAAATACACTTTTTTCATATCGATTTGATTAATGATTATGTTCAAATTTAAGCCTTTACAACGATTAGTCAAATCGATAGTATTTATAAACTTATAGAAAATCCTTATAGATAAATAAACGACAACGCAATCGGGAAATGATCCGAAGGATAGGATCGGTCGAAGGGCTTTTTGAGCACTTTAAATTGCATGGAAACAATTCCTGAACTCCCGAAACAATAATCAATAATTTTATCGTCTGCTGTTGTCAAGGTAAATGCATTAAATGTCGGTTCTGAACAAAGTTCTCGGTGTCTTTTAGAACAAGATAAATCTTGAAATGACGCTGTGAGTAAGAGGTAAACAGGGCTCTCTGGTTCAGCATTGAAATCTCCTAATAGCAAAAGCGGTGCATTTACAATTTGAGAAAACTCCGCTAATTTTTCAATAAGAAGTTGTGCTGAATACAGGCGCGCTGTTTCCCCGATATGATCGAAATGTGTATTCAAAACCCAAAGTTTTTTGGCGTCGTATTTACTTTGCAACAGGGCATAAGTACAAATTCTATGGAGTGCGGCATCCCAGCCTTTTGATGGGAAAGCTGGCGTTGGCGACAGCCAAAAAGTGCCACTTTGTTGCAATAGATATCGCGTAGTGTCATAGAAAATAGGCGTAAACTCACCTGCTGCTTTGCCGTCGTCTCTTCCAACACCAACACCATGAAAGGAGGGAAGGGCGCTACTCAAATCGTCAAATTGATTTTTCAATACTTCTTGAAAACCAATTATAGTCGGACGCTCCTTTTCAAGTTGAGCAACAATTGGTACTTTTCTATGCGCCCAGTCAGGCGCAAGGTCAGAAGGACCATCATAACGTATATTATAAGAAAGCGCTTTGTGTAACTCTGGCTGAGCGCTCAAAAAACCATGGTTAAATAAGCACAAAAGTAGGAGGTATACAAAGTAATTCATCCATGAAAATTACAAAAAACTATAGGTTCTTGAGTACTTTCTTTTTTCCCTTGATCAATTTATTAATTTCTAATACTTCACCATCTTTAAATTGATCGCCAACAACGAATAAGAGCGCTTTTTTGCGTTTATCGCCATTGATGAAATAAAAAACCTCCTGACCAAAGGCCAGTTCGACACCGCTATTAGACAGCAGATTTAGATTGGGATTCATGACGCCAGGAATCACGAGAGGAATTGATTTCAAACTCATATTGCGAAAAGTAAGGTGAACTGTTTGCTGCGACAATAAAGTAACGGGAGGACAAAGAATAGAGAATAGAATGAATTTCATAACCAGTTTTAAAAATAACATTTCAAAAGTTGTAAGGTTCTCCTCACAAAGAAATTGAACACTCTCCAAAGAATGAAAAAGCCACCCTATTGAGGTGGCTTTTTTTATGAATGGTTTTGGAGGTAGATAAATTAACCCTTCACCACACCTAATTCCTTTTCAATAATTTCCTTTAAAGTTCCTTTTGGCAAGGCTCCAGCTTGCATCATTGGTTGTTTGTCGAGCGGAATAAACAACATGCTCGGAATACTGCGGATTTGAAATACAGCAGAAAGTTCTTGTTCTACTTCAGTATCTACTTTATAAATAACGAGCTCATCGTATTCGTTGCTCAGTTCTTCTAGAATAGGCGCTACCATTTTGCAGGGCCCACACCAGTCGGCATAGAAGTCAATTATGGCCGGTTTATTGCCTTTGAATTTCCATTCTTTTTGAGTGGTATAATCAAATACTTCGTCTAGAAACATTTGATTGGTGAGTTGAATTGTTGGCATAAGATCAAATTTTAAACAAAGTTACACTGACGAAGGGCTTTTAAATGTAACTCAGGTTGCAAGGCTTAAAATGAATGTGAATGAAATCGCTTGACCTCTGCAATCATACTGTGGTAATAGCGATACCACTTGGCAATTCCAAGTGCTTTTGCTTCTTGATGAATAGGGTGCTTCGCCCAATTGGCTATTGAAACTTCATCTTGCCAATAACTTATGAAAGTACCTCGCCCGTCGTGCTTCATGCTTTCATATCCCAAGAAACCAGGCATTTGCTTGACCAATTCAAGAGTTTGAATGTCGTAGGCTTCATAGCCTTCGAGATCATCAGATAGAAAGTAGTTAAAAATTGAAGCAAAAAAAGGAGCTTGCGGTGGAGTAGATGTGTGCCAGTTAATCATGAGCAATATTTAAAATAAATTTAAACATAATGATTAGCTTTGAGAGAAATGACTTAATAAAAGAACATGGATTGGTATATGAAAAACAGAAGGTGGATATGGGCCGTAATGGCTGTTTATCTGGCTTATAGACTTTTTGTAAGCATTTATTACATGCCTGAATAATAGAGCATAAAAAAGCCGACCATTTCTGATCGGCTTTTGCTCCCCTAATTGACGAAAGTTGCAGCTATTTCACGATGATTGAGTACGTGACTATCAGAAGATTGAAGGGTTGAATAACGTGTCTGATTGCAGGAAGTTGTCAATATTACTAAGGCTTTCTACTTTTGTGAAAATGAAAAAGGCTATTATCATAGGTGCAACAAGTGGAATCGGCAAATCATTGGCTGAGTTGCTTTTGCGAGAAGGGTATGAAGTGGGAGTAACAGGTAGACGTGACGAGTTATTTCAATCTATAAAGACCAAAGAGACCGGTCGAATTGTCTTTAAGAAAATGGATGTTCAGGATTTACCAACTTTAGAGCCAATCTGTAATGAATTGGTTAGGCAGATGGGTGGATTGGATTTATTGATTATTTCTGCAGGTATTGGTGAGGATAATAAAAATTTGAATTTTGAAGTTGAGAATAATGTCATTAAAACGAATATTCAGGGATTTACGTGTATTGCAGATTGGGGCCTGAGATATTTTAAACAACAAGAATATGGTCATCTTGTTAACATTAGTTCTATTGCCGGAATCAGGGGAAATGGGATTGCCCCATCATACAATGCTACAAAAGCGTATCAAATCAATTATCTCGAGGGATTGAGAATAAATGTAAAGGGCTATGGTTCAAGTATAACAATCACTGATGTTCGTCCTGGATTTGTTGATACTGCAATGGCAAAAGGTGAAGGTCTTTTTTGGGTTGCCTCCGTTCAAAAAGCGGCTGAACAAATATTTGAAGCCATAAGGCAAAAGAAACAAGTCGTTTACATCACGAAAAGATGGAGATTGATTGCACTCTTTTTAAAAGTAATTCCCTTTTCAATTCTTAAAAGGGTTTAAATAAAAAAGGGTTACACTCAACAAGTATAACCCTTTTATTTTGATATCTGCTCCCCTTATTGACAAAAGATGCAACTATAATGCGATGATTGAGTATGTGACTATCAGGAAATTAAAAGGTTGAATATACTGTGATTTTTCAATTGTCAATCATAGACTTCAAGTATTCAAGATAAACCTCTCCTCGTCGTTCTGCAAAGAAATCTAAGAGTAAGACTGTACTTGATTGAATAAACAAACCCACACCAATTCCATTCCACAGGGAATTTTGCCTAGCTCCGTACATGAGAATAACACCTAAAAATA
>JBILSN010000044.1:0-4025 GCA_044372045.1 Crocinitomicaceae bacterium
TACATTTGTAAATGTTCCATCACCATTATTTTTCATTACTTTGTGCCCCCCGTCAGTGAATGAACTTGCCCCAACAACTAAATCCATATCACCGTCATTGTCAAAATCGTTCCAAGCTGAGGACCATGTTTGAACAGAATCTGAAAGATTAGCTTCTTGAGAAACATTGGTAAATGTTCCATTGCCGTTGTTTCTGTGCAATTCATTGATTTTGGCTGTATTTTGACCGCCTCTGCATTTTGCAATAAATAAGTCAGAAAGGCCATCATTGTTATAGTCTACCCAAATTGATCCATAATTCCCTCCATTTGGATGATCGCCAATCCCACCTTGTTGAAAAGTCAAATTACCATTTCCATCGTTTAGGTAAAAAACGTTTGGTGCAACATCATGACAAACAAACGCATCAAGATTTCCGTCGTTGTTAATGTCTATAAAATTACTACGTTGTGAAAAAACATAATCCAGTGTTGTTGTATGCAAATAACCTGTTCCATTTCCGTTTGATTTTAAAAAACTTACCCCACTTCCGCCACCATATAACAAATCATTGTATCCATCCTTATTAATATCTGCAATTGCCATGCTCCAAGAAGGCATATTTGGAACTGTTGAAGTGGTATAATTTACAGCGCTAAATACTCCTGAATTTGATTGGTAATGAATTTGAACATTGTTGTCAGAAACGGTTATAATGTCATCCAAGAAATCACCGTTCATGTCAGAAACAGCAATTTTATAACTACCTGAAATTGTTGATATAAATTCAGGCATAAAATTAACATAGGTTGTATCAAAAACGGCCGCGGGTGTTTCTATTAATTCAAAAGTAAAGCCATTTGAACTCCATTTGTTATCAAACGCTATATAGTAAGCTGATCCTTGAACAACCTGAAATGAAACAAGACACAAATATCCAGCTCCGCTGTCATCATCACCTGCAATACAGTTTAAAGAACCGCAATCTCCATTATAGATATGAACTCTGTTATCCACATTGCCATTAGACGGAAAGTCTGTGGTAACGGTTACCGTGTAATCATTTGTGGGGATATATTTATACCATTTTCCATTTGTAGCACCCCCACCTCCTGATGCGCAAACAGGAAGAGGTATATCCGTTCCGTCTATGGAATTCACTGAGTAAGTTCCGGCGGTAACCAATTGTGAGGTCGAACATGTTTGTTGACCTATAACCTTTACCGTAAAAAACAGCATTATAAGTAGTGCCTTTTTCATTTTAATCACAGTTGTTAATTGACAAAATAAATTGCTCTAGTAAATTGACACCTTCATCATGGACCAACGTTCTGCCTAAGAGTGGCATCCTATTAGCTGCTTCTGTTGAATTCAAACGAAAATGCATCATTGATTTATTTACATTACCCGGTACAATAATCTCAACCAGTGTCGGGTTAATAGCCTCGTCAGGGGGGACACAAATTCCCATATTTATCGATTGGATTGTTTCATTAAATGCAAGACGTAATGGTCGATAATCACAGTGACTATTTTCTCTATGGCAGTGTGCGCAATTGATATCTAGATAGGATCTTAATCTTAATCTTAACGAGTGCGATTGGTCGTTGTAATCAACAGTTGATACAATTGAACTTGGTATATTATTTTCTAATTTACCTTCCGCAATCCATTTTTGTAATTGATTTTGAATACCAGAAGAAAAAGGATAATCAGTATTCAAGTTTTGTGGTTTGATGCCTATTGGTTCGGGTTTGCTACTTTTCTTGTGACAAATTAAACATTCAGTTTCTGAAGGTATTCTGTAATTTGTTGATTTTGTGACACCATTTTGTAACCAAGAAATATTCGTGTGTGACCCATCCATTTGCAGGTAAGCTTCCGTTTGATTATCATTCCAAACATATTCAGCAAATATCCAACCATTAGCCTTTTTTATCATTAAACGGGTTTCGATTATTTTGGTATTGTTTAGTGGGAGCACACTATCGTAATAAAAAGTTTTTATCAATACAGCGCCAACCGGTAAATTGATCAGTTCGTGGTCTGAAATATAGTGTCCTTTTGATCCATTTGGCAACCAAATAAATCTATTTTTCAATGCATAATCTGTAAAAAGAGAAGATGCTGGCTCATAAGGTAGAACACCTTGATTAGGATCTTGATTTTTTAATTCACCCTTGAAAAATTTATAATCAGAAAGCTTTGGAAAAGGAACTAAAGAAAGATCAACATTTACTTCACTTTGAATATTGAAACTTGTATCTGGATCATCAATTGCTTTATCACAAGCAAAAAAAGTGATTATCATAAGTATAAATGACAAAATAAATCTTTTTGAGAGGAGTTGATTCATTTCTAGAACATATGATAACAATGAAATTTATGTTAAATAAATCAAAATCTTTTTTTTTAATTCATGCACCCATCAAGGGCTCACCAAGTTTATACTGATATTGAAATAGAGCGGATTGGTGAGGTTATTGATCATTACATATGCTGGCTGGTCTATTAGGCCAAAAGCACGGTAATTTTCTTCGCCATTGATGAGTCGGTCCATGTCAAAACGATAATTGATTCGGTAACCTCCTTGAATTGAAAGCCAAATAAACTCTTTCAAAGAAAATTCATACACCATTCGCAATCTGATTTCTCCTCGGCGAATTTCGAGTTCGTCGTCGCGCATTTGAAAGGCATCTACACTCGAGGTATTCCACATTCTGTAACTTTGGCCCTCTAATTCAAAACCAGCAAACAACATGTTTCTGCTATTAATGGTTCTTCTGACGTGGGCACGTGCAGGAAACAATATTTCTGTTCCCCATTTATTTTGGGTATCTGTTGAGTTATAAAGTACAACCGGAATGTAGTTGATTTCACCGACTCTGTAGGTTCTGGCCAAACCGACCCCCCACTGCTTGAGTTCTGATGGTCTTTTGCCATAAATCAAAGCTGCAGAATATTTTAGGTAATTGAGCGGCATCATGTCCTTTAAGGTGTAATTGCCACTGTAGTCGGCCGAGCCTTGGAAAAGTAAAAAATACTTGTCGTTAAGAGGCTTAAACAAAGTTGTGCTGATACCAGCTGTTTTCAGGCCATATGCACTCAAGGTCTTCAACATCGGGTTTTCTAATGATGCGGGATCGGCAAAATTATAGCGTTGCTCCCAATAGTTGCCACCGAGCTGCCAAACCAAGTTAGTCTTGGCAATGACCGGGATATTGAAACCTATACGCATGCCATGGGAACTCAATACTTGTGCATCTTGCGCATTTAAATTGAAACCACCAGGACCCGTTTGGATAGAATTCAAGGTGTCGGCAGACATGTTGTAGCCCAATTGGTAATCGTAACCAATACTAATGAGCTTAGCTGGGCTGAGGCCTTCAATTTTGGGGCTACAAAAACGACGTGCACCCTCTTCGGTATATTCAACGTTGTCGTAGAGACTGTAGTCTTCTTCAACAATGATCGTATCTGTATTTTCAGGAACCTGAGCCCAAATGGCACTACCCGTGCTGAATGCAGCCACTACAAAAGTAAATGGCAAAAATTTTGAATGGAACAACATAAGGTTATTTTTTTACAACTAAACGCTTCCAAACGTCTGTTCTACCAAGAACAGAAACGCCAATATAGCCGCGAATGTTAAGTGTATTTTCATTTGTCATTTTGATCACACAAGAATAAGTGCTGCCGTTGAGTGCATCGTAGATGGTGCCGTCTGCCCATTCGTCGTTACCTTTGTAGGTAAAATCTTTAAGCATTCGGTAGCCCATCAAAGGAACTTTTTGAAGATCTGGATCTGGATTATTTTTGTCCGTTTTTGGTTTCTTGGTTACAGGATCTATAGGCTCCTTGATCCAAACAATTTTGCCATAATACTTGGCACCAATTTTTTCGATTTTAACACGTGCCCTACCGTTACTTGGTTCCCAAACACCAATTAAGCGATCACCACCAGTATTGGTAGGTGCAAAAGACCAAAATAAGGTCGCAATAAAAGAAAAAACGAGAATAAAAGATAACTTTTTCATGTGGATATG
>JBILSN010000045.1:0-3976 GCA_044372045.1 Crocinitomicaceae bacterium
CCTCGAATAAGGGCTTTTTTGTTAAACCTTGTTTTCAGTATATTCCCTTACACAATTTCATCTTTACTCAGATTTCCATGAATAATGCGTTCGGTAGCTTTGGGTTTAATTTCGAAAGATGAAAAATGAGATTATATTTTACCAAGCTGATAAATCTAAAGCACATATTGAAGTTCGAGTAGATGAAGAAAATGAAACTTTTTGGTTAAATAGAATTCAAATTGCGCTTCTTTTTGATCGAGATATTAAAACCATTGGCAAACTTATTAGAAATGCGCTGAACGAGGAATTAAACGGGATTTCAGTTGTCGCAAAATTTGCGACAACTGCCAAGGACGGTAAAATGTATAACATCGAGCATTACAATCTAGATATGGTTCTGTCAATTGGATATCGCGTTAAATCAAACCGGCGAATTCAATTTCGCATCTGGGCAAAAAATGGTTTGCTTTTACCTTACTGAAACCGCAAAGTATTAGTGAGTTATTAAAGAAAATAAACGATAAAATTTATCTAAAACCTTAGCTTTGCAAGCAACTTGCATTCATCTATGAACCAACAAAACCGTTCTGCGGCAGCATTTACTGAGCAATTTATTAACCAGACCAATCAGACTATTTTTTTGACGGGCAAAGCGGGGACCGGTAAAACGACACTGTTGCGCAAAATCAAAGAGACAACTCACAAAAATGTGGCTATTGTGGCGCCGACTGGTATTGCGGCCCTAAATGCTGGCGGCGTAACTATTCATTCGTTTTTTCAACTACCGTTTGCAGGATTCATTCCAGAATTTGGTGCGCAGCCCGATTTTTCACAAACCGTGAAGTTTGAAACAAAGGAGACGCTCAAACGGCACATGACCATGAATAAAACCCGGATTCAACTCATCCGGAATATCGAACTTTTGATCATAGACGAAGTCAGTATGCTGCGCGCTGACCTCCTTGACGCCATCGACTGGACGCTCCGCAATGTGCGCCGTATGCATGAACCCTTTGGCGGCGTTCAGGTCCTTTTTATTGGCGATTTACTGCAGCTTCCGCCGGTGGTAAAACAAGAAGAATGGCAGGTCTTGAGTCGGTATTACAACGGTATCTTCTTTTTTCATGCGCGCGTTTTTCAAGAAACACAGCCACTCTACATAGAACTATCCACCATCTATCGGCAACAAGATCAAGCCTTTATACAGGTGCTCAACAACCTGCGCAACAACGAAATTAGCGCAGCTGATGTCGAAATACTCAATCAATACGTTCAGCCTGATTTTGACCCAACAAGCAACGAGGGCTACATTACACTCACCACCCATAATGCAAAGGCCGACGAGATGAATGCAAAGGCGTTGGCAGCCTTGCCAGGGAAAAAAGTTAGCTACGCAGCTGAAATTACCGGAGACTACCCCAAACACCTGTTTCCTCTAGAAGAAACGCTTGAACTTAAAATTGGCGCCCAAGTCATGTTTGTTAAAAATGATTTGTCATTTGATAAGCATTATTTCAATGGGAAAATGGGTAAAATTGCGGCACTCAGCGATCAAGAAATCACTGTCTATTTTCCGGAAGAAAAAAAGACTATAAACGTCGAAAAATTTGAATGGACCAACATTCGGTATGCTTTAAACCAAGCTACAGGTGAAATTACTGAAGAAACACTCGGTACTTTCGTGCACTATCCATTAAAGTTAGCGTGGGCCATTACGGTACATAAAAGCCAAGGGCTCACTTTTGATAAGGCCGTGCTCGACGTAGCCGATGTTTTTGCCCCTGGCCAAGCTTATGTGGCACTTTCGCGGTTGCGGACTTTGGATGGCTTGGTATTAACCAAACCAATGCGCATGAACGGGCTTTCCAATGACCAACAAGTGGTGGCATTTAGCCAAAATAAGGCTCCTGAAGACCAACTCGCAGCTTATTTATCACAGCATACCAAAAACTATTTAATCAATACCTTACAGCAAGCTTTTGATTGGTATGAACTTAGTTCAAAATGGGCTATACACGAGAGCAGCTATCAAATAGTAGGTGTCAAGAGTGAAAAAGCAAAAAACAAGCAATGGATCACGCTTCAAAATCAAATCATACAATCGACCGCAGACCCTGCCCAAAAATTCAGAAGACAATTAGTCCAAATTGCACAGGCGCCAAATTTTGACCTGGCTTTTTTAAATGAACGCGTTTTGGCTGCTTATCATTATTTCTTTAAGTTGTTAGATGCTGTATTGAGCAGTAACCTTAAAAAAATTGCCGAACTCAGCAGAGCCAGAAAAACCAAGCAATACGCTGAAGAACTAGAAGAATTAGACGAGCTTCTCACTGCCACCATTCTAAAAATCAAAAAAGCACGCATCCTCATTGAAACCCTAGCCTCAGGTCGTGAAGTTTCCAAAACTACCGTTTGGAATACCGAAATCTCTTCTTACAAACTCGCAAAAATTGCAGCCGTTAAACAAGAATTGAAGCAGGTGCCGAGCCTACTCGACGACGAAGATGAAGTCATCGACACCATTTTTGAAAAAACAGTCAAGAAAGATAAAGGGGGCAGCCATAAAAAATCGACTTACGAACTCACCCTAGAACTCCTCGAACAAGGTAAAGATGTAGTTGAAATTGCCTGCATAAGGCAGGTTTCCAAACAAACCATCAACAACCATTTTGTATACCTGATCAGAAGCGAACAAATTCAATTGAGCGATGTACTAGAACCCAAACGAATCAATGAACTCGAAAGTATGTTCGAAGGCTTTACAGGCACCTCTTTAGGGCCACTCAAAGAAAAACTAGGCGCTAAAGCAACCTGGGATGAACTCAAGTTGTATCAGGCGTACGCACAATTGCAGTAACCCATCAAGTGCTCACCAAGTTTATACTGATTTTGAAATAGAGCGTATGAGTGAGGTTATTGATCATGAAGTACTAGATATTACCATGAAACTCAAGAATACTGAATTGTTTATCTAGTGTAAATGAGGATTTCTATCAACTCAATCTTTTATAAATTTAAGTCTTGCCATTTCATGATCGATTGAACATATTTCAATATAATAGATTCCAGTATTCAAAGTAGAAACATCTATGGTTTTTGCCGGTTCAAGAACTTGAATTATTGTACCTAAAGAGGATAGAATTTTAATTTCTTTCATCTTGAATTCAGACGTTAAATCTATATTTAGCTTTTCACTTGTTGGATTAGGGTGAATAGTTAATCCTATTATATTTGATTCATCCGTACCAGCAGTTGGAAGAACATTTATTATTTCAGCATGTGAACTTAGACTTGGTCCATTGGAATTTGCTGCTGTTTGAGTAACTGTATAAATTCCACTATTATTGAATTGAATCTGAGGATTTTGGCTTGAAATAGCTGATCCATTGATAAATTCCCAACCGGCTGAAGGGGTTATAGTATACACCCAATAATTTGGACAATTGATCGTCAAATCTGAAATAGATACCGACTCACCTGCATTGATTGTATTTGAACTTACTATAAAATTTGAAATTGGTAAAGTTCCGTTGCCTTCTTTGATGAAAATATTCGTGTTTATCAAAGGAAAACAAATTAAATCAATTTGTCCTGAAGGCCATCTTACAATAATTGAATCTATAGTACTAGCTGTACCAATTCCAAAATGTACATTTAATGTACCCATATGTCGAAAGCCAATTCCTGATTGTACATCTCTAATCTGTTTACCCCAACTACCATAGACTTCAACTCGGGCTCCTATACCGTTAATATTGCTTTGAACACCTTCTAAATTTATTTTGATCCAATTATTTGAATTTCCACTACTATAATAAATATTATTACCTACTTGAACGTCAAGAAATCCATCGTTATTTAAATCACCTACGGCGGCAACGTCCATTGGAACCTGAATAGGAGTGAATGTAAAATCGCCGTTGTTGTACATTATATAATCATTAGTGAAAACATCGGCAAAACCATCGTTATTGAAATCGTAAGAAACATATTC
>JBILSN010000025.1:0-30193 GCA_044372045.1 Crocinitomicaceae bacterium
TCACCAGCACCTAAAGCATAATCACCATTTTCATTGAGATTGACTCGGGCGTAGCTGTATTCATTGGGTACAAACAAGTTTGGTCTGCGCACAAATGCCCACTCTGCGGTGGTAGGCAAGGTCCCTTTTGCCAAGGCCAATGCTTCAGAAAGTTTAATTTGGTCTGTGTATGCCAAGTTTTGCTTGAAAGGTTCGCGCACAGCCCCCGTTACTTCTAATGGAAGTTGGTTGGCAAAAGCAGCTTGGTCAAAAACCAAAATACTATCTTGGGCCAAAAGTTCAAAAGACTGAGCATCCTTTCCAACTACCTTAATAACTTTTTGAGTGCCATCAGTTAATGTTCTTTTAACCATATACAATTCAGTACTGGTCTGGGGTTTTAATTTCGCTTTATCTAAAACTTCTGAAAGCTTTTGGCCCTCTTTCCATGCATATTTCCCGGGATAATACACAGCACCTTGTATAGCAGCAAATTGTTCTAATGGAACGCTACTAGGACTAAGTTTAATAACATCGCCATCAAATAATTCAACAATAACTTTTCCACTAAGTACATCTGCCAAACGGTATTCAGTAAGTTGGGGCTTTTCTCCTGATTGGCACTCTATTTGTATCAATTCTGCGTTGGCATTGAACAAGACACCACCCGCAAAAGCCAACAATTCTTTGAGTCCTTCGGAACCTGCCAGTTCATAGCGCATCGGACGCTTTACTGCACCCTCTAGGCTTACTACTTTTTGGGCTACGGGCACATACAAGATATCGTTGTGTTGGAGGTCGTACTGAAACTGCACGCTCGGATTGTTCAAAAAGGCATATAAATCTATTTTCTTCCTGACATCTCCTCGGAGTAATTCAATATGACGCACAGATCCAATCTCACTTACGCCACCCGCTGCCATCAAGGCATTGAGTGCCGTATTTAATGCGGAAATTTGAACGCTTCCGCCTTGAAATACTTCTCCAAAAATATTGACATTGAGCATGCGTGCTTTTTGCAGCGTAACAGCAAATTCGTCTGTCTGGAACCTGTAAGCCACTGAAAACCGATTGCGCACCACCTTTCTGGCTTCTCGCAAAGTGAGACCCTTCAAGTAAATTTGGCCCATGCCAGCTGGGGCTACAAAACCACTTTCATTAATGGTGAGTAGTAGGTCGGCTTGTGAAATACCAAAAATGGTAATTCTAATTTGATCACCCGCACCCAAGACGTAGGTATCAGGAGCACTGGCGCCATCGGTATTGGCCTGTACGGGCAAACCACCATCGCCAAACAGTTGATGGCCGTAAACAGGAATTGTTTTTGGGGTATCCTTTTCAATTTTGTCTTGATTGTAAGATTTAAGAATTTGTTCCTCCTGTTTAATAGAATCTTTCGGTTCTTGTCTTTCAGTAATTTTCAATTTCTTGGTCTCAACCAAATTATCAAGAACCTTACTTATTTCGGCTTTATTAAATAATGCTTCTTCAGGGGTCATTTTCTTCACATCTAAACCTTCGGCCATTAAGGCCGAATCGGCTTCCACTTCAGACAAACCACGCTTGTCTAGCTCCGTTTTAATCAAAAAACCTTGGCCTGCAGGAAGTTGGGCCCAAGTAGGGGCAGAAAGGAAAATGGCAATAAGAAATAAGAACGTTTTTAACGCTTTCATAGGAGTTATTTTTGGGGCAAAAGTACTGAATTGGAACGTGTTCACCTAATTTGTTGCTTTGATATGGCTTCGCCGCGGTGAGTCACAGTTGCTCACCAAACCAAAAACCAGTAAATACACACCCAGTATGGGCTACAGCGTTCTTACAAAGCTTTTGGGTACGTTGACATGAAACGCCACCCCAAGGTGGCGAATATCTATTTGAACGCGCAAAGTGTTGAGCACCTTAACGGCCGTGCCAATAATGCCTTTAAACGGCCCGCGCAGCACCTCAATAGGCATGCCAGGCTCTAGTGTGTCAAGCGCTTGTGCAGGCAAGCTGGCTTGTTGTAATAAAATTTGTAAGTTTAAGATTTCTTGGGGCTGCACCACTGCGGGTTTGCCTAAATAGCGCAAGATGCGGCTAACGCCCTGCACGTCAAAAACACCAAAAAGATGGGTGGTTGCGGTGCGTACAAACACTACAGAGCTAATCAAAGGTCGTTGCACCTTTTTCTTGCGATCAGACCACTGCTTGAGCTCTTCAACAAGCGGCAAATACACCTCAAAACGAGCAAGTTGCAATCTTTCTGCAACGCGTTTCTCGGCCTGGGGCTTGGTATAGACCACAAACCACTGTTCAATAGGGGCATTTGCAAGAAATGCTTGATTGGTATTGGTTTGTAGTGCGTGTTGTTTCATAAAGGAAGATCGTTCTTCTAGAGGCAAAAGTAATGCTTTTCGTGTATTTTACCCTATTATTTTAGAATTAATTTAATGTGAAACGAACAACTTGGCGCTAGGTGTGTATGGTCTTGGCAAAATTCCTTTTCTTTGCACTATGAAAAGTATGCAGATGGTTGATCTTTCAGCCCAATACGAAAAAATAAAACCAGAAATCCAGGCCGCTATTCACGAAGTGCTTGACAGCGCGGTGTTTATTGGCGGTGAGCCCGTGAGTGCTTTTGCACAAGAGTTGGGCAGCTATTTGGGCGCCACGCACGTGATCCCCTGCGCTAATGGTACAGACGCCCTTCAAATTGCGCTCATGGCGCTTGGATTAAAGCCCGGCGATGAAGTCATTACCCCCAGCTTTACCTACATTGCCACCACAGAAGTGATTGCCCTTCTGGGCCTCACGCCCGTTTTTGTAGAGGTAAACCCAGATACTTTTTGCATAGACCCTGCCGCAATTGAAGCGGCCATTACCCCACGCACCAAAGCCATTGTGCCAGTGCACCTCTATGGCCAAGCGGCCAATATGAATGCCATTATGGCGCTTGCTCAAAAACACAACTTGTTTGTGGTAGAAGACAACGCCCAGGCCATTGGCGCAGACTATACACTCACCAGCGGAGAGCGCGTCAAAACTGGCACTATTGGCCACATTGGCTGCACCTCGTTTTTCCCGAGCAAAAATTTAGGTTGCTATGGCGATGGCGGTGCACTATACACCCAAGATGCCGAGCTGGCTCAAAAAATAAAGATGATTGCCAACCACGGCCAGAAAGTCAAGTATGTACATGACGTAGTGGGCTGCAACTCAAGGCTAGACACCCTACAAGCAGCCATTCTGCGTATTAAACTGAGCCATTTAGATACTTACACTGCCGCACGACAAGCGGTGGCAGCAGCCTTTGATGCTGCTTTTACGGACATTGCAGGCCTCAGCATCCCGGAACGCACAACAGATTCTACGCATGTGTTCCATCAATATACACTAAAGGTGCACGGCGGTAAAAGAGCTGCCTTACAAGCACACCTCAAAAATTTAGGAGTGCCCACCATGATCTACTACCCCATCCCGGCGCACCAACAACAAATGTTCGCCAATTTTGGAGTGCAAGATTTACATTTACCCATTTCTGAACATCTTTGCTCGGAAGTCCTTTCCTTGCCCATACATACAGAAATGGACGAAGCCCAACAACAATACATCATCGACTCCGTTATATCTTTTTTCAAATGAAGCAAATTGCAGTAATAGGCACAGGTTATGTAGGTTTGGTCACGGGCACCTGCTTTGCCGAAATGGGCAACCAGGTAGTGTGCATTGACAACAACGCCCAAAAAGTAGCCCAAATGCAAGCAGGGCAAATCCCAATCTATGAGCCTGAGCTCGATGTGCTCTTTGAACGCAACATCAAGGCCGGGCGCTTGCACTTCACCTCTAACCTTGCCGAAGGCATTGCCCAAGCAGAAATTATTTTCTTGGCCCTCCCTACCCCTCCGGGGGCAGATGGCGCTGCCGACCTCTCCTTCGTATTGGGCGTAGCCGAAGAACTCGGCAAACTCATCACGGACTACAAAGTAATTGTAGACAAAAGCACCGTGCCGGTGGGTACCGCCGAAAAAGTACAGGCGGCTATTGCCAAAAATGCACACACCGAATTTGCAGTGGTATCTAACCCAGAGTTTTTACGCGAAGGTTTTGCGGTCTCAGACTTCATGAAGCCTGACCGCGTGGTCATTGGCTGCTCAGACAGCCGTGCTGCAGAAATTATGGAGGCGCTCTACAAACCGTTTGTTCGCCAGGGCAACCCTATCTATATCATGGACGAAAAGTCTGCGGAGCTGACCAAATATGCAGCCAACGCTTTTTTGGCCACCAAGATTACCTTCATGAACGAAATTGCCAACTTCTGCGAGTTGGTAGGTGCAGACGTAGACCAAGTGCGCATTGGCATAGGTGCCGACGCCCGCATTGGCAAGCGCTTTTTGTTCCCAGGCATTGGCTATGGAGGCTCTTGCTTCCCTAAAGACGTGCAAGCACTTGCGCAATCTGGCCAAGAGCAGCACTATGAGTTCAAGATTTTAAAGGCCGTGATGGAAGTCAATGACCACCAAAAAACCATTTTACTGCCGCGCATCCTGAACTATTTCAGAGGAAACCTGCAGGGCAAGCGCATAGCAGTTTGGGGCCTGGCCTTTAAGCCAGACACCGACGACATCCGCGAGGCGCCGGCCTTGGCCCTCATTGAAGCACTTATGAACGAGGGTGCAGAGGTATGTGCTTTTGACCCTGAGGCCATGCCTAACGTAAAAAGTGTGTTAGGTGACCGAATTAAGTATGCCAAAGATGAATATGATGCCGCATTAAATGCCGACGCACTGCTCATCTGTACAGAATGGGGCATCTTCAGAAACCCCAATTTTGTTGCCCTCAAAGACCTCATGACCGACACCGTAATTTTTGATGGGCGCAACCTCTATGATGCCCAGCAAATGACCCAACATGGTTTCTACTATAGCAGTATTGGCCGCAATACCATCGAGAGAATATGAAAAATATGCTCATCACCGGAGCAGCCGGCTTTTTAGGTTCACACCTCTGTGATCGTTTTGTCCAAGACGGCTATAGGGTCATTGGCATGGACAACCTCATCACCGGCAACCTCAAAAACATCGAGCACTTGTTTGGCAACCCCAACTTTGAGTTCCACAAACACGACGTCAGCAAGTACATCCATGTACCTGGTGAGCTGCACTATATTTTACACTTTGCCTCACCAGCCAGCCCTATCGATTACTTAAAAATTCCTATCCAAACCCTCAAAGTAGGGTCTTTGGGCATCCATAATTGTTTGGGTTTGGCGCGCGCCAAGGGTGCGCGCCTGCTCATTGCCTCTACCTCTGAGGTTTATGGCGACCCAACATTGCACCCGCAGCCAGAAAGCTACTGGGGCAACGTAAACCCAGTTGGGCCGCGTGGCGTCTACGACGAAGCCAAGCGCTTCCAAGAAGCGATGACCATGGCCTACCACACCTACCACGGGCTAGAAACGCGCATTGTCCGCATCTTCAATACCTATGGCCCACGCATGCGTCTCAATGACGGCCGTGTATTGCCTGCCTTCATTGGTCAAGCACTCAGGGGCGAAGACCTCACCATCTTTGGCAATGGCTCCCAGACCCGCTCTTTCTGCTACGTAGATGACCTCATTGAAGGCATTGTGCGTTTGTTGTTTTCAGACCACGCCCAGCCTGTCAATATTGGCAACCCCGATGAAATTACTATTGCGCAATTTGCAGAAGAAATCATTGCCCTTACAGGCACTACGCAAAAAGTGATTTACAAAGATTTACCTGTAGATGACCCCAAACAGCGCCAACCCGACATTACCAAAGCGCGTGCGCTCTTGAATTGGGAGCCCAAAATTGACCGCGCCGAGGGCCTAAAGCGCACCTACGCCTACTTCAAATGCTTAACAGAAGAAGAGCTGCGCCAAACTGAACACCATAACTTTGACAATTACATCCAGAAATAATGCGCTACTTTGCCCACCCTACTGCTGTTATTGACGACGATTGCCAAATTGGCGACGGCACCAAGATTTGGCATTTCTCTCACCTTATGCCGGGTTGCCAACTTGGCGAAAACTGCAATATTGGGCAAAATGTGGTCATCTCTCCAGACGTAGTACTAGGCAGCAACGTGAAGGTGCAAAACAACGTAAGCATTTACACAGGCGTCAGCTGCGCCGACGACGTTTTTCTGGGCCCAAGCTGTGTGTTCACCAATGTGCTCAACCCACGCAGTGCGGTGAACCGCAAAGACAGTTACTTGCGCACACACGTGGGTAAAGGCGCTACCATTGGGGCCAACGCCACTATTGTATGCGGCCACAACATTGGCGCCTTTGCTTTTATTGGTGCTGGCGCGGTAGTCACCAAAGAAATACCGGCCTATGCATTGGTGGTGGGCAACCCCGCCCGACAAATGGGCTGGATGTCCGAATATGGCCATCGCCTTCAATTTGACACCGACGGGCGCGCCATATGCCCAGAAAGTGGCCAACACTACCAATTATCCAACGGATTAGTAAATAGAATAGATGAGTAAAATTAAATTTGCCGTAGTTGGCGCCGGGCATATCGGTAAGCGCCACGCCGAAATGATACGCCGCGACGCCGAAGGCGAGCTCGTAGCGCTCGTAGACCCGCGTGGCATAGAAACCTGCGAGGCCCAAGATTTTGGTGTTCCGTTTTTCAAGGACATCAACGAACTACTTGCTAGCAACCTAGCATTTGACGTTGTGAATGTATGCACCCCAAACGGCTTGCATGCCGAGCAGGCGCTCTTGGCCCTGGAAGCCAAAAAACATGTGGTTTGTGAAAAACCCATGGGCCTCAGTAAAGAAAGTTGCGAGCAAGTCATTTACAAAGCACTACAAGCCTCCAAGCAAGTGTTTTGCGTGATGCAAAACCGCTATTCGCCACCTTCTGTCTGGATCAAGGACCTCATTGAGCGCAAAGTTTTGGGCGACATCTATATGGTTCAGCTCAATTGCTACTGGAACCGCGACGAGCGCTATTACAAAGCAGGCGGCTGGAAAGGCACCAAAGATTTAGACGGCGGCACGCTCTTTACGCAGTTTAGCCATTTTATTGACATCATGTATTGGTTGTTTGGAGACATCACCAACATTCAAGGCAAGTTTGCCGACTTCAACCACCAAGACTACACCGATTTTGAAGACTCCGGCTTTGTCAGTTTTGACTTTATAAATGGCGGCATGGGTAGCCTCAATTATTCTACGTCAGTAGCCAACCAAAACTTAGAATCTTCGATGACCATCATAGGCCAAAACGGCTCGGTAAAAATTGGCGGGCAATACATGAACGAAGTAGAGGTGTGTAATATTAAAGGCTATGAAATGCCTGAGTTAGCCCCCACCAACCCTGGCAACGACTACGGCCCTTACAAAGGCTCAGCAGCCAACCACAATTATGTCATCACCAACGTTATAGACACCCTCAAAGGCCGAACAGCGCCCACTACCAATGCACTCGAAGGCATGAAAGTAGTGGATATCATTGAGCGCATCTACCAAGTGCGCGACACGCAATTTACGAATCAATAACTCGCCATGATCTACCAAGACCTCCTCGATAAAAATACCAAACTCGCCGTTATTGGCTTGGGTTACGTGGGCCTGCCCATTGCCCTAGAATTTGCCAAGCGCATCAAAGTCATTGGTTTTGATATCAACGCTACGCGTATTGCCCAAATGCAAAGGGGTGAAGACCCTAGCCGCGAGCTCAGCGCCTCAGATTTCCAAAACCGAGACATCACTTTTAGCTCGAATATAGCAGACTTACAAGAGGCCACCTTTTTTATTGTAGCTGTTCCTACCCCTATAGACGACACCAACCTCCCCGACCTCAAACCCCTGCTCGGCGCAAGCCGCACCGTGGCGCAAGTACTCAAAAAAGGCGATTACGTGGTATTTGAATCGACGGTTTACCCCGGTTGCACCGAAGAAGACTGCATTCCTATTTTGGAAGAAGTATCGGGGCTCAAATTCAGAGAAGATTTTATGGTGGGCTACTCGCCAGAGCGCATCAACCCCGGAGACAAGCACCACACGCTGCAAAATGTCATCAAAATTGTGTCGGGCTGCTGTGCTGAATCGCTAGACCAAATTGCCCAAACCTATGAACTCGTGGTGGCGGCAGGCGTGCACCGTGCACCCAGCATCAAAGTGGCCGAAGCGGCCAAAATTGTCGAGAACACCCAAAGAGACGTCAATATTTCGTTGGTCAATGAGTTGTCTATTATTTTTAATAAATTGGGCATCAATACGTTTGACGTACTCGAAGCAGCAGGTACCAAATGGAACTTCTTGCACTTCTACCCTGGCCTTGTGGGCGGGCATTGCATTGGCGTTGACCCCTATTATTTGGTGCACAAAGCCATGCAAGTGGGTTACCACAGCAAGGTCATCAATTCTGGGCGCTATGTCAATGACTCCATGGGCTTTTACATTGGCAAGCAAACCGCCAAAAAAATCATTGCCCAAGGCAAAATGATCCAAGAAGCACACGTTTTGGTAATGGGTGCCACCTTCAAAGAAAATGTCTCTGATATCCGCAATTCTAAAGTGATTGACGTAGTTTCAGAGCTCCGCTCTTTTCAGATCAATGTAGATGTAGCAGACCCCCATGCCGACTCCTCAGAAATGGAACACGAATACGGCGTAAGCCTTAACAGCACGCTCCGCTCAGACTACGACGCCATTATTGTGGCGGTCAATCACGATGAATTTGCCGCCTACAACGAAGCGTATTTCAAGACTTTATTGAAAGATGGCAAAGGTATATTAGTAGATGTAAAGGGCACTTACCGCAATCAAATTCAAGACCTCACCTATTGGTCTTTGTAAAATAGAAACTGAATTCAAATGAACTTCACCAAACACATTTTAGTTACAGGCGGCGCAGGCTTTATTGGCTCTCATGTTGTACGCCGCTTGGTCAACAACTACCCAGACTATTTGGTAGTAAATCTCGATAAGCTCACTTATGCTGGAAACCTCGAAAACCTCAAAGACGTCGAAAGCGCCCCCAACTACCGCTTTGAGCGCGCCGATATCTGCGACGCAGCCGCTTTGCAACGCATTTTTGAAAGCCACCAAATTACAGACGTCATTCACTTGGCAGCAGAAAGCCATGTAGACCGCTCCATAGAAGGCCCCATGGAGTTTGTCATGACCAACGTAGTGGGTACCGTGCAGCTCTTACAAGCTGCGCGCGCCGCTTGGGGCAATGAAAGCGGGCACGTTTTTCATCATGTCTCTACAGACGAAGTCTATGGCAGCCTTGGCGATACCGGCTTGTTCGAAGAAACCACGCCTTACGACCCGCGCAGCCCCTATTCTGCCTCCAAAGCGTCTTCGGACCACTTCGTACGTGCGTATTACCACACCTACGGTTTGCCTATCAAAATGAGCAATTGCTCCAACAACTACGGCTCGCATCATTTTCCAGAAAAACTCATTCCGCTGATGATTCATAATATCATCAACGAAAAACCCCTACCCGTTTACGGCAAAGGCGACAATATCCGTGACTGGCTTTGGGTAGAAGACCACGCCAGCGCCATTGACACCATTTTTCATGGCGGCCGCGTTGGCGAATCTTACAACGTAGGCGGCCTCAACGAATGGACCAACCTTGAATTGGTTCGTTTTCTGTGTCAGTTAATGGATCAAAAACTGAATCGAGAAAAAGGCGAATCTGAAAAATTAATCACCTTTGTGACCGACCGCGCTGGCCACGACAAGCGCTACGCGATTGACGCTACCAAACTTGAGACCGAACTAGGCTGGAAGCCATCCATTACCTTTGAGCAAGGCCTCAACAACACCGTAGACTGGTACCTCAACAACCAAGAATGGGTTGCCAAGGTAACCAGCGGTGCCTACCAAACCTATTACGAACAAATGTATGCCAACCGTTAAGCCATGAAAGGAATAGTATTAGCCGGAGGGTCGGGCACGCGCTTGCACCCTATTACCAAAGGGGTTTCAAAGCAACTCTTGCCCATTTATGACAAGCCCATGATCTACTACCCTATTTCAGTACTCATGTTGGCGGGCATCCAAGAAATCCTCATCATCTCCACCCCCGACGACCTCCCTTTTTTCAAGAAGTTATTAGGCTCTGGCGAAGAACTCGGTATCCAATTTAGCTATGCCGAACAACCCTCACCAGATGGTTTGGCACAAGCGTTTATCATTGGCAAAGATTTCATTGGCGCAGACGACGTCTGTTTGGTTCTCGGAGACAACATTTTTTACGGCCAAGGCCTCTCTAAACTCTTGCAAAAAGCTGTAGCCAACGTGCAAGAAGACCGCGCTTCTACCGTGTTTGGCTATTGGGTCTCTGACCCTGAGCGCTACGGCGTGGCGGAGTTTGATGTCAACGGAAAGGTCATTTCCATTGAAGAGAAACCCAATGAGCCTAAATCTAACTACGCCGTAGTTGGGCTTTATTTTTATACCAACGATGTGGTACAAGTTGCCCAGCAAATCAAGCCCTCACACCGTGGCGAATTAGAAATAACGACCGTCAATGAGCACTATTTGCACCAAGATAACCTGCGCGTAGAACTCATGGGCCGTGGTTATGCTTGGCTAGACACCGGCACCCATGAATCATTACTTGAAGCGGGCAGTTTTATCCAAACCATTGAAAAGCGCCAAGGCCTCAAAATAGCTTGTCTGGAAGAAATTGCCTATGAAATGGGCTTTATTGACAAAATGCAAGTGATTAAATTGGCTAATGACCTGTCAAAAACAGGCTACGGTCAGTATTTACTCAAACGCTTTGACAAATGAAGTTAATTAGTACTCCATTTGAAGGTTTGTATGAATTAGAACCAAATGTGTTTGAAGATGCACGTGGCTACTTCATGGAATCTTTCAAGCAAAGTTGGTTCGATGAGCAGGTGGCCCCTATTACTTTTATTCAAGACAACGAATCAAAATCTAGCCGGGGGGTCTTGCGCGGTTTGCATTTCCAGGAAGGCGAGTTTGCGCAAGCCAAATTAGTGCGGGTGTTGCAAGGAGAGGTGTTGGATGTGGTGGTAGATATCAGGCCAAATTCACCCACCTATGGCAAACACCACAAAACCATCCTCAGCGAAGCCAATAAAAAGCAGTTTTTTATACCCAGAGGCTTTGCCCATGGCTTTGTTGTGCTTTCAGAAACCGCTGTTTTCGCCTACAAAGTAGACAACGTATATAGCAAAGCCCACGAAGGTGGCATTTTATACAACGACCCTGCACTCGGCATCGATTGGCAAATACCTTCTTCAGAAATCCTCCTCTCTGAAAAAGATGCCATTTTGCCAACGCTTGAGGAATGGAAGAAATGAAAGCAATGAACTGGAAACTTTTCTTTCGAATCACCTGGGTTTTAACAGTGCTAGGAATTGTCATTCTTTCCTTACTGCCGCCCAGAAATATGAACTTCCAGGCCTATGAAAATGACAAAATTGGCCACTGCTTTGCCTACGCCATTCTCAGCCTCAATACGCTTATCGTCTTCCAACGCTGGCCGCGTTGGTTGCTTTTTACCACCATAATTTTCTTTGGCATCTTCTTAGAATTTGGCCAAGGCCTCATCCCCGGCCGCCAACCTTCCATTTTAGATGCCCTCGCCAACACAACGGGCGTCGTGATCGGCATCCTGATTTACACGAGGGGGAAGTACGAAGTGTTGGTGAAATAAAAAGTATATGAAACTCCACCTCTTACGCCACGCCAAAACGAATCCTCTTTCACCTACAAGTCTAGACTTTGACCGTGAACTATTGCCCCGTGGCTACGAGCAAATAAATGAACTCAAAACCTTCCTGAAAGCACATCCTATTGAACCCAATATCATTTTGTGCTCCAGCGCTATGCGCACCCGCCAAACACTCGCCGAAATTCAAGATTTGTGGCCTGAAGCCAGTATTCAATTCATCGATGAGCTTTACTTAGCTGAAAAGGAAGAAATATTGAAACTGATTTGTGCCCTAAATAGCTCAGAAGAAATTTTAGTAGTTGGCCACAACGAAGGCCTCAGTGACCTCGTGATGAATTTAGCCCACTCTCCCCATGCACTCAAAACTTGTGGCTTCATTAGCATGGAATTCCCCTTTGACAGCAGTGCGTATATCTCAGCAGATACTGGGCGTATTTTGGCGATGTTTCGGGTGTTGTGATTTTTTTGATCTAGCCACGTATTTTTACTGAACTCCATTCGGTCGCTCAAAATTAACTTTGACGTGTTTTTTTTTTTGAAAATGTTGTCTAAATAGTTAACTTTGATGGAGCGAAGACAAATTGTTATTTACAAAAGCTATTTTTTTGATTTTTATAATCAACAACCAGAGTTTGTAAAATTAAAAATTGAGTGGACGATACAATTGATTCGTGAACTTGACAGAATTCCAAAGCGATTTTTTAAACATGTTGAAACAACCAAAGGAATCTACGAAATCCGTGTAGAGGCAGAAAGTAACACTTTTCGTATATTCTGTTTTTTTGATGTTGGGAATGTGATTGTTTTGGGAAATGCCTATCAAAAAAAGTCAAATAAACTTTCAAAAAGGGAAATAAAAAGAGCCATAAAAATACATGAGGAATACAAATATGAAAAGCAAACTTAACACCACAACTTTTGATCAATTACTCGATGAAAAATATGGTCAAGTTGGTTCTCCAAACAGAACTGCTTGGGAACAACAATTTGAGGCATTTAAAATTGGGGTACTCATTGAAGAAGCAAGAAAAAAACAAGGTCTTACACAAGAAGAATTAGCACTAAAATGTGGGACAAACAAATCGTACATTTCGCGCATTGAAAACAACGCTTCAGACATTAGGCTTTCAACTCTCATGAAAATCATCCAAGTGGGCCTTGGAGGACAACTAAAGCTCACGCTACAAATTTAAATTTATCTCCTTCATGCCACTCTGTCAGCAAAAAGCGCGTGGCACAAAACTTGACTTATTGGATTCATGAGACCTGAGCCCAATTTTGAATATAGCCTCAAACCAGCCATGTTGCCGGCGCTATTGGTGCTCGTCATTATGTGGTTAAGTTATTGGGCAGACTTCCTTTTTACCACAGATTTACAGCGCTACGGTCTGGAGGCGCTCAGCACACGCGGTTTGCGCGGTATTATTTGGATGCCCTGGATACATGCCCACAACGATATCATGCACATCCTCAACAACAGTTTGCCTACCTTTTTACTACTGACGCTTTTGTTCTACTCATACAAGACCATAGCCTGGCGGGTTTTTCTGTTTTCATGGATCTTTACTGGCCTTGGTTTGTGGTTCATTGGCGGTAGCAACGGCGCCATACACATTGGCATGAGTGGCGTTATTTATGCGTTGGCCGGTTTTTTATTTACCTCTGGCGTGCTGCGCAAATATTTGCCACTACAGGCACTGTCTTTGTTTATTATTTTTCTGTACGGATCAATGATATGGGGTATCTTTCCGACCCAACCGCGCGTTTCTTGGCAAGGGCATTTGTCTGGGCTCATTGTGGGGGTTGTTTTGGCTATTGTTTACCGAAAGCAGGGCCCACAACGCCCCAAATATCAATTTGAAATCGAAAAAGAACTCGGAATAGAACCGCCAGACTTCGAAGGAGACCTCCGACGCGCCATTGAACAAGAGCAAGAGCAGGAACAAGAGAACCAAAAGCCTCCGGTTGTTGTTTACGAATACAAAAAGAACGACTAATTTTAGGGCGTGGAAGAGCAAATCAAAAACAAAGTCAAGGAAAGCGGTTTAGTCCAGCTAGACCTCGCAGCTTTTAAGCCCAAAATGCCACTGCTTGGCATAGACCTCGCCGCACAACTTTGGCAGGGTTTTGTACTCAAAGAAAAAGACTTCAGGGCCTGGATCAAAGACCACAACTGGGCAAGTTATAAAGGAAAAGCCGTCTATATTTACTGCAGCACCGACGCCATTATCCCAACTTGGGCTTTTATGCTCGTGAGTTCGGCTTTGCAAAAAGAAAACGTATATAGCCAAGTGGGTTCTGAATTAGAACTCGCAAAAGCCTTGATTTCGGAAGAAATTTGCTCCTTAGATATCAGTACCATACAAGATCAGCGCGTGATTATCAAAGGCTGCGCCGACATCCAAGACCCCGCCTTTGCGATGTCTTATTTGGTGCGCTTCTTACAACCTTTAGTCAAAACCATTATGTACGGCGAGCCCTGCAGTACGGTACCAATTTTTAAAAAATGATCAAAGCATGGCTTCATGCGGCGCGCCTCAGAACGCTTCCGCTCTCCCTTTCAGGAATCATTGTCGGTACGGGTTTGGCAGCGCTCATTGGCGCCTTTGATGGCCTTATTTTTGGCCTGGCCCTGTTCACGACAATTGGTTTTCAGGTGCTCTCTAATTTTGCCAACGACCTCGGCGATAGCCAAAAAGGCACAGACAATGCGCAAAGAGTGGGCCCGGCGCGCGCCATCCAAAGCGGGCAACTTACGGCCAGCCAAATGAAAGTGGGCATGTGGGTGGTCGGTGTGTGCTCCTTATTCAGCGCGCTTTACCTCATCAAACTGAGTGTGCCCAACCTTTCCACTAAGGCCATCTATTTTTATATTCTTTTAGCACTCGCTTGCATTGCCGCGGCCATTACCTACACCGTCGGTAAAAACGCCTATGGCTACCGCGGGCTCGGAGACATCATGGTCTTTGTTTTTTTTGGCCTAGTAAGTGTCATTGGTGTGTTTGGGCTCTACGGCGAAGGCTTTGAATGGTTGGTGTTGTTTCCGGCAATTAGCATTGGCGCCTGGAGCACGGCCGTCTTGAACCTCAATAACCTCCGAGACATTCACAACGATGCGCAAATGCAAAAGCGCACGGTGGTTGTTAAGTTAGGCTTTGAGCGCGGGAAGCTTTATCATGTTTTTTTGGTGAGCGTTGGCCTTGCTACTTGGTTTTTTACAGTGTATTTGCTCGCGTTTAACACCTATAACTATTGGCTTTTTGCAGCACTTTTGCCCTCTTTGGGCTTTGTTTTGCATCTCAAGCGCGTACTCGACAACCAAACGCCCGCAAGCCTCGACCCCGAACTAAAAAAAGTAGCCTTATTGACCTTCTTTTCAAGTATCCTTTTTGCAATTTTACTTAACTTTGCACCGCATTAAATCAACACTCATGAACATCCTTGTTTGTATTTCTAAAGCCCCAGACACCACGTCCAAAATTGCTTTTACCAACGGTAATACGCAATTCGACGAAAACGGCGTCCAATATATTGTCAACCCTTATGACGAATGGTATGCCTTAGTGCGTGCCCTTGAGCTTAAAGAAGCGCAAGGTGGTAACGTTACCATCATTACTGTAGGCACTGCCGCTGACGACGCCGTGATTCGCAAGGCCCTCGCTATTGGTGCCGACGACGCAGTCCGCATCGATGCGCCTGCCACAGACGCCTATTTTACGGCCATGCAAATTGCCGAATTTGCCAAAGGAAAAGGTTTTGACCTCATCCTAACTGGTAAAGAAACCATTGACTACAATGGCTCTCAAGTAGCCGGCATGCTCGCCGAAGCGCTCGATCTTCCATTTGTTTCGGTAGCCGCCAAATTAGATTTAGAAGGTACTACGGTCAAAGCCGAACGAGAAATTGTAGGCGGTGTACAAGAGATAGAGGTGCAGACGCCGGTGGTTATCAGCTGTGCAAAAGGAATGGCCGAGCAGCGCATCCCAAACATGCGCGGCATTATGGCGGCGCGCACCAAACCACTCAACGTGGTGGCTCCGGTAGCGCTCGACGCACTCACCACTTACAGCAGCTACAGCATGCCTGCAGCCAAATCTTCTGTCAAACTCATCGATCCAAATAACCTCGACGAGCTCGTTGCACTTTTGCACAACGAAGCCAAAGTCATTTAAGCTTTACGCCCATGAATCTCGTTTACATCAATTCAGCAAATGGTTTGTCTAAAGCAGCTTTAGAAACCGTTACTTACGCCAAAAAATTAGGTGCTGATGTCGCAGTAGTCACCAACAGTGGTGCCGACGCATCGGTACTGGCTTCACTCGGCAACTACGGTGCGTCTGTCGTTTATCAAGACAGCAGCCTCGACGGTCAAGACCCAAGCCAATTGGTAAAGCTCGTAGCTGCTGCTGCGCAAAAAGTTAGCGCCACAACCATTATCTTTTCTCATGACCTCATCGGCAAAGCCGTTGCGCCACGCTTGTCTGTGCGCTTAAAAGCTGGGCTTGTTGCCGGTGCTGTTGCACTGCCAGAAGCCAATGGCAATGTCAAAGTCAATGTATTTTCTGGCAAAGCATTCGGATACGTTCAAGTCAACTCCGCCACGCGTATTATCTCGTTGCTACCCAATAGTATTCAGCCAGAAGCCAACAGCGTTTCTTGTGCAGTAGAGGCTTTTGATAGCCAAGCTGGCGCAAGTGCCATTACCGTTAAAGCCACCAAAAAACCAGAAGGCGCTATTCCGTTGCCCGAGGCAGAACGCGTTGTTTCTGCAGGCCGCGGGCTCAAGGGTCCTGAGAACTGGGGAGTAGTCGAAGATTTAGCCACAGCCCTTGGCGCAGCCACCGCTTGTTCACGGCCAGTTGCCGACATCGGCTGGCGCCCTCACCACGAGCACGTTGGCCAAACCGGTGTAGCCATTCGCCCGAACTTATACATTGCAGCCGGCATTTCGGGTGCCATTCAGCACCTTGCAGGCGTCAATGGTTCAAAAGTCATTGTCGTGATCAACACAGATGCCGAGGCGCCTTTCTTCAAGGCTGCTGACTACGGAATTGTTGGTGATGCCTTTGAAGTTTTGCCACGCTTTACCGAAGCGGTGAAGCGCTTCAAGGCTGCGCAACATTAATCCGTATTTTTCGTAGAAGCCACCCGAATGCAAAAAGTCAGTTTAGAGATAACGGGTATTGAATATAGTCAAACGCAGTCTGGCTCCTATGTGCTGACGCTCAAAGAAACGGATGGCTTGCGCAAACTTCCAATTGTTATTGGTGGCTACGAAGCCCAAGCTATTGCCGTCGAGCTGGAAAATATGCAACCTTCGCGGCCGCTTACCCATGACCTCTTTAGGGCATTTAGTTTGGCTTTTGGTGTAGAAATCAAAGAAATTCTGATTTACAAATTCAAAGATGGCGTTTTCTTCTCCAAACTCATTTGCGAACAAGACGGCATCATTACCGAAATCGATTCTCGTACTTCAGATGCCATCGCCATTGGCGTGCGCTTTAATGCCAAAATATTTACCCTAGACCGCATTCTCGATGCCGTTAGCGGCAGTTCACCCTCAGACTTCAACGAACCCTACGATTTCGACGAAAATGATATCTTTGAACAAGACGAGAACGCCCCCAATGAATGGGATATCTACGCCACAGAAGAGCTAGAGACCCAACTAATAGAGGCCCTCGAAAACGAAGATTACGAACTTGCCTCAAAAATAAGAGATGAACTCAACCGCCGCAATCAAAACTAGGCTCACGCTAGTTAGTTTTCTTCAATTTTTTGTTTGGGGCGCTTGGCTCACCACCATAGGTACGTACTGCACCGATGGCAAAGGCTGGACTTTTCCGCAATTTGGCGCCATCTTCTCGACCCTTGCGCTCTCCTCTATTCTTATGCCTTCCATCATTGGTATCATTGCCGACAAATGGCTGCGCGCAGAAAGACTCTACGGCATTTTACACCTCGTTTACGGTGCGTTCATGCTCTTGATCCCGAATATTTCTGCTTTGCAAGGCGCTTTTCCAGCCCTCCAAAATATGGCTGAATACGAATTGCTGTACTGGATTGTCTTTGGCGGTATGCTCGCTTATATGCCCAGCATCTCTTTATCGAATTCGGTATCTTACCGCATTTTGAAGATGAACCAACTCGAGGTTCAAAAAGATTTTCCGCCGATCCGTGTATGGGGCACCATTGGTTTTATTGCCGCAATGTGGCTCACCAACCTGAGCGGCAGCAAAGCCACCGCAGATCAGTTTTACATTGCAGGGGCAGGCGCGCTGTTGCTCGGCCTATACGCCTTCACCTTACCCGCCTGTTTACCTCAAGGCAAAACAAGCGAGAAAAAATCAGTGTTCTCTCAGTTGGGGTTAGACGCCTTTCAATTATTTGCCAATTACCGCATGGCATTATTCTTTGTTTTTTCGATCCTGCTCGGGGCTGCCTTGCAGCTCTCCAACATGTACGGAGATACCTACCTCAGCAGTTTTCCGAAAGGTACTTTAGTCGAAAAATACTCCACCATTATCTACTCCATTTCTCAAGTTTCAGAAACGATATTTATCCTCACCATCCCTTTCTTCTTAAAGCGCTTTGGCATCAAAAATGTGATGCTCTTCGCCCTGTTTGCCTGGGTCTTGCGCTACGGATTCTTCGCCTACGGCGAAACCACCTTTGGTCTACCGCTGATTGTCTTGAGTTGTATTGTTTACGGAATGGCCTTTGATTTCTTCCTGATTTCGGGCTCTATGTTTGTAGAATCGAACACGGACAGTAGTATCCGCTCAAGTGCGCAAGGATTGTTCATCATGATGACCAACGGCATTGGCGCATACATTGGAACCGTAGCGAGTAGTTTCCTCATCGGGAAATATTACATTTTACCCGATGGCCAAACCAACTGGAACGGTGCATGGCTACTTTTTGCAGGCTACGCCCTCGTTGTTGCGGTTCTATTTATGATTCTGTTTCGAGAAAAGCGTCAGGCGGCTTAGCTTTTACCCCCTCAAAAACTTATAGCCCACCCCCCTGATCGAATAAAAGTGCTGCGGATTTTTGGGGTCGGGTTCGAATAATTTTCTGAAGGCTAAGATATAATTATCGATGGTGCGAGACGTCGGAATTTGCTCTGCGCCCCAAAGACGGTCTAGAATTTCATTGCGAGACACCACCTTTCCTTCCTTCTCCATAAAGAGCTCTAGTAATTGTACCTCTCTTTTTGTAAAAGTATGGATTAAGTTTCCTTGCAGATTTCTCACCTCGAAAGTCGTAAAATTTACTTGGTGCGCGCCAATTTGTTGGGCAGTGGGCTGCTCATTTTGAACAGAACCATTGATCAAGATTTGCACCTTTAATAAAAGTTCTTCTAGGTCGAAGGGTTTAACGAGGTAGTCGTTGGCGCCAAGTTTGAGCCCAGCAACGCGGTCGGAAGTAGTGCCTTTAGCAGAAAGAAACAAAACGGGTACCGACGCGTGCTTGCGGATTTCTTTACAGAGATCAAAACCTGAAAAATGAGGCAGCATGACATCGAGTATGACTAAGTCAAAATGAAATGGCTTTGAAAAAAGCGCATTTGCTGACGCGCCATCGGCATAGGCCTCGACTACATAGCCCTCTAATTCTAGGTTGAGGGTGATCATGTCTCGGAGGCTCAGCTCGTCTTCAACTAAACAAATTCTGTGCATTTGGTTTACCTAGAAAACATTATTTTTGATGAAATTACAACAAACTCATCAAACTATGAATAAATTTTTACGCTTTGGCCTCCTTGTTTTGGGCCTGCAATTTGCCGCTTTGGCCCAGGAGGCACAGCGCCCTTCTCACTCCTTTCAACTCGCTAAAGAAATTCCTACCCTTCAATTGCAAACACCGAACCTTCAAGACCTCGCTCAGGAAGACCTCCTCCGAGACAAACAAGGTGTTCTTTACCGAATTGGGGTGGCTATTCCTACGCACCTTAGCCCACAAAACGCAGGTCTTTGGACCTCCAACCCCGACGGGAGCCGAACATGGCAAATCATCATCTCCGCACCCGGAGCCGAAGCAATGAGTTATTTATTTGAGCAATTTGTATTGCACGGTGGCAGCACCCTAAGGATTCAAAATCTATACGGTCAAGACGTGCATCCGTTATTGACAAGCGCAGACGTCGAAGTACACCAAATGCAAAACGCAGCGCTTTGTGGCGGAGCAACACATCTACTGACGCTTACCGAGCCAGCCTACACCACTCCGTCCGAAATCTACCTCGACCGCATCATGTACAACTACCGCGCTACGGGTTACGGCAGCGCAGAAAAAATCAATGAGTCTGACCCCTGCGAAGTCAATGTCAATTGTACACCAGTTGGCGACCCGTGGCAAGACGAAAAACGCGGTGTAGCGCGTATTTATGTGGTGGAGGGCAACCAAGCCGGTTGGTGTTCTGGGTCTTTAGTCAATAACACCGCCCAAGACTGCAAGCCCTATTTCTTGACGGCACTGCATTGTGGTGTCAATGCTACGGCTTCCAACATGAACCAATGGAAGTTTTTATTTCGCTACGAAGCGCAGACATGCACCAACCCCACAACCGTTGGCACCTTGGTCAACTACTTTATTTCTGGCTGTTTGCGCATTGCCGATTCGGGCGATGGCGGTGGCAATTCTGGTTCAGACTTCTTACTCGTCAGATTGGGCAATACCAATAACGAAAATAACGTCATCAACAACCTGAAATCAGCCAACTTTAATGCTTACTGGAATGGCTGGAATGCCAGCCCAAACCCAACTACCGGTGGTGCAAGTATCCACCACCCGGCTGGCGATATCAAAAAGATCTCTACGTTTACAGGCAATACCATTTCTACCCAATGGGGCAGTGCAGCGGGTTCACATTGGCGCGTGAACTGGACGGCCAACGCTAACGGGCACGGCGTTACGGAAGGTGGCTCTTCTGGCTCTCCACTCTTTGACGGCGCAGCAGGTTACATCATCGGGACGCTTACTGGCGGCGCATCTTATTGCACCTCGCCGAATGCACCTGACCAATACGGCAAGATGTCTTTCCACTGGACGGCCAACGGAACCACCCCCGAAGAACAACTCAAGCCTTGGCTAGACCCCGCTAATCAGAATATTTTGGTATTTGGCGGTTCTGCCGATCCTTGCACCCCGCTTGCGGGCCCCTGCACGGCAAGTGCTGTTTGCGACGAGCACATCAATACCGTGAGTTTCAATACCATCAATAACAGCTCCGCTTGTGGAAACAACGGCTACACCGATTATACAAATATCAGCACCGCTTTGGCAAAAGGGAATACCTACACCCTGACCATCACGCCAGCTATTCTCGATAACACCCAATCGATCGCCTATACCAACGACGAAATTGCCGCCTGGATCGACTTCAATAACGATTTTGACTTCAACGACCCAGGAGAACAAGTTGCTTATGTCTTAGTAGGGAGCGGCTGGACCAACACTTTTAACGTCACTATTCCACTGAGTGCACAAACCGGGCAAGTTCGCATGCGTGTTCGCATTTCTTACCAACCAGACGGAGCAATTACCCCTTGTGGGCCCGCTACCTTTGGCGAAACCGAAGATTACAGCATCAATATTACCTCAGGTGTAGGCCTCGACGAGCATCCATTAGCACAAGTTCAGGTGTACCCGAACCCTGCAAACGAAGTGCTGTTTATAGACCTAAAAGATTTAGAAAACGTAAATAGCATTGCGCTGCTAGATATCAATGGCAAGCAAATTCAAGAATTGAATAATATACAAAACGGCATCAATAGCTTCCAAATTGCAGGCTTAAAAGCAGGCATGTATCAAGTGAGAATTGTTCAAAACGGATACCAATACACCCAACGCGTGATCAAACTATAAGGATTAAAGACCTTTTTGAAAATACAAAGCGGCCCGCTCTAAGTGCGCCGCTTTTTTTTGCGGCAACATGCGGTTCCAATTTGAAACCATTTGAACAGTGCGCAAATTTTTGCGCAACCTTTCTTGGTGCTTGTCTACAAAATGCCAAAAAAGGGCATCAAACAAGACCGCTCCTTCTGTATCTATTTTAAAGCCCTGCTTTTTGAGGTAATTGGAACCTGAAAAATAGGGTTTGGTGGTCATGAGGCCTCCATCGGCATATTGGCTCATGCCGTATACGTTCGGAACCATTACCCAGTCATAGGCGTCCATGAAATGTGTCATGAAGAACCGATACACCTCGTCCGGATGAATTTCAGACAAGAAAAAGAAATTGCCCAGAAGCATAAGACGCTCGATATGATGCCCATACGCATGTTGCTCGAGCTTATGTTTGGTCTTTTCTAAAAATGGCAGCGTACCCAACTGTTCCCAAGTAAAAGTTCGTTCGTGTGCCATGGCATTCGTAGTGCGCTGCTGTACGCCAACACGCTCGTAGATAGCCCGCACAAACTCCCGCCATCCGATCACCTGCCGCAGGAATCCTTCGGCGCTTTCTATACCCACCTTGCCTTTCTGATAACTCAAGAGTACTTCGTCTATGACTTGTTGTGGGCTGAGCAAACCGGAGTTGAGGGCGGTAGATAAATTGGAATGGAATACATAGGGCGCATCGGTGCTAAAGGCATCTTGGTAAGGGCCAAAAAATTCCAAATTGTGCTGTACAAAATAATGCAGCGCCTCTTTTGCTTCTTGGTGTGTCACCGGATAATACGAAAGATCCGGGTTCCCAGTGTTGTGCGGAAATTCGGCAGTAATCGATTGCTCAGCAATGGCAGACCACTGGCTATTATATTGTGGGAAATCAGGTAATGCGAATCCTTTAGGTAAGGCCTTTCTGTTGTCGGCGTCAAAACTCCAACGCCCCCCTGTTGGTTGGCCATCTGCCTCAAGGAGGATACCGAGACGCGAGCGCTGCTTTTTGTAAAAATCGGCAAGTAAGAAACGTGCCCCCCTGTTGCCGAGCAATTGCTCATTGGTAGCGCGCGTATTGAGAAATAAAGGGTTCTCGTGCCAAATGAGCTCAATTTGGTGCATTTTAGCAAAGCGCTCAATTCTTCGGGTCAGCAAATAATCAGTCGGGTCGACGAGCTGAATTTGGGTGGTCTGTTTCTTGATTTCTTGAAAAACATCGGCCAATTGAGCGTCTTTGTGCGTGATATAACGCACTTGAAAGCCTTTACTCCGTAGTTTTTCTGCGTAGTAACTCATAGAAGCACGATGATACGCCAACTTTTTGCGGTGGAATGCAAGGCGCGTAAAAAACAAATCGTCTTCGATGAGCCAAAAAGTCTGAACCTCAGCAAACGCAGGATGCTGCTCGAAAAGCTGATGAGGAAAGACCAAACAGATGGATGTTGTCATGTCCATCTAACACGCTAAAAAAGGGTTTGTTCTTAATGCTAAAAATCGCTTAACAATTGCTTCATAAAATGTGCATGTTGCGCCCGAACTCTGTGTAATTTTGTCTTGTATATAAAAGATCACATGGATAAAGTTTCTTACGTTGGCAACGCAGATGTGAACGCCATAGACCACCTCTACCAACAATACCGACAAGACCCATATAGTGTAGACCACAGCTGGGCTAAATTTTTTGAGGGCTTTGAATTTGCCCAAACCAACTTTGAACAAGATGGCGCCATTCCTGAAAACTTCGTCAAAGAATTCAAAGTGATAAACCTCATCAATGGCTATCGCACACGGGGGCACCTCTTCACCAAAACCAACCCGGTCAGGGAGCGACGCAAGCACAGCCCCAACCTAGAGATCACGCATTTTGGGTTGAGCGACCAAGACCTCAACGAAGTTTTTCAAGCCGGTGAACAAATTGGTATTGGCCCCGCTAAACTTTCCGATATCATTGCGCACCTCGAGCTCACCTATTGCCAGTCAATTGGGATCGAATACATGTACATGCGCGACCCCGAACGCATCGATTGGTTTCGCAACAAAATAGAACTCAATAACCGTCCGGTTTTTGACCCCCAACGCAAGAAGAACATCTACGAAAAACTCAACCAAGCAACTGGCTTTGAGGCCTTCCTTGGCAAAAAATTTGTGGGTCAAAAACGCTTTTCTATCGAAGGTGGCGAGGGTCTCATTCCGGCGCTCGACACACTCGTGCGCAAAGGTGCTGCCCTGGGTGTGGAATATTTTGTAATGGGAATGGCGCACCGCGGCCGCCTCAATACGCTCGTCAACATCTTTGAAAAGCGCCCCCGAGACATCTTCAGAGAATTTGAAGGAAAAGAATTCGATTTTGAAACGACCTTCGATGGCGATGTCAAATACCACCAAGGGTTCACTTCGCAGATCTCTTTAGAAAACGGACAGCAAATTGGCCTCACCCTAGCCCCCAACCCCTCACACCTCGAGGCGGTCAATACGGTGGTAGAAGGCATAGCCCGAGCTAAAATAGACCACGTTTACCAAACCGAAGACAAAGTTTGCCCCGTGCTTATTCATGGCGATGCCGCAATTGCAGGCCAAGGAATTGTCTATGAAACCATTCAGATGGCGGGCCTAGATGGCTACCGAACAGGAGGAACGATCCATATTGTAGTCAATAACCAGGTTGGCTTCACCACCAATTACCTCGACGGACGCACCTCTACGTATTGTACCGATGTTGCCAAAACGACCCTTTGCCCTGTTTTCCATGTCAATGGCGACGACATCGAAGCGGTAGTGACCACTATTGAAATTGCCATGGAATACCGTCAGGCTTTCCATCGAGATATTTTCATCGACTTGTTGTGCTACCGCAAATACGGCCATAACGAAGGCGATGAACCTAAATTTACCCAGCCGAAGCTCTACAACATCATAGCAAAGCATCCGAATCCGAGAGAAATCTATTTGGAACAACTGCAAAGAGAAGCGTTGCTCACCACAGAAGAAGCCAAGCAAATTGAACAAGACTACCAACAATTTCTCGAAGAAGAATACGAGCAATCAAGAAGTAGAGATAAAGCTTTGGTCTACGACTTTTTGAGCCTTACCTGGAAAGATTACCGCCACGGCACTGCACAAGATTTTGAAAAATCGCCACAAACAGGCATTGCTAAAAATGAGTTACTTGAGCTCGGGCGCAAGCTCTCCACCCTGCCTGAAGGTAAAAAATATTTCAGAAAAATTGCCAAAATATTCGAAGACCGCCTCCAGGCTATTGAGAACGACAAACTCGATTGGGGTTCTGCAGAAATGTTGGCTTATGCCACCCTGCTCGCAGAGGGCCACGCCGTTCGTATTTCTGGTCAGGACGTCGAGCGCGGTACGTTTTCGCATCGCCACGCCGTGGTTAAAACCGAAGATACCGAAGAAGAAGTATTGACGCTCAATATGCTTCAAGCCAAGCAGGCACCATTTACCATCTACAACTCGCATTTATCTGAATACGGCGTGCTCGGTTTTGAATATGGCTATTCTTTAGCACATCCATCTGGGCTCACCATTTGGGAGGCGCAATTCGGCGACTTCTTTAATGGCGCTCAAATTATGGTGGATCAATTCATCTCGGCCGGAGAAGACAAATGGGCCACCCAAAGTGGTTTGGTCTTGTTGTTGCCACACGGCTACGAAGGGCAAGGCGCTGAGCATTCCAGCGGCCGCATGGAGCGCTTCTTACAGCAATGTGCCGACCTCAACATGCAAATTGTCAACACCTCCACGCCGGCCAATCACTTCCATTTATTGCGCCGTCAAATCAAGCGCGACTTCAGAAAGCCGCTCGTGGTATTTTCTCCAAAAATGCTCTTGCGCTACCCCGACGCTACCTCTACCCTAGAAGAAATGGCACAGGGTAGCTTCCAAGAAGTTCTCGACGACCCAACCGCCGTTGTTAAAAATATAGATACGGTCGTGTTGTGCAGCGGCAAGTTTTACTACGAAATGAAAGTAAAAGCAGCCGAACTTGGCGTCAAAAACATGGCTTTTGTCCGTGTAGAACAACTCTATCCGTTGCCAACTGCACAAATCGATGCCCTATTAGCCAAATACAAAGCCAAAAACATCCTATGGGCACAAGAAGAACCCGCCAATATGGGTGCCTGGATGCATATGGCCATGAATTTACGTCAGCTCCCACTCGTAGGTATCTGCCGCCCTGCAAGCGCGGCGAGTGCCGAAGGATCCAAAAAATTACACGAAATTCGTTTGAAACAATTATTCACTGACCTCTTTGCCTACGCAAAGTAAGCCTTAAATAAAATCGTATGTCACTATTAGAAATGAAAGTCCCGAGCCCGGGAGAATCGATCTCAGAAGTAGAAATTGCCGCTTGGCTTGTTGCCGATGGCGATTACGTCGAAAAAGACCAAGCCATTGCTGAAGTCGATTCAGACAAAGCCACCTTAGAATTACCCGCAGAAGAAAGCGGCATCATTACGCTCAAGGCTGCGGAAGGCGACGTCGTCAAAGTAGGGCAAGTTGTTTGCCTCATCGATACCGCTGCCGCGCGCCCGGCGGGTGCGCCAGTCGTTGCCGCTGCGCCAGCTCCAGAAGCCAAAGCTGTGCCAGCTGCCGCACCTGCAGTTGCGGCTCCAAATCCAGACCCTATCAAGCCAGCAAGCTACGCAGCTGGCGCTGCATCTCCAGCTGCTGCAAAAATCATCAAAGAAAACAATATCAATCCGGCACTTGTAAAAGCCAGCGGCAAAGACGGCCGCATCACCAAGCAAGACGTAGTGGCAGCCATGTCGGCAGGTTTCTCTACCGAAGCAGCGCAAGGATGGGGCGGAACCCGCGAGCAAAGCCGCGAAAAGATGTCCATGCTGCGCCGCAAAATTGCAGAGCGTTTGGTTTCAGTCAAAAACGAAACGGCCATGCTCACTACCTTTAACGAGGTCGACATGCAGCCAATTATGGACGTACGCGCCAAATACAAAGACGCCTTTGCCAAACACCACGAAGTAAACCTCGGCTTTATGTCGTTTTTTACGAAAGCGGTAACAGAAGCACTCAAAATGTTTCCAGCGGTCAACGCACAAATCGATGGTACAGAAATGATTTTGCACGACTACGCCGATATCGGCATTGCCGTTTCTTCTCCGAAAGGCCTCATGGTACCGGTGGTACGCAACGCCGAACAAATGAGTTTAGCTGAAATCGAACGCGAGATCAAGCGTTTGGCCATCAAAGCACGCGACGGCAAAATCACGCCCGAAGACATGACCGGAGGAACCTTCACCATTACGAATGGTGGCGTTTTTGGCTCCATGCTCTCCACCCCAATTATCAACCCACCGCAATCTGCCATTCTCGGCATGCACAATATTGTGGAACGCCCTGTTGCCATCAACGGCAAAGTAGAAATTCGACCTATTATGTATGTTGCGCTTTCTTATGACCACCGCATTATCGATGGCAAAGAATCGGTTGGCTTTTTGGTCAAAGTAAAAGAAATGCTCGAAAACCCTGAGCGCATGATTTTTGGTTCTAAAGATCCGCTGCAGATCTTACTCGGCCTATAAAAAATAATATGCCTACATTCATAAAGCGCTCTTTGGGGCGCTTTTTTTGCTTCGGACCTTTAGATTGCTTTTCGTATATTTGCTGTTCTAAAAAAAGTACTTACAATGTCAAAAATCAGGAAGCAAGAAGCCCTAGATTACCATTCCTCGGGTAGGCCCGGCAAAATTGAAGTCGTTCCATCTAAGCCCTACGCCTCCCAAAGAGACCTCTCCTTGGCCTATTCTCCTGGCGTAGCAGAGCCTTGTTTGCGCATTGCAGAAAACAAAGCCGACGTTTACAAGTATACGGCCAAACGCAATCTTGTTGCTGTTATTACCAACGGAACCGCCGTTCTCGGCCTCGGTGACATCGGCCCAGAAGCCGCAAAGCCCGTTATGGAAGGCAAAGGCTTATTGTTTAAAATATTTGCTGATATCGATGTTTTTGACATCGAAGTAGACGCCAAAGACCCCGAACTTTTTATCCAGACCGTTAAGGCCATTGCCCCCACTTTTGGAGGTATCAACCTCGAAGACATCAAAGCGCCTGAAGCTTTTGAAATTGAGCGCAGGCTTAAAGAAGAGCTCGATATTCCCATCATGCACGACGACCAACACGGCACCGCAATCATCAGTGCCGCCGCCTTGCTCAATGCCTTAGAACTTGCCAACAAAAAAATCGAGCGCATCAAAATTGTGGTTTCCGGTGCCGGCGCAGCAGCAGTTTCGTGTATCAAATTATACCATCGTTTGGGTGTAAAGCCTGAAAACGTCTATATGTATGACTCCAAAGGCCTTATCCACAGCGGGCGTACGGACCTCGACGACATGAAACAAATCTTCGCTACACATCCAAAAGATATAGATTTCGAGGCAGCATTTAAAGGTGCCGACGTCTTTCTTGGACTCTCCAAAGCTGGGCTAGTGAGCAAAGAAATGGTTGCCGCTATGGCCAAAGATCCTATTGTTTTTGCCCTTGCCAACCCAGAGCCAGAAATTCCTTACAAAGAAGCTATGGCCGTGCGCAAAGACATCATTATGGCAACTGGGCGTTCAGACCATCCAAACCAAGTTAATAATGTACTTGGGTTTCCTTATATCTTCAGAGGTTCTTTAGACGTACGCGCGACCACTATCAATGAAGAAATGAAATTGGCGGCTGTAAAAGCAATTGCCTCTCTTGCCAAAGAAACCATTCCCGAAGAAGTAATAGAAGCCTATGGCGGTAAAAACATTTCTTTTGGTCGGGAGCAAATTATCCCAAAACCACTAGATCCTCGACTCATTTATTTTGTGGCGCCAGCAGTGGCACGCGCAGCTATGGAGTCTGGGGTAGCTCAAGAGCCCATCGAAGATTGGGAAGAATACGAAAACCAACTCAAAAGCCGCCTAGGCCTAGACAACAAACTACAGCGCAATATTACCTCCAAGGCACAAGGGAATCCAAAAACGGTAGTATTCCCCGAAGGAGACAACATCAAAATACTGAAAGCCGCCCAACAAGCTTATGATGAAGGTGTAGCTCTACCTATTTTACTCGGTAAAAAAGAACGCATCCTCGAGCTCATGAACGAGTACAGCATCGAAATACCAGAGGTGCAAATCATCGACTGTAAATCCGACGAAGAAGAGGCCCGACGCATTGCATACGGCACTGAATTCTTTGAAATGCGCAAGCGCAAAGGCATCACTGAATACGAAGCCATTGCTTTGATGCGCGAACGCAATTATTTTGGCGCCATGATGCTCAATATGGGAGAGGCCGACGCCATGCTCACGGGCCTTACCCGCAGTTACCGCTCGGTGTTGCGCCCAGCAATTAGCACCATTGGTTTGCAAAAAGATGTCAAAACCATCTCCGGAATGTACATTCTCAACACCAAGAAGGGCCCGCTGTTCTTGGCCGACACCACCGTCAATTTAAACCCATCGGCAGCGCAAATTGCAGAAATTACCGTGAATGTAGCCAAGTTTATCCGTCGCCTCAAAGTACAGCCTCGGATTGCTTTATTGAGCTACTCAAACTTCGGATCTTCGCCAGGTGAGGACCCCGAGAAAATGTCCAAAGCGGTTCAGATCCTACACGAAACACAACCAAATCTTGTGGTCGACGGCGAAATGCAAGCCAACTTTGCCCTCAACCCAGAACTCATGAACGAGAAATTCCCTTTCTCCTTCTTAGCCAACAAAGAGGTCAATACACTCATTTTTCCAAATCTGTCTGCAGGCAATATTGCCTACAAACTTTTGCAACAAACCAATGAGCTCGACGCCATCGGACCTATCCTAATCGGGATGCGTAAATCCTTGCACGTGCTACAACTCGGCGCCAGTGTAAGAGAGATCATCTCGATGATCAAAATTGCAGTGATTGACGCCCAAAGCCAAGACAAATGATCTCCAGACTCAACGGCCGCCTCATCGAAAAAAACCCGACAGACCTGCTCGTCGAATGCGCAGGTGTAGGATATGAAGTCAAGATTTCTTTGCACACCTTTACAGCTTTGCCAGATGCAGAAGCGATCGTCTTGCATACCAAACTCATCGTGCGGGAAGATGCCCACATTCTTTATGGGTTTGCCACCAAAGAAGAACGCGAAATGTTTGGGCATTTGATCAGTGTTTCTGGCATCGGGCCAAACATCGCTCTAATCATGCTTTCTTCCATGACCCCCGACGACATTGCGCATGCCATTCTAGCAGAAGACGTCGTGAGTATTCAAAAAATAAAAGGAATCGGTACCAAAACAGCGCAGCGTGTCATTATCGACCTCAAAGGAAAAGTATCTAAAATGGAACTCGGTACCGAGAATATTTTTTCTTCGAACAATAGAAATCGATTTGATGCGTTAAATGCATTAGTTTCACTCGGTTTTGATAAAAAATCAGCTGAAAAAGTATTGGACAAAATTGATACAGGAACACAAACCGTAGAACAACTGATCAAAGAAGCGTTAAGACTACTATAACCGTGCAACAAAACTACTGGAAAAACTACTTAACAGGTATCATCATGCTCATGGTGGTGTTTTTTACTTTTGAGAAGGTAAGTGCACAAACCCCTAACCTCCCTTTTCCAATCTTTAATGCGCTCAATCCTTTTCA
>JBILSN010000026.1:0-29783 GCA_044372045.1 Crocinitomicaceae bacterium
AAACTTTAAGGTCCTCGATTACCGATATTACCGAAATCCGGAAAAAGAAATTAAAAAAGTTGTGCCGCCCAATGAATTTGGCGACCAAGAATTACAGATCCCTTACATCAACTTACTGAGCAGGTCAATTGAAGATTTTTCAAAGGAAGAGTACAAGCTAGCCTTATTTCATTTTGATCAAATACTGGCTTCTTACCCAGATGATGCCAATGCTTTGTTTTACGGCGCCATGTGTTTGTATAATCTTAGAGAATTTAGCCAAGCAGAAAGTAGATTTTTGAAACTACAATATATTGCTTTTGCGAATTTTAGAGAAGAAGGCAATTGGTATCTTTTGCACGTTTATCAACAAACAAAAAATGAGGCTGCATTTGATAGCCTGAAAAGCGCTATACTAGCTGAAAAAGGATTCTATACCCAAAAAGCAGAAAGCTTACGATACGATTAGTTTTGAATACTAATTGGCGCTGAAAAAGCCTTATTTCCGATAAAAAAATGTACCACATACATTCCGTTCGATATTTGCGAAGGTGATTTTACCCAATGTTGGTGAGTTCCTACTAGTGAAGACCCAAGTTTCTTTGTCAAAACAGATTTGCCATTGAGGTCGACTACATTTATCGAGATTGGAGCAATAGACAAAGTTGAATAGGTGACAAGCATCTCCTTTTTATCGGGTGCATACCCAACCGAAAAATTTTGTTCAAAGGTTGACTCATCTAGGTCTGCATCGTCATTGAAAAATACATGTTGTGACAAATAAATCAAATCCCCATTTGTATTGCTGTTATTATTGGTTTTGTTGGTTGCAATATAAAAGGTAATGGGGCCTTGTTCAGTAGTAGGCGCCTCCCAAGTCCAGTTCCAAACTTGAGTTGCTGAAGTATTCGAAGAGCTCTTGTGCGTAACGTACTTACGCTGTCCGCCACTGATTGTGGCTGTTTTGATTTGTGTGTTACCGCCAGCAATAAAGTTGCCTGCCATTTCATTCGCCGGATTTAAGGCCGTCACTTGAAATCCTTTTTTAGAGGGGTTACTTGCCATAGATAAATTAACTGCATATGATGCCCCAGGCGTGTATTGTGTAATGCCAAGACCAAAATCATTGTTTACCAGGAGTTGGTTTTCTGTACTGCCATCTTGCGTGGCGCCGTCATGACAGCTCGTGCAATTTTGCTCTCCAGGTGCACCACTGTAGCCTCCTGAGGGCCCAGGAGAGTTCAAAGGCGCGGCTTGAAACCCTTGCGAATTGGAGTTTCTAAAAGAGAAGATGCTGAATGTAAGTACAAGGACACAAAGAGGTAAAAAAACTTTTTTCATAATATATAGATATTAATTATCCTGCTTGCCTTGATTGATCCAGCAGTTGATTTTTTGAATAAGCGAGTCTGGCAAAGCTGGGCCTCCTATTGGCATTAACTGAAAGCCATTTGCTTTAACGGAGCCAAGGAGTGCATTTGCATTTCCAGCAATGGCGTCATAAGTACTGAAGTCATAACCACCAGATGCGCCATTTTGGTTGTGACAACCCACACAATTTGCTTGGATAATTGGCATGACCTCATTCGAAAATGAGATGGTCGTATTACACTGTTCGTCTAATGGCGTCACTTTATCTCGGGTACAAGAAAAAAGAACAATTGAACAAAATAAATAGCCTATTAAACCAAACCTCAAAGTTGCTTTCATAATAAATTAGTTAGCTTGCGCAGGAATTTCAAAATTTACTTTCATGATGTCTGGAACGGCAGTACTCTTTTTGCCGACTTTGAAATCAATGCGGTTGACATTAAAGGTTCCTTTAAATGTAATTTTCTTTGCGCCTGCATTCGAATAGTTGGCAGGAACCGTTACCGTTTTGGTAATTTCTTTAATGGTGAGCTCGCCAATAATGTGGTAAAGATTGCCATCCTTCTTTTCTACTTTCGTAGACTTGAATTTGGCATACGGGTATTTTGCGGTATCGAACCATTCGGCTGTCTGGGCTTTTTTAGTCATCATGCCGTTGCCTGTAGATATAGAACGGATATCGATTTTAAAATCAAATTTGGCAGCAGACAGGTCTTTTTCGTCAAAATCGATTTGGCCTTCCATGATTTTAAACGAGCCTGAGGGGTCTTTGCTTTTGAATTCTATCGAGAAATCCTTGGTGACTTCATAATTATTGATCGCTAGTATAGTAAAAGCTGTAAGGCCAACAAATGCCAAAAAAAAGAGGATGTATTTCTTTGATTTCATGCGTTTAACAATTGAATGAGTTACTCTATTACAAATTTCCTGCCAACTACAAAGCCAAGTCTGAATTGACCTTTTTGCCATTGCTCTGTTGTGTAGGGTATAAATTGGGTTTCACCGATGCCACCTGAGTTGGTGATATTTATAGTGAAGTTGTGACCGAAGGTAAACCATTCAAGTGCAATAGCACCGCTGTTGGTGAAGCCGGCTTGACGCGTTTGGCTGCCATTGAAACAATGGTAGTATTCACCAATTAATGCAAAACGAGACGTCAGACGAATGCGGCCACTAACTCCTAATGCAAATAATTCGTTGGCATCGGTGTTGGCTACATAATTGCGATGTACTAGTGTGGGTGAAAGTTGCAACGCACCGCGGTCTGAAAAATGATGGGCTATATTTACTTGCGCAAAATAGTTGAGCCGGTGCACTGGTTTTGGGAAATATGTAACATCGCCTTCATCTTGAGAGGCGGTCATGTAGGTAAAGCTCGAGCCTGCAACGGCAGTAATGCTAATCGGAGATTGTTTGGGCGCTTGGCTAATGACTTTGTATTTAACGAAGCCATCCACTAAGGAACGATATGGGGCCCCCGTGCCTTTAGATCGGCCAAAACCAACCATGAGCTGATCGGTAATGCCGTACTCTAGGGCAATACGCATATCTGAAAGGTTATCGAAGCCAAACATATTTTGAATACCGCCATTTACACCAGCGATATCTCCAAATCGATGTTCGATGCGCATTTCGTAAGTACCCTTACTTAAGGTTTCTACTGAATGGCCATTGATAACGCGCGTAGAGGAGAAGGTATTAATCGGCTCTTCGTAATCTGTTGTTTCTTCTATTGTTTCGGGAGGTTCTTGCGCAAAGAAAATAGTTGGAAAGACAAGAATGAAAGTGAGGAACAGCTTTTTCATTGTATTGCGTTTTAGTTCTTTTTGCGTTTGTCGGCAAGCCATTTCGGTACAACTGCTTCTTGAGACTGAGGTGTATCTAAAAGTTTTTCTAAGAGATCAGGGCGTTTGGCTTTTTGCAAACGTTGGCGAATCCAATCTTTGTTTTCCTTTTTATACCAAAAAAAGTAGCGGTTTTGATTGAGTTTTTCTTCCTTGGTCTTTACTGTATTGACCGGCTTTAGCGTGTAAGGATGAACACCCGTGTAATAAATGACTTCAGCAACGGTCATAGGAGTAGGTGTAAAGTCTTGAACTTGTTCCAACTGAAAACCCATGTCTTTGGTCTCGGCAGCTAAGTTAGCCATATCGATTTCTTCACAACCTGGATGCGAGGAAATAAAATAAGGAATAAGTTGTTGTTTGAGGCCGTGTTTGGCAGACAAACGATCGTATTTTTCCTTGAACTTATGGAAATACTGAAACGAAGGCTTGCGCATCACTTTCAGGGTAGCATCTGAGGTGTGCTCAGGCGCCACCTTTAAGCGTCCGGAGACATGGCGGGTAATGACCTGCTCGATGTATTCGTCGTGGTTGCCGTCTTCGTTGTTTTTGTTGAAGTCATCGACTAGTAAGTCATAACGGATCCCAGAACCTACAAATGCTTTTTTAACACCAGGGAATTTGTCAATTTTTCGATAGAGCTCTGTCATTTGCTTGTGCGAGGTGTCGAGGTTGTGACAAATAACAGGATGAATACAACTCGGAGAAACGCACTTGGCACAAATAGCTTCATCTTTGCCTTTCATACGGTACATGTTGGCAGATGGGCCGCCGATGTCTGATAAATATCCTTTGAATTCAGGATGCTTGGTAAGCTCTTCGACCTCTTTAAGGATGGACTTTTCACTGCGCGAAGCAATGAACTTACCTTGGTGGGCAGAAATGGTACAAAAACTACAGCCGCCAAAACAACCTCGGTGTGTATTGACCGAGAATTTGATCATGTCGTAGGCTGGAATGGCGCCGCGTTTTTTGTATTTCGGATGCGGAAGTCTGGTGTAAGGCAAGTCATATGAACCGTCCATTTCCTTTTCAGTCATCGTTTTAAATGGCGGATTAATAACCAAGGTTTGCTTTCCGACTTGCTGTGTAATCCGATTGGCTGCCCATTTGTTAGACTCGACCTCTACAATTTTAAAGTTTGCTGCATATTTGAGTTTGTCGTCTAAACAAACCTCATGGCTGGCAAGCTCCACGGTTTCCCAGTTTTTGTTTTTGGGTAGCTCAGAAGTTGCGTCTTGTAAAAAAGCAACCTGATTAATGGTCTTGGCTTGTTCAAATGGGACACCGCGTTTTAATAAACGCAATAAAGTTCTGAGCGGCTGTTCGCCCATGCCATACACCAATAAGTCAGCCTTTGCGTCGACTAATATGGAGGGCATGAGTTGGTCTTTCCAGTAATCGTAGTGCGTAACCCGACGCAAAGATGCTTCTATGCCGCCCAATAATACGGGCACATCGGGGTAAATATCTTTGAGAATGTTACTGTATACAATACTGGCGTAATCAGGTCTGAATCCTGCTTGCCCGCCAGGGGTGTATGCATCGGTGGAACGGATGCGCTTATTGGCAGTATAATGGTTGACCATGGAATCCATGCAACCCGCCGTTACGCCAAAGAAATACTTTGGTTTACCTAGCTTTTTAAAATCGCGGAGGTCATCTTGCCAATTGGGTTGTGCAACAATACCGATTCTAAAACCTTCGCTCTCTATGATACGGCCAATTACGGCAGTGCCAAAACTAGGATGGTCAACATAGGCATCGCCGGAGATAAGAATGACATCAAAGGCATCCCAGCCTCTTTTTTCTGCTTCTTTTAAAGATAAAGGTAGCCAATCGGAAATAGGACGCTCTAGGTTCATGTTACAAAGATACACGAAGAACAATGCGTCCTGAATTTTGTTGTAATTTTGTGGTATAAAACTGTCAGTATTCACCCTTAAATAAGATTAAAATGGCTTTTGAACTTCCAACATTACCCTATGCTTACACCGCGCTCGAGCCGCACATCGATGCACGAACAATGGAAATCCACCACAGCAAGCACCACCAAGCTTACACCACCAACCTCAATAATGCAATTGCAGGTACCGACATGGAAAACATGTCCATAGAAGATATTTTAAAAGTATGCAAAGACAAACCAGCTGTCCGCAACAACGGAGGCGGTTTTTGGAACCACAACCTTTTTTGGGAAATCATGGCGCCAAATGCAGGCGGCAACCCTAGTGGTGAGCTCGCAGCGGCTATCGACAGCGCTTTTGGTTCTTTCGAGTCATTCAAAGATGAATTTGCAAAAGCCGCCACCACACGTTTTGGCTCCGGCTGGGCTTGGTTGTGTGTTACCAACGGAGCACTTGAAGTTTGCTCTACTGCCAATCAAGACAACCCACTCATGGGTGAAGGCTGCAATGGAACCCCAATTCTTTGCCTAGACGTTTGGGAACACGCCTACTACCTTAACTACCAAAACCGCCGTCCTGATTACATTAACGCATTCTTTAATGTCATCAACTGGGAAGTTGTTGGTGCTAAATTTGCTGCTGCAAACTAAGATTTAAGTTTATTTAACATAAAAAAGGGCGGCCCTGCGGGCCGCCCTTTTTAGTATGGTATCTTTTAGTTAATTAAAAATTCACTTGAGCTTGAATTCTCAATAAATTGCCGCGTTGAAAATTAGTTGGGTTGACAGCATCTTCAAATCTGCGAGCAGACATCGTATACATGACAACCAATTCAAAGTTTTTGTTTGGCTGCCATTCGGCACCAATTTCTAGTTCTTTTACTTCATAGCTACGAGCATCGAGCTCATGTTTTTTACCACCATCGTAGTACTGGAAGCGACTAAAGGGCATCAAACATTGGCCTTGAAAATCAAGTTTATAGACAGCAGTTATATATCCCCCTTTGAGTTTTTGCTCGGTAACTGCGTTGCTGAATTTGTCATACTCTGGGCCCACTCCTAAATTGTATTCTGCAAATAAGCCAAACGGGCGAGGATAAATGATGGCTGTTGCACCAATCCGTTCATCTCGATATAATTTTTGATCTTGTAAAATTACTCCGGACGTATTAGATAACAAGGTATATTGACCTTTATATGCCTGAACACCAAATTCAAAGATTTGGCTTTTAAACTCAAAAGGATAGGAAATTCTTCCTACTATATGCTTATTATTGTTTAATTCAGGTCTGTTCGCCGTTTGACCATTATAGACTCCTAAGCCAACTACACCGTAGTCACCGGATCCTTTTAAATTTTCTTTGACCAACTTCGAAAATAATTTGCGCTTTTCGGCGGGTGCCCAATAAAAGAAAACCCCTAAATCACGCTCATTTGATACGGCACTATTTGTAGGGTCAGCGCGGTCAAGCGGTAAACGATTTTGCGAAGATTGCATGTTTTCAAAACCGTAAGGCACTTTTGACTGCCCAATTCTAAAACGAAATTCATTTTGATCGTCCAGACCTACATCAAAATAGGCATCGCGCAATTGACCAAAATGTAAAGAGCTCGAGGAAGAAGAGCTAGCGAAATCTGGTTGAATGTAAAAATAAACTCTCGGGCTTACTTGACCATAGAAAATGAGGCGCATTCGGCGCACAAAGAAATCGTTGTCACCTCCCCAGCTTTTGTCACATTGTTCACATTCTAAATCTTCATTTGTCTGGAGCAGTCCGTTGTAACGCACTTGCATGTAACCACGCAATTGAATACTCTCATACCATTTTTTAGAAGGAGCGGTTGTCTTTGCTTTGGTGCTATCCGCTGGTTGTTGTGCAATAGAACCGACCGATAACAAAAGGCCTATGATTCCCGAATAAAATTTTGTCATTTTTTCTCGCTTTAATTTCGAGGGCAAAAATATATCCTTCATATTAAGTTAACATTCAATTTATCTCTAATTAACTTTTATATAATCTACTTAACAATTTGGTAATATTTGGTGAAGGTGCTTAGATTTTAATTGTGCTTGGAATGTCTTTTCTCTGCCGTTGCATTGAAGTTATGTTATGTTTACGTTAACAAAGCACATGATCTTTCATCATGCATCAGGATAAGCATACATTTGCGCTATAAATTCATAATTATGGCAGGTATTTTAAGTTATTTTCTACCAAAAGACAAGGTGTTCTATTCTCTTTTTGAAGACGCCAGCAACAACTTAGAGCGCATCGCTCAAAAACTACTCCAGGTAGTGCATGAGTCTGACTTCAATAAACGCGCTGCACTCATCAGCGAAATGCGCGATATCGAGCACCAAAACGACAACATCACTCACGAGATATTCATCGAACTTGGTAAAAACTTCATTACACCATTTGACCGCGAAGACATTCACGCGCTTGCTTCTGCTTTGGATGACATCGCAGACTACATTTATGCCTCGGGAAAGAAAATCAACTTCTACAAAATCGACCCCATTTCAGATCAAGGAATCCAAAAAACGGCTGCAGCCATACATGATGCTGTCATAGCTGTAAAGGAGGCAGTTATGGAACTGCGCAACCTCAAAAACACCCAAAAAATCATTGAGTGCGTCATCAAAATCAATAGCATTGAAAACAATGCCGACAACATCTTTGACATGAGCATTGAACAATTATTCAACTCTGACGTAGACGCCAAAGAACTCATCAAAAGACGCGAGTTGTACATGGTAATGGAAACTGCCACGGACAAATGTGAAGATGCAGGAAACGTGATCGAATCTATCGTAGTTAAATACGCTTAAGCGATACTATTCATTTTTTAAAGCAAAACAAATGTTTACTTTATTGCTCATCGTAATTGGCATCGCGCTGCTTTTTGACTTAGTCAATGGGTTCCATGACGCTGCCAATTCAATTGCAACGGTTGTTTCAACCAAAGTACTTACGCCTTTTCAGGCCGTACTTTGGGCAGCCATGTTTAACGTTATCGCATTCTGGGTATTCGACATGAGTGTCGGAAACACAGTAGCAAAGACGGTAGACAACAACGCCATCGACCTTTGGGTTATCCTTGCAGGCCTTTTAGCAGCTACTTTCTGGAACCTACTCACCTGGTGGTTAGGTATTCCCTCCTCTTCATCACATACACTCATTGGTGGTTTTGCGGGCGCGGCAGTTGCCCATGCTGGCTTTGGTGTTATTGAAGGTGGCGAAATCCTCAAAGTAGTGTTGTTCATCTTTTTAGCGCCAATTATTGGCGGATTCATAGCTTATTTGATTGCTGTAGTTACTATTTCAAGGTCATTCTGGAAAAAGATGCTCGTTATTTTGCTCCTTTCTGGTGTAACTATTGCCGTAATGGAGTACATGATTGAATTCATCGACATGAAGCCAATCATGATGTATATCGTCATTGGTATGATCGCTGTGTTTATCTTAGTATATATCTGGTTTGAAATTGCCTATGGGTCTAAGCGTCCTTCAGCTGTGAAAGAAGCAAACATGCACAAGAAACTTCAGCTTTTATCTTCAGCGGCCTTCTCTTTAGGTCATGGTGGTGCTGACTCCCAAAAAGTAATGGGTATTATATGTGCAGCGTTGCTTGTTTACGGTAATATGGGGCGCGAAGGAAAATTAGACAAGCCCGTTCCAAAAGATCTACAAATCACTGAGCTCATGCAAATTGAATTCAATGATGCTGACGGTAAAAAACATAAATTCAAGCCTGAGGTTGCTGAAGTTGACGGTGGCATTTACTTCATCGACCATAAATCTGTAATCGATGCAGCTTCAGGAACTGCAATATATACTGAAGAAGGAAAAACAATTACAACTGTTCAAGGCGCTCCTTCATTCAAGGCTATTGACAGCGAAATGCACAAAATCGAAATTTTCACTTTCGGCGATGCACTTTGTGATGCTAAAACTAACGACACCATCTTTGTGGATAAAACAATTGATACAACCTATAAATACGCAAGTGTTTTTAGCGAGTATATCGATGGTAGTACTGGAGAATTACGAGAAGGTCATAAAATCAAAACGAAAGTACATTCAGACACCATGCCTTTTTGGGTAGCTTTCGGATGTTACTTCATGATTGGCATCGGAACCTTAATGGGTGGTTGGAAGATTGTCAAAACAATGGGAACTAAGATTACCAAGGTGACACCGCTGGAAGGTGTTTGCGCCGAAACAGCAGGGGCGCTAACCCTGTTTACGGTATCTCAGTTTGGAATCCCAGTTTCGACAACCCACACCATTACGGGTTCAATTATTGGCGTTGGCGCCACAAAAAGACTCAGCGCGGTGCGCTGGGGTGTAACCATCAACCTTCTATGGGCCTGGATTCTCACTATTCCGGTAAGTGGTTTATTAGCTGCTATTTTTTATTACTTGATTATTTGGTTTAAATAATTAGATAAAAATTATCGATACAAAAGGGCGCATAAGCGCCCTTTTTTGCTAAATATTCATTCATATTTGTTTAAATTTCAAAAATCCTTAACTTTAGGGTCAAATCTAAAAAATCAACTATGAAAAAACTTTTACTTACAATCAGTGCAGTAGTGCTCAGCGCAACTACATATGCACAGGTGATTGCTGCGGGTATTTCGCCACAAAGCATCGTCGCTAACTACGCCCATACATGGGCAGATCCTGCAGGAGGTTGGGGAACGCCTGACTTTTACATCCCAGGTACGTTTGTACAGGATACTCTTAAAATTGTAGATGACGGTTCTACAGGCTTAAATGCTCAAGGCAACCCGGTTTCTGCTGAAGGATGTTTCCCACTTATTAACGACCTAACAGGTAAAATTGCCGTTGTATTCCGCAATACTTGTAATTTTAGTGCAAAAGCATTGAACGCTCAAAACGCTGGTGCAGTTGGTGTAATCGTTGTGAACCGCAACCCAGGTGAAGTAATCGCAATGGGTGCTGGTGCAGATGGTGCAAACGTTACTATTCCAGTTGTCATGCTAGACCTCACAGACGGTTTGGCGCTCATCGCTGAAATGGCAAATGGCCCTGTTGTTATGTTCTTAGGTAACAAAACAGGTCTTTTCCCTAACGATGGTGGTATTTCAGGTGCAGCAACTTTATTGCCGCGTCAAGCCATGATTCCATCTCAGTTGGCTCAAAACGGTACTGAATTCAACTTTGATTTGGGTTCACGTGTTTACAACTACGGTAACCAAGCGCAAACTGGAATGTCTTTGAATGCTAAAATTACCAATCCTTCAGGAGCTACAGTTTATGACAACACGGTATCAGGTATCAGCTTAGCAGCTGGCGACTCACTTGATGTTTTCCCTGGCGGTGCTTCTACTTTGCCTAATTTCTCTTTGGCTTCTTACCCAGCAGGTACGTACACACTTACTTATACATTAGCATTAAGTGGTGCAGACGACTACAATGCTGACAATATTATTGTAACGACATTTAAAGTTACAGATTCATTATTTAGCTACGCGCAAGCAGATGCAACAACAGGAACACCTTCAGGTGGAAACTACTACCGCCCAGGTACTAACAACCAAACGTATTCTGCATGTCAAGTAATCGACAACGCAAATGCAAGCCGCTTAAAAGCAAACGGTATTTGGTTCTCTGCAACAACAGCTACAGCTTCAGGTGTACTTTTGACTGGTGAAGAAATGGCGCTTTACCTCTACAAGTGGGAAGACGTTTTTGCTGACCTCAACGACGCTAACTTGGCGTTCAATACCCTTACAGAAGTTGCAAGCGGTTTCTATTATTTCCCTGGTGACCTTCAAGGTGAAACCGTTTATGGTGCCTTCACTACACCAGTAGCTCTTGAAGACAACCAACGTTACCTTGCTTGTGTACAAACCATAAACCTCAGCCTTTACATGGGTCATGAGAACGGAACAAACCTTACATGGAACGAAGCTTACTATCTTCAGCCAATGGCACCGAACGAAAGTGACGGTACCTACTATGCTGCTGGTTTTGGATCTGACATCCCAAGCTCAGTTGCCATTGCCGTTTCTGACAACGACGTAAACGTAGCTGAATTGAACACTGTTGCTGGCAAGGCCTTCCCTAACCCAGCTAACGATGTAGTTACTGTTGCCATTGAAGGCGAAGGTGCTGCTCAATTAACTGTTACTGACGTTGCAGGAAAAGTTGCTATGACTGCAACCCTAAATCTAGCAGCAGGTCAAGACAATGTAAACATCAACACATTGCAGTCAGGTCTTTACATCTTCAACGTTACACTTGAAAACGGTAAAACCGCTCAATTCAATGTGGTAAAAAAATAAGTTCAACTTCACTTGAACAGTAAAGGGACGGGCAACCGTCCCTTTTTTATTTGCTATCTTTGTGGCATGTCAAAAGCATCTTATACTGTAACCGCAGCTCTTCCCTATGCCAATGGGCCTCTTCATTTAGGTCATGTTGCTGGCGTCTATTTACCTGCAGACATCTTTGTGCGTTTTTTGCGCATGAATGGCCACGACGTCGCCTTTATTTGCGGCTCTGACGAACACGGCGCAGCCATTACGCTACGCGCCAAAAAAGAAGGGCACAGTCCGAAGGATATCGTAGATAAATACGATGGCATCATCAGAACCGCTTTTCAAGACTTCAATATTAATTTTGATATTTTTCACCGTACTTCTAGCGAACTTCACCACCAAACATCTGCAGACTTTTTCAAAAAGCTTTACGACCAAGGGCAGTTTACTGAAGAAGTTTCAGAACAATATTTTGATGAGCAGTACCAACAATTTTTAGCAGACCGCTACATTACAGGAACTTGTCCGAAATGCCAAAGTGCTGGAGCCTACGGAGACCAATGCGAAAAGTGTGGCAGTGATTTAAGTCCAACTGATTTAGTGAACCCAATCTCTACACTCAGCGGAAGTAAACCCATCTTAAAAAGCACCTCTCATTGGTACTTGCCCATGGACCAACATGAATCTTGGCTCAAAGATTGGATCCAAGATGGGGTTTTAGACGGAGCACAACAACACAACCCCAAAGAATGGCGCAACCAAGTGATTGGTCAGTGTATGTCATGGATCAATGGCGGGCTTCGGCCACGCGCCATGACCCGTGATTTAGATTGGGGGGTTAAAGTACCGCTGCCCGGTGCTGATGGCAAAGTTCTCTATGTTTGGCTAGATGCCCCCATTGGCTATATTTCTGCGACTAAACAATGGGCCCTCGACAACGGCAAAGACTGGGAACAATATTGGCTCAAGTCAAAAGCCAAAGACCGCAAATTGGTGCATTTTATAGGCAAAGACAACATTGTTTTTCATGCTATTATTTTCCCGATTCTATTAAAAAATCACGGTGATTTCATCTTACCAGACAACGTTCCGGCTTATGAATTTTTAAACCTGGAAGGCGATAAATTCTCTACCTCAAGAAACTGGGCTGTATGGCTACATGAGTACATCGCGGCATACCCCGACAAAACCGATGAGCTCAAATACGTGCTCACCTCTATTGCCCCCGAGACCAAAGACTCCGAATTTACCTGGAAAGAATTTCAAACGCGCGTCAACTCTGAACTCGCCGATATCATGGGCAATTTTGTAAACCGTACTTTAGTACTCACGAATAAATATTATGAAGGCAAGGTTCCTGCTGCTCATACCTTTACGCATGAGGATGAACAAATTATTGCCCAAATAAAAGCCATTCCTGAGCGAATCTCCAAATTGGCTTACGCTTATAAATTACGCGAGGCCCAAACAGAAATGATGCAGCTTGCGCGCATTGGCAATAAATACCTAGCCGACAACGAGCCCTGGAAATTGGTCAAAACAGACCCAGCACGCGTAGAAACCATCATGCATATAGCTTTACAACTTACAGCTAACCTACAAATTGCTTGTCAGCTCTTTTTACCTGCTACCGCTGATAAACTTGCTCGTATGCTCAATAGCTCGTGGTCTCAATACACGGACCTTGGTCGTACGGACCTTTTAGCGGCTGGCCATCAAATTGGTGAAGTTTCGATCCTCTTTACTAAAATCGAAGACGCCCTTGTTGAAACTGAAATCAATAAATTAAAGGCTACTTCAACCCCTACCTCAAAATTCCCACCCATGAAAGACGCTATTGCATTTGATGAATTTACAAAAATGGACCTCCGGATGGGTACCATTCTTACTGCTCAAAAGATTGAAAAAGCAGATAAACTTTTGCAACTGACTGTTGATACCGGTATTGATCACCGCACGATCGTCTCAGGAATAGCAGAACACTACGCCCCTGAAGACATCATTGGCAAGACCGTTTTAGTGCTTTTGAATTTAGAACCTAGAAAAATACGTGGTATTGAATCTCAGGGTATGATCTTAATGGCTGAAAACGAAGATGGTAAGCTCAGCTTCTTGGCATCAGAAAAAGAATTTGGCGCTGGGCCCGCCGTCCGCTAACAATTTTTCGCCAAACATAATTTTGCAGAACCCAAAAAAGTTAGTATCTTTGTAGTCCCAATACAGAAAACAACACGTTTCAAGATATATTGCGGGGTGGAGCAGTTGGTAGCTCGTCGGGCTCATAACCCGAAGGCCACAGGTTCGAGTCCTGTCCCCGCTACAAGGAAAACCCGAGTCGAAAGATTCGGGTTTTTTCTTTTCATCGTGTTTGATCCTAGCAGAACTTATAGTAAAATATACCATATCATATATTTTACTTAATTTCAACACATCATAGAAAACTCAACCCAATGAAACTCCTTTTATTTGCTATTTTTTCACTGACCTTTTTCAATCAGATGTTAGCCCAAACAAGTTACTCAATAGAAGGGAAATGGAAACCTGAAGGTTTTTCAAACACACTTTACATACTTTCCGGTGGCTTGCAGTACACCTATTACTGTGTGAATCAAAACTGCGATTCAGTCTTTAATACATATGAAGCAGCAGATGGCAACCATTTACCAGGCCCACATGTCTACACATTTCAGAATAATACACTCATTATTGATATGAACTTTGGCAATATATTCAATTCGCCCATACAATTTGACTGTGATGGAAATATTGTACAGTTCCTATCGAATGGCTCACAGTGGATCCGTTTAAATACCAATCTGAACGATTGCAACTCATCGGGTTTAACAACAGAAGCTATAAATGAGCCTATCATTTACCCCAACCCGGCAAAAGCTCAAATCAACATCTCTTATGAAACGCCCATTAAAGGGCAAATCAGCCTTCTAGACCTTTCTGGAAAAGTGGTTTTGGTTGAACAAATTAATGGGCCAAACCAGGCACTTGACCTTTCCGAATTCAATGCTGGAATCTATATGCTTGCTATTCAGACCGATCTTTTTTCGATGCAGAAAAAAATAGTGCTTGAGAAGTAGGTTATATACTGACGTATATTTTTTATTTGACCATTCTATTTTTATTGTTCCTCAATAATTGATGTGCCTTTAGATTTGTCTCCGGATGTCCATTCCCATTTTTCGTGAAGTCGGATTTTTCCATTGGGTAATATTTCTGCGGTAGATTGGCAAATCCCCGTCATTAATTCGCCTTTGTTATTTACTTGATGGTAACGCATATCGATATTCCCAAGTTCATCGACTAAGCCAATCAAATGACCCTTTTGAATTTGCCCACCAGCATATTCTGCTGTCAGAATTTGCCCCGTTTGCTTGTAATGAAAAACCGTCTGCTCTGAGGTTTCTCCGTTGGCAGTATTGGAGATGGGTCTGAATATTTTGTTGTGGTAGTTCATTTTTGGATTTTAATAAAAGTAATAAAACGAATTGAAGGTAAAACCGTACTTAGAACCCTCGAAAATGGAATAATTTTTATTTAGATTTATTCTAAATACCACTTTTAAGGTATTTCCAAAACGGTTTACTGTGGGTTACTTTGCAGCATCAAATTTAAACCGATGCGCAATAGACTTTCTCTCTTATCTACAATTGCTATTTTAAGTTCAACTTATGGTTTTTCTCAAGACACTTCGCGGGTAAAAACAGTTCAAGACGTCTATGTCCGCGAATTACTCGGGAGCAGTTCAGATATGCTGCGTCTTCCCAGTATTCAAGGAACCGATATCTTTGCTGGAAAGAAAAACGAAGTCATTAAAATTGGGACGAGCGCCGCAGATTTATCTACCAATAATTCAAGACAAATTTTCAACAAAGTACCGGGCCTGAGCATCTGGGAAAACGATGGCTCCGGTATTCAGACAGGTATAGCCACCCGTGGGCTCAGCCCAAACAGATCTTGGGAATTTAACGTCAGGCAAAACGGCACCGACATCAGTTCTGAAGTATTTGGTTACCCTGAGGCATACTATGCACCGCCATCAGAAGCACTCGAAAAAATCGAAATTGTCAGAGGTGCTGGTGCTTTACAATATGGTCCACAATTTGGAGGAATGCTCAACTATGTAACCAAAAAAAGCCTTGGCAACAAAGCGCTTTCCGTTGAATCTGCTCAAACAGTGGGCTCATTTGGCTTATTTAATTCCTTTAATGCCATTGGCGGAAAATTCAAAAAATTCAGTTACTACGCCTACTTGCACCAAAGAAATGCACAAGGCTGGAGAGAAAATAGCGCGTATCGGACCAGAACAGCAAGTATTTCCATGACTTACGACTTTTCTCAGAAGTAACAATTGAATGCCGAGTATACCAACATGAACTACGTGAGTCAGCAAGCGGGAGGGCTCAGTGATATGCAATTTGCTGCCGACCCAAGACAATCTTCACGCGAACGCAACTGGTTTAGTACACCTTGGAATACAGGTTCTGTTCAACTGACCTTTACACCCAATAAAACCACACAATTTACAGTAAAGGCTTTTGGCGTTGTTGCCCAAAGAAACAGTGTTGGTTTCATGAAAGCCATCACAATTGCAGATACGATCAATACGCTCATAGGTAGCTATAATCCAAGGCAAGTTGATAGAGATTTTTATAATAACTATGGCTTAGAACTACGCGGTATTCATCGCTACCAAGTCTTGGGTCATCAATCAGCGCTATCTGGTGGAGTACGTGCCTACACTGGGCTAACAGAACGCATGCAAAGAGGTATTGGTTCTACGAGTGCTGATTTCGATTTGGGCATTGCTAGCCTCCAAAACCAACAAGAATATGGCGCGCATCTCAACTTTGGGACCCAGAACTTAGCAGCCTTTGCTGAAAACATGTTTCAACTTACACCAAAATTAACCGTCACTCCCGGAATGCGCTACGAATGGATCAGCAATACCAGCAATGGTTTTATCAATACGTCAAGTACTGGATTACTTGAAATGCAACAAAGAGACCGCACACTCATCTTACTTGGCATAGGCGCACAATACCAGATTGGGAAAACAGCAAATATTTATGCCAATTTTAGCGAAGCCTACAGACCTGTTACTTTTTCAGAATTGACCCCTGCAGTAACCACAGACATCATTGATCCGAACCTTAAAGATGCTTCTGGCTACAATGCCGATATCGGCTTCAGAGGCTGTCTTTTAAAAAGTGCGTTAAAATTTGACGTGGGTGTATTTCAACTATTTTATGATAACCGTGTAGGAACCATTTCTCTGGAAAACACACCTTACCGCACCAATATAGGCGCATCATTAAGTCAAGGCGTTGAAAGCTATATTGAACTCGATATCATGAAAATGATGCCGCAATTTAGTAACTTGGGTCTGTCTGTTTTCGGAAATTATTCATACATCGACGCACGTTATACCCGTTGGGATAACCCAGCCCTGGCCAATGACCCAAACCTTACACTCGTAGGTAAGCGCGTAGAAAATGCACCTCAAAACATGCTCAGAACTGGCCTTACTTTAAAATACCGTGGCTTTTCATCTTGCCTTCAATACAATTACGTGAGTGCGGTATTTACCGATGCTGTCAATTCTATTGAAGCTAATACAAGCGCAACAACAGGACAGCTGCCCGCGTATCAAATTATTGACCTCAACATGACCTATCAGTGGGCAGGTATTTACCAACTCAGAGCGGGTATAAATAATCTTACGAATGAGGTTTATGCAACGCGTAGAGCAGGTGGTTATCCAGGTCCGGGTATATTGCCAGGAACCGGAAGAACATTTTATTTGACTGCCGGTATACGTTTCTAAGTATTGAGCAAAAATTACGATCTGAATAAGACCTGCTATTCCTAAAGTTCGAGTTTTGATTGTCAATTTCTTAACTTCGTAGAAATCTTATTACGTGGCTAAATTCTTTTTGATTTTTTCTTTGTTCACATGCACTTTTGCGTTTGGTCAGCACACCTTTACCACCATCTTAAAAGACAGCGCCGCTGCTGAATTGCTTTCCGGTGCCACCGCCAAAATAAAAAATACAGGTAAGGGTTCAGTAGCTGATAAAAACGGCATCGTCACTATTGAAAACATACCAAGTGGCCAACAGATCATTGTCATTTCTTGTATTGGATTTGAAACGTTGTACTTAACACTTGATTTTCCATTACAACAAAACATTCCATTTGTTTACCTAGAACCCGTCAACAAAGAAATGGCTGAAATTGTCGTGGTGGGTACCAGAAGCAACCGAAGTATAGCCAAGATCCCGACAAGAGTAGAGGTGCTTACCGAAGAAATCGATGAAGCGGCCACCATGGACCCCAGTAAAATTGCCCATTTACTCACGCATAGCACAGGTATTCAAGTACAGCAAACCTCCGCTACTAGCAATACGGCCAACGTGAGAATTCAGGGTCTAGATGGTCGATACACACAAATTCTCAAAGATGGCTTTCCGCTATACGGAGGGTTTTCTGGTAGCTTAAGTATCATGCAAATTCCACCTCTTGACCTGCGTCAAATTGAATACATCAAAGGTGGCGCATCTACACTTTATGGAGGTGGTGCCATTTCTGGCTTAATCAACATTATCAGTAAAGAACCGAGTAGCGATGAAACTATTTTTCACGTCAATAAATCTCATATTGGTGCCCTAGATGTCAATATGTTTGCCAGCCGCAAATACGAAAAAATTGGTTTTACACTTCTAGCCCAACGGAATTCTCATCAAATTTTCGATGCCGACAAAGACGGATTCAGCGACCTCCCAGAACTCACCAAATATAATTTCAATCCAAAAATTGTCTTTTATATTTCAGATAAAAACCAACTGAGTATCGGTGGTACGTTTACTGCGGAAACAAGACAAGGCGGTGATTTACAACAACTCAATTACCAAGCCCCAACAATGTCAAATTTTTACCACGAAAAAAATGAAGTGAGCCGTATTACTACTCAAGTAAAGTTTGACCACAAGTTAACTGAAAATCGAACCTTAACATTTCGAAACTCCTTTAATTTTTTTGAAAGATCCTTGCTGATTAGGCCTACATTTTTAGCCGGAGATTACCGCTTTGCAGGTAACCAAGTTTCCTCTTTTTCAGAAATAGCTTACACGAGTAAAAGAAACAAAAACGTATTGATTTCAGGGTTGAATTACTACTCAGACGATTTTGAAGAAATTCCGATCCAAAATAACATCCTCAGAAATGAAGCCCTCCAAACAATAGGTGCATTCGCCAATTATGTTTTTGATATTGGTCAAAAAATCTCGATAGAAAGCGGCTTAAGGACTGACTATGTCATGGAACAGAAACTACATGTCCTGCCAAGAATTTCTGCTTTATTCAAATGGACCAATCAACTGAGTACGAGAATTGGCGGTGGTTTAGGCTACCGAAACGCCAGTATTTTTAATCAAGAAGCAGAATTATTAGGGTATCAGAATGTCTTGCCGATTGACCGAAACACCACAATTGCAGAGCAATCCTACGGAGGCAATGCAGATATCAGTTACAAGTTCAAGCTGACTGAAAATATTTGGGTTCAAGTCAATCAGATGTTCTTTTATACGCAGTTAAAAACACCTATAGTGCTTCAGGCAAATGGTTCAAATTTTGAATTTGTAAATGCCGACGGATACACCGTCAGTTTTGGAGGCGAAACCTTCTTTAAATTAGGTTTTTATAATTTTGTATTTTTCTCGGGCTATACCTTTACCAATGCCACCAACCACTTTAACGGCACGCAGTCAGCCCTGACCTTAACCCCAAAACATAGTTTGAAAGGAGACTTACTCTATGCCCTTCCCAAAAAATGGCGTATTGGTCTAGACTATGAGTTCAAAAGTTCTCAAATGCTCTCCAATAATTTTGTGACGCCTTCTTTCTGGACCTATGGTGCACTGGTAGAGCGCTACTACAAAAATTTTACATTTTTTGGCAACGTTGAAAACATCTTTAATTTCCGTCAAACAAATGTAGCAAGTCTCGTAGCTGCACCCAATAACACGCCTCAATTTACAGAAGTATGGGGCCCTCTCGACGGTATTGTTTTCAATTTTGGCGTAAAGATAAAGCTGTAAAATAGACCTAGGGTCTTAACCCTTTACAAAGCTTTTTTTGATTGAAATTCCATTTGCTGAGCTCAGGATATAAAACCCAGCTGGTAGTATTGCAATATCAAATTTTCCCGAACCTGCACTGCTAAAATAATAAGTCTTTCCACTCAGGTCCTGAATTTCGATGGCGTCTATGCTTTGATCAGTGAAAACCAAGAAACCGTTGGCAACGGGGTTTTCAAATTTGAGCTCAAGCACATTTTCACTGATTCCGGCACCTGCCCCGTATTTAATAACCGTGCCCAATAAATTTGTACAACTTGAGTCATAGATCTGATAATTGATGAGTCCTTTGGTAATATCGTCGTATCCGTCAATGATCATGGCTTCAATGCCTGTAGAATCAAGGTCGCAGAAACAGTTGCTCAAAAGCGAATAATTCATGTTGGTATTATTATTCACAGCAAAATTGATATTGCTACAAATCTGGTTGTTATAAATTTCTGGGCTGTCTTGAACGGAAGTCACATAGTCGATAACGATTCCACCCATGTTATTATTAATGAAATTATCGTGAATAATAGCGTCAACCGAAGCTTGAATGGCTAGTTCGTTGTCAAAGAATTCATTATACCGAATTTCACATCCATTAGCAGACTGAATACCGGTGTCGTTGTTATTAAAAATACAATTCTCTACCAATCCGTTGTTTGGATAGCTCAATGCTAGTAAGTTATTTGAAAATTGACATTCGGATATATATACCGAATCAAATACACCCGAATTGATGTTCAAGCCCACTTGATTATCCATCAAATTTGAGTTCGTCATTGTTAACACAGTTGCCCAAACATAGAGTGCTGTTGTGTTATCTTTAAACAAACAATTATCTATTTCAAAATTAGACCAACCATACACTCCTACTTCATTATCAATAAATTCGCAATCTGATAAATTAAGATTGGTGCCTACCGTAACCGCCTGAAAACAACGGATAAATTTACTATTGGTATAGGAAAGTGTTGTAGGAATAGTTTCATAAGAAAAAGGAAAGTATGCATTTGAAATCTCGACACGATCAGCATTTAAGACGCCTCCCTGCGAACTTGTGCAAACAAAACCTTGCCAAGCCGCAGTATTAGTAGTGTCGTACATGGCTCGAATTTTTATGGGTTGTGCATCTGTACCCACACAGTTGATGGTTCCACGAGTTTCAATATAAATTTCACTACTCGTTTGATTATTGATGCGAATTTCAACTCCTGGCTGAATATTAAGTGTTACCCCCGGAAAAACCACTACCGGGCCATTGACAATGTATGGGCTTCCGGCCAAAGACCACGTTGCATTTTGGTAAATACCGCCTGAAACATTGGTTTGGGCTTGTGTGCTGAATACAATAAGAATGTATGTGGAGAGTAAAGCGATTTTTTTCATCTAGTTAGTTTTTTTTAGAACAAGCTCCATACTCATTTGTTTAAATTTGCGATAAAAACAATTATTCAAAATACTAATCTTATGCATAAGCAATTCTCCATTGCATGGAATCTAATCTTGTTTCTCCTTATTACAAGTCCGTTCTATGGGCAAACGTCCTTCACACCAAATTGCGACCCAAGTGGAAATTGGATACTCTTTGCCAATTACGATGGTGGTAACCTCAACATTGTTGTCGATCAGAACATCCCGAATCTTAAAATTGGCATTTGCACCTATGAGCCGGTGAATGTGACCTTCAGTGGCCCGTTTGTAAACACAGTAACAGAAGTTCTCTACGCCGGATTCAACTCCGCACAAAACAACAATAACTGTGGCTTCCCTATTAATACATCGAGTTTTACGGGAATCAATCCTGCAATTCTTACGGTGAACGTTGTGCCACCAGTGACGATCATTAGTCCGCCGAATCCGAACTATTTTAATCTTACCAACGGAAATAACACTGGTATCGTTTGTCTTGCTAGTTGCGATGTGAATTCGAATCAAGGTGGCTGCAATACGGTAGACCAAGTGCTGGCCTATTTTCAGAACCAATTTGGCGGCGTGCTTAGGGGCTTGAATGTACAGTATCCTTGCTGGGATAGCAGCACAAACTACACAGTGAGCGCTCAAACCGGTAACTGTTGCGGCGCGTGTGTCCCGGATTCTGTAAGTCTGAATCAGACCATTTGTAACGATCAATTTCCGTATGTGTGGAATGGCCTCACAATCAACGGCCCTGGCACCCAAAGTGTTTTACTTACCAATGTAGCGGGTTGTGATTCTTTAGTGACGCTAGATTTAAGCGTTGCTTCAAACAACATTGGCACGGATATACAGACAGCTTGTGGGAGTTTTACTTGGATAGATGGCAACACCTACACGAGTTCGACCAATACACCCATACATACAATTGTTGCGGGAAATAGCAATGGTTGTGATAGCACGGTAAATTTGAACCTCACGGTACTTCAGCCAACAGCAAATACAATCAATATCAATTCATGCGGGCCCTATTTTGCAGCAAACGGGCAAACCTACACCGAAAGCACTTCGTATTCTTATACCATCCCAAATGCCAGCGGTTGCGACAGCAATATTACGGTCAATTTAACGGTGACTGCAGAACCAATTGCGGCATTTACGAGTACGCCTGAAATTCTTGAATATGGCCTTTCAGAAATTCAAATGATTGACCAATCTACCGGGCAAATCGATACCTGGAGTTGGAGCTTATCAACTGAAAATGGAGTGATTCAAAATAGCGCAAGTCAAAATCCAATTTTTAACTTACCAGAAAATACCACAGGTAATGTCACTTTTCAATTAACAGTTAGTAATAACCAAGGCTGCTCAGATAATATAAGTAGTGTATTAACGATTTTAGAAGATGCCGCTATTTATATTCCAAATACATTTAGCCCTGATGGAAACAACTTTAACAATACTTTTCAAGTAGTAGGCCGAAACATTTCGCCAATATTTTTTGAACTATCCATATACAATCGCTGGGGAGAATTGATCTTTCTAAGTAAAGATTTGAATGTAGGTTGGGATGGCGCAGTAACTGATCAAGGAATTGCTCCTGTTGGTATTTATACCTATCAAGTCTCCTATCGCTTTACAAATCAGGAAAAAAACCAAACCATCACTGGCCATCTGAATTTGTTGAGGTAAAGCTCATCTTTTTTAGTCTATAACCCTCATAAAAATAATCAATACAAAATCGAACATCAATCATCGTTTATGGCATGACCTTTGGTAAAAGGTAAAAAAACCAAAATGATGAAACAACTCTTATTGATTACGATGTTTGCTGCAGGTGTAGCGAGCTGCACAGTGGTGAGGCCGCATCAGGTGGCCGTCAAAAGTAAATTGGGTAAAATCGACGAAAAAGTCCGGATGCCTGGCCCTGTAGGCTACAATCCATTTATCACAAAAGTTGTGAAGGTCAATGTGCGCACCATGAATTTATCAATCAAAGAAAACCTTCCGTCCAAAGAGGGCCTCACTATTCTCTCTGAGAGCTCAATTTTATATCATATCAAAGCAGAAGATGTACCGATAATTATCAGAGAAACAGGTCTTAACTATGAAGAGAACCTCATCTTGCCTGTATTCAGATCAGCTGCTTCTGATGTATGTTCGAGGTATTACGCCAAAGACATGCATAGTGCCAAACGCTTAGAAATTGAACAAGAAATCAGAAAGAGACTGGCCGAAGTTTGCGAAGAAAAAGGCTTTATTATAGAAGCCGTTTTACTGAAAAGCATTACCCTTCCTCAGGGCTTAACGCGTTCCATTGAGGCCAAACTTGAGGCCGAACAAGAAGCACTCAGAATGGAATTTGTCCTAGACCGCCAGAAGAAAGAAATGGACCGACAGCTCATAGAAGCGGAAGGCGCCAAAAAGAACGCGATTTTTCAAGCAGAGGCAAGAGCAGAGTCTGTAAAAATTGAAGCCGAAGGGCGTGCAAAAGGAATTGAAATAGAAGCCAAAGCCAATAAGTCCGCAAATGACATGCTCAATTCGAGTATTACGCCGAATATCTTAAAAATGAATCAAATTCAAGCATTTATGAAACTCTCCACCTCGCCCAATACCAAAACCATCATTACCGATGGCAAAGGAAGCGTGATCAATATGTTGGATGATAAATAACACGGAACATTTGTTGGATTGTTAAAATAAAAAAAAAGCCCCATTTTTAGTGGGGCTTTTGGTACCTCGGGCCGGGATCGAACCGGCACTCCCGAAAGAACAGGATTTTGAATCCAGCGCGTCTACCAGTTCCGCCACCGAGGCATTCTTTTCGACTTTCAGGGCTGCAAAGATACAAACAAAATAATAATCAAACAATACAATATGAGTTGGATATCAACTAAATGTTAGCTAAATTTAAAGGAAGCCAAACGGGCAAATCACTTAGTATTCATTAAAATCTTGCACCATGAAACGCATCTTATACAAATGGGACAAATACAAATTAGGACGTCGCTTACACTACCTTCAAAAAAGACTACACCGCGCCGAAGCAAATGGATACCAAGATAAAATAGAAAACTACAATAGACAGATCCGGGACGTTCAAGAAAAATTAAAGCACATCAAAGAATAAGCTCCACTTTACGTATTCAAATCAAGGGTGGTAGACTGCATCTTGATTGATGAGCTCGATCCACTCCTCTACACTTTTGGCATTTTCAATAGCAAAGTTACCTGACTGCGTTCGACGCAAAGCTATGAGTGTGGCTCCTGAGTTCAGGCGTGTGCCAAAATCACTGGCTATGCTTCTAATGTAAGTGCCTTTACTGCACGTAATTTGAAAGTCTACCTCTGGAAAGCGCGTAGTTTCTATGCTAAAATCGAGAATTTCGACTTGGCTTTGCTTCATTTCTACAGTTTTGCCAGCACGAGCGAAGTCATAGGCCCGCTTCCCATCTATTTGCTTGGCTGAATAGATAGGCGGCGTTTGCAATTGTACACCCATAAATGAAGCGCGTACACTTTCCAATAAGGTTGCATCGATGTGTTCGGTTTCAAACATCTGGTTGTATTCGGTTTCCAAGTCAAAAGAAGGGGTTGTTTTACCAATTAAAAAAGTACCGGTATAAGTTTTGGTATCGTTGGTAAGGCCTTCAATAAGTTTAGTGTGCTTGCCCAAGCAAAGAACGAGTAGACCCGTTGCTAAAGGATCAAGCGTACCAGCATGGCCAACTTTTATATTTTTCAGGCCCAACTTTTTCTTGAGATTCCAACGTATCTTATTGACCACATCAAAAGAAGTCCATTGGTAAGGTTTATCTACCAAAATGGTAAGGCCATCAGAGATATCTAGCATTAACCAGCCATTTGAAGATCGACGCCCATTGCGAGCAAAAGCAATAGAACCGCACCGAGAGCAATTCTGTACCAACCAAAGGCGCGGAAACCTTTCTTTTGAAGAAATGAAATAAAGGACTTAATGGCAAGGTATGCGACTACAAAGGCAACCACATTTCCAACCAACAAAAGCAACCACTCATGGCCACTCGATTGCAGCAATAATTCTTTTTCGTCGTACATGCTTTTAAGGGTTGCCGCAAACATGGTTGGAACGGCTAAAAAGAAAGAAAACTCAGCAGCTGCTTTACGCGTCAATTTCTGACTCAGGCCACCTATAATAGTTGCTGCTGATCTCGAAACACCAGGAATCATGGCTATACTTTGAATTGTTCCAATAATAAAGGCCGATTTGAAATCGAGTGGTTTTTCTTCGGTTTGGTTTTCGTTATCGGCAAAAAAGCGGTCAACAAATAACAAGACAATACCGCCAATGAGTAAAGACCACGCCACTACAACTACGTTTTCTAAGAGGGCGTCGATATGTTTTTTTGCCAACAAACCAATAATGCCGGTGGGTATGAACGCCGCCCCAAGCAAAAGATAAAAACGAACAGATTGTAGAAACTTTTGAAAATAGACCAAGACAACCGAGAGAATGGCGCCAAACTGAATAGCTACTGTAAATAGCTTCACAAAGTTGTTGCTGGCATTGCCCATAAAAGTGGAGGCAATGATCATATGGCCAGTAGAAGAAATGGGCAAAAATTCAGTTAACCCTTCGATAATGGCCAGAATAATTGCGTCGAGAAAAGTCATTGCTTAAGCTTCGGTCTGATCCTTTTTGTTGCGCTTCATAATCGCGTAGAAAATCACGATGTAGCCCGCCACAATAAGCATCGGCGCTAAGGTAATGCGCACAGTACTGAATAATTCATCTTCTTTGAAGACGTCAGGATTATCTGAGCCACCGCCAATCATGAGCAAGAAGCCTAGGATATTAATCGCCAAGCCGATATAGAGCCATTTGTAGTTGGCAGGATCAAAGCCAAAGTGTTTGATAGGGTCCTTCATAGTTAATAAAGATCATCTAATTTCATACGAAGATACTTGTTTAAGGCAAACCATGTAGATAACATCGTAATAAAAACACCGATTGCAAAGAGCAAACCGATGAGCAATAAGAAGCTTTCCAAGGTATATGCAATTTGAATGGTTTCGAGTAAATTATTGAGACCGTAAAATACAGTGAGCAATAAAGCCAAGCCGATAAGTGACGACAATAGGCCCTGAAAAAGTGCTTGCCCTAAAAATGGCTTTCTGATATACATAGAAGTAGCACCCACTAATTGCATGGTTTTAATGGTAAAGCGCTTGGAATAGAGCGATAAGCGAATGGTATTGTTGATCATGGCCACTGCAATAATGATCAATAGGAGCGCGACCGCTAAAAATAGAATGGCAAACTGCTTGAATCCTAAATTAATATTTGCAACACTCGATTTGTCGTAGTTGACTTCATCGATTTCATCTTTGAAACGCCTCAATAACTTGCTTTTGATAGCTGCCATTCCCTCTTTGCTGGCGTAGTTCATCTTTGGCTTGATTCCGATGGTAGCGGGCAATGGGTTTTCGCTATCGAAAAGAGATAAAACTTCTTTCTCTACTTCGCTCTCACCTGAAAATTCTTGAATAGCACGTTCGGGAGAAATAAAGAAAACCTCAGAAAATTCTGGCCACGCCTTGAGTTGCTCTTCTATTTGTTTGATATCGGCATCGTTGAGCTCAGACTTGAAAAAGATATCGGCCTGGATATTTTCTTTGGCTTGTTTTTCAATACTGCGCAAGCCAAAAATTCCGCCCAAAACCAAACCAATCATAAAGATGACTAAAGAGATTCCGATGATCGTTGAAACATAGCCCGTCCGGATACCACGCTTGCTATAGATGTCTGCTTTATTTGCCATGATTCAAAAGTAAGTGCAAGTTTCCAATTCGAGAATCAGTGCGCACTTTAGTTTTAAAGAATACAATGTTTATTTAGTTCGTTGGGTTCATTTTAGAATTGATTGTCCAGCCAATAACTGCGGCGCGTTGCTTGGCTTGTTCGGCTAATTCTCCAACAAACAACTCGTCAATGGTTTGATTAAAAAGGCCTTGCCAGCGCTCAAAATGGGCTTTTTCAAGCGGCATTTTTAAGTGTTTATCCGTAACATTTGTAGTGTAACCTTCTTCAGATAACAACGCGAAACGCCAAAACTGCTCCATTTTTGGCAAATGCGCAGAAAAATCTAATCTAGAAAAAAAAGGAGCTAAAAATTCATCTTTTAATACTTTATCGTAAAATAAGGTAACTAGTTGATGAATATCCGCGGGCGTTTCAAGTTCTTTCATGGTCAAATTTAATAGGTTTTTTTACGTACTTTAGTAACCGAATGAACAAACTATTATCATTTTTATTAATTGGTCTAGCCATTCCGCAATTTGTGTTTTCACAGGCTTATACGGGTCCACAAAAGCCAACCATTCAAGCGCAACAAAAAGGTGCAAATTGCGCGCCGCCTACCCATACCACCTTCATGGAGCTCAACAACGTTCGTGCCATGATCCATACTGCGGGTAATTTATGGCAAATTCCCAATCAGAACTACTCCATGTATGAAGTTCCTAAGAACTCAGGTATCATGGCGCTATTTACCGCCGCATTGTGGCTTGGAGGCACCGATGTCAACAACCAACTCAAACTAGCTGCACTGCGCTACCGCAATGGCCAAGACTACTGGACGGGGCCACTTTCTAAAGTTTTTGCCGAAACTACCTATGACAACTGCTCAAAATTTGACAAGCACTTCGTCTCGACGCAAGACGAAATTCGCGAATTTAATGCTTGGTATGAAGCCGGTGTTTTTGATTTACAAAATGGGACAACGACACAAAGTGATTTATTTCCAAACTACACCGTCCCCAAAATCATTAAAGAATGGCCTGCCCACGGCGATGTTTCACAAGGGCAAGACTACTATCTGGCTCCATTCTACGATTACGATAACGACGGAACCTATAATTGTGAAAACGGAGATTTTCCGTGGTATGACATCAAAAAAACCAAAGACTGCAGTACAGAAAGAAAAATTTCCTTATACGGAGACCTGAACTATTGGTGGGTGATGAACGACAAAGGGAATATTCATACCGAAACAGGCGCCGACCCTATTGGAATGGAAATTCGAGCCCAGGCCTTTGCTTTTGCATCGAACGACGAAGTCAATAACATGACTTTTTACAATTATGAACTCATTAACCGCGGAACCCAAACACTTTATAATACCTATTTTGGCTTCTTTACCGACGGTGCGCTCGGCGACCCCTACGACGATTACGTAGGCTGTGACGTTAATCGGGGCTTAGCTTATTATTACAACGGCGACAACTACGATGGTGACAACGCTGGTTTTAAAGGCTATGGCTACTCACCCCCTGCTGTAGGTGTTGATTTCTTCGAAGGGCCCTACCAAGACAACGATGGTATCGACAATGCCTTTGGCATTTGGGAAAACGAAGCACTCAACGGCATTGGCTATGGAGACGGTGTGGTAGATAACGAGCGTTTTGGAATGCGACGCTTTTTATATTACTCCAATACCACCAACGGCTCCAACCCCAACCAAACCGATCCTGTTTATTCTGGGGACTACTACAATTATTTGCGCGGGTATTGGAAAGACGGTACCAAATTCGTTTACGGTGGCAGCGGGCATATTTCAGACCCTGAAGCGGATCCTAATGTTCCGTGTGACTTCATGTTTCCGGGCAATACCGACCCGCTTGGGTGGGGAACAGGTGGCAACCCGCAACCCAACTGGACCGAACAAACAGCCAACAACACCCCCAACGACCGTCGTTTTGTACAGTCTGCAGGGCCCTTTATTTTGAAACCTGGGGCTGTAAACAATATTACGGTTGGCGTGGTTTGGGCACGCTCAAGCAACGGCGACCCTTTTGCATCCGTAGAAACCCTGCGCAGGGCCGACGACAAAGCACAAGCGCTTTTTGAAAACTGCTTCAAAGTACTCGATGGGCCCCACGCACCTGACGTACAAGCCCAAGAATTGGCCAACGAGGTTATCCTGATGCTTTCCAATCCAGTGCAGTCCAATAATTACAAAGAGGAATACGAAGAATTTGATCCTTTTATTGTTGCTGCTGACCCAAATGCCGATAAAACCTATAATTTTCAGGGCTACCAAATCTATCAGTTGGCCAATGCCAAAGTATCTAGCTCCGAACTCCAAGACCCAGATCAAGCACGCTTGGTAGCGCAATGCGATGTGAAAGACGGCATCGGAAAAATCATCAATTTTGAATTCAGCGACGAGCTCGGCGCTTCCATACCTGTTTTACGCGTCAATGGCGAAGACAAAGGCATCAAACACAGCTTCCGCATCCAAACCGACCAATTTGCGCAAGGCGATAAAAAACTGGTCAATTTCAAACGTTATTACTTCATGGCAATTGCCTATGCCCACAACAATTTCAAAGAATACTCACCCAATGACCCACTTTCGCTAGATGGCCAAAAGAAACGCTACATTGCCAGCCGCAAGGCTGCAGTTGGCGAAGTCAAACCCATTGAAGTAATCCCGCACAACCCAATGCCTGAATCAGGCGGTACGGCGCAGCTGATTTCCTACGGTTCTTCACCACGCATCACGCGCCTAGATGGTTACGGCAACGGCAACCGCAGCTTGGAGTTAACTCAAGCGAGCATGAACGAGATTTTAACAACAGGCTACATGGCTTCGCCCACTTATGACTACGGTGCAGGCCCTGTGAACATCAAAGTGGTAGACCCGCTGAACTTAGCAAATGGTTACTTTACCTGTAAGTTCCGCAACTACACGGCGCCAAACATTGGCAACGCGGCCGATACCGCTAGTTGGGTCATTTACCGCCACGTGAGTAAAGAAGACATGACCATTCTAGATTCTGTTAGTTCTGAG
>JBILSN010000038.1:0-9906 GCA_044372045.1 Crocinitomicaceae bacterium
CAAAAAGTATCGGAAATAACCAGCGTAATGGTATAAGTGCCGGGTTGGGCATAGGTAATTGTTGGTTCAAAAGTGGTGCTGTCGAGTGTGCCATTTCCGAAATCCCATAAATAGGCACTCGTCAGCGTTGAAGAATTGTTGATCGAAATACTCATAGGAGCACAGCCCATGGTATCAGTAGTTGTAAAAGAGGCAGTGATAGGAGTGTCAAAAGCAACAAAAACAGAATCGACCAACGAACAAAAACCATTACTAACTTGGCAAAAATACCAGCCACCTTGGGTTATAATTATACTCGAGTCCTGAAGGGCATTTATAGGATTAGATAGGTCATTCATTAAAGACCAAATAAATTGCTGCGCAGTTCCCTGGGTTGTCGCAATCAAGTTATATGGTAAGGAGCTACAGAGGCTAATGGTATCATTTAACAGAAGTACAAGTGAGTCCAGGACTATAATTTGAATTTGAGCGGTATCCGTAATGAGACAAACACTGTCCGTCACATACAAAAACACATCATATATTCCTGGATCCGAATAAACAATACTTGGGTTAAATACGACACTCGTCGTATCTCCGTTACCGAAGTCCCAGAGAAAGGAGTCCCATTGGGTAGAGGTATTCTGAAAATTGACACTGAGGTCTTCACAACCTTGAAGATTTGAGCTGGTAAATTCTGCCGTCGGAATAAGTTGAAAATCAAACTTAAAGACCAAGTTATTGCAATTGGCACTGTTATTTGTGCCTGACCAAGCTTGTGAGGAAGTTGGAAAATCGGAATTCCCGTTACAACCTCCGCAAACGGATTGGTACACCACCCCATTTTTATCAAATCGAGAGGTTCCGCCATCGACGTGTTCTTGGGCAATAGCACCTCCCAGATAAGAGCCGTAAAGTAAACCATTGAAATTGTTTTGCAATACCATCAGGTAAAAATCAAAACCGGTAGTTGTGGGTTGAAAGGCATTTGGAGAAACGGGCATGCCACTCATTGGCATAGACTGTAAAATATTGGCTCCCCAGCCGGATATATAAACGTTACCACAGATATCTACTAAAAAGGCTGCAGGAGATATATTGATTTGACTACTTCCATTTCCGATGACAGTGGAGGCCAAATTGGATGTGAGTGCCGAATTAAGCTTCAAAACAAACTGACTACTACCTGGATTACTATACGGCGCATTGTTGACCACAAACCCACCACCTACCGCTTGGCCTAGTAAAAAAACGTGGTTATTGCGGTCAATTTCCACAAAAAATACTTGATCGTAATTTGGCGTGCCAACATAACTCACTTTCAAAATTGACGTTCCGTTTGCATTGAGCTTTGCCACAAAACCATCTGTTTTACCGCCATTGTAAGTGCTTTGATAAGCGCCTGTGGTACCAATTAGGTTATTTGAACTTGTTCCACCCGCAAAAACAATTGCCCCAAGTGTATCGGTCTTTACTGAATAGGCAGCATCGTCTTTGTTGCCGCCATAAAAAGAAGAAAACTCCAACGCAGAAAAAGTTGGGTTCAAGCGAAAAACGACTGCGTCTTGCCCCACACCTTTTACCCCTTGAAATGGATTTTGCAGCGGAAAATTTACCGACCTCGTGCAACTCGCAACGAGAACAGACCCGTTCTGATCTAAATAAATTTCCCCTCTAAATTGATCGCCATAATTGGTAGTCAAAGAATCATAAGCAACGACAGAATTGTAAGGTAAGCCCATTGTTCTATAGTTCACCCCATCGTTGGAAGAACCACCGACATAGGTGCTGGCCATAAGATTTTGGCCATTGGCACTTAGCTTCGAAACAAAGAGATCTGAACCCTGGGCACCAAAATAGATGCCGTTGTAGAAGAAATTGGTATTTAGCGTACCGCCGGCGTGCGCTGCTTGAAACGCACCGGCGCTAACCGGAAAATCTAAACTTGATGTTGCTCCGAATAAATAGAGGTTGTTCAACGAGTCACAGATTAAGCTATGCGCGGTTTCGGTTCCTTGCAGATGATCTCCTCCACCTAAAAAACTCGACCATAGCATGGTGCTGCCGTCAGCAGAAAAGCGCGTGACAAAAACATCCGTAATACCATAGTTTCCTGCAATAGAAGTAAAATTAGAACTCGTGTCGAAACTTGCTAAACTGGGCAGCGGAAAATTATTACCGTAGACCACGCCTGCAGAATAAGCTGAGCCGTCATTGCCATAGGTGGCCGTCATGCCAAAGTTGTCTGAAACAGCTCCGTTATAAGTAGCAAAAACCAAAATGGGGTCAATCACAAGCGGATAATTTGGATCATAGGATCCCACCTCGTAATGAAAAAGGCCGTCTTTTGCCAGGTTATAGGTGCAATTGATCTCTATTCGTTGCCCATTGATTTCTTGATAGGCAAATGGGCGTTCTTCTCTGACTTCACCAACAGTTGTTTTGAGGTACAAAGCACCTTTTTTGATACTGACCTCTTGAGCTCCTTTATACTGCCATTGGATTTGATTGACTGAGGCGCCAGGCGAGACTTCAAAAGCGTATTTGTAATGCCCATTTTCATTTTGCCATTTCAAATGGACACCCGGATAATAATTTTGATAATTTACCTCCTTAAAAGCTGAAACTTTGCTAGCCCATTTGTTCTGGTCTTTACCTAGGAAAAAGTTATAGGTGTGAGCGTAGGGTTCGTATGCGCTGCTTGTTACGCCAGAATTTATACCGATAAAGCGCTGCTCAATAAAATTGGAGGCGAGGGTTGGGTTATCTATTTGAAGGTGTTCGTGATGGGCTTTTTCTAAAGGAGCATAATCGGTGAGTTGATACAAAAAACGATCTGTGCCCATCCAAATTTTGACAGGGCCTTCTTTGGCTAAAAATTGGACGTCGGAGGGCCATTGCCCTTTGTTTTGAATGAATTCTTGACCTTGAAATTGCGCATGTATTGGTAGGCCAAAGATCAGGACCATGACACAAAACCATAAAATCCGATAGGAGGTCAACTTCATTCTCGCTAAGTTAAGCATTTCGACTAATTTTGTAAGAAGCATTTCTTTATGAATTCAATAAGCAACAAAATTTGCACGCTCTTCGGCATCAAATACCCCTTGATACAAGGTGGCATGATTTGGTGTGCCGGGTGGGAGCTTGCGTCGGCGGTTTCTAACGCAGGTGGCTTGGGTCTTTTGGGCGCAGGCTCGATGTATCCTGAAGTACTTGATGCGCAAATTGTCAAATGTAAAGCAGCAACCAAAATGCCTTTTGGTGTCAATTTACCCTTACTTTATCCCAATATCGATGCGCATATTGCCACCATTATTCGACACAAGGTACCAATCGTTTTTACCAGTGCCGGTAATCCTAAAACTTGGACCGAAACACTTCAAAAAGAAGGAATTACGGTGGTACATGTAGTTTCAAGTGTCAAATTTGCGCGCAAAGCAGAGGACGCAGGCGTCGACGCCGTGGTAGCAGAGGGCTTTGAAGCAGGAGGCCACAACGGTCGTGACGAAACCACTACGCTTTGCCTGATTCCGATGGTGCGTAAAGCCATATCCATTCCGCTTATTGCTGCCGGTGGTATCGGCGATGGCCGCGCCATGTTGGCCGTCATGAATTTAGGTGCCGATGGCGCACAAGTAGGCAGCCGCTTTGTGGCTTCTATTGAATCTAGTGCCCACGAGCACTTTAAAAAAGCTGTTGTCGATAGTCGAGAAGGCGATACCCTTCTTACCCTCAAAGAACTTACGCCTGTTCGCTTATTGCGCAATCCGTTTTTTGAGGAGCTCATGGCTGCCTATCAAAACGGGGCGAGCGCCGAGGCGCTCGCCGCTCTTCTCGGCCGGGGCCGAGCTAAAAAAGGCATGTTCGAAGGCGATCTCCATGCCGGAGAACTCGAAATTGGGCAAATTGCTGGCAACATCGAAAAAATTTTACCGGCTAGTGCTATCGTTCAAGAATTTATTACCGATTTCAACGCTGCATTAACAGCACAATCCACATTTCAACTATGATTCATTTTGAGCGTTTTACCCTAGAAAACGGCCTGCGTGTTTTGTTTCACAAAGAACCCTCGACGCCACTAGCTGTTGTCAATGTGCTCTATGATGTGGGCGCGCGCGATGAAAACCCCAATCAAACCGGTTTTGCTCACTTATTTGAGCACCTCATGTTTGGCGGCTCTGTGCACATTCCAGATTTTGATGCGCCTTTACAAGCGGCGGGGGGGCAAAGCAACGCCTTCACGAGTAATGATATCACCAATTACTACAATGTTCTTCCAGCGCAAAACCTCGATACCGCCCTTTGGCTAGAAAGCGACCGCATGCACTCCTTGGCCTTTACACCCAAAAGTTTAGAGGTCCAGCGTCAGGTAGTGATCGAAGAATTCAAGCAGCGCTACCTCAATCAGCCTTACGGCGATGCTTGGCTTCAATTACGCCCCCTTGCCTACCAAAAACACCCATATCGCTGGGCCACCATCGGAAAAAATATCAAGCATATTGCCGATGCCACCATGGACGACGTTCGCGCTTTTTTTCTGAAGCACTATCACCCGAGTAATGCGATATTGTGTATTGTAGGCAATTTTGAATTAGCCGAAATCCAACAAAAAGTCGCCTACTTTTTTGGAGACATCCCTTCACAAACAAAAGTGGTACGCAAACTGGCACAAGAACCGATTCAAAAGCGCCTCAGGCAAAAAGTAATTGTACGCAAAGTACCGGCAGACGCTTTTTACTATGCTTTTCAGATGGGAAAGCGCTTAGATAACGACTATTACCTAGCTGATCTGCTATCGGACCACATCGGCAATGAGAAAACAGGCCTGCTTTTTACCGAATTGCAGCGCAAAAAACGCTTGGTTTCTGAAATTACAGCTTATATCACAGGGTCTATCGACAACGGCTTGTTTGTCATCACAGGTAAAATTAATCCGAAACGCACTTTAATGGAACTTGACGACGCACTCTGGCCCTTGCTTGAAAAATATAAAGTCAAAAAAATGAGCAAAAGCGCTCTACAGCAACTCATCTTAAAATTGCAAACCGCAAAAGCATTTCAAGACCAGGGTTTACTGAACCGCGCCATGAACCTCAGCTTTTTTGAGTTACTCGGAGACGCTGAACTAATCAACAAGGAAAGCGAACGCTTTACAAGTATTCAAACTGCAGATCTCCAAACCTACGCCCAACAGCTCTTCGATAAAAATCGTTGTGCATTGTTGCAAATTCAAGCTCAATTACCATGAAGCAACAACCAAATCGTGCTGTAATCGATAGAACTATTGCACCTACATTGCGCCCAGTAGAACATATTTCTTTTGTTGCGCCCAGCGCGCACCCACTCAAAAACGGCGCTGTACTCTATTTTCGACATGGCCTTCAAAATCAAACCAGCAAAATTGAACTTCATTTTGCTGCAGGATCAGCAGGTGACGACCCACTTAGTGCTTCGTTGTGCGCCGGTCTTCTGATCAACGGTACCCAAAATCAAACAGCCAAGCAAATCCAAAAAGCGCTAGACGCTGTCGGTGCCTATTACGATGTATCGCTCAGCCAAGAAACAACAGTTGTAACGCTTTATGCACTTAAAGACCAACTGTTGAAGGCATACCGCGTTTTCCATGACAGCTTATTTGGGGCAACTTTTCCACAGAAAGAACTCAACGAACTGGTGCACGAGCGCCAACAAAAATTCATGGTACAACAACAAAAAGTGAGTTTTTTAGCACAGCGGCTATTTCAGCGCAGCCTTTTTGCTGAATCCATTTATGCACAACAAATTCAATTAGAAGATTTCAAGCGTGCAGATCGGAGCGCAATTATGGCTTTTCATCAACAACATTACCTTAAGGGGCTCAAAAAGGTTTTCCTAATCGGCGACATATCAGCCGTACATTTCGATACATTTCATGGCTTATTAAATGAATATCAAAGCGAAATACCCAAGCGAACCGCTTTTGAGTGGAAACCTGAAGCAGGTGCTACGCATATCGAACAAGAAGCGGCCTTGCAAAGTGCCGTGCGGATTGGGCGGCCGCTCTTTAACAAAACACACCCCGACTTTTGTGCTTTTAGCGTACTCAATACGATTCTCGGCGACTACTTTGGCAGTCGACTCATGAGTAACATCCGCGAAGACAAAGGTTATACCTACGGAATCGGCTCACATATCGTCGAAAATAGCAAATTCGGGTATTTCGTTATTGGGACAGAGGTTGGCGTTCAAACCCGAACCGCAACTTTTCTCGAAATACAAAAGGAGTTCGAACGCCTTCAAAATGAACCTGTTTCAGACGCAGAACTCGAACTCGTCAAAAGTTATCTCATGGGGCAATTGCTCAAAAGTGCCGACGGCCCTTACGCCATGCTCGACCTCTTCGGGAACGTCGAAACACTTGGGCTTGACCTCAGCTTCTACGACCATTACATCGCAGAAATTAAGGCTGTTGATGCCAAAAAACTTCAAGAATTGGCAAAGCAGTACCTCAATTGGGATCAAATGTTGATTATTTCTGCAGGATAGCAACCTTTATAGGCCTTTGCCGTTATACTAAAAAAGTAAAAAATACGTTATTCAACGGATGTTTAAGGCGCTTATTGTATTGGTCATGCTACTCACGGCTTCCACAAGTCTGGGCTCACATGTCATGGGCGGCGAAATTACCTACAAACATCTTGGCAACGGCAACTATCAATTTGAACTTGTTTTTTACCGCGACTGCAATGGAGCCGATGTCAATGCAGTTTCTGAAACACTCCGCGTTTGGAACCACCCTAGCCTTACTACTATTCCAGTCTTATTTGTACAACGACAAGATTTATCGCCAAATTGTACACAAGTGCCGGGCGGCGCGGGGCCATTCCTTTGCGGTACCGGCAATAATGGTGGAAACGGAATTGGAGCTATCGAAAAAGTCATTTACCGCAGTGCGCCTGTTGCACTTAATGGCAATCCCCCAGCTCAAGGTTGGGCTTTTACTTATGAAAATTTCTCGCGCAGTGGCGCCCTCACCAATCTCAGTAATCCTTCAACATACGGGATTACCCTTGTAGCTAAAATTTTCAATCTGTCAGAACCTGACGACGCTCCGGTTTTTAACGAGGATCCCAATTTTGTGACTTGTGCGGGTTTGCCTTATCAATACAATGCGGCTGTAAGTGATGCAAATTTAGATTCTTTACATTTTGAATTTGGCATACCCTATGACCACTTCCCGTTAGGCACATATAATCCGCCAAGTAATCCAGCGCCCATTCCGTTTAATAATGGGTTCTCCTACCTCAACCCAACACCTGGGCCCGCCATTAATGCAAGTAATGTAGCTGCAGCGCTTGACCCCAGCAACGGTAATCTCACCTTCCATAGTTTTACGATCGGTAATTACGCACTTAAAATTGTTGTTAAAGCCTACCGAGCAGGGGTGCTTATTTCTGAGACTGAACGAGAAATACAGTTGGTACTACAGCCTTGTAATAGCAGTAATTTTCCGCCAATAATTGCACCTCCTTTTGCTGGTGGCACCTCCTATGAACTCACTGTGAATGCAGGTGACCTCATCAATTTTGATTTAATCGTGACCGACCCAGACACCCAAATAAATGGAAGTGCACAAAATATCACATTAGAGGGTAATTTACCCTGTGCTATAGGGCCCTGCCCCAGTTTGAACGTCGGACTTCCATTTACTGCAGCTGCACAAATTCAGGCACAGTTCACGTGGCAAACATCTTGCGATCATATTTTAGACGGACAAGGCCAAGCGCAAGCGCAAAAAACGTATTATTTTGTATTGAAGGCGTCAGATGACGTTTGTCCTATTCCTCAGGTACACTACACAACCATCACCATTCACGTTTTGAATTCAGGTATCATTCCTGCACCACAAATTGCCTGTATTCAAACCAATAATGCCAATGAGCTGACGATCAATTGGCCATCCATCAATTCAGGAAGTACTTCCGGATTTACCGCTTTTCAATTGTATTCGCTCCAAAATGGTTTATTATACGATACATTAAATGTGAATGCCACCAATATGACCATTCCACCTATTTGGAGTAGCCATGACTTCTATATTGCTGTCGCCTCAGGTTGTGGAGGGTCTTTTTTAAGTTATTCAGATACCGTCAAAAATATATTGCTTACACTTAACAACCCCAATAACGGTACGGCCGTGCTCAACTGGAATAAACCCAAAACCACACCCTCACCACTCTACAGCAGCCATTATTATATCTATCGCGAATACCCAACCAATTTCTTTAATTTCTTGGATAGTTTGCCTTACAACCAAACAAGCTACATAGATACGATTGACCTTTGCAATGAATACTTGCGTTACCGTGTCAATTTAAAAACCAGCACCTGTAATTTTAATTCGAATAGGCCCGGTGACTCACTAACCGACATGATGACGCCATTCATACCGGTATTATCGAGCGTTGGTTTTGACACCAGCACACAACAATTGCAAGTGCAATGGAACGTCAATGCCGCCCCCGACACCTACGGCTACGTTATTTATACTTTTGATGCAAATGGTTTTCTGATCGAACTCGATACAGTTTACGGCCAAAACAATACCTCTTACCACCATAATGTTGCTTTTGATAACGGCCCGTACACCTATACGGTAGCTGCATTTGACTCCTGCTTTACCACAAGCAATCCACCCTCATTTCAGACCTCGGCAAAAGCCAATCTTCATACTTCTATTCATGCCAGTTACCTCATCGATATGTGCCCTCAGCGTGTAGATTTAGTGTGGAGTAAATACGGTGGCAATACTGTTCTAGATTACGAAATCTGGAGCAAAAACAACAGTGCCTGGACGCTGCTATCCAGCACTACAGATACCAATGCAAGTATCAATCTGCTCAAAAACGAAAGTTATTGTCTGTATATCAAAGCAAATCTACAGAATGGGTTTTCGGCGTTTTCGAATCCGATATGTTTTGTGATGCCGCAGCCAACACCACCCAGCTTTCATTATTTCAGCGTTGCAAGTGTCCTCGACAGCGACATTGAGCTCAAAGCTTGGGTAGACCAAAGCGTAGGCATCACGAGCGTGCTTTTTGAAAGAAAAGACACAAATGGCGTTTACCAAAGCATCGGTGAAGGACCTATTTTGAACAATACCGCTTATTTTCTCGATGAAGACGTCGATACCGATTGGGGCCCCTGGACCTACCGCAGTATTTACCTCGACAGCTGTGGTAATCCTGGTGCCTACGCCAATGAAAACAGCACTATTTTTGTCCAGGGCAGCGCCGATCAGTACAACATGGTCAATTCCCTTTTTTGGTCGCCCTACACTCAATTTGCCGGAGCCATTGCAAACTATCAGGTATTCAGAAACGCCTACGGAACCTGGGAGACCGTGCCTGTTCAAGTGCTACCCGACGGCAGTTATGAACTGACCGATGACGTTTCTCAATTGCGCAACAAAGGCGAAGTATGTTACAGGGTAATGGCCCTAGAAAACCTGAACCAATTTGGTTTAATAGACAGCAGTTATTCCAATGAATTTTGTCTGACCTACGACCCACTCATGTTTGTTCCGAATGCCTTTACGCCAAATGGCCTGAACCCTATTTTTTTACCGGTGGTGCAAAACGTAGATCCTGAAAAATACACGTTTAGCATTATTGACCGCTGGGGAAAAATTGTTTTTGAGACCAATGACCCTCAGGAAGGTTGGGACGGCATTATTAGCAACTCAGGCCTACCCGCCACCAACGACGTATTTCAGTACCGCATCGAAATCATCCTCAACAAAACCGATTCCATTGTCAAACTTGGCTACGTCACCCTCATCCGATGAATTTAGACCGTATTCTTGTTATTCAAACTGCTTTTTTAGGTGATGTTATTTTAGCCTCTCCCGTCTGGGAAAACCTTCGAGCTGCTTTTCCGCAGGCG
>JBILSN010000046.1:0-3021 GCA_044372045.1 Crocinitomicaceae bacterium
GTGCTGCTTGAGAACCAGAGTAATCGAATTCACAGGCTTGACCAATTACAATAGGACCACTACCAATGATAAGAACGGATTTGATCGAATGATCTTTAGGCATAGGGGCTTCAATTTACGAGTTTCTTTGAGCGAAACCTTCGCTGCAAATTGAGCACAAATTTAAGTTAAATTCAGCCGATAACGACATGTATCCAAGATTGTTTTTGAACAAAATGCAAGCCGAATGTTAATTACATCGCAATCATGCGCAATGGCGAGAAATAAATTGCAAGGCTAAAAAATTAAATGTTTCTGCTTGTTCGTAATTGACCACATGACCACACTCAGGCACCACACTGAGTTCAGACGCTTTGTCTTGGCTTACAATAATGCGCACAGGATTCAAAAACATATGGTCTTGTTCGCCCATTACATAAAGCGTTGGAATGGTTTCTGGGGTAGCGTTAATGCGGGTGAGATATGCCGTCAGACGAGCGGTAAGTTTGAACCAACGCTGAAATTCTTTGTCCACGACTTTTTTGGCTTCATTGATAAAGAGATGGCGCGAGGCTTTATGGTTGGCACGCGGCATCATGATGCGCGCCATTAAACGATAAAGCGACATCTGAGGCAAGACACTATAGAGTACCCGCCCTGCCCTTAAAATGGCTCGGGAACGCACGTTGAGTTTGGTAACTGCGCCTGCAAAAATCATGCTTTTAACGAGGTCTGGACGCTGGGTTCGCAGGGCTTTAATGACTATAGAACCTAGAGACACGCCAACAAAATGTGCTTTTTTTATTCCTTTTTGATCGAGAAGTTCAATGACATCTTTGGCAATTAAATCAAAGGAATATTTTTTTGATTCGGATATGGCTTTCTGACTTTTACCATGTCCACGCAAATCCAAAACGATTACGTTGTGCTTTTCACAGAAATCTTTGAGCTGTTTGTGCCAAATAGAGGAACTCCCCCCTGCCCCATGCACAAAAACCACCCATTCGGTGGCGTCTTGATGCAGAAATGATTTCGAGTAGAGCATAGGCAAAAATAAAAAAACACCCGCGCTAAACGGGTGTTTTCCTTAAATATTTGTGTGCTGAGACTTATTTGTCTTTCACTTCTTCGAAATCGACGTCAGTGACTTCGTCTTGAGCAGCACTTGATCCTTGATCTGCTCCGGCATCGCCAGCGCTAGCGCCATCGGCATTTGAAGCATTGTACATTTCTTGAGAGGCCGCAGCGAATACTTCATTGAGTTTATCCATAGCAGGCTGAAGATTGGCCATATTTTTGGCTTCAAATTCAGTTTTTAGAGCAGCTAAGGCGTCTTCAATTGGTTGTTTTTTGTCTGCAGGGATTTTATCTCCGTATTCTTTCAATTGGCGCTCTGTTTGGAAAATAAGAGAGTCCGCTTTATTTACCAACTCAGCCTCTTCTCTGCGCTTGTTGTCTGCATCGGCATTTGCTTCTGCCTCTGCTTTCATGCGTTGGATTTCTTCGTCAGATAAACCGCTAGATGCCTCAATTTTGATGGATTGCAGCTTGCCAGTTCCTTTGTCTTTGGCGGAGATGTTCATGATACCATTTGCATCGATATCAAAAGTAACCTCGATTTGTGGAACACCACGCTGTGCAGGTGGGATGTCTGTAAGCTGGAAACGACCCAAAGTTTTGTTGTCGTTTGCCATGGCACGCTCGCCTTGTAAGACGTGAATTTCAACAGAAGGTTGGTTGTCTGCAGCGGTAGAGAATACCTCGGATTTTTTGGTAGGGATGGTGGTGTTTGCGTCAATTAATTTAGTGAACACGCCGCCCATTGTTTCGATACCCAAAGAAAGTGGAATCACGTCCAAAAGCAAAACATCTTTTACTTCTCCGGTAAGTACACCGCCTTGAATAGCTGCTCCAACGGCAACAACCTCATCCGGATTTACCCCTTTGGAAGGTGCTTTTCCGAAGAAACGCTCTACTGCTTCTTGGATCACTGGAATTCGGGTAGAACCGCCCACGAGGATCACCTCATCGATATCTGAAGGTTGTAAACCAGCATTCGAGAGTGCCGAACGGCAAGGTGCAATTGTGCGCTCAACGATACTCGAAATGAGTTGTTCAAACTTAGCACGTTGCAGGGTACGCACAAGGTGTTTAGGAATGCCGTTTACAGGCATGATGTAAGGCAAGTTAATTTCTGTAGAGGTTGTGGAAGACAACTCAATTTTGGCTTTTTCAGCAGCTTCTTTTAAGCGCTGCAATGCCATTGGGTCTTGACGTAAATCCAAACCTTCTTCAGACTTGAATTCTTCTGCCAACCAAACAATAATTGCTTCATCGACGTCGTCGCCACCGAGGTGGGTGTCGCCGTCTGTAGCTAAAACTTCAAAAACGCCGTCGCCTAATTCGAGGACGGAAACGTCATGGGTTCCACCACCGAAGTCAAAAACAACGATTTTCTGATCGATGCCTTTCTTGTCTAGGCCATACGCAAGTGCTGCAGCTGTTGGCTCGTTGATGATGCGTTTGATGGTTAAGCCGGCAATTTCACCAGCTTCTTTGGTGGCTTGGCGCTGTGCGTCGTTGAAATAAGCAGGTACAGTTACAACCGCCTCTGTTACCTCCTGACCAAGGTAGTCTTCAGCGGTTTTCTTCATTTTTTGAAGAATCATAGCTGAGATTTCTTGCGGAGAGTAGAGTCTGTCGTCGATTTTGACGCGCGGCGTGTTGTTGTCACCTTTAACTACTTCATATGGCATACGCGATACTTCTTTTGCAGATTCATCAAAGCTAGAGCCCATGAAGCGCTTGATAGAAGAAATCGTTTTAGTTGGATTGGTAATGGCTTGTCTTTTAGCAGGGTCGCCAACTTTGCGTTCTCCGCCCTCTACAAATGCCACAACTGAAGGTGTGGTGCGCTTTCCTTCTGAATTGGCAATGACCACTGGCTCATTGCCCTCCATGACCGAAACACAAGAGTTTGTGGTTCCGAGGTCGATTCCGATTATTTTTCCCATTTTAAATTATTTTTTGATATTGTCATTG
>JBILSN010000004.1:0-91738 GCA_044372045.1 Crocinitomicaceae bacterium
TCACTGTTTAGAGGGTCTACGATTGCTGTGGATAGAAACAAGTTGGCGCCTTTGTTAAACACAATGTCGTAGCTCAATTTGTTGTCTTGTAGTGTTTCTAAAATAATGCGTCTTGCATCTTTTTCAGTAGCAGCAAAAAGATAGAAGTTCCCTTTGCCGAATTCGCTGTATTTCTGCATCACAGTCCACTGCGCTCTGGCAATGGTACTTGATACAAGGAGTAGGAAAAACAATTTGGTTTTCATGGTGCTTAGTTTTTTATTTACAAATAGAGCAATCAATTAGTGTTTGCCATCGTATTCAATGATGACATATTCTTCATCAAAATTGATAGGTTCGTCAGGTAAGTATCTAAACCAAATTACATAGCCTGTCTTGGTTCTAGCGATGTAAGTAATATAAACAAAGCCTGGTTCATTGTCTCGATGGAAAAAGTTTACGAGTGGTGAATCAATATCTTTTTGATTGAAATCCAAGGTGTGCATTTTAGCGCCATTAAACTTCAAGGTGCTTTTAGCTATAGAAATAGCGGTTTGCATGTCATGTGCAGATGTAGAGAAATTACCTTCGCTGATTACATCATAATCTGCTCTGTCAGGAACCCACTGCGCATTTGCGATGCCAGTGCTTAAAACGAAAATTAAAAGGAGCTTTTTCATGGTCATGGATTTAAAGGTGAGTAGTTAAGAGACGCTTCTAACTTTTAATACCCAAACCTTCAAAAGGTAACCATGAAATCGATAATAATAATTAATTTGTGTTGAGGATTCATCTAACACTCTGGAAAACAAATGCATATAACTTAAATTTTCTAACACAAAAAAACCGACTCAATGGTCGGTTTTTTGTTGCCTCAAACTTTCGTTCTGCAAATCAATCAAGGTCGTCTGCTCGTACCACTTTAATTTTCTTTGCCTGCTCTCGTGTGTAATAGTGATAGGCGACTAGGCCCACGACGATTACACCTGCTACCAACACAATTGTAAGGGTTTGGTTTTGGCCTTTTAATTGTCGGTTTTCGGCCAATGTTGCCGAATGATTGAACGAGGGGTTTACGATTTTATAGTCCCGGTAATCTAGCATATTATTTGCGTATTAAGGTTAAATGATCGGAGTTTACTTTTATTACAATATCGTGTATGCATCTTTCCTTTACACCGTTATATTTATCCATGTGTGTCATCCAGCCTGTTTGTACCTTTCTCCCACTTAAATATTCGAAAGAAACATCCACTGAATCCTTTTTACCGAGTAGTTCATCAAAAACTTGATAGTTTCTGGTTAGCGGTTTATTAAGTTCATGAAGTTTCTTTCTTTTGGCATTTTGGTTCTCGTTGTTGTTGGGTTTTTGATGCCCGGTGATATAAACTTTGTTTCCTTTTGTTGTTACAAAAGTTTCGCCACAACATTTGCATTTTTTTTTGTAGATCTCTTTCATAAGGCCCAGTTTTAAAGGTTGTTGAACAATTCAGGGTTTCGCTCTCTTCGTTTCAAAAACTCCTTAATTTGATCCTTGTAGAAATACACTCTAGATGAAATTTTAAAGGAAGGAGGTAGTATCCGATGCCTTCGCCATTTGTCGATCGTAGTTCTCGAGACACCAAATAGTGCAGCAACTTCTAGGCGGCTGTACACGGGTCTTGGTTCATCGGGTTTTGTTACATGCTCCATTTGTGGACGCATCTTCTCATCGATTACTTCAGCGATGAGGCTCCTGAGGTCGGAGGTGGTCAGTGTGACCAGTAAATTGTTACTCATATTTTTTATTTTTAAATGATGAGTACAAAGTTGGGCAATGGGATATTTTTCCTCCGTCAATTCCTCATTGTCGTCATGAGAAACATCATGAGGAATATCTTTAGTTTATTTTGAGAATGGATAATGAGCAGAGCTTTTTCGGGAAAAATTTTTTCTAAGTGTTGTGATATTATCGAACTGAAAAGGCAAGAAGTTATCTATCATGAACTGACAATACATCTTTGCCTTATTGGTGTAATTTGAATAGTCATGTCCATCATAGAATGTGTAGATAAATTGATTTAATATTTGCTTTTCGATCTTGACATCAAGTAGCTTTTTCTTTCCACTTGCCTTAATATCACGAAATTCGAAGTTGGCCTTGACAAGATTTTCAATATCCTTCTTTTTTATGTGCCCGTTATTTTTATGTTTGGTTAATTGCATAAAGTAATCCAAGACCTCAGGATATTTGAGTGACAAAGGAATTCGAGTAATATTATGCTCTTTTATGTTCGATTGATCATCATACTCTATTTCATTTTCAACGGTCTCTTTAGTTTTCTCACCTGTTTCCTGATAAATATTGACAAACTCATTAAACTGCTGGAAATTTAACTGCTGTAGCAGTATGGTTGATTGATTCGAAATTTGAACATCGATTGAGGTATTATTTTTTATGAAATTTAACTGTTCAATATTGATGTTGATTTGGCTTTTGTCATCCGCTTCACTTTTTTTATGAGCTGATCGCTTCTCTCTGATCCATTTGATAACCTCTTTTTTCTGCGCTTCAAAATCAAAGAGTGCACTCTTTTTCATGATCTTAAGTACAATATATTGAACGTGACCTATGAAATTCTCTATTTTTCCAAACTCGCCATTAAAATATGTATCTAGAAGCATCGCAACTTCATCGGCATCTTCAATACTTAAATGTAAGGCCAGCCAGAAGTCAAATGCAGGATGAGTAGGAGCGATAACGCATGCTTGTTTTCTTGTTACCTCAGATGCACTGGGGTCAAAATCAATAGACCATTTATAAGCATTTATTGCCTCTCTCAGTTGAAAAGCATACTCCTCAACGCTAATTTGATTTTTTGGCCGATTTTTAACGGCTTTCATTCTTTGAACTACTTCGTAGGCGCATTCAACAATATTGATTTGGTAGCGATGCTTGGAATAGGTGTGGTTTTCGGGGAGGTTCATAGATATCGAATTCAAATGCAACAATTTTGAAAAAGCTATTTTAATGGGCTTTCTAAAATGCTCTTTCAAAAGTGCGACAATTTCCCATTTTGCACCAAAAATTATCCAAAAAAACCTCAACGTGAGTACATATACCCGCATTTTTAGTACAATTATCTAGGGCTCATTTCAGCAGTTAACTGGAACTTTGTAGAAATAAAAAAACTATGGGCGAGTTATTTAAAAATATCATTGACAAAAAATCCAAGGCATACAGTGAACTGCGTTTTTTTCTGCTTTTCAACCGCATCAAAACCGAAGAAGATCTCATAAAGTATATAGAAACACATCCCACTAGAAATGACCCTAATGAATTTGCGACTAAACTTCTCGAGCATCATTCGTTTTATAAAGCCTATTTAAGGTATTTGGAAATTACAGCCAAAGAAGACAAGCCCTTTTTATTAAACTTTGGTCTAGCAACGCAAAGAAGGTTTCTTTCAATGGGTGTTTATAACGAACAACGAGTGATCGAATTTTCCAAAGAGCATCTCATTGAAAAATTACTACCGTACTATCACCCGAAATTTTATATCATAAAGGCGGTAGTGGAAAATGAAACCGGAGTGCTAAGTCATTTTTTCGACCACTTCTCGGAACGAGTAAAAAATATCCTCAAGCATTACAAAGTAAAAAATCCTGAAGACCTCATTAACTTCGTGCAAAGGACCAATCTCGAACTCCCTCGCATTGGAGCAGAATCAAGAAAAGAGATTTATGTTTTTTTGGAAGGGTATATGAATGGCTAGTTAGTGAATGACATAAAAAGCAAAACCCCCAAGATACTTGATACATCTTGGGGGTTTCTATTTCCTACAGCCATATAGGACTTACTGCAAAGGTAGGGTATAAATATGGATTTGTTAGAATATCCTGGATTTAGTATTCGTTAAACATCTCGAATTTTGACTTAAGCGAAACTATCTTTATTGATTAAATAAAAAATACCCTACAATAAATCCTAGGGTCAGACGAATCAAAAAAACAATACCTGATACGATCAAGCCATACTTTAAAAAGTTGTTTTGTTCTATGCCTTTATTGATTTGTCTTTGAATAAACCATTTCGAGATAAAGAAATTTACTAAAATCATTGGTCCAACAAATTCTGGATTTCCTGATGAAATTTCTAATATAAAATGAATTGCACAAAAGATTAATATACCTTTTCGTGCTTCTCTCCAATTTGACTCAGGATTGTTGTTTATTGTTTGCGCATCAATAATAGGAGCGAAATTCTTACTATTTAATTTTTGGGTATTATTCCTTCCTAATTGTTTCCATTCGTTTTGCGCAATCTCATTTTTTTCTAGAATACTATTTAATTCGGAATCAAGATTCGTGATTTTTTTTTCAGAACAAAACGAATGAAGTGCACTTTGATGATTTTCAAGAAATTCCCCTCTCCGTTTTAATTCTGCCTGAGCTAAAATTATTGTGTCAACAGTATAATTAATGTGATTTTCGATCATTGCCCCAAGTGATGTGCTATCCAGGTGAGTGACCTCAGTTACGCTATAGCTCTTCATATATATTTATTAGATAAATGAAGTTAAAAAAAATACTTGATTTTGAAGTGATAAATTACCCCAGAATTTGCGGTCTGAACCGGACCATGATTCGAAAAGTTATTAACAATTATTTTTTTCGAAATGCGCTCAAAAAATATGAAAATCCGTCCACGGTTCCGTCCACGGTTTTTTTTCGTAAAATAAAAAAGCCTGTAAATCAATGACTTACAGGCTTTGCTTTAACGTTTGAGCGGTCTGGACGGGACTCGAACCCGCGACCCCCTGCGTGACAGGCAGGTATTCTAACCAACTGAACTACCAAACCAATTTCTTTCACTTGCGTGAGCAACAACAGTTGCTTTAGAATTGTGTAATGCTTTCGTTAAAGCGCGTACAAAAGTAAGTTCTTTTTTGAAAAGAACAAATAAAAACATGGATAATTTTCAGTTTAGACGGAAATCACGGAGCTTTTTTTGTTTTGCTATGATTTTGGTAAATTTGGACTGATGAAAAAAAATGCTCCGCTTTTTTTCAGTTTTTTCTTTATTTCAATCTTACCGTTTCAATTAAGTGCTCAAATCCAAACGGATACACTCAATTTGGATGCTTTGAGCATTGAAATTCAAAAAGTTGAAATTCGAGAAAAGATTGTTATTCCTCCTTTTTGTCTGCTCAATCCAGACACCCTTCGTCTTGGCCCCCATGACGAGGTCATATGTGATTCTTATGTTGCTTTCGGGATGCCTTCTGTCTACGATGCATTGCATTCGTTTAATGCGAGGGTTGTCGATAATTTTGGAGGGTATATTAATGGCAAGGTAAATAAGGGTTTGGAGGATATCCGAAGAAAAGGATTCAATTCGGATCTCAAGCAACTTTACATTCAGATTAATCCGCTTACGCTTACGGTGTATTGGACTGCCGTGGTAGGGCCTAGCGAAGATGGTCTTTGTTATGTGCGTTTAGACAGCCGTGGTTCAGCTGGTGGGGGTATGAACGCCGTGACACCCCAGTTGCTTCGAATGCACAACATATACCCAACGCTTACTCCGGTGCGCATGTTAGATTTTAATGAAGATGTCGTGCAGTGTTTTGACTGGAACAGCAAACCACTCGACTCTATTTGTCGCTATGTAAATATCAGGCAGCAATTCTACAAATATTACGATCCACAAGTTGGAGACTCCATTCCATTAGCGGAATACGTGGAGAATTATCCGTATACAACAAAAGGAGATGAGCTGCCCGGTGTAAAAAAATATATAAAGCCAAACTATAAAACCTACAAAGTAAAGTCTGGAGATAACCTTTCCATTATTGCTAGAAAACAGCATTCTACGGTGTCCAAAATTAAAAAAGCGAATGGTTTACGCTCTGACTTCATTCGCGAAGGGCAAATCTTAAAAATACCCTACTAGAAGAGCAAGGCTACCAGCAATTTGCCGATATAAAAACGGTCCCTTTAAACAATGCAACCAAACGCTTGTCTTGATTTTCGATCCGTACCTCGTAAACTCCTGTGCTTTTTCCGCGATGAATTTCGGTGCAACTTGCGGTGAGGGTATCGCCGAGTTGTACTTTGGCGAGGTGTGCAATTTGGGTATCGATACTCATGCATTGATACCCGTAGGTATTGGCCGCAAAAGCCAGAGCGGAGTCAGCTAAGGAGTAGGTGAGGCCCCCGTGCGCAATTTGAAATCCGTTGGTGATTTGAGCCGTAACTGGGCAACGCAATTGGCAAGAACCAAGCTCAAGTGTGATAATTTCCATTTGAAGCAATTGGCTAAAGGCATCGTTTGCTAGCATACCTTGAACAATTTCTCTTGGGCTCTTCATCTGGCTAAGTTACAATTCGGACAAAGAAAAAGTATCTTTCAAGCGGATGCCTTTTTCGGTGTGTTGTAGGGTACAGCATTCGTTTTGCGCGTCGTGCTCAAAAAATAAGACGTATTCGTTATCTGCAGCTTCTTTTAAGAAGCGTTCTTTTTCGGTAAGCGTGAGCAAGGGACGGGTGTCGTAGCCCATGACGTAAGGCAGTGGAATATGACCAGTACTCGGGAGTAAATCGGCCATAAAAACGATGGTCTTTCCTTTGTATTGCATTTGTGGCAGCATCATGCTTTCGGTGTGTCCATCAAAAAAAGAAAGGTCGATGCCAGGTAGTGCATTTGGAGTAATAAGTCCGTGGCGTTCGACAAACTGAAGTTGCCCACTTTCTTGAATAGGGAGGATGTTTTCTGCTAAAAAGGAGGCTTTTTCTCTGGGGTTGGGTTTTGTGGCCCATTGCCAGTGTGTCTCAGAACTCCAATAGGTGGCGTTTGTAAAGACAGTTTTGTAAGCTTCTTTTTGAGTATCATGAGCAATGGCGCCTCCGCAGTGGTCAAAATGTAAATGGGTGAGGATAACATCTGTGATATCCGAAGCATGAAAACCCAAACGTGCCAGGTTGCCGTGCAAGCTATCCGAACCGTGCAGGTGATAGTGCGAGAAGAACTTTTCTGATTGTTTATCGCCGATGCCGGTGTCTACTAAGATGAGCCGTTTGCCAACTTCGATGAGTAAGGAGCGCAGGGCCCAAGTACACATGTTGTTGGCATCTGCTGGATTGGTTTTTTGCCAAATGGTTTTCGGGACAACCCCAAACATAGCGCCGCCATCGAGCTTGAAGAAACCAGTATTGAGAACGTGTAATTTCATATTAATTGGTGGCGATGCGTTGGGCAGTGGCCGGGTTTTTGATAACGTCTGCGCCTATATTGAGCACCACCATTGCCGGTTTGGTGTTGGCCATGACTGTAACCGTTTTGTCTTGGCGCCCAAGTTGCCCGACTTTAGGATGGAATTCTACAGCAATGATGTCAGACTTTCCGGGTTGGATTGCTTTTTCTGGTTTTTTTGGGGTGGTACAGCCACAAGAAGCCTTCACGTCTTGAATAAATAGGGGCTTTTTTCCGGTATTGGTCACGACAAAACTGTACAGGTGTTTGGTGTCTTCTTTGACCGTTCCAAACTCGTGCTTTAGTACATTGAAGCTCATGGTGGTCATGTTCGATTCGGCCTCTTTTTCTAGGCGTTTTTCTTCTTCGGCTACGTCTTTGAGGTTCGCCTTTAAGGCTTTGGTGTTCTCTTCTGTGGCCACAAGAGCAGTGGGCTCAGGAGCATTGGTATTTGGGGTATTGTTGCAGGATGAAAGCGCAAAAAGGCATCCGCAAATAAGAAGTACTATCAATTTCATGGTCTTTGTTTGAATAGGATAAATTTAGTGAAAAGTAGATTACCTCACTTCGTTCGGAGAACCAGGTTTCTGGATTACCTCACTTCGTTCGGTTTTCCTAAAAGGTTTAAAATTTAACAAGGAAAAGTCAAGCGTTTGCAACGCTTTCTTTTTTTATGAAAGCCCCCTCTTTGAAGCAAGCTTCACTTCGGGGTGTTTCATAAAAAAAGTCCTTCCGGAACGGAAGGACTTTTCCTTGTGCCCACGACTGGATTCGAACCAGCACACCTGTTGGCACCACCCCCTCAAGATGGCGTGTCTACCAATTTCACCACGTGGGCAGCGGACTATCCGATAAAGAATCGGGATGCAAAGATAAATATTTTAACGAAATGTTTGCGTAGAAATGTTAGAAAGACATAACTTCGATGAAATTTTTTTGTTCGCTCATGGCACACCTTAACACCCAAAAGATTTCAATCGCTGGATTATTGATCACGACAGGAATTGTTTTTGGGGATATCGGAACTTCACCACTCTACGTTTTTCAAGCAATCACCGGTGGCGGTAAAAACATATCAGAGCCTTTTATTTTGGGTGCGCTTTCGAGTGTCATTTGGACCTTGATTTTGCTTGCTACGGTCAAGTATATCTTTTTTGCATTGAATGCCGATAACAGGGGAGAGGGCGGAATTTTTGCGCTTTTTGCACTCTTGAAAAACAAGAAATACAAGTGGATCATTATCCCTGCGCTCATTGGTTGTGCCACACTCATGGCCGATGGTTTCATTACACCCGCCATCTCCATTTCATCGGCAGTGGAGGGCATCAACGCCATTAATCCAGATGTTCCCGTGATTCCAATTGTAGTCACGATCATTGTGCTGCTGTTTATGATTCAACAATTTGGTACGGCTGCTATTGGAAAAGCGTTCGGGCCGGTCATGATGCTTTGGTTCTTGTTTCTAGGATATCTAGGCGCCATTCATATTTTTGATAACCCCGTGGTTTTGCAAGCATTTAACCCTTATTGGGCCTATAATTTGGTGGCAAATGTAGATGGCGGTTTTGCTGTTTTGGGTTCTGTTTTCTTGTGTACCACCGGTGCAGAGGCTTTGTACTCTGATCTCGGACACTGCGGAAAAGGCAATATTCGCATGAGCTGGGCTTTTGTCTCTACACTTTTGGTGATCAATTACCTCGGACAATCTGCACTTTGTTTATCGCCAGATTTTCATGTGGTGGAGAACCAAACCATCTTTTATAGTATGGTGCCAAAACACATCTTGCCCCTCGCTATTGTACTGGCTACTGCAGCCACAATTATTGCATCTCAAGCCCTCATTACGGGTGTCTTTACCTTAATGAACGAGGCCATTAAACTCAAACTTTGGACCAACCTGAAAGTGAAATATCCTTCTGAACACCAAGGTCAAATTTATATTCCGTTCATCAATTGGTTTTTAATGATCGGATGCTTGGTTGTGATTGCCATCTTCAAGGAGTCGAGTGCTATGGAGCATACCTACGGTTTGGCCATTACAATTGATATGGTCATGACCTCCATACTGCTTGGGTTTTTGCTCATACTCAAGTATCCTAAAACCAAAGTGTTTTATATTCTGATCTTTTTAATTTTCATTGCCATAGAAGGTGTCTTTTTGCTGTCTAATTTAGGAAAAGTGGTATCAGGAGGGTGGTTTACCCTCATTTTGGCCTCGACGTTCTTTGCCATATTATACCTTTATTTCAGAGCCAAGCAACTCCGTACTAGCATTACGGAATACTTACCAATGAATTCGGTTATTCCGCTCATCAATGCTGTTCGCGACGATAAATACATCGATTTTGAGGCTACCAATTTGGTCTTTCCGACGCGTTCCAATTCTGCTAATAAATTGGATTTAACCGTTTACCATTCCTTATTTTATAAAAAGCCACGCAAAGCAGGCACTATTTGGTTTTTGCACCTAGATATTCTCAATGAACCATGGGGTGTGCATTATTCGGTACATCAAATTATTGACAAGCGCTGTTATTATGTAACCCTCCAGATGGGCTTCAAGGAAGAGCACCGCATTGAGTACATGATGCGTAAGATTTACTGCAAAATGATTGAAAAGGGGGAGTTAAGTGGCGAGAGTATTTTTGATAGTGTGAGAGGGAAGCTCGATCAGGTTGACTTCAAATTTATTGTTCTGAATTCTAGAGTTGCCATGGACAATCACCTTTCACCTTTCCAAAAATTGTGTGTCAAGACCTATCGTTTTGTGAAGTCAACAGGCTTGAAGCCTGCAGAAGATTTTGGTTTGGATAAAACGAATGTAGTGGTCGATTTTATTCCGATTACCGTGGCCAACCAAGTAGACCAAGAGCTCATCGAGGACTTCGAAGACTACTCCCAGAAAATCTAAATATTTACTGCAAACATTTATGAGACCTCGAAATAGTTGAGGTCTTTGCCGAAGGTTTCTTTCAATTGGCTTAAACTATATAAGGCCAGGCCAATAAAGATAAAGCCTACTATCATTGCCGAAACACCGTCATTGATCTGAAAGCTGACCAAAACACTGAATAGCAGAACAATTAAGTTTACGGAGCCACGCACAAAATTTGGGATGGTATTGGCCGCCGTAGACCGAATATTGGTTCCGAATTGTTCTGCCGCTATCGTAACAAAAATGGCCCAATAGCCAGTTCCAGCCCCAAGTAAGAAACACAACAAATAATAGGTGCTATCCGAGATATTCAATTGATGCATTAAGGCAAGAAAAACCACTGTACAGATCAAAGAAAACAGCAAATAAATCCGAACGACCTTTTTTCTGCTTTTGAGCCATTGACTCAAAAAACCAGCAAGTAAATCGCCGGCACTGAGCCCCAAGTAACAGTACATCACTGCTTTTCCGTTCGAGATGTCGTAAACGCCTAACCAAGGGCCAAAATTGTCGGCAGAATTCATGATCAGTAGCCCAACGGTATACCAAATGGGGATGCCAATACTGATACAATGCAAGTATTTGATGAAGTTAGCACGTTGTCCAAAAATCAACTTGAGTTGGCCTTTTTGTATGGACGTGTCGTTGTTCATTTGCTGGAAAAAACCAGACTCTAGGGCACCAACTCTTAAGGAGAGTAGAACGAGCCCCATGGCGCCACCAATCAAGTAAACGACCTGCCAGTTCGCCGGTGACCAGCCGCTCAATTGGGTAATAAACGCGCCTACCACTTGCCCCTCTGCACCAATCAAAGAGGCAGCAACAGCGCCAAGTGCACCAAACGTAACGACTATCATGGTGCCATAGCCCCTGGTTTCTTTGGGCATGAGTTCGCTAATGAGCGTAATGCCCGCCCCGAGCTCGCCGGCCAATCCAATACCGGCAATTAATCTAATGACTGTATAGCTCGGAATATCTGAGACAAATGCATTGGCAATATTGGCTACTGAATAAAGTAGGATCGAACCAAAAAGCACTTTCAATCGACCTTTTTTATCGCCGAGTATGCCCCAAATTAAACCTCCGAGCAGCATTCCAAACATTTGCACATTGAATAGAAATTTACCAGTAGAAGCCCTGAGTTCTGGGCTGGCATCTGGCATAATTGTTGCTAGACTTTCTGCCTTGACCACGCCGAACAAAACGAGGTCATAGATGTCTACAAAATAACCTAGCGCTGCTATAATGATCAAAAACAAAACCTTGCGTTGCTCTTTCATGAAAAGGTATTTTTTAACGATTTGACTGCCCAATAATACGTAATTTTAAAGAAAAATGGAGAAGGTACATCATATCGGCTTACAAAGTTCTATTCTGGGTCAGTACATGGCTGAAATCAGGGCTTCCAGTGTTCAGCAGGACCGCCTTCGCTTTAGACACAACCTTTCCCGTATTGCAGAAATATTGAGCTATGAAATGTCTAAAACACTGCCATCTCTTCAAAAAGAAGTGCAAACACCTCTTGGTATTGCCCAAGTTGCGCTTCCAGCTCAACAGCCCGTCTTATTTACCATTTTGCGCGCAGGTTTAGCCATGCACGATGGCGTATTACGCACCTTTGACCACGCCGATAGCGCTTATATTTCGGCCTACCGCAAACACAGCTCCCCCGAAGCCTTCGAAATTGAGGTCGAATACATGGCCGTACCTGAAATCGATCACAAAATTTGGGTAATTTCTGACCCAATGTTGGCCACTGGAAGTTCTATGGTGGCTGTCTACGAGGCCCTCAAAAGCCACGGTGCCCCCAAGCAAATACATATCCTTAGCGCTATTGCCACACCAGCGGCCTTGCGCTTTGTTCAGCAGCATTTACCCGCTGATACCCAAATCTGGGTAGCAGCCATAGACGATGAACTTACCGCTGAGTCTTATATTGTACCGGGTCTAGGCGACGCCGGTGATTTAGCATTTGGCACTAAAAAATAAAGGATAACAAAATGAATTGGGTTGGATTTTGGAGTATTTACACCTTGGCCATGGTCAAGTTTTTGGTGTCGTCTTTTCCAGGTGAAAAGTTTCAGTTGGCCATTCATGAAACTTGGTTGGCCTCTTTTTTAGGGGCAGCCACCGCTTCTGCTATTTTTTATTTTGGAAGTGAGTTTGTCATGCGTCTCTCCAACCGTATTCGTGCAAAGAAAAGAGCGACTGCGCTTGCTGCTGGCAAGGACCCCATCAATTATCATAAAGTAACCCGCACCAAAAAATGGATCATTCGCATTAAATGGCGTTTTGGTTTTTATGGCATCACGCTTTTTGCACCGTTATTATTTTCTGTCCCAATTGGCAGTTTTGTGGCCGCTAAGTTCTATGGCCGCTACCAAACTACATTTTTGTTTATACTGCTTGGTTTGGCTGGTAATGCTTTTCTTCTGACGCTTTTGAGTTATGCCATTTTCTGATTGTCATCTCTTTTTTGACCTCGATCGAACGCTCTGGGATTTCGATAAAAATTCAGAAATTGCCCTGCGTCAAATTTTTACAGCCGAACATTTAGTGGCTCAAATTGCGGACTTTGATCAGTTTCATCGGCAGTACGTGTATCAAAACGCCCATCTTTGGAAGCTCTACGGCAAGGGAGTCATCAAAAAAGACGACCTCCGCCACGAGCGTTTTCGGGTCACATTAAAGTACTTTAAGGTCAAAGATGAAGCGTTGGTGCAGCGGCTCTCGGACGCCTATATCCATATTTCGCCCCGCCAAACCGCACTTTTTCCGAAGGCCATTGAAACACTTGAAGCACTTCAACAAATGGATTTCAAAATGCACATTATTACCAATGGTTTTCAAGAGGTGCAATTTGTAAAGCTGGAAAATTGTGGTTTGCGCGCCTTTTTTGATGTGGTGGTGTGCTCAGAGTTTGTGGGTAAAAACAAACCAGATCTGGCCATTTTTAATTATGCCCTAGAGCAAGCCGGTGCACTGGCCCAAAAGTCTGTCATGATTGGCGACGATTACCATGTAGATGTAGCGGGCGCCTTGCGCGCAGGAATGCAAGCACTTTGGTTTGATCCAAGCGCTCAAAACCAATACAACTACGATCAATGTATTTCAGAGCTTTCAGTGATACCCGAGATACTACCGAAGCTGTTCTTAACCCACTAATTCTTGGCGAATTTTCTCGTAGAGTACCATTCCGGTAGCTACCCCAACATTTAAGGAAGAAATTTCACCCTTCATTGGTATTTTACAGCTGATATCGGCTAAATTGATGAGGTCTTGGGTAATGCCAGATTCTTCAGAGCCCATAATGATGGCTACACTACCACGCAAGTTGGTTTCGTGAAGCGGCACCAGCGCTTTTTCTGTACAAGCCACAATACGCAAGCCAGATTGTTGCAAGTAAAATAAAGACTGCTTGAGTTGCTCTGTTTTGCAAATTGGAATGCGGTTAAGGGCACCAGCCGAGGCTTTCATCGCATCTGAAGTAGCTAGGGCTGATCCTTTGCTCGGGATAAGCACTGCATCTATGCCCATACACTCAGCACTTCTAATAATGGCACCAAAGTTGCGAACGTCGGTGATGCGGTCCAGGACGAGCACACTTGGTTTTTTGCCTGCTTCTAACCACTGGTCAATTAGCGGTTCAATTTCTTGGTATGCAATGGGCGGCACCATAGCGATTACACCTTGGTGGTTGCCTTCTGTAAGCGAATCTAATTTCTGGTTCGGTACATACTGCAAGAAGTAATTCTTGCCTGTAAGGGCAGCTCTTAATTCTTCGAAAAGCGCCTTGTTGATTCCTTTTTGAATTAAAATTTTGTTGAGTTCACGACCTGCGTGAATGGCTTCTAGTACAGCGCGAATACCGAAAATGATATCGGTACGTTCTTTGCGTTGGTAACTGCGTTCTTTAGTTTCGCGGCGTTCAGGACGCTCGCTTTTTTGATATTTGTCTTCCATTAGTGGATGTTAAATTCGAGGCTTACATTACCCTCGAGTGTGCGCGCCACTGGACATGCTTTGCCAGCTGCGATAACTTTCTTCTTGGTGCGTTCGTCCCAGTTATTGCCGTTGAGGTCAAGATCAAGGACTATTTTGGCAATCCGACGCGGGTCTGAAGCCATGTGTTTTTCAATGGTTGCCTCGGCAGCTACAAAAGGAATGTTGTTGCTTTGGCAGTAGATACCCATGATGGTCATGACGCAAGAAGCTAGGGAGGTAGCTACGAGGTCGGTTGGAGAAAAAGCCTCGGCTTTGCCGTGGTTATCGAGTGGGGCATCAGTAAGGATAGTGGTACCTGAAGCCAAATGGGTGCATTCGGTTCGGAGATTTCCTAAATAGCTGACGCTTGCTGTTTTCATGGGGCAAAGTTAATACTTCACCTCGACAAATCCGTGTTTCTCTTGTGGTATTCCGCCTTCGTAGATGGCTTTTATGATATAAAAGTAGGTACCTTCCTCGACTTTGTCGCCATTTTGGGTATGCCCATCCCAAGTACTAGCGGGGTCTGTGTACCGATAAATGGTATTGCCCCAACGGTTAAGGATGATGCATTCAAATTCAGAAATTCCACTGTGTTGCACAAAAAACGAGTTATTGCCGTTTTCTGACGACAATACGATAATATTGGGTGCAACAATGTCACAGGGTTTAAAGCCGATGGTTGAGGTATCGGTGAAAGTATGACAAACATTACTGACTGTGTAGATGTAGTTTCCGATTGCGCTAATGACCCTTGGGACCTCGGTATTGCCATCTAGCCAGGCTCCGAGTACCTGCGGATTGTAGTTGCTTTGGAGGGTCCAGTCTAAGAGTGTGCTGTCTTTGGCAGTATTTAAGATAAAAGGGTTGATAGAAAAGCTAGATCCTTGACATATATTGGTATCGAGTAGTTGAAGGTAGACATAAGGAGGGAACTCAATAAAAGCTGTTAGGGTTTGGCCACAAGCACTATCTGTAAAGCTAATTGGGTAGACACCTGCATAGGTTGCTATAATAAGCGGGTTTTCTGCTTGGTTGTCTGAAAATAGAATGGTGCTGTCTGGGCAGGTCCAGGTGCCACCTAGAGCGGAGAGTGTGCCCTCGACTTGCGCTTGGTAATTGCAGCCAATGCTGTCCAGATAGATATAAGGTTGCACATAGAGCTCAAGGGTGGTTGTGTCGCTGTGATTACAAACGGAATCTGTGAAAGTAAGGGTAAAAATCCCAGATTCCGTTGCGTTGAGCGCAGGATTTAACACGGTATTGTTTGGTGTAAAATTGAGACTCGCTTGTGGATTATTGCTCGTGTAAGTCCAGGTACCGCCGGCAATATCGGCAGAAGTTCCCAAAACCTGAAAATCCAATTGGCAAAGGGCAGAGTCCGCAAAAATTTGAGGATTGGGAGGGAGGGTGATGCTTGAACTCAGCGTTTGTTGACATACGTTATCTGTAAATGATAATGTGTAAACACCGGGAGCGCTAATGGAAATCAGCGGATTAAGTTCCGAGACATTACTGAATGAAATATTGGCAGAGGAAGCCGCCCATATTCCTCCAGGAGAATTGGTTGCTGTTACTTGGTAGGTATTTTGACAAATAAGGGTATCGTTAAAAATACTAGAAGCGCTGGTTCCAAAAACAGTAAATGTGGTATCGGTACTGCACAAGCCAGCGCTGTCGAGCAGATTGATGGTGTAGGTACCGGCCCCCAAACTGTTGGTAAATTGTGAATTGAAGGTGGGATTGGAAAGCCCCCAACTCACGGTTGAATAAGCGCTGGCATTTGGTATGCTCAAGCTAACGGAAGTATCTGGCGGGCAAAATGCCAAGGAGCCTTGTAAGTTGATGGGCAATGGATTGACCACATCAAAAGTATCAGAGATATGCTTGTAACACCCATTTTTGCTCACCGTGACGCCATAGATTTGGTCGGTGTTAATAGAGCTCGTTGGCAGAACAGTGAAGTCGTCCCAGAGGTAGCTGTCATATGGGCCGTTGGCTACGCTCAGATCGATGGCTCCGCAGGAGTTGGACACGAGCAAAAGTGCGGAGTCGAGGTTATTGACAATAGTATCGATCACAATCACAAATGTGAGTGCCGTAAGACCCGGGGTTGGGAGGTTGTTGTCGGTAGCTGTGACGGTGATGTCATAGGTGCCCATGGTGGCTAAAGAGCCAATGGCACGCATCACAATATTGGCGGTGTTGCCAGGCGTGTTGGAAATTTGTTGGAGGGTGGTTAAGCCACCATTTGAGTAGGTAATGGAAGTGCTTTGATTGGTTTCTGGGGAGAGAAAGTTGATGCTGAAGTCGGCGGAGTCTCCGAGGGCGCAAATTTTAAAGGTATCGCAGGAGGCAATACCCTCCGGGATTGGTGGAATATTACCGCCGTTGGAGGCGTCAAAAGCAAAACTTTTGAAGTCGAGCCAGTCGATGCCGTCTGGGTTGCCAAGTGCTCCGTCGAAGTCATTGCCGGGGTGGTCAAAGCGTGAGATCAGGAAGTAAGCCATGCCGTCACCTTTGTTGGCACCACAGGTGGCAGGAACGCCATAAAAACCATTGATGCCCTCTGAGGCGTCGCCGGTGGTCCAGTCCATGTTTTGGTAGCAAAAAGCCACATTGCCACCGTCGATGACAGGGTCAGAGCCGTTGGTAATAATGAGTTGGAAGGTATTGAGTTTGTCGCCATGAAATGCGAAGTAGCCTACCGCCACCCAATTGACATAAACAGCGGTTGGGGTAATTTTGTAGAGCACTTGCCCATTGCCATTGTGGGTATCGACGTCACCCCAAAATGGCGCCACGATACCGTTTCCCACCGATGGAAAAGCAGTGGGAGAATACTCGGCCATTGGACCAGTAAATGTGAGGTTACCATTGTTGTTGATGTAGATGCCGTTGTAGGTTTGACCGTACAAATTGAAGTCAAAAGGTATGGGAATAAATCCTGTAGAGCCGTCGTCATTAGGTGGCATGGCTAGGGTGTAGGAAGAGTCGGGTTCGATGTAGCAGTCACAGGCATTGGCCTTGTTGTAGGTAGCTGGCTTGACACTAGCTAAAGGCATGTGCAAAGAAGTGTTGGCCTCAATATTGACCGTTCCAAGTTGTCCTGAACCTTTAAGTTGATGATAGAGCGGAGAATCGACAAGCACTTGAGCTTGAACGTTTAACAATAAGCAAGAAGTGACGAAGAAAAGTAGAATTCTAAACATAGCAGCAGGACTTAGGCCTAAATTAACAAGACGTTAAATTGGGGTTTGAGGTTGCACGAATTTCATGTATTTTTAGCAAAAAAAACAACGTATGAAATTATTGCTTTTACTAGTCTTATGCTCTGTTAGCTTGGCATTTGCCCAAAAGAAATCTACTGCAGCACCAGAAAAACTTCCTTTTGATGCCGCAACGGTAGGTGCATTGTCTTTTCGGATGGTAGGGCCAGCACTCACCTCAGGACGGGTTATAGACCTCGCTGTTCATCCTACAAATAAAGATATGTGGTATGTAGCTGCAGCCTCAGGCGGTCTTTGGCTTACCAACAACCACGGCATCACTTTTGAGCCTATCTTCGACAACTACAGTTCATATTCTTTAGGGTGCGTTACCATTGCAGCGTCTAATCCAAATACCATTTGGGTTGGCTCTGGAGAGAATAACAACCAACGTTCGGTTTCTTATGGCGATGGCGTATATAAGTCGTTAGATGGCGGTAAGTCATTTACGAATATGGGCCTCAAAAACTCGGAGCATATCGGTGAAATTATTGTGCACCCAACCAATGAAAATATCATTTGGGTAGCGGCATATGGCCCACTTTGGAGCAGCGGTGGCGAGCGCGGGGTGTATAAAAGTACCGACGGCGGCCTTACCTGGACCCGCACGCTTTTTGTTTCTGACCACACCGGTATCGCAGAAATTGCTATTGACCCTACTAACCCCGACATCTTGTATGCATCTGCACACCAGCGCCGCCGCCATGAATATACTTACATTGGAGGGGGTCCAGAATCAGGCCTGTATAAATCTACCGACGGCGGTCTGACTTGGAAAGAAATCAATAACGGCTTGCCCAAATCAGATATGGGTCGTGTAGGCCTAGCAGTTTCACCTGCCGATGCCAATGTGGTGTATGCAATTGTAGAGGCACGGTACAGCAAAGGTGGTGTTTTCCGCTCTTCAAATAAAGGTGAGAATTGGTCCAAGCAAGGATCCTTCTCTACGAGCGGCAACTACTACCAAGAAATTTTCTGTGACCCCAAGGACGTCAATAAAGTTTTTGCCATGGACACCTACATGCACCACAGCACTGACGGTGGCAAAACATTTGTGCCTACTGGCGAGAAAAACAAACACGTAGACAACCATTGCATCTGGATAGACCCCAGCAATACCAACCATTGGTTGGTGGGCTGCGACGGTGGTTTGTATGAAACCTACACGCATGCCAAAGAATGGAGCTTTTTTGGCAACTTGCCAATTATTCAATTTTATAAAGTGGTAACCGATAACGCGGTGCCTTTTTACAATATTTACGGAGGAACCCAAGACAACAACTCGATGGGTGGCCCTTCTGCAACACCAAATGTTTCGGGCATTCTCAATACCGATTGGTTCATTACCAACGGCGGTGACGGTTTTGAATCAGCTACAGATTGGTCAAATCCGAACATTACTTACGCACAAGCACAGTATGGTTGGCTCGTGCGCTATGACCGTGCTTCAGGTGAAAAAGTACCTATTCAACCGATGCCAGCACTTGGGGAGCCAGCGTATCGTTGGAATTGGGATGCACCCTTAATTTTGTCCAAGCACGATGCCAGTACGCTTTATTTTGCAGCCAATAAACTTTTTAAATCGAGCAATCGTGGCGACGACTGGCAAACAGTTAGCCCTGACCTCACCCAACAAATCGACCGCAATGAAATCGAAGTTATGGGCCAAGTCTGGACCATCGATGCGGTCATGAAAAACGCCTCCACCACCATCTACGGAAACATTGTGGCCCTAGACGAATCGCCAAAAAAGAAAGGCTTGCTATACGTAGGTACCGACGACGGTTTGGTACAAGTGTCTGAAAACGACGGCCAAACTTGGGCCAAATACCAAACTTTTCCTGGGGTGCCATTGAATACCAGGGTCAATATGCTTACGGCATCTGTTCACCAAGAAAATATTGTTTTTGCATGTTTCAATGCGCAGCGCCAAGGCGATTTCAAACCTTATTTACTGAAGTCTTCAGATAAAGGCAAAACTTGGAGTAGTATTGCTGGAAACTTACCTGCTCGTGGAACAGTTTACTGTCTCAAGCAAGATCCAGTGCAAGAAAACTTACTGTTTGTCGGGACTGAATTTGGCGCATATTTCACAACTGACGGAGGCCTCAACTGGACCAAACTTTCTGGTTTACCAACCATTGCAGTTTATGACCTCGATATTCAAGAGCGCGAGGTAGACCTCGTAGCTGCTACCTTTGGCCGCGGTTTTTATGTGCTGGACAATTTCAGCCCTTTGCGCACACTTTCTAAAGAAAACATAGACAAGAAAGCGCACCTGTATCCGGTAAAAGATGCACTCCTTTACATTGAGGCTGATCCACTGGGCTTGGAGGGTACAGGCTTTCAAGGGCACAACATGTGGTCAGCCAAGAATCCAAGTTTTGGTGCTACGTTTACCTTGTATCTCAAAGAAGTACCAAGTTCCTTGAAAACAGACCGTCAGACCAAAGAAAAAGAGTTAGAGAAAGACAAAAAAGATGTGGTCTATCCGAGCTTTGAAGCGCTAAAAGCAGAGGCTTTAGACGAGGCTGCTCAGCTCATCTGGATCATCTCTGATGCAAACGGAACAGAAATTCGCCGCATGAGCAGTAGCCCGCAAAAAGGGCTGGTGCGCCAGCATTGGAACCTGCGAAAAACCAGTACCAACCCTATCGGTAACGGTGGCCGAGGCCCATTGGTAGTGCCAGGCGTCTATAATGTGAAAGTCATTATGATTCACAATGGAATAATAGAGGAACTCGTAGCCAACACACCGTTTGTAGTGAAAGGCCTCAATAACCAAACGCTCCTAGCTAAAGATCAGCCAGCTCTAGATACTTTCCGCGCTAGTGTTGCCGAACTCAACCGAAAAGTAAGTGGTTCCGAAAAACGTTACGAGGAGCTCAATGCCGAATTGGAGCTTATAGAAAAAGCTGTATTGAACTATCCAAATACGGACCTTATGCTCTTAACAGAAATTCGCGAACTCAAGTTACTCAAAGCGCAACTCCGCGAGCAGCTCTACGGAGACGACATCAGAACAAGGCACGAATTCGAAACCGCGCCAACCTTCACGAGCCGTTTGGGGATGATCGACTACCAGCTCTCTGAAAATACAACAGGAGTGAGTGCAACGCACAAAGCCAACTTACAAATGGTGGAGCAAGAATATGCACAATTCAAGGCCAACCTCCTAACTTACCAAACACGCGTATTGAAGCTTCACGAGGCGCTCGATAAAGCAAATATTCCATATACGAGGTCTAGATTAGATTGGAAAGAAGATTGATCCAAATCTTTAACAAATAAAAAAGGCCGCTACTGCGGCCTTTTTTATTTTAGATGAAATGACTTATTGATCGCCGAAACGCTCGATGACTTGTTGGGTAACGCCTGTATTGGAGAAGCCTCCGTCGTGGAAGAGATTCTGCATTGTGACGTATTTGGTGAGGTCAGAGAACATACTGATGCAGTAGTCTGCACAAGCAATGGCACTGGCGTTTCCGAGTGGAGACATTTGCTCAGAGAAGTTGATGAATTCTGTGAAGCCTTTGATGCCTTGACCTGCTGTAGTTACCGTAGGAGATTGGGAAATGGTGTTGACGCGTACTTTCTTTTTGATACCATAGTGGTAACCAAAAGAGCGTGCAATAGATTCTAGCAAAGATTTGGCGTCAGCCATGTCGTTGTAGTCAGGGAAGATGCGTTGTGCAGCGATGTAAGAAAGCGCAACAACAGAACCCCATTCGTTCATGGCATCGTGCTTGTAAAGGGTAGCTAATGTTTTGTGCAAAGACATTGCGGAAACATCCATGGTTTGGCCATAGTAGTTGTAGTCGTTCTCAGTGTAGTGCTTTCCTTTGCGCACATTTGGCGACATACCAATAGAGTGCAATACAAAGTCGATTTTACCACCCAAAATTTCTTGGGCTTGCGTAACGAGGTTTTCGAGATCGGCAATACTTGTGGCATCGGCTGGTATAACCTGACTGCCGGTTTCAGCTGCAAGTTCATTGATTTCTCCCATACGCATGGCAATAGGAGCGTTGGTAAGTACAAAAGTTGCACCTTCTTCATGTGCTCTTTGTGCCACTTTCCAAGCGATACTTTGATTGTTCAATGCACCAAAGATGATGCCTCTTTTTCCTTTAAGTAAGTGATTTGACATTTGCTTCAATTTTCAACAAAGGTAACAACTTTATTTTTCGAGGACGCGCTTTCTATTTTTTACCTCAAATACTTGCGTTCTGCCCAAAAAGTACCAAACGGTAAAAAGGCGGTGGTAAATAAGATCAAACACTTGACAAACGGCCATTTTTCTTCAAAGAGAAAGTAGACGATGTAAAAACAATAAATAATAAATAAGAATCCGTGGATATAGCCTACCCATTTGTTGGGTTCTGGCATATCAAAGCCATATTTCAAGGCCATGGTTACTAGTAAACCCAGCCATGAAAAACCTTCGGCGATAGCCGCGATTCTGAATTGTTTAAGTGCTTTATTATTAGACATATATTAGGATTTATCGATTGCTTTGATGATATCTCGGATGCGCGCGGCTTCGATGAAGTCGAGGTTTTTGGCAGCGCTTTCCATTGCTTTTTTGAGGGCTTTTATTTCTTTTGCACGCTCTTCTGGATTCTGAAACTTGGCATCTTGCTCAATAGACTGCTGCAGTTCTTTTTCATTTTGTAGGAGTTTGAACTGACGTGTGGCTTGGTCGCCATCGGCAACCTTGGTCGATTCCATGATTTTATCTTTGGACTTGACAAGGGCTGTGGGCACTTGATTGTGGGCCAAATTGTAGGCTTCTTGGGTGAGCCTTCGTCGCGCGGTTTCGTCGATGGTACGCTGCATGGAGTTGGTCATCTTGTCGGCATACATGAGCACCCTGCCATTTACGTTTCGGGCCGCGCGCCCTACCGTTTGTACCAACGAACGCTCGTTGCGCAAGAAGCCCTCTTTGTCGGCATCTAAGATGGCTACCAAAGAAACTTCGGGTAAATCAAGGCCTTCGCGCAATAGATTGACACCAATGAGCACATCAAAATCTCCTAAACGCAATTGGCGTAGTATTTCTACGCGCTCAATGGTGTCGATTTCTGAGTGTATGTAACGGCACGGAATACCTAAACGATCTAGATATTTTTGAAGCTCTTCGGCCATGCGCTTAGTGAGGGTTGTAACCAGCACGCGTTCGTCTTTATCCCTTCTTACTTGGATGTTTTCGATGAGGTGGTCGATCTGATTTTTTGAAGGATATACTTCAATTACAGGGTCGAGCAAACCTGTGGGCCGTATGAGCTGCTCTACAATGACCCCTTCTGATTGCTGCATTTCGTAGTCGGCGGGTGTGGCCGAAACGTAAATAACATTGGATAAGAAGCCCTCGAATTCATCGAATTTGAGTGGGCGGTTATCTATGGCGGCTTGTAAGCGAAAGCCGTAGTCTACTAGATTGATTTTGCGGGAGCGGTCGCCGCCGTACATGCCGCGGACTTGCGGAAGGGTAACGTGGCTTTCGTCGATGACTATTAAAAAGTCTTCGGGGAAATAGTCGAGTAAGCAGAAAGGGCGTTCGCCAGGCTCGCGGCGGTCAAAATAGCGCGAGTAGTTTTCGATGCCCGAACAATAACCGAGTTCTCGGATCATTTCGAGATCGTAATTGACGCGTTCTTCTAGTCGTTTCGCTTCTTCGATTTTACCTTCTTCTTTGAAGTTGGCTACTTGTTCCACGAGGTCGTCTTGAATTTGGATAATGGCTTGGCGCGTATTGTCTGGACTCGAGACGAATAGGTTTGCCGGAAATATATCGATTTGTTGGAACTGCTCGAGTGTTTTACCAGTATCGGGGTCAATAGCAGCTATTTTTTCGATTTCGTCGCCCCAAAAGCTAATGCGCAAGGCGTAGTCTGCATAGGCAAGGAAGATGTCAACAGTATCGCCAGACACGCGAAATTGGCCGCGTTCGAAATCGGTGCTGGCGCGTTGGTATAAATTTTCAACCAAGCGAAACAAAAACTTGTTGCGCACAACGGTGTCGCCCACTTGCAGATGCAATATGCTGTTTTTGAATTCCGTTGGGTTACCAATACCGTAAATGCAACTTACCGACGCCACCACAATGACATCTCGGCGGCCTGAAAGCAGGGCAGAGGTGGCTGCCAAGCGCAGTTTTTCGATTTCGTCGTTGATTTGAAGGTCTTTTTCGATAAACGTACCAGTAGAGGGAATATAGGCCTCTGGTTGGTAGTAGTCGTAATAAGAAACAAAGTATTCGACTGCATTATTCGGAAAAAACTGCTTGAATTCGCCGTAGAGTTGTGCCGCAAGGGTTTTGTTGTGCGATAAAATGAGTGTTGGGCGCTGCACTTCTTGAATAACGTTGGCAACTGTAAAGGTTTTGCCGCTCCCGGTAACCCCTAGCAAGGTTTGTTGCTGTATGCCATTGTTGAGGCCACTGACCAATTGGCGGATGGCTTCAGGTTGATCACCCGTTGGTTTGTAGTCAGAAACCAGTTCAAATTGCATGGCTTAAAATTACCAAAATTAATGCTTGAAGGCTTATCTTTGTTATATGGAAAATGCCTTAGAACTACAGCAACAAGGTTGGCAAGCAATTCTTGATCAATTCAAAACCTACTGCGAACAATAATGCATCCGGATATCGCAGCACATATTGCTCAATTTCCTGAGCATGCGCAAGTTCAACTCAAAGTACTACATCACTTTATCGAAGCAAAGGTTCCTAAATTAACCCAAAAGATAGGTTATGGCATTCCGACTTTTCAACTCAACGGCAAAAATCTGATACACTATGCAGGTTATTCCAAGCACATTGGTTTGTATCCTGGGTCAAAAGTAATTGCTCATTTTTCTCGAGAATTTGAAGCCAGGGGTTTGAAGTATTCTAAAGGGGCGGTTCAATTTTCACTCAAAGAAGCACTCCCGCTAGACTTGGTTCAAGACATCCTCGACCATCTTTTGAAAAGTTCATAAAAAAAGCGCCCTAAGGCGCTGAATTAGTTTTTACCGAGCAAAACAAACAAATTTTTACTTTTTTTGACCTCCACTGATTTACTATACATTTTAAGGAAATCGAGTACGCGGGGATTTGGCAAAAGTGTTTGTGTTTGAGGTAAAGTTTCGGAGTAACTGTTTTTAATCATAGGCCGTTTTATGTTTTCTATATTAACGATCAAAACCTGAAATTATTATATCGAGGATAATTTCTAATTTTGATACATCAATCAACAACAACAAACATGCAAATGATCAAGCCCGGAGTCGCCACTGGCGAACAAATTCAAGCTATTTTTCAACTCGCCAAACAAAAGGGTTTTGCACTCCCTGCAGTAAATGTAACGAGCACCAGCACTGTCAATGCCGTCATGGAGGCAGCAGCCAAACTCAATGCACCCGTTATTATTCAATTTTCTAATGGTGGTAGTCAATATTTTGCTGGCAAAGGGCTTTCAAATACAGCTGAAAAAGCAGCAATTCTTGGTGCAATCTCAGGTGCGCGCCATGTGCACGCACTTGCTGAGGCCTATGGCGCTACGGTCATTTTACACACCGACCACTGCGCCAAGAATCTGTTGCCTTGGATAGACGGCTTACTAGATGCTGGCGAAGTCTTTTATAAAGAAACGGGCAAGCCACTTTTTAGCTCTCACATGATCGACCTCAGCGAAGAACCACTCGCCGAAAACCTTGAAATTTGTCAGCACTACCTGCGTCGGATGTCCAAAATGGGCATGACGCTCGAAATAGAATTAGGAATTACCGGCGGTGAAGAAGACGGCGTTGACAACACCGACGTCGACAACGCCAAACTCTACACTCAACCTGAAGAGGTTGCCGAAGCGTACCAAGCGCTATTGTCAATTTCTCCTTGTTTTACGATAGCGGCATCTTTTGGCAATGTTCACGGTGTTTACAAACCGGGCAACGTTCAACTTACGCCCGTCATCTTGAAAAATTCACAAACCTTTATTCAAGAAAAATACCAAACCGCAGCAAACCCCGTCGACTTTGTATTCCACGGTGGGTCTGGATCAAGTGTGGCAGAAATAAGAGAGGCTATTGGCTACGGCGTTGTCAAAATGAATATTGATACCGATTTGCAATTTGCATTTACGGAGGGCGTCCGTGACTACATTGCAGCAAAAATGGATTATCTTCGCACCCAAATTGGTAATCCATCTGGTGCAGATGAGCCCAACAAAAAATACTATGATCCACGCAAATGGTTGCGCGATGGCGAACTTACTTTTATCAAGCGCCTCGAACAATCTTTTGCCGATTTAAATAACATCAATACTTTGAACTGAAACTATGGCATGGTTTAAAAGAAATAAAGAGGGAATTACGACGTCCACTAACGACAAAATGGATGTGCCTCAGGGCCTCTGGGTACGTTGTTCGAATTGTAAAACGCTCTACACCGTAGACGACCTCATGCGCAATAGCTACGTTTGTGACCGCTGCTCTCATCATGAGCGCATTGGTGCAGCGGAGTATTTTGAGCTTCTTTTTGATGCGCAAAAATTTGAAGAGCTCAATGCCGAGCTTCAATCTGGTGACCCACTGGGTTTTGTGGATACTAAAAAATATACGGACCGCGTAGTAGCCACTCAAAAAGCAACAGGGCTTAAAGACGCTATTCGCACTGCTAAAGGGACGCTCGATGGCATGCCTTTGGTAGTGGCAGCTATGGACTTCAATTTTATTGGAGGTTCTATGGGCTCTGTAATGGGAGAGAAAATTGCTAGAGCTATAGATGTTGCCATTGCAGAGAAAGCGGCATTTATGATCATTTCTAAGTCTGGCGGTGCCCGCATGATGGAGGCTGGTTTTTCGCTTATGCAAATGGCGAAAGTTTCAGGTAAATTAGGTCAGCTTTCAGAGGCCAAACTGCCTTATATTTCTTACCTCACGGACCCAACAACAGGCGGTGTTACGGCTTCATTTGCTATGCTTGGCGATATCAATATTGCCGAGCCAGGAGCCCTTATTGGCTTTGCTGGCCCGCGCGTTGTAAAAGAAACTATAGGTAGAGACTTACCCGAAGGTTTCCAAACTTCAGAATTCTTGCTTGAGCACGGCTTTCTCGATTATATAATTGAGCGTACAGAGCTTCGCAGCACCCTCGGGCTGTCGCTCAAATTGTTTTTCAATTAAGCACAATTAGTTGTATTTTAGAGGGCTACTAAGTTCCTTTTATGAAATACCTCATTTTCTTTTTTGCTACTTTTTTTCATTTCCACCTTTTAGCGCAGTTTTCTATTGATTCACTGTCGCATATCGATTATCAAGCGTTGCACGGTGCCAACCTGAATGATGTTTGGGGTTATACCGATGAACTTGGCAATGAGTACGCCATAGTAGGTACTTCTAAAGGCACCTCAATTGTAAATATTACCGATGGTGCCCAACCTCAAGAAATATGCTGGTTTCCCGGCACCACTTCCATCTGGCGCGATCCCTGTGTGTCAGGAAATTACGCATACGTCACAACTGAGGCTGAGGACGGCCTGCTGATCATCGATCTCAACCCTTTGCCACAGTCGACGAATTTACCTACGGCCACCTACACCGGCCCATCTTCCAATCCGTGGCAGAGTGCCCATACTTGTTTTACCTCAGAAAGTGGCTATGCTTATATATTTGGTGCAAACAGGGGAGAAGGAGGCGTCATTATTCTAGACTTAAACGCCAATCCAATGCAGCCGACGGAAGTAGGTGTTTTTGATATTTCTTATGTTCACGATGGCTTTGAGCGCAATGATACCCTATACACCGGACACATCTACGATGGTTATTTCAGTATTGTCGATGTATCAGACCACAGCAATCCAGTATTGTTGGCCACCCACCCAACGCCAAATCTATTTACCCACAATATTTGGCCAAGTGCAGACGGTAGCGTTGTGTATACCACTGATGAAATATCAGGCGCCTTTGTTGCAGCCTACGACATCACCAACCTGCAGCAAATCAAAGAAATTGACCGTGTTCAAAGTGCCCAAGGCACTTCTGTTATACCGCATAACGTGCATGTAAATGGGTCTTATTTGGTCACGAGTTACTACAGCGATGGTATTGTAGTTCACGACGCCCATGACCCTTCCAATCTGATCAAACTAGGTGCTTTCGATACCTATCCAGGGCAAACCCCAGGTTTTGACGGTTGCTGGGGCGTGTATCCTTTCTATGCCTCTAACAAGGCGGTTGCCGCCGATATCACAGAGGGTTTATTTATTTTACAAATCAACTACGCCCCAGCAGCAAGTTTGGTGGGTGTGGTCAAAAATTTAATCAGTAGTGCGGTTTTGGAGGAAGTCAATGTAGAACTCATTGGAGCAGCCATGACCGAAAAAACCGATGCACAAGGATTTTATAAAACCGGCATGGCCAATAGCGGTTCCTACGTGGTCAATGTCAATAAGCCTGGCTTTTATCCCCAAACCTTACCCGTTACACTTGTCGAAGGGCAAACCACCACCTTGAACGTTAATTTGTTGCCCATTCCGCCTTTTAATTTAGAAATAACGGTCCTTGAAGAGGGCAGCAACCTTCCGATTTCGAATGCTCAAATTCAATTGAAGCACCCGCAAATTACGCACCAAGGGCAAACCAATGGCGTGGGTCAAGAGAACCTCACCTTATTTTATCAAGACACCTATGAATTAACAATCGGGAAATGGGGCTTCCAATCAACGTGTTCAGAGCCCTTGATTGACGTAAGTACTCAAAACCTTGTGTTCTATCTCAAAAAAGGTTATTATGATGATTTTTCTTTCGATTTTGGTTGGTCTGTAATTGGTAATGCGGAAACCGGAATGTGGGAGCGCGCGAATCCAAATCCGACAACTGCAGCAGTTTTTGACAATGATTCTCCGCTAGATTGTGACGAAAAGGCCATGATTACCGGTAATGGCTCTTCACCTAATCCAGATCAAAACGATGTCGACAATGGCTTTACAACGCTGATTTCACCTATATTTGATTTTAATGGCCTGAGCACCCCGTATTTGAATTATGCCCGTTCGTTTTATTGCTACCACGGCCCGGGTGACTTTGACGACACTTTAAGCATCATATTGAGCAACGGCTTAGCCCAAGTGGTTTTAGAAGAACTGATTGCGCCTTTTGGTGACCCTATGGCTTGGTCTTATCGAAGTATTGCCTTAAATGGTTTGTTGCCATTTACCAACTCCATGCAATTATTTATTCGAACCGCTGACTACGCCCCGCACCCAAATATTACTGAAGCTGCTTTCGATCATTTTAGTATTACCAACGAGCCTATTCTTGAGCTGGCCCAAGAAGCAAATGCTATCCAAATTGTACTCTATCCCAATCCTGGTCAAGATCAGTTGTTTATCCGCGGAATCGAAGCAGAGACAAGCCTTGTTATTCAACAACTAGACGGGAAGTACTGTTATCGAGGAATGGTGGGTCCGGGTCACTTCAACGTCAATACCCATGAGCTTCCTAATGGCATTTATTTCGTTACAGTGGAGGGCCACTGCTTTACATGGGTCAAAACAGCACAATAAAATGTATCTTTGATTTTCAGAATTAGCCCATGCAACTTTCGATCGTCATTCCACTTTACAACGAGGCAGAGTCTTTGCCAGAACTCCACGACTGGATTGCCAAGGTCATGGATGCTTCACAATTGAGCTATGAAATCTGGTTTATCGACGACGGCAGTAAAGACGATTCCTGGAAAGTCATCACTGCTTTGCAGAAAAAGAATAAAGCAGTTAAAGGCTTGCGTTTTCAGCGCAATTATGGAAAATCAGCTGCTTTGCAAGTTGGTTTTGAAGCTGCACAAGGAACGGTTGTTCTCACTATGGATGCCGATTTGCAAGATTCCCCAGATGAAATCCCAGCGCTTTATCAGATGGTCATTCAAGACGATCTAGATGTTGTGTCGGGATGGAAAAAAGTGCGTCACGACCCGCTTTCTAAAACCATCCCTACCAAACTCTATAATTGGGCTGCCCGCCGCATTACGGGTATCTATTTACACGATTTCAATTGCGGTTTAAAAGCTTATAAATTAGAAGTGGTTAAAAGCATTGAACTCTACGGCGACATGCACCGTTACATTCCAGCACTTGCTAAATATGCAGGTTTCCAAAAAATCGGAGAGAAAGTTGTGGAGCATCGTGCGAGGCAATACGGCGTCACCAAATTTGGTCTGAATCGGTTTTTAAATGGCCCACTTGACCTCATGACGGTTGCCTTCATGGGTAAATTCGGTAAAAAACCCATGCATTTCTTCGGTGCCATCGGGGTCTTTATGTTTTTGTTAGGTTTTGGCCTTTTTGCCTATATGGGCATCGATAAACTCTTGATACACCGCTCCGCTGAACGCCTTGCGACGCGCTCTGACTTTTATGTGGCGCTCGTTGCCATGGTCATTGGCGTGCAATTTTTTATGGCAGGTTTTATTGCAGAGCTCATCGGGCGCAACTCTAGTACCCGCAATCACTATTTAATTTCGAGCCGCCTCGGCGAATGACAAACTTTCCTCAAATAGGACCCGGCTGGACGCTCTTCCTCGATCGGGACGGCGTAATCAACGAACGCATCTTTGACAATTATGTACTCGATTGGTCGGCTTTTCGCTTTACGGAAGGGTTATTAGATAGCGCCAGCAAAATTGGTGCAGCTTTTGACCACGTTATTGTGGTGACCAACCAACAATGTGTAGTAAAAGGTTTACTGAGTCAGCCTGCCCTGGACGCCATCCATAAGAAAATGTGTTTTCAATTAAATGAGGCTGGTTTAACGATCGATTTGGTTTTGGCTGCAACTGAATTTAAAAATGGTCAGCCACAGCGCCGTAAACCAGCTCCACAAATGGCTTTGGAGGCACAACAAATTTATACTTCAATTGACTTTTCAAAATCAATAATGGTTGGCGATACCAATACCGATATTCAGTTCGGACAGCGCCTCGGGATGTATACTATACTTATTGAATCTCAAGAAATTGTAAAGGAGACACCCGATTTAAGCCTGTCAAAACTTGCCGATTTAAGTTTATACTTATGATGAATCAAGCTCTTCTTTTTTTGTTCACTTTGGTTTTTACTACCACCTACGCGCAAGTAAATCAGACCGATGCGCAAGGTAGAAAGCAAGGCCTTTGGCAAAAGAATTTTCCCGGCTCGACCGTTCTTCAATACAAGGGAGCCTTCAAAGACAATAAACCCGTCGGGAAATTTATATATCATTTTGAAAGCGGACAAAAAAAGGCAGAACTGGTGCATGGTTTACCAGGTGGCGTTTCGTCGGTTTTACTCTATTTTGAAAACGGACAGCTGCTTTCGGACGGTTTTTATAAAGGGGAGAAAAAAGATTCTTTATGGTATAACTATGCCCCAACCAGTGAGCTCATGAGCGCCGAAAATTACAAGTTAGATCAGCTTCACGGTAAGTGTGTCTATTACTTTAAAGAAGGGCAATACCTTGAACATAAACTACAAATACAACGAGAAGTTGATTATTCAAATGGAAAGTTAAACGGGAGCTATCATGAATTTTTTTACAACGGCAAACCCAAGACAGAAGGCACCTATTTTCAAGGAGAGCGCGTCGGCTTATGGACAGAATATTACAATACAGGAAGAGTCATGACCAAAGTTCATTATAAACATGATGCACTTCATGGTTGGGCTTATTTTTACGACAAAGCAGGCGCATTAAAATCGAAGGTAATGTACCGAGATGGTTACGCACTTAACGACAAAGAACTCAAAGTATTTCTCGACAAATGCAAGGCGCAAAACTTGGATCCGAATCAAAAATGAAACGTACTGATAAGTGGGTCTTTTTCTCAGCTTTACCTCCATTTAGAGGAGGTATTGCCAAATTTAGTGCCCGGACGCTTCAGGCCTTGTCTCAATCAAAAGATGTCAAATCTTTTACCTTTCGAAAACAATACCCAGATATTTTGTTTCCCGGAACTTCTCAATTTGAGCCTGATGGAAATGACGAGTTGGCAGAAAGAATAGTTTCCACCTTCAATCCGATCACTTACTTTACCTCATTATTGCGAATCAGGCGAGAAAGGCCAACCGTATTTGTGACGAGTTACTGGATGACATTCATGTCGCCGTTAATGGTTTTTTGGGCCCTGTTTTTACCCAAAGGCACCAAAAAAATAGCCATTATTCACAATCTTATCCCGCACGAAAAACGTTTTTTTGACGGCCTGTTTAACCGCATGTTCTTAAGTGCCTACGACATTTTTATTGTACTGTCTTCAGCTGTACAACAAGACGTATTAAGTTATAAGCCGAGTGCAAATGTTGTTTTACTCAGTCATCCTCCGTACGAAGCCGAAGGAACTTTATTATCCCAAGAGCAAGCGCGCACCCAACTGGGTCTTGACCCACACAAAAAAACGTTGCTTTTTTTTGGTTTAATTAGAACCTACAAGGGCTTGGCAGAACTAATTGCCGCTTTTGGCAGGCTCGATGATAGCTACCAATTGCTGATTGCCGGAGAAGTATATGGAGATGCCCAATTTTATATGGAGGCCCTGAACGAACTACCCAACCCAAATTGGAAATTTGTGAACCGTTACCTACCCGATACAGAGGTAGATCTGTACTTTGCGGCTACAGATTTGGTGGTGTTGCCGTATTTGAGTGCTACCCAGTCTGGAATTCGATCCTTAGCCTTGAGTCAACAACGCGCAGTATTGTGCACAAATGTTGGGGGCTTGACCGAAGGTTTGGTAGAGAGTGGTCAGGGCTTTGATCTCCTATCAACCGATCCAAAATCTTTTGCCGATCGAATTCAAAGTCTTTTTAATCAGGGAGATATCCAAAAGTGTAATGCCTATTTAGCCACCTTGACTATCGATCACGATGATGCTTGGCTTTCCTTTGCTAAAGGCCTGATTCACTTCGCAGAAGAAGCCTAGATTTTTTATTTGAATTTAAGGATCCAAAATCCTATATTTGCAACCTTAATTCAAATTCAAATATTCAAAAAATGCGTTTAAAAGGATTTTTTTGGTTCTTGTCCATTCTACTTACAGCCGTTTGCGTTTATCAGCTCTCTTTTACATGGGTGGCGAGCAACGTTGAAAACAAAGCAGCAAAAGAAGCAGATCTTAAAGTAAAAATGCTTCGCGACGAAGCCAAGAACAACGGTGGGGTTGCACTGCTTCCCAACAATACCGAAGTCAACTTCAATGACCCAGAAGCTGTAGAACTCGCAAAAGCAGCTTTCATCAACGAAATCCTTCGTGAAAAAGGTGAAAAACCAGTATACCCTGTACTTGGTTCTACCTTTGCCCAGGTCAAAAAAATGTCTTTGGCTTTTGGTCTAGACCTTGTCGGCGGGATGAGCGTTACGGTAGAAATCTCCTATCCAGATTTAATTCGTGGCCACGTCAAAAGTGTCAACGATCCTAAATTCACCAAACCATTTAACCGTGCAGTGGCCACCTATAATCAAGAGGGTGGTGATTTCATTGCAACATTTATTTCAGCGTACAAAAAAGCAAATGGCTCTTTGCCTTTGAGTTATATTGTGAAAGGCGAATCTATCGGTATCAAAACCTCTGATGCAGAAGTAGAAAATTACCTCCGAGACCTCGTTGCTTCCTCCATGAAAGGCATCGAAGACATCATCGGACGCCGCATCAATCAGTTTGGTGTTGCACAACCCAACATCCAACGCGACCTCGCTACCAACAGACTTTACATAGAACTTCCTGGCGTTCAAGATGAAGAAACTGTATCTCGCAAAATTCGCTCCACGGCCAATCTAGAGTTTTACGAAACCTACATGCCAGAGCAAATCCAAATGCAATGGCAGGAGGCTGCGCGCTTGAGTAAAACCAATGAAGTCATCATCAACGACCTCGCTGTCGCAGATTCTACTGCAGATTCCACTGCAGTAACTCCGGATACAGCCGCAAGTACAATAGCCACCGATACGCAAAATTCGATTTCAAACGCTACCAAAAAGAGTCTTGCAGAATTTGTAGTACCGGTAGGTGGTTATGCGATGGGGTATGTGAATACCAATGAGAAATCTGCTGTAGAGGCTATCTTACGTCGCAAAGACATCCGCAATGCGTTTCCAACAGATCTCAAATTTATGTGGTCTGCCAAACCAGAAAGCATTGACAACAAATCCAAAAAAACAGCCTATTTTCTTTACGCATGTCGCATCCCAGATTCTGGTAAAGCGCGTGTTCGCGGAGAGCATGTCAGCAATGCTAAAGTCGATTATGATCAGACAGACGGTAGCATCATTGTTAGTCTTTCCATGACAGATGAAGGCGCTTCTGAATGGGGCCGCATGACTACCGAAAACAAAGACCGAATCATTGCCATTTCTATGGATAGCGTTGTATATAGTGCACCACGTGTCATCAATGCCATCACCAACGGCAATACCCAAATCTCTGGTAGTTTCTCCTTTCAAGAAGCCGAAGACTTAGCCGGTTTATTGAATGGGGGTGCACTTCCAGTACCTTGTGTCATCAAAGACCTTCAAAAAGTAGGCCCTACCATTGGTGCTGAAAACTCCAAAGCCGGTCTCATCTCTTTTGGCGTTGCCTTCGTTGCCGTACTTCTTTACATGATGTTCTACTACGGCAAAGCAGGTCAGGCTGCTAATATTGCTCTTATCGTCAACGTAGTGTTCATCTTTGGTTCACTTGCTTCTTTTGGAGCGGTACTTACCTTAGCTGGTATTGCTGGTATCGTTCTTACCATTGGTACGGCCGTAGATGCCAACATTCTTATCTTTGAGCGCGTCCGGGAAGAACAAGCGTTAGGTGCAGATACAGAAACGGCTATCAACACAGGTTTCCGTAAGGCTCTTCCTTCGATCATCGATGCGAATGTCACGCACTTACTTGTTGCCATCATCCTCAAGATTTTTGGCACAGGTGAGATTGAATCTTTTGCTACAACCCTAATAATTGGTATTTTCACTTCGATGTTCTCTGCCCTGGTGATTGGCGAGTTGGCTATTCATACTTGGTTGTCAAAAGGTAAAAAAGTAACTTTTAATACCAAGTATTCTGAGGGTCTCTTCCAAAACTTCAATTTCGACTGGATGGGCAAAAGAAAATACTTCTATGCTTTCTCTATTGCAGTTACGATTGCAGGTGTTATTTCCTTGAGCACACGCGGCTTAAAACAAAGTGTGGAGTTTACAGGTGGTCGTACGTTTGCTGTTAAATTTGAAAAGAAAGCAGACATCGAAAATATCCGCAAAGAACTCACCAAAGTCTTTGTCGAAAACGGTGAGCCTGCTTCACTTGATCTCAAAACAAAATCGAACGATTTCAATGTAGAGATTGTCACCAACTACTTACTCAACAACGACGGTGCTACAGATGAAGTAAACGCCAAGTTGGCACAAGGCTTGAACGCTTGTAAAGGCAAAATGGGCAACTACCAAGTACTAGAAACGCGCGCTATTTCAGCATCTATTTCTAGCGAGCTCTGGACTTCATCTACTATTGCAATTACCCTCGCATTGTTGGCCATCTTTGCTTATATCCTCATCCGTTTTGGTCATTGGCAATACTCTTTGGGTGCAATTGTAGGACTCATTCACGATGCATTCTTTGTCATCTCTATCTTCTCTTTGCTTCACGGTTACTTACCTTTTACTTTGGATGTGAACCAAGCCTTCATTGCGGCTATTCTAACAGTTATTGGTTATTCTATGAATGACACCGTTATTGTATTTGACCGTGTTCGAGAAAATATGCGTAAAAGCAAGCCTGAAGACAACCATGTAGCCATCATCAATGCATCACTAAATAGAACACTGTCAAGAACCTTTAATACGTCCATGACCTTGTTTGTGGTTGTCTTGATCATGTTTATTTTTGGAGGCCCAGCCATCAAAGGCTTCTTGTTTGCCTTACTCGTTGGTGTCTTGATCGGAACCTACTCTTCATTGTGTGTTGCAACACCAATCTTATTAGACTTCTCTAAGCGTCTTCGCGCTTGATTTAAGAAATAGATGATAATAAAAAAGCCGCTCCATGTAGCGGCTTTTTTGTTCTATTTTATTGTGATCAGTTACAATAGTTATTGCTTCATTTATGATAATCGTTTCTGAACACTTAATTTTGAGGCAATGAAAATCATATTATCTCCAGCTAAGCTCATGCGCCCTCATCAAGTGCCATTCACTGGCAAGCCTATTTATTTGAAAGAGGCTAAAATATTGATGAAAAATTTAAAAGTGTGGTCTGCCCAGGAACTGAGTACCCGAATGAAGCTTTCTGAAGTCAAAGCAAATGAAACCTACCCAATCATTCAATCATGGGGTACTAAAAAGAACCAGTTCAATACGAGCCCTGCGCTGTTCGCCTATATTGGAGAAGCCTTTAAAGCACTTGATGCGGATACGTGTTCGAAAGAAGAATTGGCATACCTTCAGCATCACTTATTCATTCTATCTGGAATTTATGGCATTTTAAAGCCATTAGATCAGATAGAAATGTATCGCTTGGAAATGGCTCAGCGCGGTGCGGCACCCGAAGGCGTGTCACTTTACGAATTTTGGCGGTTGAAAGTTGAAAATTATATATCGAAGGCCCTGGCAAAAGAAGAGCCCTTACTGAATTTAGCGAGTTCGGAATACAGTGACCTCATTCAGGCGCCTAAGTTGCGTTCACGGATGGTAACACCCCAATTTTTTGAAGAGAAAAACGGGCAACTCAAAGCAGTTTCTGTATTTTCCAAACAAGCCAGAGGAACCATGGCGCGTTGGTGTGCTCAAAATACAATTGATAACCCGGAAGAAATTAAAAAATTTACAGCATTAGGATATGCATTCGCGGCTGCGCAATCTAGCTCTACTGATTGGATATTTATCCGTTGAAATCAAAGTCTGGATTTTGTTCGATCACCTCCCAAGTATGATCGGCGAGCAATTTTACCGTTGCTAAAAAGGTCAAATCTTGACCTGATCTTCCCCATGAAAGCGGGCCGATGAGCGAGAGCATTAACTTTTGATCTGCTTTTCTGTAGAGGTGATAGTCGTGATTGATGAGCGGTTCAAAGCGCAATTCAGTCTGATAAATATAGTCTGAAATCGATTTGCGCGCTTGGATTTTTTGAGCCTGTGAAGCCAATAATTGCATTTGCTCATAAATTTGCGAGAGCTGCATATCGGTTTGCTGGTTCATTGCGCTGAGCGCCCGACCTTTTAATTTTCCCGTATCTTCAGGCTTAATGACCGCGCCGCCTACGGTATGTGCATAAGGAAGCAAATGCGGATTTTCAGCAATTTTATCCGGGTCAATCGGATTGACAAACGCTATATTTGTTTTTTTCTTTTGCTCCATTTTACACGAGTTTGCTCAGTGCATCGCCCACGGCAGTACCTATGGCTACACCCATTCCTCCCATACGAACACCTGCATGTACGTTTTTGTTCAGCGACCGAATAATTGGTTTTTTTTGATCCCCAACACCCATTATGCCAGACCACTCTTGTTCGATTTCAAAGTGCTGTCCGGGGAGAATTTCCTGGGTAAGTTTGTCGATAAGCGCTTGTCTGACAAGAAGATTTTGCTCAAATAGGGTGGAGGTCTCTGTATCGAAATCGAGATGCCGCCCACCCCCGAGTAAGATACGCGGTCCAATATTCCGAAAATAATAATAACCACGGTCTGCGTGAAAAGTGCCGCTGATCGAATGATTCAAGGGTTTGGTGAGCAGCACTTGGGCCCGCGCTGGTCTTAGCTCGTCAGCAAAGAATTGCTGTGCAAACCCGTTGGTGCACAAAAAGAGATGCCTCGTTTCTATTTCTCCGTGCGCTGTCTGGATCAAAACATTTTGTTCAGAAGCGCTCCAGTTTTCTACTGAGGTAGCAAATAAAAATTGGATATCAGCCAGTACACATTGTTTGTGGAGAGTGGCCATAAGCATGCCTGTATCAATGCTGCCTTCATGCGCATTGAAATAGGCGGTATGGTAACCTTTAAATCCAAATTTCTGCTGAAACTGAGGATCAATTTTATAGACGTCTTTTAATCCAAAACGATGCAGCATTTCTAAGTTGAGCTGCTCTAAAAAATCTGCATTTAGCGGGTTATCGTTTGGGCCGATTAAATCCCAAGAACCACAATTTTTGTAGTTCATTTGACTGAGGCCAACACGGTTTTTGAGCAGTTCTAGACCTTTTAACCGAAGTTCAACGGTTTCCCACACCATTTCTTCTGGAATGTGTTGGAGGTCATCTTTTAGTTCTGTAGGGCTACCAAAACAAGCAAAACCAGCATTTTTAGTACTAGCACCCGTTGGTAAATAACCCCGCTCCAAGATCAATATTTTTTCGTTCGGAAAACGACATTTTAAACTGAGTGCTGTCGACATGCCAACGAGTCCTGCACCGACAATTACAAAGGTGTTGTTGTGGAGAAATTGCTGGTGTTCCCAGAAACTTAATTGTTCGAAGCGCAGCATTTTTTTTACTCGTTGATTTTTAGCAATTTTGTGACTGAAACAAATGTACCAAATTGCGTTGAATTGGTTATTTGATAAACGCTAAATGCCATGACGAGATTCTTTATCGTAGTATTGTTATTCCTTCCTTTGGCTGCTCTTGCCCAGCGAGACTTTCTTGTTGTTATTGAAGGCAAGGCACAAAATCTGCTGGATCAGCAAGCTGTTTATGGCGTCACTATTGATATCTTACAGCAAGAAGCTGTTTTAACCAAAGTCATTAGCGATCAAAACGGACAATTTTACGTATCGGCAAGAATTGCGCAAGGAACCCCGATCCAACTCAGGTTAACAAAAGGAGGTTACCAAACCAAATTGATTCTTTTTGACCTCACCACCCTACAAGGGCAAAGAAACGGTCCAAATGGCTTGTCCTTAATTCGGGACCTCAATTGTGCACTATACGCGCTCAAACCAGATGTTGATCTCAGCTTTTCAAAAAATCAAATTACCGACAAATATGTATGGTCCGAGAATGCGATAGTACAGGTTCCTCTCACCAAGACTGAAGCGGATCAAAAGGCACTTGCCGCCTATCAATTTGCTTTGGATCAACAGCGCTATAATCTTCTTTTAAATGCGGCGAACAAAGCATTGAGTTCAGCTGATGAAATTCAAGCGCTTATTTTGCTTGACTCCATGCTAGTGCTTCGCCCAACAGACCCATTCGCTTTACAAAAGAAACTACAAATAAAAACCGATCAAGCTGCAGCGCTCAAGCGCAGCCAAGACGAAGCTCGCCAGACCACTTTGCTAAACGAAGCAATTGCTGCAAGAACGGCAAATGATCTGGTTTTAGCGGGCACCAAAATTAAAGAAGCCGCTGCGGTTTTACCTAATAATCCGAAGGTTGTTACAGAGCTAAACCTGATCAACAGCCTAATTACAGATGCTGAAAACGAAAAAGCCAAAACACAGGCATTTCAGAACGCAATGAAAGCGGCGGCTGCATTTGTCAATTCAAAGAAGTACGACGATGCAGAGGCCAAATACAAAGAAGCACAAAGCATCAAACCCTCTGAAAAAGAGGTGGTAAATGCCCAACTTGCCGCACTCAAAGCATTGAAGTTCGATATCCAGAATGAACTTGAACTCAAGGCATCACTTAAGTTAGCCAATGAACAATTCGTACAAAAGAAATACGAAACAGCACTTGAAACATACAAAAAAGCAGACCAACAAATCGCGCTTTTTAGCAAACAAAACCTCATCGATAAATACTCAAAAGAATTGCAAGGAGGCGTCCTGCGCGTCACAGAAGGGATCAATTCTATTTCTCAGGTTTACCAAAATCAGCTTGCCAAAGCAAATGAAAATTTCTTGAAAGGCCCCATGTTTTATGGCACAGCCAAATCAATTTTGAATTCTGACCCTATGAAAAGCCGTCAGAACGAGCCAGAGGTCATGGCACTTAAAGAAAAGATTGCTTCTATGGAGAAATATTTCTCGGATAGAAAGGAAGCGTATCGGATTACAAAAAGCAAAGAAACTACAATGGCCCTCGGTGCGCTTGAAAAAGTCCATGCTCAGGCCTTAGTTCAGCAGCAGTATCTGAATGCGACGGAGCTTCCCGCACTGCAAAAAAGCATCGATTCACTTAAACAAATCCTCAAGCCTGTTCAAGCGGTTCAGGTTAAACCAGATGTTACAGTAGAACCCACTGGTATCCGTCTTACTGCGCCAGGGGAGCCGGTTCGAAACGAGAACTCGATGGTTTTTAATGACTTGCAAATCACAAGAGAGGTCAAGCAAGAAGCACCTTACAGAATCCAGCAAGAAATCAAAACTGAAGTAGATTACCAAAATTATTTTGCTCAACAAAGTGCACAAGTGGGTTCTTTTGAAACCAATACCCAACTCGAAATGACGCGTTCCCAACGCGAGCTTTCTGCCAAACAGTACACCGATAACCAAGCTATTTTGCAAGCCGACAAAATTCAAAATACCCAAGATTATGAAGTTGCGCTTCAAAATCGAGCGGCAGCAGTAGCAGCCCGACAACAAGAAAATACCGACAATCTTACCGATTGGAAGGATGCCAAAGACCATCAAAGTCAGACGGACAAAAAACTTGCTGATCAGCGCCAAGAAGCAGAACTCAAAAGATTGAATGAATTTCAGAACGTTTTGGAGCTCCAAGATCAACAAGAATTGATCGTAGCGGAGCAAAACATGACTGCAGCCAATGCACGTGTACAAGAGGTGACAATGACCAAACAACAGCAGCATGAGGCCGCCACTACAGGAGGTCAAATGCAATTTGAAAAAATTCAGCAAACTGCTGCATCTGCTGTTCAGCTCAAAACCGCTCCAAATTACCTCCGGGATGAAGACGGCGTCTTATTTCCCCCCAACTCCTTGACTGAAAAGACCTATCAAATTAAAAATGGAGAGGGCTATGTCACAAGGGTGATCATCAGAAGAGTGGTTGTTGATTCAAACGGATACGGTGTCGTTTATGAGCAAACCACCGATGAAAATGGCAAAACTTATTTTACAAGAGACGGACAAGTGAGTACTGAATATGTTTGGTTCAACGACTCAAGCGGCGCAAACGTCCTCAAAAAGTAAGCCAATGCAATTACATTTTATCGCCATAGGTGGAAGTGCCATGCACAATCTCGCCATTGCCCTATCTAGAAAAGGAATGCAAGTGTCAGGATCCGACGACGAAATCTTTGAACCTTCCCTTTCTAGGCTTCAAAAACAAGGTATTTTACCGCAGCAACTCGGTTGGGATCCTAACCGTATTCACGACGGTTTGGCAGCGGTTATTCTCGGGATGCATGCTCGTGCTGATAACCCTGAACTGCTGGCAGCAAAAGAGTTAGGCATTCCAATTTACAGCTATCCAGAGTACCTCTACGAACAGAGTAAAGATAAAATAAGAGTCGTCATCGGCGGCAGTCATGGCAAAACGACCATTACATCGATGCTTTTACACGCTGTGGCTAAACTCGGCCTAGATGTGGACTACATGGTGGGTGCCCAGCTAGAAGGCTATGACTGTATGGTTAAGCTTACTCAAGAGGCCAAATATATGATTCTAGAAGGAGACGAATACTTGAGCTCCCCAATAGACAGCCGTCCTAAATTCCATTTGTATCGGCCCAATATTGCCCTGCTTTCAGGAATCGCCTGGGACCACATCAATGTGTTTCCAACTTTTGAGAATTATATTTCCCAATTCGAAACCTTTGTAGCGCTCATTGAGCCAAACGGTTCGTTGGTCTACAATCAGGAAGACCCCGAGATTCACAAAATTGCCCAAGACGCAGCAAATATTCAATTATTTGCTTACCAAACGCCGAGCTTTGAACCCACTGCAAATGGAACCCTACTTACTTATAATGGTGAGCAGTACCACTTACGCGTCTTTGGTGGTCACAACTTGCAAAATTTAATGGGGGCTATGCATGTCGCTATCCAAATGGGCATTTCGCCCAACGATTTTCTCACGGCAATGTCTGATTTTACTGGCGCAGGCAAGCGTTTACAAAAAGTGGTATCGCAAGACACTTTTGTGATGTATAAAGATTTTGCACATTCTCCTTCCAAACTCAAAGCTACTACAGCTGCTGTTAAAGCGCAGTATCCAGACCGTCAAGTGATTGCTTGTATGGAACTTCATACGTTTAGTTCTTTACAAAAAGGATTCTTGCCACAGTATAACGGTGCCATGGACGCTGCTGATCAGGCGCTGGTTTATTTTAGTCCGGATGTAGTAAAACATAAAAAATTACCTGCGCTTCAGACCGAGGAGGTAAAGGCTGGTTTTGGCGGGGCTGTACAAATTTGTACCCAAACTGAAGATGTATTGGCATTTATTGAGGCCCAAGATTGGCACAATAAAGTACTGCTCATGATGTCAAGCGGAAATTTTGATGGAATTGACTATGATGCCCTTGGGGAAAAGTTGTGCGCGCGTCTAGCGTTCGATGCTAGTCTCTAAATACAACTCTGCGATAAATCACTGCAATGAGCAGGCTATTTAAAGTACTGTAAACTAATAGCGCCAAAAGACTCACACTAAGTGTAAATTGGGGGTCGTACATCATGGCGGTATTTTTGCGTGCCATATCGATAATCTCGGCGTCACTCTTATTTTCTAATGCGCTATTTGCTTTGCGAATCTCTGCAATTTCTTCTTTGCTATCCATTTTGCGCTCGTAGGCAGCCCTTTTATTCGCATTGAATTGTGGATAGATATCTTGGTAATAAAAAAATAAAAAGAAGCTCACCACAAGGGTGTAAGGTAAACCAACTGTGAGGCCTGCTTTGATATCAGTTAAGATGTTACTTTCAGCTTTATCAAATCTTTTTTTGCGGTACATAAATAGCGCTATAGCACCTGTCAAGAGCGCCATATTGAGCAGTACAAAGATTTGAATTTGATCTAGGCGCCAATTCAACCAATAAGCAAGCATTTTGAGCGCAACCCAAAGCCCACTAAAAAAGAGTCCGTGCAGCCAACCTTTGTTCATTAGCTATTCATTGATACCAAAAACTCTTCGTTTGAAAGTGTGTTCTCCATATGAGACTTGATAAATTCCATAGCCTCAACGGGGTTCATGTCGGCAATAAACTTGCGAAGTAGCCACACGCGCTGTAAGACATCTTTACCAACCAGAAGATCTTCACGACGTGTTCCTGAAGCCGTGATATCAATTGCTGGATAAATGCGTCGGTTTGATATTTTGCGATCTAGTTGGAGTTCCATGTTGCCTGTTCCTTTGAATTCTTCAAAGATGACTTCATCCATTTTGGATCCTGTTTCTGTTAATGCGGTAGCAAGAATAGAAAGTGAACCACCATTTTCAATTTTACGTGCAGAACCGAAGAATCTTTTTGGTTTGTGTAGGGCATTGGCATCTACACCGCCGGAAAGAACTTTTCCTGAAGCAGGAGAAACCGTGTTGTAAGCGCGCGCAAGGCGCGTAATTGAGTCGAGTAAAATGCAGACGTCATGACCGCACTCTACCATTCGTTTTGCTTTTTCGAGTACCATGTTGGCCACCTTTACGTGGCGATCTGCAGGTTCGTCGAAGGTAGAGGCAATGACTTCTGCCTTAACAGAACGTGCCATGTCTGTCACTTCTTCTGGGCGTTCGTCAATAAGTAAGACAATCAGATAGGTTTCAGGATGATTTGCTGCAATTGCGTTGGCTACATCTTTTAGCAACATTGTTTTACCGGTCTTTGGCTGCGCGACAATCATACCGCGTTGACCTTTTCCAATCGGAGCAAAGAGATCCATCACTCGGGTAGAAAGTGATTCTTGGGCATGACCGGTTAATTTGAATTTTTCTGAAGGGAAAAGAGGTGTAAGGTATTGAAAAGGTACGCGGTCTCTGATGTAAGAGGGGTCGCGGCCGTTAATGGATTCTACTTTGACAAGTGGAAAGAATTTTTCACCTTCTCTTGGAGGGCGAATGGTTCCTTTGACGGTATCGCCGGTTTTCAGTCCAAAGAGTTTGATTTGGTTTTGCGATACATAGATATCGTCCGGAGAAGGCAGGTAATTGTAGTCGGAGGAACGTAAAAAACCATAGCCATCTTGAATGACCTCCAAAACGCCTTCTGCTGAAACAATACCAACTAGGTCAAAATTATCTTCTTTGAGCACTTCTTCGTTCACTGCAACAGGAGGTGTGTGTTGACGTTGCTGAGGATTTTGATTTGGGTTTCGCTGCTCAAAACGTTGGTGTTGGTGTTGAGGTTGACGCTGGCGTTGTTGAACTTGGCCTTCTGATTGTACGGGTGTGCTTTGTTCAGCTGGAGTACTGACTTCGGCCGGGCTGATTTCTGCAGCAACAATTCTTGGCTTACGGCCACGTTTGCGCACCTCGGGTGCATCTGTAGTTTCGGTAGTGGCGCGCTCGTTGATAGAGGGCTCGACAGCAACAATTGGCGTTTCGGCTTGTTGGGTATTTCCACCGATTGCAGCGATTAGTTCGTTTTTTTTGAGGCTACCGGCATCGATGCCGAGGCTTTGCGCGATAATGCGCAGGTCCGAGATTTTTTTTGTCTCTAATGTCTTTAAATCCATTAATGGTATGTTATAGGCTGAGTTTGGAGCAGGCCCTGAAATGGGCGATTAGAAATCCGGTGCAAGTTTAAGTAAAAATTTACAAAAACAAGCGTTAATGATGAAAAACTATGTTTTGCGTTTTTGTTTTTTTGCAGCTGGAAATAAAATATTGTTCAAGATGAGCCGGTATCCTGGAGAATTCGGATGCAAATTGAGATCTGTTGGTGGGTCGCCGACAAGATGTTGGTAGTCTTCGGGGTCATGACCACCGTAAAAGGTCCAGGTTCCCTGCCCATAGCTACCATGCACATATTTTGCCGTATTTGCCGCTTTGTTTTCTCCGAGCACCAACACATTGGGTTTAATGAATTCTTTATGAAAGTCAGTTGTTTGACCCATAAATCCATTGACGACATCTACATGGCATTGGGTAAGCATAGTAGGAATGACATCCCATTTGGCTGAAAAATCAAACAAGGTGAATTGATCTGTTTTTTCGGTAATTTGACGCTGCGTGCGCAGATCGGTACCGTCGATATCGCTGTATTCATAGACCATTGGGTCTTTGATGAGATGAAAATTTTGAAAGGCAAAAGTTTGGGTAAAGTCCAATTTACTTTGTGCATTTGGATCTGAGGGAGTGCCGTCAAAAATAGTTTCTTGGATGTCGACATTTTGTGCAGCAAGTGCAATATCGAAAGAATCAGTACCGGAACACATCGTGAATAGGAAGCCTCCGCCAATAACAAAATTTCGAATATTCAATGCAACTGCGCGCTTGAGTGCCGCCGTGGAGGTATAGCCTAATTTGGCGGCAGACGCCTCAGAGCGCTGCACTTCTTGTTGGTACCAACTTTGCATGCGTGCAGAACCATAGAACTTGCCGTATTGTCCCGTAAAATCTTCGTGGTGAAGGTGCAGCCAATCGTATTTTGGCAAGACACCATTCACGATAGCGGAGTCGTAAATTTTATCGTATTTGATTTCGGCATAGGTCAAAACGAGCGTAACTGCGTCGTCCCAGGGTAACTTATTGGGTGGGGTATAAACGGCAATTTTGGGTGCTTTTTCTAGTTGCACTACCTCCATATTGACTTCCGGATCGGCGATTTCGCTTTTAATTTTGTTGACTTGTCCGTCTGCTAAAACTTGATAACTGATGTTGCGCAACAACAATTCTTCTTCGATTCGCTGCAAATGGGGAATTAAAAAGCTGCCACCACGGTAATTGAGTAACCACTCAATGGTGATTTGATTTTCGAGTGTCCAATAAGCTAGGCCATACGCTTTGAGGTGGTCGCGTTGGTTGTCGTCCATTGGTACTAGAATTTGACTAGACCAACTTTGAAAACCAATACAAAAAGAGAAAAGAAAAAAGAGAATATTAGAACGGATCTTCATCATTGTTGTCTTTGCTGAAAATATCCTCGTTGCTTTCATCCATTTTACTTTTGATGGTATAGGTAGCAAACTCTTGATTGAACTGATTGAGCCCAGCATTGGTCGTTCCAGGCAGGTCTAACGCTTCTACTTCGTCGAGGTTTTCAAAACGTGCAAATTCAGGCACAAAGCGCAATTTGACATTTCTGAGGGCTCCGTTACGGTGTTTGGCAATAATGATTTCTCCGATTCCTAATGTGGAGTTGCCGTCGGAATCTTGGGTGAGGTCGTAATATTCTGGACGGTAAATAAAAGAAACGATGTCGGCATCTTGCTCGATGGCGCCGGATTCACGCAAGTCTGAAAGCATTGGACGCTTGTCACCACCTCGGGTTTCTACTGAACGGCTAAGCTGAGAAAGTGCAATAATAGGCACATTTAATTCCTTGGCGATTTCTTTAATAGATCGAGATATGGTGGAGATTTCTTGTTCGCGGTTACCACCACTCTTGGAATCTTTGGCACTCATTAATTGGAGGTAGTCAATAATGATGAGGTCGATGTTGTGTTGGGCTTTGAGGCGACGACACTTGGCTCTAAAGTCGAAGATATTGATGCCGGGTGTGTCGTCGATGAAGATGGGTGCTTCTGCAAGTTTACCTATGCGGCTGTGCAGTTGTTGGAATTCATGCTCTTTGAGATCTCCTTTTCGGAGTTTTTCTGCAGAGAGGCGAGACTCGCTGGCAATAAGGCGCTTGACGAGTTGTACAGAAGACATCTCTAAAGAGAAAACAGCCACACCTTTTCCATATTCTACAGCTGTGTTGCGCGCCATGGAGAGTACAAATGCAGTTTTACCCATACCTGGACGGGCCGCAATTACAATCATGTCAGAACGTTGCCATCCTGAAGTCACTTTATCGAGGTCGTGGAAGCCTGTTGGTATTCCGGATACCCCATCTGTATTTTTGGAAGCCAGTTCGATTTCATGGATGGCTTCTTGCACAATGTACGACATCGTACCCACTTGCTTCGACATGTTGTTTTCGGCAATGCTAAATAAATCTGCTTCGGCATCGTTGAGTAAATCAAATACATCTCGGGTGTCGTCGTAGGCATCTCGGATAATTTTGGAGCTGACATTGATGAGCTCGCGTTTGATGAATTTTTCCGCCAAAATGCGGGCGTGATGCTGAACGTGAGCTGCACTCGCAACCCTTGTGGTTAAAGAGCTCACATAAGCTGCGCCACCGGCGAGTTCGAGTTCTCCACTTTTTTGCAAATGCGAGGTGACGGTAACTAAATCGATAGGGTTGGTAGCTGCAAAAAGTGCGCGAATTGCTTTGAAAATATATTGATGTCGGTTTTCGTAGAAAGTCTTTTCAGATAGGATATCAATGGTGTCGTTGATAGCTTTGCTTTCGAGCATCATTGCTCCAAGTACAACTTGTTCGATGTCAGTTGCTTGTGGTGGAATTCGCCCGAGTTCAGCAAATGGCTGTACTTGGTTTTTGATGCGGGTGATTGGTTTGCGATTGTTGTCAGGGGCGTCCATTGAACAAATATAGGTAAAGGAGCGTGGAAAGCGAAAATCTTGAAGCGCTTAGTTATAAAAAAGTTGTAAAGGGTAGTTATGAACAATTGTTGAAATTCAAGACAGTTCTTTAATTGCTTTGGAGGTCCCTATTTGTCTGGTAATAAAGTCTTTTTCTAGCTTCGGAGACCGGGCTGGCGAATACTCCCGACCATAAAAAATAATTTGCAGATGTAGTTTATTCCAAGTTTCCTCTGCAAAAATTTTTTTAGCATCCCGCTCTGTTTGTTCTACATTTTTACCATTTGTTAGTCCCCAGCGCGTGAGAAGCCGATGAATATGTGTGTCAACAGGAAAAGCAGCGAATCCGAAGGCTTGAGACATGACGACAGAGGCCGTTTTATGGCCCACACCTGGCAGAGCTTCTAGGTCTTCATAATTTTGCGGAACTGCTCCTTTGTATTTTTCTACGAGTATTTTTGACAATGTAGAGATAGCAGCAGCTTTTTTTGGCGAGAGCCCACAAGGCCTTATAATTTCTTGAATACGAGCGACAGGTTGCAGTGCCATATCGAATGGGTTATCGGCCAATTGAAATAAACTTGGCGTAACGGTGTTTACCCTTGCGTCGGTACATTGTGCGGAGAGTAAAACTGCAATGAGTAGTGTATACGGATCTTTGTGATCCAGCGGTATTGGTGTTTCTGGGTACAACTTTTCCAGCGCCTCAACAATGAACTGTGCTTTTTCTTTTTTACGACTCATAGGTAGCCCAGACTTAGGAAATGAATATAGCGATTTTCACTGATTAAAAACCACAACATGACTGCAAAAATGACATACCGTGCCAAAAAGGAACCAGCAACAAAAATGATGTCAGCACTGGCAAAGTACCAACTTACTAATGGAAGCAAAAATAGTAAGCTTACCCAAATTTGAGCCCAGTAAAAACTAAAATGGACTGGAGTAGTTAGTCGATAGGCACCCTCGTTAAATGCCAAGGCTTTTGCTTGTCGAAGCCAAGGTGTTTCTATAGCCGTCAGGCGCTGAACTTTCGGGAGGTTTTGGCTAAAGTAGTCACTCACCCAAAATGCACGGTTGTCTGTACTTTTCATGAGTTGTACGCGGTGGCCGTCTACGCTTTCATAGGTATGAATACCGTAGGTATTTACGATAATTGGTGTCTGTTTGTCGGGTAATAGAAAATCCATCCAAACGACAAGAAATAGTAACAAACCCAAGTAGGCCACTATTAAATGCCAGCGTCCTATGGCACCACTTTTTAATTTCTTCAAATAGGCGAGTTGATAAGCAGCTTCTTTGCGTTTTTGTTCCCTTAGTTTTTCTCGTGCTGCTGCGCGATGCTTTTTATAGTCGGCTAGGTCTCGGTCATATTGATCTTGTGTGGCCCGGTATTTTTGTGCTACCGTATTTGGATCAAGTTGAATGCTATCATTGCAAATTTGTTCATACGCATTTTGGATCTCGATAAATAATGCTGCAGCTTCTTTATTTGGGTTTTTATCGGGGTGGAATTTTTTGACTAAGGCCCGATACGCCTTTCGGATTTCCTCAGGGCTTGCATCCGTTCGAACTCCAAGTATTTTATATGGATTGCCAGTCTGCATCAGTCAAAGATAGAAGAATTTCTTTGCGTTGAATTTTGTGTGTGCTTGTGCGTTTAAATACGGGTACACAAGCGTATTTTTTAGGAATTTCTGCTGTAGTAAGTCCAATACCGTCAAAATGTAAATAATCGCTTGGAATGAAGCCTTCAAAAATAATCACCACAATTTGGCCCCATTTTTTGTCGGGAAGCCCGGCAGTAAAAAAGGGGTTCTGAAAGTGCCCAGCGAGTTTCTGCTCCAAAAGTTCTGGAATGATTTTGAATCCGCCGGAGTTGATTGCATGATCTGCGCGCCCTAACCATCGGAATGACGTAGGAGTGAGAAGTTCGACGAGATCTTTTGTGTAGAGCGGTTGGGGTTGTAGTTGAGGGTAATGAATCACCAAACAATTGTTTTTGCTCGAAAAATGAATGCCAGGCAGCGCCGTAAAGCAAGAGGCGGTAATTGGGCTGATTTGTTGGAGTGCAACATGAGAAAGTGTTTCGGTCATGCCGTAACTAAGCCAGACATTCAGCCCGGCGTCTTGGCATGCTTGCTGAAGATCTATACTGAGTTCTCCGCCACCAACTAAAATTTGTTTGATTGCTTTGAGTTTATGGAGGTCGTACTGAAGGCTTTGCTGAAGCTGCGTAGGTACAAGCGCAACAAAATCGATTTGGTCTTCAAGATTGGCTAATGGTCTGGCACTTGCCTCCTGTATAGTCAATTCAAAGTTTCCGACAATGGCACGTGCCAGCAGCATAAGCCCCCCAATACTACTTAAGGGCAAGCAAAGTAGTGCCTTAGTTTGAGCATCTAAACCAAAGGCATCTATACTGTTTTGTGCAGACAAGGTCAATTGCGCACGACTAAATTGAAAGCGTTGAGGTGTGCCCGTAGTTCCTGAACTTTTGATTTCAAAAAGAGCATCATTTTGCCATTTATCGATGAATTGCTCAACCTCTTGTTGGAGTTTCCGTTCGGGGCTTGTAAATTTCCATTGAACCGCCATTAGTAATCGATATCTAAGTTGAAGCGATTTTTCAGTGTATGCAAATTGGGATTTTTACGGGCCAAAGCAGCAAATTTATCTTTACCAGTTAAAAATTTGACTTCTTCTTCGTCGGCTGCGGTCTGAACGAGTATAATATCTAGATAGAAATTTTGCAGCTGCTTGCGCATGAACTCTTTGAACGTCAGTAAATGTGTTTGGATATAATTGAACTGAACAAGATTATCTACGATCAGTTCAAGGGTTTCCTCTCCCTTCAATACGGGGTCTCGTTTAATAAGTGCGTTGTAAAAGGTCTCCATACCATCTTCTTTGACCTGAAAAGCAAATTGTTTCCAATACATCTTGACATGATCTAAATGAAAACGTTCTCTGGGCAGGTCTTCTTGGCGTACTTGCTGCTGACTGGCTTGATCCTTATCTAGCGTTTCTCGGATAGAGATGATATTCGCCTTTGTGCTAATTTGAGGTTTAATTGGTTGTGTTGCTTTTTCTTCGATAACAGGCGTTATCGGCGGCGTGTTGGATTTTGGTTTTCGCAGTGAAGATTTGGGTGAGGGCAGGATGTCAATGCGCTCAGTTAGGCCTTTTTTTTTTCTTGCTCTTGCTTGAGAGAGCAGAGCTGCATGAGTGCGACTTCAATGAGTAGCCTTTGGTTTTTGGAGGCTTTGTAGTCAACATCTGTTTTGGAAAGTACTTGCAAGCCGCGTAGTAAACGCTGCGCCTCTATTTCATTAGCTTGCTGTGTAAAGCGCTGTTTAATGGTGTCTGGTGTTTCTAGTAAGCTAGCCGTTCGAGGGTCTTTACAGACGAGGATATTGCGCAAGTGCGCTGCTAGCCCAATGACAAAATGATGGCCATCGAATCCTTTTTCGTAGATGTCATTGAGAATGAGTAAAGCCGATGAAATGTCTTCCTTTTCGGCCGCATCTACCACCTTAAAATAATATTCGTAGTCGAGGATATGCAGGTTTTCTAGCACATCTTTGTACGTTAGTGTATTGCCAGCAAAGGTCACCAACTGATCAAAAATAGATAGTGCGTCTCGCAAAGCGCCGTCTGCTTTCATGGCAATTTGATGCAAGGCTTCTGGATCGGCAGACACCCCTTCTTTGGTTGCAATAGTGCTGAGATGATCGGCGATATCTTTAACTCTAATTCTTTGGAAATCAAAAATCTGACACCTCGATAGAATGGTTGGGATAATTTTATGCTTTTCAGTAGTGGCTAGTATAAAAATAGCGTGTTTTGGTGGCTCTTCTAATGTTTTAAGAAAGGCGTTGAAGGCAGAAGCAGAAAGCATGTGCACCTCGTCAATGATGTAAACTTTATGGCTGCCTAGTTGTGGCGCAATACGCACTTGATCGATGAGGTTACGGATGTCGTCGACGGAATTATTTGAGGCGGCATCTAGCTCGTAAATGTTGAGAGAGTTGCCGGTATGGAAAGACAAGCAGGAGTCACATTGATCACAGGCCTCTACCTCTGAAGTAGGGTTGAAGCAGTTGATGGTTTTGGCCAGGATGCGAGCCGTAGTAGTTTTGCCTACACCTCTTGAGCCACAGAATAAAAATGCTTGGGCGAGGTGTTGATTTTTAATGGCGTTTTTGAGCGTATTGGTAATAGATTGCTGACCTACAACTGTATCAAAAGTTTGCGGGCGGTACTTTCGTGCCGAAACAACAAATTCACTCATACCTCAAAGATACCTTAATTTTTTTAAAAATCTTTGGGTAAGACTTCCTTCGGATTCACTTCAATAGACTTGACGGTTCCGGAAAGCGTCATCTTACCAACGCTCAGGCTAAATGCATGCCCAAATTTGAAACCGTTGATATCTTTATAATCTGAGAACGTGGTAGTCGTTTCGATCAGTTCATCTTCCATTTTACGTAAGTTGGTTGTACGAAGTTTCATAAATGAAGTGTTCGAAAAATAATCGAAGCTTTCGGACAGACCATCTGTTGTATACAGCACATAGCAATCTTCTCCATCTATGTTTTCAATACCTTTGATTTCATAGGTCATGCCCTTGGATTTGTAGTTGAGCTCAGGAATAAGCCCGCTTGCTTTTTGCTTGGCGCTTATTTCTTCTGCTTTGAGGTCTTCGCGCCCGCCTTGCATGCTAAAGGTGTAGCCGCTGGTACCATCAAAGTAAGATTTTTGTAATACCATTCCCGGCATTTCCATTTTGCTTGCTTCTTTTGATCCATCCCAGAAATAATCTGTTGAACTCAGCGCAAAAGGAATTTGAGCAGAGCTAATCTCAGAGACACGCACGTAAGATTTAATTGCTTTGACCTTTTTGATGGCTGCTTTTAAAGTGCTTGTTCCGGTGAGTGCCATTGCATAATTATCGATGAGCTCATCAGCACTGATGTCAGCTGTTTTGGTTTCTTTAATGGCTGCGCCAAACGCGTCTAATTTCTCGATTTTTCCGTCGCTATCGAAAGGCAAAAGCTTTGGTAAAATTTCTTCGTTGCCCACCACGATAATATGACAATTTTTTGCGGTGAAATACTGCTGAGCAACCCTTAATACATCTTCTTTGGTGATGGACTCTAACTGCTGTAAGTAGTTTTGATAGTAGTCTGGAGCTAATTTTTGCTTGATGGTGTTCAAAGCAAAGCGCGCAATGGTTTGAGGGCGCTCTAATGAGCGGGCAAAACCACCAGCCATGTTATTTTTGGTAAGGCTTAGCTCTTCGTCTTTAACTTGTGCTTCGATGATCCCTGTAAATTCTTTCAGTATTTCAGTGATGGCAGAATCAGTAACCGCATTTTTGAAGTTTCCGCCAGCAGACATCCAAGAACCATTTTCAGTGATGTTCAAAGAAGAATAACATCCATAGGTAAAGGCTTTGTCTTCGCGAAGGTTTTGCATGAGTCGTGTACCAAAGCCACCTCCACCTAAAATACCGTTCAATACATTGAGGGCAAGTTGGTCTTTGTGACCAGCGCGGATATCAATAGGAAAAGTAACGTAGACAACTGATTGCACAGCCCCTGGTTTTTTCACAAAAATGACGCGGTTGCCTTTGTCAAACTGACCTTTCCCGAGTTCTGCTTGGTAAGCAGGCTCACCTTGCCATGTAGCAAAATAAGTTTGAACCAACGCTTCTGTTTCAGCTCTTGTGATATCGCCAACAACCACTAAATAACTGCCTTGTGGCGTAAAAGTACTTTTGTAATAGGCGAGCATGTCTTCTCGACTGATGGTCTGAAGGGTTGCCTCAGTCATGATTTCACCAAGTGGATGATTGGGAAAGTTCACGGCTCTTGTTGCATTGCTTGCCATCTGACCTGCATCGGCTTTTATTGATTGTAAACCAGATAAATTTTGCTTTCGGATTCGCTCGATTTCACTTTCGGGGAAATTCGCATTGTACAATACATCGGTCATGAGCTCAAGACCTTTGTTTAGGTGTTTGGTGAGGCAACTCAAGTACATACTCGATGATCCAGCTGAAAGGTTGGCACCAATAAAATCGATTTCGCGATCGAGTTGGTCTTTGGAGCGGGTAGTGGTGCCCGACATCAGCAAAGAACCAGTAAAATCAGCCAAACCTGCTTTGTTACCTTCTAAGCGCGGCGTGTTTCCTAGACTTAGTTCAATTGATATCTTTGGTATTTTGTGGTTTTCGGATAATATAACTGTTATTCCGTTGGTAGTGGTGAAAACTTGAGAAGCTGGAATATTGATTTTTTGTGCCGCTGCAGGTGCCGGTCTTTGAGATCTGTCCAGCTGTGCAAAAATACTGTTGGACAAGATCAATGCCATGAGGAGATATAGACTTTTCATTTGGCTTATTTTTCTTTAGGTAAGTAATAGAGGATCACGCGGTTGTCCTGAGTAAGGTAAGTGTTGGCAACTCTCAGGATATCTTCTTTGGTGACCTTTAAATAGTTCGATAATAAGGAATTGACGCGATTGGCGTCGCCGTAGTAGACGTGGTTATCTGCTAAGTTTTCAGCAATTCCTGCAATGCTTGCGTTGCTTGAGGCAATATCGTTCTCAAATTTATTGCGAACCTTCATAAATTCTTCTTCGCTAATAAGTGCTGATTTGATACCTGCAATTTGGGCATCGAAAGCAGCTAAAAGCGTATCTAATGCAACTTCTTGAGGGGCAATAGCTGCCATGATACCTATTCCGGCGTCTTCAAGGCCGTAATTGAAAGAAAAGGCGTATTGTGCCAATTGGCGTTTTTCTACGATTTCTTTATTGATGCGCGAGGAGCTCCCACTCGAAAGCACCTCGTTTAAAAATTCGAGGGCATAGGTATCTGGGTGGGTTTGGTTTGGCATTTTGAAGCCCATGAAAAGCGCTGGCAATTGAATATTGTCATAGATGGTGTCTTTAATGACTCCAGTTATTGCTTGTTTGTCTTTTTGAGGTCTATCGATAACACAAGGTTTGCTGAGGAAGGTGCTAATAATTTTTTTGGCTTCTGGAGTGCTTGATGCCATGAAGTTCTTGGCATCGAATTGACTTTTTTGGATATTGTAGCGCGCTGCAAAAGCGTCGTCACTCAAACTAATGAAGTCGCGATAGAGGTTGATGGCCTGCCCTTGCGGAATGGTTCCAAAGTACTGTGCAATCCATTTTTTAGTCTGCTCGATATTGATGTCTCCGGCAATGGACAAAGTAGCATTGGAGGGCACATAATATGTTTTGTAAAAATTGACATAGTCTTCTTCTTGGGCGGCGTCGAGGTGTTCCATGCTACCAATTGGGGCCCAGTTGTAAGGGTGAGAAGTAAAGACACGCTTGAACATTTCTGTAAAAAATGAACCGTAAGGTTGGTTGTCTACACGTTGTCTTTTTTCTTCTTTGACGACGCTGCGTTGGGTCTCAATGCCTTTGATATCCACCTTGGCATGCAGCATGCGCTCGCTTTCCAACCAAAGACCGAGTTCAAGTTGATTGGAGGGTAAGACTTCATAATAATAGGTTCTGTCCTGAGAGGTATTGGCATTGAGCGTTCCGCCATTTTTTTCGACGAGCTCGCTGTATTCACCTCGTCCAATATGAGCTGAACCTTCAAAAAGCAAATGCTCAAAAAAGTGCGCAAAGCCTGTGCGGTCTGGATTTTCGTTTTTTGAACCTACATGGTAGAGCACAGATACGGCTACAATGGGGGTGGCATGTTCTTCGTGCAAGATGACATGCAGCCCATTTGGGAGGTCATATGCGTCATAGGTGATTTTCTGCTGCGCCCATACTGAGATGGAAGCAAGTAAAAAAAGACCGTTTAAAATTGTTTTTTTCATAGTCAATTAGATAAGCGACACGAAGATACATTTATTGGTCTAAATTTTGGTAACTTTGAAAGATGCGTTTGAAAAGTTTCTCTGTTTTTCTCGGTGTTTTTTTGTTGACCATCGCTGCTGTTAAAGCTCAAGGAATCGTTCCAACCTTAGATTTCAACAGTTATTTCGTTTCTTTTCAAGAAGGTTTTTTTCGACCTATCGAAATACAGCCCATTATCAGTTATAAAGCAGGAGATGAAATAGCCGCCTATATCGATACGCGTGGAAATCTCAAAATCTACGATGGCAAGCAGCGCATCGACGTCACAACCCTCAATGTCGATTACCAAGTTTCGGACCATCTTATGGCCTACCGCATCGCCAACGGTTTGCGCATGTGGGACGACGGCAAATTTACCGTTCTCACCAATTTTGGCCGGGAGTTTGTCGTTAAAGACAGCCTTATTGTCTTTGAAGATACCCGCTATCAAGCGCTCAATGTGTATTGGAATCAAAAGGTGGAAAGTTTAGTTACCATCACCAATGGGGTTTCCATGAATGCCAGTGTTGGTGAAAACCTCGTTGTGTACAAAGACAACAGCAATACCTATTTTGTCTATTGGAATGGCCGCAAATTTGAAATCGGCACCTACAATGAAGAAGTACTCGATTTTCAACTAGGAACAGATGTGCTCGGATTCAAAGACCCATATACGCAGTCTTTTTATGTTTTTGATAAGGGTAATTTTGTAGAGGTCGAGTCCTTTCCTATTAAAAAATACAAAGCAGGTCGTGGATTTGTTGTTTATGAAGACATGAATGGCAATTTGTGGCACTTTCAAAATGGAGAAAAAACGGCACTTTCGAATTTTTCTACCGAACTCTGGGATGTCAAAGACGACATTTGTGTCTGGATGGAAAACTCCTACTTTTTTGCCTTTACAAATGGCCAGCGTGTCCAAGTAGCCACCTACAGGCCCCAGAGCTACCTGCTCAAAAATAACATTCTTGTGTTTCGCAATATTATCGGAGGGGTAAGTGCCATTGTAGACGGTACTTTACACGAACTCACCACATTTCAAAATGCTGAATTCGAGATCTACGGAAACAAAGTTTTGGTCAAATTGCCTAATCAGACCTCCGTTGTCTTTTTCAATGGCAAGCTGTATGCAAACTAAACAGCTCTTTTTTCTACTTTTTGTACCATCTGTTTTTGTTTCTCGTGTCAATGCACAAGACAACAAGCTTCAGACTTTAGCCCAACTTTATGACCAAGGGTACTACAAAATGGTCTATCGCAAAGCGGTTCGCCTGCTTGCCAACCCCACTTATGACAACACTAAAGAACCAGCAAAATATAAGGAACTTGCTGCTTTTGAATTAGCTAAAAATCCAAGATGGGCCAAGCGCCATTTAGACGGATATTATCATTCTGACAAATTCAATGACGCCCCACCAAAACCAAGCAAACAACTCGATTTTCAATCCAGTCAACTCCTGCGAGAAGCACAAAATTATATAGGAGTTCCATATAAGTGGGCGGGTACAGATCCGACAGGTTTTGACTGCAGTGGTTTTACTTGCTACCTATATGAAAAACAAGGCCTTAAGCTTCCAAGACGTGCAATAGATCAGTATGCATACTGTCAGCCAATTGCAGCGAACGAGGCTAAAGCTGGGGATTTGGTATTTTTTTCAGATGGTGTTGAGGTCAATCATGTCGGAATTCTCGTCTCTTCAAAAGGTGCACCCAAACAAATGATTCATGCGAGCTCTTCGATAGGAGTTTCCATAGCTGACATCGAAACATCTCCCTATTGGAGTGTAAGAGTCATTGGCTATGGCCGCGTCACAACAGATTGAGAACTACTTGCTTTCTTTGATCAGCAATACAATATAGCCAATGATAGCAACTACTTCAAGTACAATACCAGGCAGCAGAAAATCGAGCTGAGCAAAGCTACCCATCGCCACAAAAAACAAACCTGAAACAAGCAGCAGTCCTTTCACTCGATTTGTTTGAAGTCTGAGATTGGATGGGTTGGTTGCAGAGGTAATTAGACTGATTTTTGCAGAAATAAAGGTTAGGGTAGAGAGCAGCAAGGAAACGAGTAATAATAGTAAATTGGGTGCATGCGGATCCTGCAAATTAAAAACAATCAGGTAGAGTATAGTGTGCAAGACCAACAATCCAATTTGAATGCGCACATAAGGCAGCCGTTGTTGGGGTGTGAGTTTGGCTAAAAAGCTAATTGCGGCTAAAAATGGAAATAAAAAAAGCTGGGTGCCCCAACCGAGAATATCCCATTGATAACTATTCCAAATACTAAATAAACTGAGTAGACCAAAGCAAAGGGCTAGCCCAGCGAAAATTTGTGACTGCTTTATTTTCATAGGGCTTGTCTGCGGCTAAGTTCGGTCGCACATACTAAATGCCATAGCGCTCTGGCACCTACGTTGGCATCCCAATCGTTGTCGGGGCCGGGTGCTACTTCATTGAGGTCAAAGCCAATCAGCTGTTTACCTGAGCGTACAACTTCAAATAGCAAAAAGGCTATTTGTTGTAAATCAAAACCTCCAGCAACGGGTGTACCGGTGTTTGGGCAAAGCGAAGGTTGAAGACCGTCAATGTCAAAAGAAACGTATACTTTTTGGGGTAAGGTATCGACAATTTCTTGAACTTGTTGTGCCCATGTGCGGCCTTGATACTGTTCATTTTTGAGCTGCCAGTCATAAAAGGTATGCACTCTAGGGTCGTTTTTGGACAGTTCGATTTCGCGTTCCGAGACATCTCGTATACCAACTTGAGTCAGGCTTTGAAGGTGATTGAGCTCTTTTAAAGCATTGAACATGATACTGGCGTGCGACTGCTCAAAACCTTCGTACGCATCGCGTAAGTCAGCATGGGCATCAATTTGAAGAATACCAAAACCCGAATGAAACGCATCGAGTGCTTGGAGCAGCCCAAGAGGAGTAGAGTGTTCTCCGCCTAGAACACAAGGCATTTTACCCGCATTAAGTAAAGCGCTACAACGCTCTTTTAAGTTGAGGCGTAAGGCGTGATGCGCCTCATTGATTTCCAGTAGGGTACTTGCATAAAGCCGCATGGCGTCCTCTTCACCTGTGCTTTCAATTTGAGCGATATATTGTATTCCGGCTTCGCATAGTTGGTCATTGATGGCTTTCCACTCGCTAGATACCGGCGACATATAAATTTTGGTTTCGTAGGCGCGTTCGAGTTCAGGATGGTAGAAATCAAGTTGGGTAGAAGCGTCTAAAATGGCTTGTGGTCCGTTGCTGGTGCCTTTTCCGTAAGAAGCAGTGGCATCCCAGGGAACAGGAACAAGAACAATGTCGGCTTCTTGTTCGGTGTAAGGAAAGCCAAAAATATTACCGTTGGCTATTCCAACTCCATTTGGGTCAAAGGTGCTCATTGTGGTTTTGATTTTGATAAGCGTCAATTGCCTTGCGCACAGAACCGTATTTGAGAAGCCATTCTTGTGCTATTTCTTTTTCAATATTTAATGCTGCAGCGACCATCTTTGAACCGCGATCAACAAGTTTATGATTGGAGAGCTGCATATCTACCATGCGGTTGCCTTTGACGTGCCCAAGCTTGATCATGAGGCTAGTGGAGATCATGTTGAGCACCAATTTTTGGGCAGTGCCTGATTTCATTCTGGTGCTACCCGTAATAAACTCGGGCCCAACCACAGGGGTAAGGGCGTGCTTGGCGAGTAAAGAAAGTGGCGATCCTGGATTACAAGACAGCCCGGCCGTGAGCAAGCCAGCTTCATTTGCAGACTTGATAGCGCCTAAAACGTAAGGTGTTGTTCCGGAAGCCGCGATACCTACAATTGTGTCTAGTGGTGTTGGCTGGTGTGCAAGAATATCCTTCCAACCTTGAATGGTGTCATCTTCGGCAAATTCGACGGCTTTGCGAATCGCTTGGTCTCCGCCTGCAATAAGGCCAATGACACGGCCGTGGGCAACACCAAAGGTAGGTGGGCATTCGCTGGCATCTACGATGCCCAGGCGCCCACTTGTTCCGGCGCCAATATAAATGAGTCTGCCTCCTTGACGCATGCGCTCAAAACAAGCATCTATGAATATTTCGAGTTCATTCGCAATGTTTGAAATGGCAAGAGGTACAAGTTGGTCTTGTGCATTGATACCTTCGAGGAGCGCGCGCGTACTCAACTGCTCGAGGTCGTTATAGACTGAACTAGCTTCGGTAATTTTTTCCATTAGTACAGGAATACTTTTGCGTCTGTAGGGCTGAGTTCAACCTCGACGTGGTTCTTGAGTGTGGTAGAGAGACTTAAGCCCGCGAAATCGGTTTTAATGGGGTAGCGACGGTGTTGTCGATCGATGAGCGCAACGGTTTTGATGGCTTTGGTGGCTTGCTCTAAAAATTTGAGTAAAGCGTATTGCATCGTTTTACCGCTGTTCACGACGTCGTCTATCAAAACAATATAAGAATTTTTGAGCTCCTTTTGCGCTATCGAAAAAGTAATGGGTTCGCTCCAGGGTTCATCTTTGTGTAGTTTGATTTCAAAGCTGATGACCTTCAGAGAACTGTTCTGTGCAATAACTTTCGCAAGTAATTGAGCCAGTACATAGCCATTACCTACAATGCCACCCAAATAAATGACTTCTTGATCAAAAGCAGCTTCTATGAGCTGGTGCCCTAAGCGGACTATTTTCTGATCAATTTGCTGCTGGTTGAGAATTGTTTGCATGTAACAAAGATAAGCAAACAGCAAAAAGGCCACTCGTTTGAGTAGCCTTTTTTAAAAGTTGATGAAGATTTATTGTCTGACGAGCTTGATGCTGCTGTTTTCGGTGTTTAAAAAGTAGATACCGCTGTCAAAACTACTAAGGTCAATGTGATGAGCCTGGCCTTCCAAAATGACTTGACCGGTGGTATTCACAACTTGATAATTTTGGTTAGCACCAAGTCCATTGATGATAAAAACGCCTGAAGAAGGGTTTGGATAAACATCTAGGTTTGCTGTGTTTTCTTGTAGCCCAGCGCTCGATCTGATATCAAAAACAATTGTTCCTGGAGAAACGCCTACGTTGAACTGATGAACCAGTGCATTGTTGGCATCGTAGATATGCACCATTCCTTGGGAAAAGAAATCTGTCGTAGAGGTATACAAATAACCATTAATTGGATCCTGGGCAAGTTCGTAAAAGTTATTGATGATTCCAGCTACAGGCCCAACGTTGTTCATGGTGCTTAGGTCGTAATCGTTGAGGGTATTTTCCATAGAGATCTGATACACAAGTTTGTCGTCGCGGAGCGCTGACGTACCGCAACCGGTCACTGCATTGGCTATGTTTTGGGTATTGACGGTACCGTTTAAGTTTATCTTAGAAACAGAAGCTCCTGACCAATCTTTGTTGTTCACCGTGTAGATTTCATTGTTGTAAAGGAACATGTTGTCAGGATTCTTGCCTTCGATACCTAAATCGATTTCTGAACCATATTGGAGTGTGGTAAGGTTGAGTTGACCAATCAAGCCTTTTTCATTGCCCCACTCATAGGCATTATTCACCGCTATGTATGCGACGTCATTAACAATAACAATGTTTTGTGTTGCCCATTGTGGACCATTCGTTGTGTCAAAGGAAATAAGCAGTTGAAGATTGTTTTTGTCAAAAACCTGTAAATAAGAACTAAAGGTCTGTAGGTACTCTCCGCGTGTGGCGATGAGCTTGTTGCCCGAAATGGCTATGTTGCGGACCCCGGGAAGGAAAATACTTCCAACTTCTTGGTAGGTAGTCAAATCGAATTTATAGATTTTCGTGTCGGCGGCTACAAAGTAAAAGTTGCCATCGATAATGACATCTGAACTAAAGCGCTGACCTGCTAGGGTATTCACAACCTGATAACTTTGTGTTTGTGGGTTGTAGCTACCGATGGTTGCGGGTTCAATAATGTTGTTGGTTTGAAAGTCAAAAAAACCTTCGTTGGCAATCAGCACTTGATGCACATACTGCTGAGCAAAAGCACTTGCACAAAAGAGCAGTGCACTCAAAAATAATCCTTTTTTCATGTTTTGAAAATTAAAATAATTAAACAATGACATGGAAAAAAGTGGAGCGACAAGGGTATACGAAGCCCTTGGCGATTCCGACTTTAATCTGAAGTCTTCACGCAGTTCAGGGGCAAGTCTTCTGGCTCGTGCCTTTTGAGGTATCGCCTTCCCGCTTTCACAGTGGCTACTTGATACTACTTTTGAAACACATACAGCTGCAGATACAGCTCCGGATTCTAACCGGATTCCTTATTAAGTCCGACAAGCGGACACCCAAGAACGGCACAAAGGTAACAATAAAAACCACATGCAATTTTTGTAGGAATCAAAAAGAGTTCATATCTTTGCAGCCGTATTGACCAAGGTGGTCAGTCTACATAATAATCATTTACACAAATATTAGCATGTACTTAGATTCAGCAAAGAAGAAAGAGATCTTCGCCAAACACGGTGGTTCAGAAAACAACACCGGTTCTACAGAAGGGCAAATCGCCTTGTTTACATTTCGTATTGCTCACCTTACTGAGCACTTGAAAAAGAACCGCAAAGACTTCGGCACCCAACGTTCACTTCAGTTGTTAGTTGGTAAACGTCGCAGTTTGTTAGACTACCTAAAGGCAAAAGACATCGAGAAATACCGTGCCTTGATCAAAGAATTAGGACTACGTCGTTAATTCTGGGTCTGACTCGGAAAATTTTATGGGAGAGGGGGCTTCGATAACATCGAGAGCCCCTTCTTTTGTTTTAAAGTTGTAAATAAATAAAGATGAATATAGGAACAAGAAAGTCAATGATGACCGGCGGCAAGGAAATCCTTGTAGAGACCGGGAAGTTGGCAAAACAGGCAGATGGTTCTGTTGTGGTGCGCATGGGCGACACCATGTTGCTCGCTACTGTAGTGGCAGCACAAGATGCAAAGGAAGGCGTCGATTTTCTTCCACTTACGGTAGATTACCGTGAGAAATACGCGGCTGCAGGTCGTTTTCCAGGTGGTTTCTTCCGCCGCGAAGCACGCCCTTCTGAAACCGAAATTTTAGTCATGCGTTTGGTAGACCGCGCTTTGCGTCCGCTCTTCCCAGACGATTACCATGCTGAAGTCCAACTCATGATTCAACTCATGTCTTACGATGGTGTACACAACCCAGACGCATTATGTGGCTTTGCCGCTTCTGCAGCTATTGCAGTCTCTGACATCCCGTTCAACGGGCCAATGTCTGAAGTACGCGTAGGTCGTGTGAACGGTGAATTCATCATCAACCCAACAATGGCCGAAATGGCACTTTCCGACATCGATGTCGTCATTGCAGGTACTGCCAAAGACGTGAACATGGTAGAGGGTGAAATGCAAGAAATTTCTGAAGCCGAGTTGGTCGAAGTAATCAAACTTGCACACGCAGCTATTATTGATCAATGTAATTTCCAATTGGAGCTAGCAGCAGAAATCGCTACGGCCAATCCAAAACGCGAGTATTCCCACGAGTCTCACGACGCTGATGTTCGTGCCAAAGTTTTCGAACTAGCCATGGAAAAATGTAAAGACGTTGCACGTCAAGGTTTGGCTAACAAATCAAAACGCACCGAACTTTTCGATGCCATAAAAGCGGAAGTAAAAGCAGGTTTTTCAGAAGAAGAACTCGAGCACGCTTCCAAATTCATTTCTACTTACTTCTCTGAAGTGAAGAAAAAAGCGGTTCGTTGGGTCATGCTCAATGAACGCAAGCGCCTAGATGGACGTCAGTTCGATGAAATCCGTCCAATTTGGGCTGAGGTAGATTACCTTCCAATGGTTCACGGATCAGCAGTATTTACCCGAGGTGAAACGCAATCATTAACTACCCTTACATTAGGTGGTAAAATGGATGAGCAAATGATCGACGGCGCTACATTCCAAGGTACTGAAAAATTCTTATTGCACTATAACTTCCCGCCGTTCTCAACAGGTGAAGCAAAACCACTTCGTGGAACTTCACGTCGCGAAATCGGACATGGTAACTTGGCACTTCGTGCACTTAAGCCTGTCATGCCAGACGACTACCCATACGCTGTTCGTATCGTTTCTGACATCCTTGAATCAAACGGTTCGTCTTCGATGGCAACAGTTTGTGCCGGAACGCTCGCCCTAATGGACGGTGGTGTGCCAATTAAAGCACCAGTTTCAGGAATTGCAATGGGCTTGGTTGCCGATGAAGGTAAGTTTGCAGTGTTGTCTGATATCCTCGGCGACGAAGATCACCTCGGCGACATGGACTTTAAAGTAACCGGTACAGCAAACGGTATCACCGCATGCCAAATGGACATCAAAGTAGACGGCTTACCATATGAAGTATTGACACAGGCACTCGAGCAATCACGTGCAGGTCGTTTGCATATTCTTGGTAAAATCACTGAAACCATGCCAGCACCGCGCCCAGAGCTCAAGCCACAAACACCACGCCTAGAGGCTTTGATCGTTCCAAACGAAATGATTGGTGCTATTATCGGGCCTGGCGGAAAAATCATCCAAGGTTTACAGAAAGAAACCAAAACGACCATCACCATCGAAGAATTACCAAATGGTGAAGGACGTGTACAAGTGCTTTCTAATAACGGAAACGACATGGCTGAAGCCATTCGCTTGATCCGTCAAATTGCATTTCCACCGCAAGTGGACGAAGGCGCCACCTATGAAGGTAAAGTGAAGTCTGTTAAAGAATTCGGTTGCTTTGTAGAAATTGTACCTGGAACGGATGGTTTAATTCATATTTCTGAATTTGCCTGGGAAAAAACAGCAAAAATGGAAGATGTCGTGAAAGAAGGCGAAATGCTTACTTTCAAAGTCATCGGAAAAGATCCAAAAACTAAAAAATGGAAATTATCCCGCAAAGTTTTGTTGCCACGCCCTGAGCGCCCAGCAACTGAGCAACCAACTGCAGAATAAATTCTAAATCAGCTCGAAATAACGAGGGCGGAGGCAACTCCGCCCTTTTTTGTTTAAAGGTTAATATTTAGTTTCCGTATATTACGGACAAAATTGTAATTTTACCAAACCAAAATAATTCATATGAAAAAAGGTTTACTATTTATACTTACCATCTTGAGTCTCAATGCCTTTGCGCAGGCTTTTGAATCTTTTGACTTTACGGGTCCTGCCAATGTCAACGGTTGGACACGACACAGTGGGACAGCTGGAGAATTACAGTCCATAACGACGCCTTCGAATTCTGGTAACAGCCTGTCGTTTTCAGGACTTGTAGCATCTACTGGAAATCGAATCAACCTCACATCAACCGGAACAGAAGATATTAATAAACCGTTCACGACCTCTGGTACAACTGCTTACATGTCTTTTCTTATAAATGTCCAAAATACAAATGATATGACAACCGGTAATTACTTTACTGGTTTTGGTCAATCAGCGGGGGCAAGTGTAACCTTGTTTTTGCCAAGGGTATTTGTAAAACCTGGAGTTAATGCGGGTACCTTTCAGATGGGAATTTTAAATACTTCCGGTGGTACGGGTGCTGTTCCTACTTATACAAATACTGAGTATCCGGTGGGTACTACAATTTTTGTTGTCGTTAAAATAGAATCCTCTGGTGTTGGCGGTGTTATTAATTCATCTCTTTGGGTAAACCCTATTCCAGGAGCGGCAGAACCTGCGGCTACTGTTACCAATTCAGGTGGAACCAGCACATGGCCAGTTGTCGGTGTACAATCAATATTTTTACGTCAGGGCTATGCTCCAGCGAATGGAAACACTGGAAATTTGGAAATCGATGAAATTCGTGCAGGTGAAACCTGGGCTTCAGTTACGCCAGGATCAGCAGCTTCATGTGTAAGTTACAATACAATTACGGCTTCAGCGTGTAATACCTATACTTTGAACAACCAAACGTACACCACTTCCGGTACATACGTGCAAACGCTTGCCAATGCAAACGCTGCCGGTTGCGACTCTATCATTAACTTGAATTTGACCATTAACAATGCCAATAGTTCAACCTTGAACATTACCAACTGTGGTCCTTATACGCTAAATAACCAAACCTATAGCGCTTCTGGTTCTTACACCCAACTCACTCAAAATGTTGCGGGTTGCGACAGTACCATTAACCTCAATTTAACAATTGTTGGTTCCCTAACATACTATCAAGATTTAGACAACGACGGTTACGGAAATGCAGCAGTATCTCAAGCAGGTTGTGCAGCAATTTCTGGTTATGTAACCAATAGTTTGGATTGCGACGATAACAACAATGCTATTTATCCTGGTGCGGTTGACATTGCAGGCAATGGCATTGACGAAGATTGCAATGGCTTTGATGCACCTTTGCAATTGGGTATTTATGAATTTGCAGATGTTGCTAATTGCCCTGTAATTGCAAATTCTGTAACAACACAACCTTCTTTTGCCGTATTCGGTTCATTTACCAATATGGGTTCAACTTGTTCTCCAACTGCCAATGTATTCAATAATTCTGGTTGGAATCTCACTCCAAATATTGACATCAATCAATACAACGAGTTTAGTATTACAGGAGCAAATTGCACGAATCTAAATTTATCAAACTTGGCATTAAACCACCGCACCAGCACGACTGGAGGTACACCAACTATTTATGTGCGTTCTAGCTTAGATAATTACACAGCAAATCTCGATACGCTTTCAAGTACATGGAATGGTGGTAACTGGTTGACTGATACAATTATTCTACCGCAATCTTTTGCAAACGTAAGCACTGTAACTTTCCGTTTTTATGTAATTAATCAAGCAACTTCAGGCTCTACTCTTCGCATGGACAACGTTTCTTTATGGGGTAACTCCATTACTATTTTACCTACCTTGTTTTATGCCGATACTGATGGCGATGGTTTTGGTGATTTAGCTAATGACTCACTTTCTTGCTCAGCTCCGGTTGGTTATGTAGCTAACAGTACAGATTGCAATGACACCGATGCTTTGGTCAACCCTGCTACAATTTGGTTCCAAGATCTAGACAACGATCAAGTTGGTAATAGTTCAGTAAGTCAAGTTGCTTGCTTGCAACCTGCAGGTTACGTATTGGCCAATGGCGACTGCGATGACAACAACGCGGCTGTTGTAGCACCTGTAATTTATTACACCGATGCCGACAACGATGGTTTTGGTGACGACGCTACAGCAACACCTTTCTGTCAAGCACCGGTCAACATGATCACTATTGGTGGAGACTGCGATGATGCGAACAATACGGTTTATCCGGGTGCCCCTGAAATTTGCGATGGTCTAGACAACAACTGTAACGGTCAAGAAGACGAAGGCCTCACTTTCTTGAATTACTATTTCGATGGAGATGACGACGGTTATGGTATTGGCAACCCTACGGTTTCTTGTACGTCTTTAACAGGTTACGCCACCCTCACCGGCGACTGCGACGACAGTAATAATACGGTTTACCCTGGCGCTACTGATACAGAAGGTAATGGCATCGATGAAAACTGCGATGGTATTGACGGCGTAGTCGGAATCGCTGAATCAACTTTAGTTGCGAAATTAGCTCCAAATCCAACGAAAGCGTTGGTTGCTATTCACCTTTCTAAAGCAATCAGTGGTCAAATTACTGTCACAGATCTAAATGGTAAAATCTTACTTCAACGCGACGCGAAAGGTCTTGCTTTTGAACTCGACCTACATTTATTTGAGCAAGGTGCTTACCTCGTTCACATTTTAGACGCCAACAATACATTGGTACAAAGAATCATCAAAATATAGTGTTGTAACAATTCTAGATTTACTGCGTCTTACGATATGAAGCCACCTTCGGGTGGCTTTTTTATGCCCAAAACTTTGTACCTTTATATAAATAGATTGAAATGAAAAAATTACTCCTCTTATTTCTCCCATTTGCTGCAATTGGTCAATATTTTCAGCAAGATGTCAGCTATCAAATTGAGGTCAAACTCGATGATATAAACCATGTTTTGCATGGTTATGAATCGCTGAGATATAAGAATAATTCTCCTCAAACGTTGCTAGAAATTTATATGCATGTTTGGCCAAATGCTTATAAAAACAAGGAGACAGCATTGGCTCAGCAGCTCAAACGCAACGACGGCGATAAAATAGCAAAGGCAGAAGAAAAAGATTTGGGCTTTATCGATTCTTTAGATTTTAAGATAAACGGTGAAGTGGTGAAGTGGAATTACAGCGAAGCGCATCAAGATATCGTCGTTTTAAAACTCTCTGAAGGTTTGAAGCCCGGAGAAAGCATTCAGATTACGACCCCATTCAAGGTAAAAATACCTTCCGGTAGTATATCTCGGTTAGGTCATATCGGACAGTCGTACCAAATTACACAATGGTATCCAAAGCCGGCAGTATACGACCAAAACGGCTGGAATGCCATGCCTTATTTGAATCAAGGTGAGTTTTATTCGGAATTTGGCAATTTTGATGTCAAAATCACGGTGCCTGCCAATTACGTTGTAGGTGCAACTGGCGAGCTACAAACAGCAAGTGAGGTCGCTTTTTTATCAGATAAAGTCAACGAAAGCAATAAAAAATTAAAGAAGCTACTTGAACAAGAAACAGACCGTTCCAAGAACTTTCCAGAATCGGCTACAGAATGGAAAACCATTCAATACAAGCAAGACCGCGTCCACGATTTTGCATGGTTTGCCGACAAACGTTTTCTGGTCTTAAAAGGCGAAGTCGTATTGCCGCATTCCAAAGACACCGTCATTACTTGGGCCATGTTTACACCGCAAAACGCAAAGCTTTGGTCCAATGCATTGGAATACCTTCACGATGGCACCTATTACTATTCATTGTGGAACGGTGATTACCCTTACAAGCACGTCACGGCCATCGATGGCACCATCAGTGCAGGTGGCGGCATGGAATACCCCATGATTACCGTCATTGGCAACTCAAGTTCCAAAGAAGAATTAGAAGTAGTGATTGTTCACGAAGTAGGGCACAACTGGTTTTATGGCATTCTCGGTTCCAACGAGCGCGTACATGGCTGGATGGACGAAGGTTTAAATACTTTAAATGAAATGCGCTATGTGCAAACCAAATACCCAGACAACACGCGTTTTTCAGACATGGTTGCAGGTGGCCGCTTTCACCTCAATGACCTCGATCACCACGACTCTGGCGACATCACTTACCGCACTTTAGCTAGCTTTGGCCTAGACCAACCTTTGGAAATACATTCCGACGACTTTTCTAGCCTGAATTATGGCGCCATCATGTATCAAAAAACGGGTGTGGTTTTCTATTACCTCATGGATTACCTCGGTGCTGAAAAATTTGATGCAGCAATGTCTACCTATTATCAGCAGTGGAAATTTAAGCATCCTCAACCTGCCGATTTACGCAAAGTATTGGAATTCGAAACCGGTAAAGATTTAAGTTGGTTGTTCGAAGACCTCATTCAAACCACCAAACATATCGACTACAAAGTAAAGGCGGTTCAAATTGCCAAAACAGGAACAGTTGTAAAGTTGGCCAATAAAGGACAAGTAAATGGTCCAGTGGAAGTAAATATATACGGGCAAAATGATTTGTTGGAGACAGTATGGGCTCAACCTGGTCAAAAAACATTGAACATTCAAACACCATATGCATCTATTACTAAAGTTGAATTAGACCGCAATAATGATATTCCTGAGCTCAATCGCCAGAACAACCTTTGGGTCAAAGATCAAGTATTTCATAGAATTGAACCCATCAAATTTGAATTCTTATTTGGTGACCATCAAAAAGACCAAACTGCCATTTTCTGGACGCCAATGCTAGGCGGGAATGCCTACGATGGCCTCATGGCAGGTGTGACTTTGCACAACATTGGTTTGGCGCCAAAGAAATTTACCTATTTAGTGAGCCCAATGCTTAGTACCTCGCGCTTGCGCCCTGTAGGTATTGCTGAGTTCTCCTATCAGATCTTGCCAACAAAAGCAATGGAACTCCTCCGCCTTGGTTTATCCGTTAAATCTTTTGGAACTCATCGCAACGATATGGCAAACTATAAAGCGCACTATTTTATTGCTTTCTCTCCTTACGTTTCCATCAATTTTGGCGAGCGCAAAGCCCGACATGCTTTTCATCACGATTTATTGATCCAAGGAATATATAAAGAGCATATTCTTGGCAACAACATATCTTACAACGATCAAGGTATCTTTGTTCAACATACTTCTAATTATAGAAAACCAGCTTATCAGGCACAATGGACGAATCGTTTTGAGTATTTCAAAACGGGTGAGGAATTTGTTTCTCGTATCTGGACCAATCTCAATCAGAACTTCTCTTACCGAATAGGTAAACTAGATCGCGACGTTTCCCTGAATCTTTTTGGTGGCTACACACTCGGTCATCAAATTTCCAATCTTAGTGGGGATCGTTATTTCTGGTCTATCAATGGATTGCAAGGTCAGCAAGATTTGTTTCTTGAGGACTACAATTTTGGCCGCTCTGATGTAAGTGGTTTTTGGTCTCAGCAGCGCATGGACCGCCATGGGCAATTTCATACAGGTTATTCCGCCGGCAGCAATATCTCTTGGTTAACCACGGCAACAGTTTATGCACAACTACCAATTAAGCCCAAGTTTATTGGCGTTTTTTCAGATTTAGGTTTCGTAAACGGGGGTTTAAAGTCTATAGATACCTACTACAATGCCGGCCTTGCGCTTCGATTCGGAAAAGTATTTGGATTGTATTTTCCGCTGGTTTATGGTCATAATGCAACAGAAGAAGGCAATTTCATAGCGGGCAATCTCTTTTCAAACTACGCTCAAAACATTCGCTTTACTTTGCGCATCAATCCAGTCAATCGCTTAGGATTACACGCACTTTTAAATTCATAATATGTCAGATAACCGCCTTTCATTTGCAAAACTCTTTTGGCCCAGTTTTTTAGCTGTTTTCATCGCCGGTCTGGTGGGCATGGTTTTTTTCTTTCTCATCCTAGGAGGTATCATTGGCTCTTTCGGAGATTTTGGCCCAGAACCACTCGCTTTACAAGATAAAACCGTTTTGCACCTCAAACTTTCTGGTACTGTACAAGATGAATCTGACGAGTCCTTTGATCCGGCGGCATTTCGTCTGGACCGCACTATGGGGCTCCCCGAAATATTAATTGGTCTTCAGGAGGCGGCACAAGATGCTAAAATTAAAGGCATCTTCCTTGAAATGAGAAACCCGAGTATGGGCATGGCTACAGCTGAAGAACTCAGATCTGCCTTGCTAGAATTTCAAAAGACAGGAAAATTTGTCGTGGCGTATCTGACTGGAGAACAAGTGAGTCAATTGGATTATTACGTAAGTAGTGCATGTAAGGAGGTTTATGGTATGCATGGTTCTTCCTTTATATGGAGCGGGCTTCAGGCCGAGAGTTTCTACATTAAAAATCTTTTGGATGAGTTACAAATTGGGGTCATGGTGGTTCGCGGAAAAGAAAATGACTTCAAAAGTGCTGTCGAACCTTTCTTTCTAAACAAAATGTCAGACTCGAGTCGTTTGCAAATGCAAGTCATATTGCAAGATCTGTGGGCGCAAAATCGAAATGATATCGCAGCCTCGAGGCAATTGGATACAGTCACTATCGATTCGCTCGTCAATATATTAGCTGTACGCAATTTAGATCATGCTGCTCAGCAAAAGTTGCTCGATCAAACTATGTATAGAGGTGAGGTCTTGGCCTTACTCAAGAAAAAAGTGGGCATCGATGAAAATACGCCATTGCGCTTACAGGCTTTTGCCAAATATGCCCGAGATACCTTTCACGACCATCAATTGCTGGCGCGTCAAGAACGACACATTGCGGTCATTCTTGCCGAAGGAGATGTAGAAGCGGAGGGTGACCAAGTCAGTACGCAGCGCATGACAAAATTATTGCGCCAAGTTAGAGACAACAATGAGGTTAAAGCGGTTATTCTCCGCATCAATAGTCCGGGCGGTTCTGCCTTGGCAAGTGAAGAAATCTGGAAAGAGGTTGCGCTTACTGCTGCTAAAAAAACGCTGTATGTCTCCATGGGTGACTACGCTGCTTCCGGGGGCTACTACATTGCTATGCCAGCAGTAAAAATATTTGCAAACCCCATGACCATAACCGGTTCTATCGGTGTTTTTGGCATTGTTCCTTATGCAGGTGACTTTTTTGAGAACAAACTAGGCGTTACTACCGATGAAGTCCGGACGCATCGCTATGGCAGTTTGTCCTTGACCAAACGGCTTAGTCCAGAAGAATTCAATTTTATGCAAGAGGAGGTAGATGCGATTTATTTGAAATTCATAGAGCGCGTCAGCGATGGTCGCCACATGACTCAAGCGGAAATACAACAAGTAGCACGTGGTCGTGTTTGGACCGGAAAGGCTGCCCAACAGTGTGGTCTGATCGATGAACTCGGGGGTATGCAAACAGCTATTCAAGCGCTGCAAAAAAAGGCTGGTGTGAGTGAGGTGGTCTTTTACCCACAGCAAGAAGACGATACTTTTAGTACTATTTTGGCCTTATTAGACGAAGAACTTGAGGGTGAGAAGAGTCAATCAAATGCCCAAATTCCACAAGAATTAATACTCTATTATCAAAAATATGCACAAATTATGAAAATGAAGGGTCTTCAAATGCGCATGCCCTTTACCTTCTCTATCCGTTGATTTTACTAGGTTTTTATCAATTATTGACAGTAATTTTGTGCAATTTTTTGATTTTGTTGAATAATTTTTATCATTTATTCAACAATATTTACATATCATTGTTATTGTAAAAGTTATTGGCGGTATCCGAAAAGCCACAAAAGAGTAGGAAAAACTAAACCTATCTATTTTATGTTATTTTCTTTATCTAGCGCACTTAAAGTGCAAGAATTATTTGAAAAAGGAGATGTGTATACTTACACTGCATTTACCTTTTTCATTGGAACAATGGCCATGATGGCTGCAGCAGCATTCTTCTTTATGGAAATGCGCAACATGGAAGAAAAGTGGAGAACCTCCATTTTAGTTTCTGGTCTCATCACATTCATTGCCGCTGTTCACTACTATTACATGCGTGATTACTTCACAGCAACTTCTACATCACCAACGTTTTTCCGTTATGTAGACTGGATGCTTACCGTTCCACTCATGTGTGTTGAGTTCTATTTAATCACCAAAAAAGCAGGTGCTAAAACAAGCCTTCTATGGAAACTTATCTTTGCTTCTGTAGTAATGCTCGTTACTGGTTACTTTGGAGAAGCTGTAGATCGTGGACAAAGCGTTCTATGGGGTGTTCTTTCAGGAGCAGCTTACTTCTACATCGCTTATTTAGTATGGTTCGGCGAAGTGGCCAAATTGGCAGAATCGGCTGGTCCGGCTGTAGCTAAAGCAACACGCATTTTAGCATGGTTCGTATTGGTAGGATGGGCAATTTACCCACTTGGTTACATTATCGGTACACCAGGCGGTCTATTTGGCGCATTCGGTAGCGCTGATCCAAACCCATGGATGGATGTTGTTTACAACATTGGAGATGCCGTTAACAAAATCGGTTTCGGTTTGGTTATTTACGCATTGGCTAAATCTGATTCCAAAGCATAATTACCATACGTATTGATATGGAAAAGGGAGGCGTGAGCCTCCCTTTTTTTATGTAGTTTTTTTTAATAAACCTTCGGAAAAATTTTCGGGTCAAGGTCGTGCATCATGTCGAGTACTTTTTCGATGATGTCGTCGATGTTGGGCTTGCTAAAGTAGTCGCCGTCCGAGCCATAGGCTGGGCGGTGATCTTTGGCAGCCATGGTTTGCGGCGCGAGGTCTAGGTATTGGTAGCCGTTTTGCTTCACTAGAATTTGGTCTAGCATGAATGCACTAGCACCGCTATTTACATCTTCGTCTACGATGAGCAAGGCATTGGTCTTGGCCAAAGATTTGGAGATAAGGTGCTCAGTATCAAATGGCAGTAATGTTTGCGCATCGATGAGCTCTACAGCAATGCCCATGGTGGAGAGTTGCTGGACTGCGAGTTCGCAAATATTAAATGTGGATCCGTAAGATACAAGTGTGAGGTCGGTTCCTTCCTGTACAATTTCAGGAAAGCCCAGCGGTTCGGTAAACTCCCCAAAATTGATAGGCATGCGTTCTTTGGTGCGGTAGCCATTAAGGGGTTCTATAACGAGTGCAGGTTCGTCGGCTTTTAATAACGTATTGTAGAAGGCCGCGGCTTTGGTCATGTTGCGCGGCACACAAACGTGTATTCCTCTGAGCGCATTGATGATCATGCCCATAGGTGATCCGCTGTGCCAAATACCTTCTAAACGATGCCCACGTGTAGAAATAATGAGTGGCGCCTTCTGCCCGCCTTTGGTACGGTATTGTACTGTAGCGAGGTCATCTGATAAGATTTGAATCCCGTAGAGTAGGTAATCTAGGTATTGGATTTCGGCAATTGGACGCAAGCCACGCATGGCCATACCGATGCCTTGCCCAATGATTGTGCATTCGCGAATACCGGTATCTGAAACGCGTAAATTGCCAAATTGCTCTTGCAAACCTTCTAGACTTTGATTGACGCCACCAATTTTGCCAGCGTCTTCACCAAAAACAAGTACTTCAGGGCGGCTTTCTAATATTTTTCGGTAGTTTTCGCGCAGGATGATACGACCGTCTTCTAGTTGTGTTTCAGAAGTATATGCAACAGGTACTTTCTGAACTTTTGAAATGCTTTGTGCGGAGTTGGAGTAAAGGTAAGAGCTATAGCGGTCTTGGGCTTTGAGCTGAATGCGTTGAACCCATGCCACTAGAGCACTGCGTTGAGGACTTTGGTCGTGAAGGCCCTGGCGTATCAGTAAACGCGCTTGTGTGAGGAGGTCGCGGCGGATACTGTCTTTTTCTTTGCTGAGCTGTTGGTGCATATTGTTGGCGCTCACATGAAGTGGGTGCGCTGCGTCAAAGCTGGCTAATATGGAAAGTAAGTCATTTTTATCTTCAATGATATCTGCAGTGAAGGTTTGCCAAGCGTTGTTCTTCGCGTTTTTGACACGTTCTTTCGCCGCAATTGAAATGCCCTCAAGTTCTTCTTCGGTAGCTAGAACTAGGCCTTTTTGTGCAAAAGACAAAATCCATTCTTTAAATTTTGCGATGCAGTCAAAATCGGTTTCCCATTGGAGGCGTTCTTCCGATTTGTAGCGTTCATGAGAACCCGAAGTAGAGTGCCCTTGTGGTTGGTTCACTTCTTTGACATGCACTAGAATTGGAACATGTTGTTCGCGAGCAATTTGCACGGCTTTTTCGTAGGTTTCGCAGAGGTGCGCGTAGTCCCAGCCTTTGGTAATAAGAATTTCAAAGCCTTTTTGATCGGCATTGCGCTGAAAACCGGCTAGCGCATCGGAGATGCTACCTTTGGTTGTTTGGAGTTCTCTTGGAACAGAAATCCCGTAGCCGTCGTCCCAGACGGACATCACAAGCGGTACTTGAAGCACGCCCGCTGCGTTCATGGTTTCCCAGAAAGGGCCTTCAGAAGTGGAGGCGTCGCCGATGGTCCCAAACGCAACTTCATTGCCGCCGGCACTGAATTTTTTAAATGCTTCTATATCTTTTAACGTTGGGTGTTCGCGGTATACTTTGGAGGCTTGCGCCAAACCGAGTAAACGCGGCATTTGCCCCGCAGTAGGAGAGATATCAGAGGAGCTATTTTTTTGCGCCATGAGGTTTTTCCATTGGCCATTGGCATCTAGGCTGCGCGTGGCGTAATGCCCTCCCATTTGACGGCCTGCAGATTGAGGCTCAATTATTTCATCGGTGTGGGCGTAGAGCCCAGCAAAATATTGTTCTAAAGTAAGGGCAGAGATCGCCATCATGAGCGTTTGGTCTCGGTAATAGCCCGAGCGGAAATCTCCGTCTTGAAATTGCTTGGCCAATGCAATTTGAGCAAGCTCTTTGCCGTCGCCGAATATCCCAAATTTTGCTTTTCCAGTGAGCACCTCTTTGCGACCTAATAAGGAGGCTTCTCGGGATTCACAAGCCAATTGATAATCAAAGATTACTTGTTGCTTAAAGCTATTGAAGTCGAGTTGCGCGCTCGTTGGTGTCGCTTTTTCTTTGGCCATTTTCTGTTGATTGCACACAAATATACGCAAAAAGGGCCTGATTTTTGTTCTAGAATGTGCAATTTTACCCCTGATGAAACCAATACAACTCGAATTATGCGCCGCTTCCGTGGAGGCACTTTGGCTTGCTAAGACACACAGTTTTGAGCGCATTGAACTCTGTCAAAATCTAGAACAAGGAGGCTTAACTCCATCTGCAGGGCTTATTCAACAGGCCTTAAATATGGGTTTAGAAACACACGTGCTCATTCGGCCTCGAGCTGGAGGTTTTCATTATAGTCAAGCAGAAATGGAAGTCATTCGCCAAGACATCCAATTTTGTCAGGCAGTTGGTGTAAAGGGTGTGGTAGTTGGTTTGCTCAAAGCAAATTTTGAATTAGACAAGCCTCTTCTCCAAGAGTTAATGCAAATAGCGCCACAGTTAGACTGGACTTTTCACCGTGCTTTTGATGAAAGTCTAGACTGGAAGCGTTCGCTTGATATTCTTATGGAACTCGGTTTCAAGCGTGTGCTTAGTTCAGGTTTTGCCTCGAGTGTTGAGCTTGGAATTCCGATTCTTGAACAAATGTGTCAGTATACAGACGGCCGTATTGAAATCATGGCTGGCGGGGGTGTTCATGCAGGCAATATCCATAGATTAGCACAATTAGCCAACCTAAGTGCGATACATTTTTCGGCAACCCAAAAAGAATTATTGGATGAAAATTCAGCCTTTTCAGAAACTATTTTAAAGGTGAACGAAGCCAGACTGCAGCGCATCTTAGCCGCAATTTAAGAACACTCCATTTAATTTACCTACCTTTGTGGTAATTCGACGGGTAAAAAATGTTGTTTGCCGCGTTCGAAAATCAAGATTACATGTTATTTAATGAATTACCACTGGAGCAAAAACTCCTTCAAGCCATCGCTGAAAAAGGCTATACAAATGCAACTCCAATCCAAGAAAAAGCGATCCCACCGATTCTAGATAAACGAGACCTCATTGGTTTAGCCCAAACAGGCACTGGTAAAACCGCTGCTTTTGCGATTCCAATTTTAGAACTGCTTCACGCTAAAAAGCCGCTAGATGGCGGTATTCAAGCATTAATTGTAACACCGACCAGAGAGCTCGCTATTCAAATTGCAGATAATTTTAAAGAATATGGCAAGCATTTAGGCTTGCGTTCTTTGGTTGTTTTTGGTGGTGTAAAAGCGCATGCTCAAATTCAGACCTTGAAGCAGAAGCCAGCTATACTCATTGCAACTCCAGGTCGCTTACTAGACCTACATCAGCAAGGATTCGTCAATCTCAAGCAACTATCAATCTTTGTATTAGACGAAGCCGATCGCATGCTCGATATGGGTTTTATCCATGATGTCAAGCGTATTGTCAGGTTATTGCCAAAAGAGCGCCAAACCTTATTGTTCTCGGCAACCATGCCTAATGAGGTCAAAAGCCTTGCCAACAGTTTGTTGCAAGATCCAATTGAGGTCACGGTAACACCAGTTTCCTCCACAGTGGAGCGTATTGATCAATGCATGATCCACGTAGCAGACCGCAAGCACAAAGAAACATCTTTGGTTGACTTGCTCAAGAAAGACAAAGCAGAAAGCGTGTTGGTTTTCTCCAGAACGAAACATGGCGCAGACAAATTGGTAAAAATGCTTGCTAAAAACAAGTTGGAGGCCATGGCCATCCACGGCAATAAATCCCAAAATGCGCGCCAAATGGCACTCAACAATTTTAAAGAAGGTAAAATTAGAATTTTGGTTGCGACCGATATTGCTGCCCGTGGCATCGACATCTCTGGACTAGATCTGGTTATCAATACTGATGTACCTACAGTTGCTGAAACCTATGTGCACCGTATTGGCCGCACAGGTAGAGCAGGTAGGGAAGGGCGCTCCGTCATTTTCTGTGAGCCAGAAGATCATAAATATTTCAAGGCAATTGAAAAATTGATCGCAAAAAAAATACGGGTCGAATAACCCGTATTTTTTTAATTGTTTGAAGCCCCATTAAATGGCGGCAATTTTGTCTGACATATACTCGCCAGCTTTTAGTTTATTGACAATTTTAGAGAAGCAGTCGATGGTATATTTGACATCTTCAAGCGTGTGAGCGGCAGTAGGTATGAGTCGCAAGATGATCATGCCTTTTGGTACGACAGGATACACTACCATTGAACAAAACACATTGTAGTTTTCTCGGAGGTCAAAGATGAGGTTGGTCGCTTCTGGAATAGAACCACTGAGGTAAACTGGTGTTACGCAACTGTCTGTTGGACCTATTTCAAAGCCAGCAGCTTTTAAGCCACTCTGCAGGGCGTGTGTGTTTTCCCATAGTTTGTCTTTGAGCTCGGGATGATTTCTCATTAATTCAAGACGTTTGAGTAATCCGAGCACTAGTGCTACAGGCATGGCCTTAGCAAAAATTTGCGAGCGCATGTTGTAGCGGAGATATTCTACCACTTGTTCGTCTGAAGAAATAAACCCTCCAATGAGTGAAAATGATTTGGCAAAGGTACCGAAGTAGATATCGATGCCTTCTTGGCAACCCTGTTCTTGACCTGCACCTGCACCGGTTGCGCCGAGTACACCAATACCGTGGGCGTCGTCAACGAATAAACGGAAGTTGTATTTTTCTTTTAGGGCAACGATTTCTTTGAGTTTACCTTGGTCTCCGCGCATTCCGAAAACACCTTCAGTGATGACCAAAATAGCTCCACCCGTTTCTGATGCTAGCTTGGTAGCGCGTTGTAATTGTTTTTCGCAATCATCGACTTCATTGTGCTTAAAAACAAAACGTTTGCCCATGTGTAGGCGAACGCCGTCGAGTATACAGGCGTGAGATTCAGCGTCGTAAACGATGACGTCGTGGCGGTCAACTAAGCAATCTATGGCAGAAACAATTGCTTGATAGCCAAAATTGCATAAGATGGTATCTTCTTTGTCAACAAAGGCAGATAATTCATTTTCGAGTTGCTCGTGGTAATTAGAGTTACCCGACATCATGCGAGCGCCCATTGGAGAGCCAAAACCATAAATGGCGGCTGCGTCTGCGTCTGCTTTGCGCACCTCAGGGTGATTGGCTAAACCAAGGTAATTATTGAGTGACCAATTGAGCTTTTCCGTGCCTCTGAAATTCATGTGAGGGCCAATTTCACCTTCTAGTTTTGGAAAAGTGAAATAACCGTGAGATTCTTTAGCGTGGATGCCGAGCGGGCCTCGGTTTGCCTTGATTTTTTCGAAGATATCTGCTGACATGCTGTTATTTTTCTGCAAAGTTAAAGGAATATGAATTAAAAATGTTTTTTAGGTTGCTTAGTTTTCAACAAGCTTTTCACTTAAATATTGGGCTGTAGTGTTGTCTTTGAGTTGGATAAAGTCTTTTGGACAGCCGCTGAAAAGTAAATTCCCGCCATTTTCGCCACCATCTGGACCCAAGTCAACGAGGTAGTCTGCGCACTTAATCACTTCCATATTGTGTTCGATAACTACTAAAGAATGACCTTTGTCGAGTAAGGCATTAAATGCAATAAGTAATTTCTCGATATCGTAAAAATGCAGCCCTGTTGTAGGTTCGTCAAAAATGAATAGTGTGGGTGTAGTTTGACTGCCCTTGCTTAAGAAAGAAGCTAATTTGATACGCTGTGCTTCTCCGCCAGACATCGTGCTCGAGGATTGCCCTACTGTGAGATACCCCAGGCCAACAGCTACGAGCGGTTGTATTTTTTCGGCTACCTTTTGAGCGAGTTTATCAGGGTCTGCACTAAAAAAGTCGAGCGCTTCTTGTAGGGTAAGTTCAAGTAAATCTGAAATAGATTTTTCTCGGTAGACAATTTCTAAGGTTTCCGTTTTATAGCGCTTGGCTTTACAGTGTTTGCAGGGGAGTTGAACATCGGCCATAAATTGCATCGATACAGTAATGCTTCCTTCGCCTTCGCAGACTTCACAGCGGCCGCCTGAAACATTAAACGAAAAATACCCCGGTTTGTAGCCTCGGAGTTTAGATAGGGGTTGTCTTGCGTAGATTTCCCTGATGTCATCAAAGGCTTTGACGTAGGTAATAGGGTTGCTGCGAGATGATTTTCCAATGGGGTTTTGGTCAATAAACTCGACGTGACCAATTTTTTTGATATCGCCACTTAGGCCGTTGCACTTGCCGATTAATTCGCTACTGAGTCCAAGTTCTTTGCGAACGAGCGGGTAGAGCAGTCTTTTGATAAGCGTCGACTTTCCCGATCCAGAGACGCCCGTAACGCACACAAGTTGACCAAGTGGAATGGAGACATCGATATTTTTGAGGTTATTTTGTCGGGCGTTGTGAATATGTAGTTGTCCAAGTGCAATTCTTGTGCGTTGGGGAAGAGCAATACGTTTTCTTCCAGTGAGGTATTGCGCGGTTAGTGAGTCACTTTTTGTGAGGGCTTTGAAGTCTCCTTGGTAGACTAAATGACCACCCAGTGAGCCCGCCAGTGGCCCGATATCGAGGATTTCATCAGCAGCCCGCATGATCTCTTCTTCGTGCTCAACAACAATAACAGTATTTCCCTGGTTTCTAAGGGCAATCAGTACTTCGATGAGTTTCTTGGTGTCTCTTGGATGTAGGCCAATAGAGGGTTCATCCAAGATGTACAATGAGCCAACTAAGCTTGAGCCAATGGAGGTAGCAAGCTGGATGCGCTGGGCTTCTCCGCCGGATAGGGTGTTGGAGTTGCGGTTGAGTGTGAGGTAGCCCAAGCCCACTTTTTGTAAGTAAGCTAGGCGTTGTTCGATTTCGGGCAAAATATGCTTGCAGATGGTTTGTTCGTGAGTAGAAAGTGCCAATGCCTGAAAATAACTCAATGCATCGTCAATACTCATGAGCACAACATCTTGCATGCTTTTGCCCGCAACTTTTACATATCCGGCGTCTTTGCGCAGGCGGGTGCCTTGGCAATCTGGGCAGATTGTTTTTCCTCTGTAGCGAGAAAGTAAGACTCTATATTGAATCTTATAGGTTTGACTTTCAATTTGTTTAAAAAACTCATTTAAACCAATAAAATAGTTGTTTCCGGTCCAAAGCAGGTCGTATTGCGCTGGAGATAAGTCTTGGATTGGGCGGTGTATGGGGAAATCAAATTGGCTGGCTTTATACAATAATCGTTGAAGGTATTCTTGCATGTTTTCTCCTTTCCAAGGCGCAATTGCACCGTCGTAAATGCTTTTGGTGCGGTCTGGAAAAACGAGTTCTTCATCGATGCCAAGGGTCATGCCATAGCCTTCACACTTTTTGCAGGCACCATAAGGATTGTTGAAGGCAAAGAAAGCGGGGGTGGGTTCTTCAAATCGAAGCGCGTCGGCTTCAAAGCGTGCGTTGAAGTGTTGTAGCTTCTTTGTTTGGGCATTGTACAAGCTGCATTCACCTTTGCCCTCTGCAAAAGCGCGTTCAATTCCTTCCGAAAGGCGGCTTTGCTGCGGGAGTTCGCGTGCAGTATTTTGCAAGCGATCAATGACGACCCATATTTGGGGGGCGGTTTCTGCAAATGGTTCAATGTCGTCAATGAGATGAAACTCATCATTAAAATATATTCTTGTAAAACCTTCTTTATTAAGTAGTTTTATTTTATTATTTAAATTTTCAATTGAAATAAAATTCAGCTCATATAGTATGGCAAAAGGGGCATCAGGCCAGTTGCTGTCTAGAAAATGAAGTACATCTTTGGTTTGGTGTTTGCGCACTGCTTTTCCAGAAATAGGCGAATAGGTCGTGCCAATTCGTGAAAATAATAATTTAAGGTAGTCGTATATTTCCGTGCTGGTTCCGATGGTCGAACGCGGGTTGCCAGAGCTCACCTTTTGTTGTATGGCAATAGCCGGCGATAAGCCTTTGATGTCGTCAATTGCAGGTTTATCCAGACGACCTAAGAACTGTCTAGCATAGGAAGACATGCTTTCAATAAAACGGCGCTGCCCTTCGGCAAAAATAGTGTCAAAGGCGAGGCTTGACTTACCAGAGCCGGAAACGCCTGTAATCACGGTAATTTTGCCGTGTGGTATGCGCACATCAAGTCCTTTCAAGTTGTGTTCACGCGCACCTTTAACCGTGATAAATTTTTCCATATGCAAAAGTAAAATTTCTTTACTTTTAACGCTTAAAAATAGCTGAATGTCCGAAAACTCTTTATTCCGTAAAAAGACGGTTGAATCCATCATGGCCCAGGTGCGCGCAAATGAGGCTTCTAACGATACACCAGGACTCAAAAAGCATCTGAAAATCCGAGATTTGATCGCCTTTGGTATCGCGGCAATTATTGGTGCAGGAATTTTTTCTACCATAGGTCAGGCTTCCGCTCAGGGTGGCCCGGCAGTTATATTTCTATTTCTATTTACTGCGCTAGCAAGTGGTTTTGCCGCGTTTGCTTATGCCGAATTTGCCTCTATGGTGCCAGTAGCGGGTTCCGCTTATACGTATTCTTATGTTGCTTTTGGCGAACTTATTGCCTGGATCATCGGTTGGGCGTTGATCATGGAGTATGCGATTGGTAATATTACGGTAGCAATATCTTGGAGTGATTATTTAACTACAATGCTTGAACAAATTCATATTCAAGCTATTGGGTTAAAAGGAATTCATCTTCCTGATTGGATGCAAATGGATTACTTGAGCGCCTCTAAAGGGTATGATCAAGCCCTACAATTCTTGCAAAATGGGGGTAATCTTAAGGATCTAGAACCCATGCTTGTTCAGGCACGAGAGGCCTGGCTAACGGCCCCTAGAATTGGCTCCTTGCATCTCGTCTTGGACATCCCAGCGCTTTTCATTATTGTCCTTATCACTTGGTTGGTGTATCGCGGCATCAAAGAAAGTAGAAACGCCTCGAATGCCATGGTCATTATCAAGCTTGCCGTTATTTTGTTGGTCATTGCTGTCGGAGTATTTTATATCGACATGAAAAATTGGACGCCATTTGCACCAAATGGGTTTTCTGGTGTATTAAAGGGTGTTTCTGCTGTCTTTTTTGCCTACATAGGTTTTGACGCCATTTCTACAACGGCAGAAGAATGTGAAAACCCGCAACGCGACTTACCCCGCGGCATGATGTGGGCAATTATCATTTGTACCATTCTTTATATCGTTATTGCCTTGGTATTAACGGGTATTGTTCCCTACGATCAATTGGCAGTTGGCGAGCCATTGGCCTTTGTATTTCAACAAATCAATATGCCCAAAATGACGTTCATTATATCCATATCTGCTGTTGTCGCCATGGCTTCTGTTTTGTTGGTTTTTCAGATGGGCCAACCGCGTATTTGGCTGAGCATGAGTCGGGACGGCCTATTGCCCAAAAGATTTTCTAAGATACATCCGAAGTACAAAACGCCCTCTTTTGCCACCATAGTCGTGGGTTTTGTGGTGGCTATTCCGGCACTTTTTATGAACCTGACTATGGTCACTGATTTGTGCTCAATTGGAACGCTTTTTGCTTTTGTATTAGTTTGTGGTGGCGTCTTGGTGCTTCAAAACAAACCAGACGTACCACGAGGCTCGTTTCGAACGCCATATGTTAACGCTGGTTATGTACTTCCTGTCGTATTCTTGGGCGCCTTGGTTTACTTTTATAATTCGAACGAGTTGTTCAAGTATTTTCAATTTAATGATTGGTCAGGTTTCGGTCAAAAGATTCCTTCCCTGATTTTCTGGGCATTCACCGTCTTTTTAACAATTGTGAGTGTGCCTAAAAAATTATCGCTCATCCCGTCTTTAGGTTTGTTGAGTTGCCTATACATGATGAGTGAAATTCCGTTACAAAATTGGATTTACTTCGGAATCTGGTTATTAGTGGGCTTAGTAATTTACTTTACCTACAGCAGGAAGCATTCCAAGTTAAACCTACCAAAAGCACCGTAATTAAAATCCTAAACTTTGTTCGATTCCGAGAATGAAGGCGTGAATGATTTTGATATGAATTTCTTGGGCACGGTCGGCATAAGGACTGTAAGGTGCCCGAATTTCCAAATCGGCAAGTCCTGCGAGTTGGCCACCGTCTTTCCCCGTCAAGACAATCGTGTGTATTCCAATGGCTTTGGCCTTTTCCACAGCTAAAATGACATTCTTTGAATTCCCTGAAGTAGAGATTCCTAATAAAACATCTCCGGATTTCCCCAAACCTTCTATGTAGCGCGCAAATACTTGATCGTAGCCATAGTCATTGGCTACACAAGAAAGGTGCGAAGCGTCTGAGATAGCAAGCGCAGCAAGCGCAGGTCGGTCATTGCGGAAGCGTCCGGACAGTTCTTCGGCAAAGTGCATGGCATCGCACATCGAACCACCGTTGCCACAACTCATGATTTTATGTCCATTAGTCAAGGCAGTGTGCATAATAGAAATACCCTGAACAATTTTTTGCATATTTTCGGGGGTATTGAAATTGGTCAATACTTGCTGTGCTTCTGAAAATTCCGCTGATATGTCGACAGGATTCATGGTGATTTTTTATCAAAAGTAAGAAAACGCGCTCACGCGCCCAACGAATCATTTATCTTTGGCTTATGAATCATGCTTCTTACTATCACAATAAAGTGATTTGGATTACCGGTGCTTCTTCTGGCATTGGTGAAAACTTAGCCAAACAATTGGCTCAATTTGGTGCAATTTTGATTTTATCGGCAAGAAATCTTCAGAAGTTAGAAGATTTAAAAAATACACTGGTAAATGCCGATACTCATCTTGTGTTGCCTTTAGATTTAAATCAATTAGGAGCAACTACAAACTACACCGATCAAATTTTAGCCAAATACGGGCGCTTAGATATCCTTATTAATAATGGGGGCGTTTCTCAACGCGCAAGTGCATTTGACACCTCTATGGAGGTGAACCGCCAACTGATGGAAGTCAACTTCTTTGGTAATATTGCCCTCGCAAAAGCGGTGCTTCCCATTTTTAGGCAGCAGCAGTTTGGTCAATTTTTAATCGTAAGCAGTATTGCTGGTAAATTTGGCTTCCATTTGCGTTCTATTTACAGCGCCTCCAAAGCAGCATTAGTAGGTTACTATGAAAGCATAGCCATGGAAGAGGCCAAAAACGGAGTCAAGGTAACCATTGCTTTTCCCGGAAAAATCAACACACCCATTTCAAAAAGTGCCCTTACAGCAGATGGCGCAGCCCATGGTCTAATGGACCGTAATCAGTCCACAGGAATGCCTGTAGAAAAATGTGTAGCTCAAATGCTTTTGGCGCTTTCCAAAAGCAAAAGAGAGGTATTGATCGGAGGTAAGGAACTCATTGCCGTTCGGCTCAAGCGATTTTTGCCACGCTTATTTTGGAAGATAGTTCCCAAACAAAACGCCACTTAAAATTTAAATTTAAACAACAAAAAAAGGGCTGTCTCACAGAGACAGCCCTTTTGTTTTCAGCTGTGCTGAATTAGTTTACGCTTTTAGAAAGGTCTGCACCTGCCTTAAAACCAACTGAGTTTTTAGCAGCAATTTGGATAACTGCTCCAGTTTTTGGGTTGCGGCCGTTGCGCGCATTTCTTTTAGAAATTTTAAAAGATCCGAAACCTACCAAAGAGATTGACTCACCTTTAGCCAAAGCGCTTGTAGTTGCGCTTACGAAACCATCTAATGCACGTTTTGCGTCAGCTTTAGACAATCCTGCTGATGCAGCCATTGCATCGATTAATTCAGCCTTGTTCATAATAATTCAGTTTTAATTGGTTAGTAATTAATTATCGAAACAAATATATCGGAATATCAATGCCGACAAAGGTTTCATGTAAAAAAAAGTACTAAAATGTTGAAAAAATGGCCTTTTTGTTGATAAAGCGGGCTAAAATGCCCGTCAGTATTGGGCTTTCAGAACTTTTTTGGTTCAATTTTGTACTATGGATATGAAGGTTGGAATTATCGGTTCGGGAATCGGGGCACTTGCAAGTGCTATTGAGCTCCGAAAATTGGGTCTGACCGTTGAAGTTTTTGAGGCCAATAGCGTCATCGGCGGAAAAATTGTAGAACAACATCTTGGCGGCTACCGTTTTGATATGGGTCCTTCGGTTTTTACTGAACCACATTTGGTACAACAACTAATTCAAAGTTTAGATGCTACCCAAGATTTTCCGTTTCACCGTTTGGAGGAGTCATGTCGTTATTTTTTTAATGACGGCGTCAAATTGATCATTCCTGTCGGAAAAGAAAATGTTGCACAAGTCATTTCGGATACCCTCCATGAAGAACGATCGTTAACCAAACATTACTTGAACCGAATGGAGGCCAATTACAAGGCCATTTACCCGGTTTTCATCGAGGTATCCTTGCATCGCTTCAGACAATTATTTTCCAAACATTTATGGAAGGCCATTGCAAGACTATTTAAATATGGGCTGCATCAATCCATGAACAAACAAAATCAATCTTTTTTTAAGAATCCTAAAACTGTTCAGATTTTTGATCGCATGGCAACCTACAACGGAAGCTCTCCTTATCTAGCGCCAGCCATGTTAAATATTATTTCACAACTCGAATTCAATGAAGGGCCGGCTATGCCAATAGGGGGAATGGTTCAAATTACCCGTCGAACCCATCAATTGGCTGCTCAGCACGGCGTAAGATTTCATACCAATGAGCGCGTCACAGCTATTCAATACCGCAATAACAGAATTGTTGGCCTACACACCGAAAAAGGTACCTATAACTTTGATGTCATTGTCTCCAATATGGACATTCATTATACTTATGAAAAATTACTTCCGACACTCAAGGCCCCTCAATTCCTTTTAAAACAAGAAAAATCAAGTTCAGCAGTGGTGTTTTACTGGGGTGTCAATCGTACCTTTAATGAGCTGGGCGTCCATAATATTTTCTTTGCCGCAGACTACAAAGCTGAGTTCAATGCAATTTTTGAAACCAAAACGCTCCATCCTGACCCTACAGTGTATATTCATATTTCTTCAAAAGTGGAAAAAACGGACGCTCCTGATGGCAAAGAGAATTGGTTTGTGATGGTCAATGCCCCCATCAACATTGGGCAAGATTGGGACCTTGAAATTCAATTATTGCGCAAGCAGATTCTCAAAAAATTATCTAAAGCGCTGCAAATAGACATCGAGCCACTCATTGAAATAGAGCAAATCAATGAGCCTCGCTTGATCGACGAGCGCTACAGCGGTAAACAAGGCTCAATTTACGGCAATGCGTCTAACAATGCTTTTTCTGCATTTCTAAGACATCCAAACTTTTCTAAACAATTGAAAGGCTTATATTTTGCTGGGGTTACCGTACACCCCGGAGGCGGCATTCCTTTGGCTATCAATAGCGCCAAAATTGTTGCACGTTGCATCCAAGAAGATTATCCTAGTCCCCGAAAATAAATACAAAGCACAGTTTCTGATCTGTTTGCTGATGATTATATATTATTCATCTATGATTTAATATATGGTTAATAAGTTCATTCGTGTAGATGATGGCACCTTTATAATTCAAATGTGAACTGTCATAGTAAAAGGTAGAATCGCGATATGATTTTGTATTAGTGTCTTGTGTAATGATTGGGATTTGCGGCTTTGTGAGTTGCTTTATTCTTTTGTAAAAGCTTGGACTTGGTCGTTTATAATTTGGAGGTATACAAACTAAAAGTTTGATTTGATTTGTTTCGCAAAGTCTTTGAATCCTAATATATGCATCCAAAAAACTTTTCATTTCATTGTGTTGGTCATAGCGGATATATGTGGTGTCAACAAACTTAAAAATGAAGTCCTTGTTTTGGAAATTCAGCGGCATAAAACCACTTGGCGTTATATGGTCAGTAGGAAGACCTTTTTGACGAGAAAAACCTATGTGAATAGATCGCAATTTTGGAAAATTGAAATAGGAAGCTAGCCAATGATTTTCGTTATGGTTAATGAGTAGTTCATTTACATCATTATACTTGGTATGACCATGTAATATATCGGTTCTAAATCCTTGCCAGGGATTTTCTTTGAAAGCATAATCGTCATCCACGGTGAGTAAAACCATCTTTGGTTTATTTATCTGATGATGAAGAAAAGTTTCAAAACAATATAAATGAAAAAGCAGATTAGTACCGGGATAACAAAAGTTAAAACAATCTAAACCTGTTTTTTGATGAATCATTTCAGTATCAATTCCTCGAGCACCTCTGGATGACCCAATAATTAGAAGATCAGTTTTAATTATTTTATCCCTAACTGCGCCGTAACGCCAATCGAAATGTCGAGAAGGTCTGTTTAGTAATAAATTCAGGCTGTAATCGAGCATAAAACAAAGTGCTGCAAAAAGTATGAATCGAATAATATAACGTCTCATATTTTAAAATTGGAAATATATGAATGTTTGATCTTTGTTACCGGACATAAATATGCAAAATGTCATCAGGAGGTACAGCCCCCATCTTAATATTCTATGATTTGGCACGATGAAAATACGTTCGTCATAGCGATTTACCCACTCAATAGCAATTAGAATAGGAATCCACCAAATGGACCAAGTTACAATTTCAGTATGATTTAAATTCCAGTTAAATTTAAGGACTCCGCTAATTAGATTTCTCGTGTAAAGCCAGGCATGGTTAAGTTCTTGAATTCTAAAAAAGTTCCAAGCTAGTGCTACAAGGATAAAAGTTCCTAACATTTGTAACAATTCAAAAATCGTTGCAAAACTGCGATTCTGAGCAACTACATGTAGTTTATATTTCTCTTTGCGGCCACCCCTCATCAACGGAATAAAATATATGGCATGTAGTCCGCCCCATGCAATATAATTCCATGCTGCTCCATGCCAAAACCCACTAACCAGAAAAATAATAATGGTATTGATAATTGCTCTAATTTTCCCTTTTCTTGATCCCCCTAGTGGTATATAGAGGTAATCGCGAAACCAGCTTGAAAGTGAAATATGCCACCGCCTCCAAAATTCAGCAATAGACCTTGAAAAATATGGGAATTTAAAATTTGATAAGAGTTCAAATCCCATTATTTTAGCACTACCGAGCGCTATGTCAGAATAGCCACTAAAGTCACTATATATTTGAAAACTAAATGCCAGGGTTCCGATAGCCAACATTGCAGGACTCATATTGCCAAAATCATTATAAATTGGATTTGCAATTTGTGCCAGACTATCTGCAATCACGACTTTTTTGAAGAATCCCCAAAGCATGAGTCTAGAACCTTCTACCCATTGTTTGTAACTAAAAACTCTAGCGTTAGATACCTGTGGTAATAGGTGTTGAGCACGTTCAATTGGTCCGGCAACTAATAGTGGAAAGAAACTTACAAAAACTGCGTAATCGATAAATTTAGGAATTTGAGTTTGTTGTTTGCGATAACAATCAATGACATACGAAATCCCATGAAAGGTATAAAAGGATATCCCAATGGGTAATAAAATCTCAAGAATGGGCATTCGGACTTCAAGACCAAATTGTTGTAATAAAAGATTTAATTCGGAAGAAAAAAAGTTGAAATACTTGAAAAATCCAAGTAGCAGGATATTTACAATGATACTTAATGCCAAAAATAGCTTTGCTTTATTTCCTTTATTCTTGATTATCCAAACACCAAATAGGTAATCCAAAATGGTACTTGCTAGCAGTAGTAGCACCAATTTGTAATTCCACCAGCTGTAAAAGAAATAACTGGCTAATAAAAGCAGAAGGTTTTGCCATTTAAGATGCTTGGAGAAGACAAACCAATACATGATAAAGACACATGGAAAGAAAAGTAGAAACGCAAAAGAGTTAAATAGCACGATTTAGTATTAGGTGGTTCAATTTTATAATTTGGTTATCTAAGATAGCATTTTAAAGTCCTCAACTATTTCTTGTACTGTTTTATAAATAGATTAAATTTGGTTCTCCATACGTGATAATTGGATCAAAGCGTACCAAAAGCTAATCTTATTTAAGCAATATTTTCAGCTGACATAGTGATTATTTAGAGCAAATAATAATTGTATCTAAAATTTAATATAATTTGTAAGTTACAAAAATATGGTTTCACTAAATCAACCATTGATTTGGTATTTTGCCAATGCCCTCCTCGATAATCAATGCCTACTTTTGCCTTAGCAATAGACGGTAGCGAGACGACGACCTTGCATTCCAGAAATGTCTGAGGTGCTTTGAGTTTCTGTTGCTCAATAAAAAATGAAATACTTGGAATATAAATCTCGATAATAAAGTCTGTTGCACCCTATTTAACTTTGAGATGGTGTTCAATACCGATTAAGCACAAAAAAAAGCCCGATATTAACCGGGCTTTGTGTAGCGAGACCGAGAGTTGAACTCGGGACCTTAGGGTTATGAATCCTACGCTCTAACCAACTGAGCTATCTCGCCATGTGCGGGTGCAAATATAAAGAGAATTTTAAATTTCTTAACAATAGAATTGCAACTAATTCATTATTTCGAGTTGTTCCTTGATAAATTGGACCAATGCCTGAAGGCGCTCTGAGGAGAAGTCAAAGGGCACGCCAGCCGTTTCGTAAATTGTGCTCATAGGTGCGGTATAGCCTAAAGAAAGCGCATTTTTGTATTGTTCAATTGCGAGATGCTTATTCGCTAAACTATTTTTCCATACGCCAAGTGCACCGAGTTGTGCAATGCCATACTCAATGTAGTAAAACGGGACCTCAAAAAGATGCAATTGACGCTGCCAACTGCACGCAATTAAATCTTCGTAGTCAGTCCAGTCGACGAGCCCAGTGCCAAAATCCTGTGCGAGTTGCATCCAGTGCGCGCTTCGCTCTTGTAGGGAATGTGTTGGGTTTTCGTAAACCCAATGCTGAAAAGCATCAATTTGTGCAATCCAGGGCAGGACCTTGAGCGTGCCCTCAATTTGCTCGCGCATGGCGCGCTGCTGTGCCTGAGGATCGTAAAATGCAGACCACTGAGGCATGCTCAATAGCTCCATGGACATCGAAGCCAATTCGGCAACCTCGGAAGGTAGATTTTTAAAGGCGGTGAGGCTGAGGTCTCGACTTAAAAAGGAGTGAATGGCGTGCCCGCCTTCGTGAACCATTGTTTCTAAATCTCGTTGGCTACCCACGGCATTCATGAAAATAAACGGCACGCCAATTTCGTAAAGCGGGTAGTTATAACCACCTGGTGCTTTTCCTTGTTTTGAATCTAAATCTAAGTGCCCAAGTTGATCCATTACACGCAGACAGTCACCAAAATACGGATCAATTTGGTCAAACATTTTGATGGTACCGGCTAACAGTTCTGTGCCACTTTGAAATGGCTTGAGTGCTGGCTTTCCTTCTGGATCTATGTCGAGGTCCCAGGGTTTGAATAGATTTTTGCCAAGCTTTCTAAGTTTTTCTGCCTGAATTTCCTTTACTAAGGGTACAATATGTGTTTTGATGGCTTCGTGGAATGCAAAGCAATCGGCCTTCGTGTAGTCAAAACGACCCATTTCTACAAATTTGTAGTCTCGGAAATTGGCAAAACCAGCATTTTGGGCTAATTGCTGTCTTTTTTGAATCAAGGAGGTGAAAAGCGTATCTAACTGTTCTCGGTCTTTTCTCCGAACACCCGCCATTTTTTCAAAAATATGCTGTCGTAAAGTTTCGTCGTTTTCCTTGAGCAGCTGAGCAGCTTGTTGCATGGTCAAGGTTTTGCCATCGTGTTCAATGCTTTGAGCTGCGCTAATGGCACCATACTCCTGGGCTTCTTCACTTAAGGCGGCTTGAAGTGCAATATTTTCTTCTCTGTACAACTCTAGTGCTGTACGGATGCTTCTAAAGTAAATTTGGTGTGCACGATCCGTTCTTTGCTCAAGAAAAGGAAGTGCCATTAATTTTTGGTTGAGTTGGTCTTCTAGTGGTGCTAGCTCAGGCTGAATCTTAGTGACAAAGAAATTATAGGCTTCGCGCAGTTGTTCATCTTGTGTATTGATGCTCATGCGGATGTACCGCCATGCCAAGTCTTCCTCGAGCACTGCATCTAGTTCGGAACGGTCTAGTAACCAGTGGTCAAAATCATTTAAAGTATGGATTTCTCGCTCTACTAATTCTTGAAAATAGGGAGCGAGCACCTCAAATTCGGTAATGGCCAGGTCTTCGGGTAGAAACTGGCGCGCTGCTTTCTGAATTTGCATGTTATTTTCCTCTTGAAGAGCCAGTCTTGACGGCTGTTGGTTTTTTAGGAGCGGCAGGTTTGGCTGCTTTTGCAGCCGGAGTCGCAGTGGTTGCTTTCTTTTTGATCGTTTCGGTTTTTGGTGCTTTTACCTCTTTAGACACTGTATTTTCTTCATTGGCAGCAACTTCAAAAGCGCCAGTTTTGATCAGTAAGTTGAACCATTGAAAGAGTTTGCGAACATCGGAAGGATACACGCGATTTTCGTCCCAATTGGGTAAAAAACTTGTGAGTGCAGCTTCTAGTTCTTTGATATCCGCTTTGTGAGAGGGCGCTTCAGTAGGGTAGAGCGCAAGCATTTTGGCAAAGATGTCTGTCAATTTGACGTCTTCGTCATGCGTAAATACACTGATGTCGTCTAGGGTAGAAATGCGCTCTGAGGCATATGCCGGAAAACGCTTTTTGTCAATCATGGATTCGACAATAACGCTGTTTTTGCTTTGAGCAATGACTTTGAAAAGACCGGGTCTTCCTGAAATAGCAATGATTCCGCTGAGTTGCATAGTTTGTTTTTCTGTTAAAAGTTTTCAAAAATAGAAAAATAACGCTTGTGGAATCCAAAATCATTTGAAATCATTTGGAAATAAGATATGCTATTTGTTATTTTTTAACACTACTAATCAACTTATTAACAATAAATCCCTACAATATACGTACCTTTGCACCTAATTTTAAAAAGAATACATGACATTTGAAGAACTGGGATTAAGGCGAGAGGTGCTGAAGTCGTTGACAGAATTGGGTTTTGAAGCACCGACCCCCATCCAGGAACAAGCAATTCCCTATTTATTAGGTGAAGAT
>JBILSN010000047.1:0-2843 GCA_044372045.1 Crocinitomicaceae bacterium
AATAATGGTCTGGAACCCCGTCGTCTAATCCTGAGGTCATGGTTAGTTGGTGGCGCACAGTAATTTTCTCCTCTTGCTGTGGTGTAGCGTTGGTCCATCCTTGACCTAAGTATTGGGAAGTCGTATCGGTGATGGTTAAATAGCCTTCTTGTTGAGCTATGCCTACCATAAATGCAGTTATTGTTTTGCCCGCCGAGGCCCATTGCCATGGTGTGGTAGAATTATGACTGCCAAAATATTTTTCTAAGACAATTTTTCCGTCTTTGAGAAGAATAAAAGCCTTTGTGCTGTTGTCCTCTAAAAAGGCGTACAAACTGTCAATTTTCGGTTGGCAATACCCGAGCGAGGCAGGTGCAAGGGTATCCCAATTATTCCCTATGGTTGGAGGAAAGTACAAACTTTGCGATTTTCCAAACCAAAACGAACCCAAAAATAAAATAAGTATAAATTGTTTCACGCTTATGTGGTTGAAGTTAATTAGAAGAAATGCTAAGATTTTGGTAGGAAAAATTTAGCCATTTTTGTTAAAACAATGTAATTTTTTGGAAAAGTGTTTTAACAATTGTTTTCATATTAAAACAAAAAAGAGTTATAAAATATTGTAAATCAATATTTTATAACTCTTTTTAAGTGGAGTCGGAGGGGTTCGAACCCTCGTCCAAACGACGAGTTTTCAAGCTTTCTACATGCTTAGTTCGTGGTTGGTTTTCGATATGCGGCCGGACAAGAACACCCAACGCGCATACTTAGGTTTTTAAATTTCATGTTGCGGTAAAACCATCGGCAACACTAACCCTATGGGATGAACTTCTGAGCGATGAACCGAAAGGGTGGCAGTTCATCAGAAGTACTTGTCTGGCCTACTATACTTCAGCTAGATTAAGCCAATTAACATTCAGTTAATTAAGCAGCAAGTGCGTATGACGTGTTGTCATTTATTGTTCGTAGCATTTGATTTAAGAGGAACACTACAAGCCTCTGCATGCTGACACCTGACTACCGCTATCGCTGTCAAATCCAATGTCGACCCCAAAGAACGTTGGTACAAAGATACGAAGAAACTTGAGCACGGTTTCAGATCACTTGAAAATGGTTGAATGTAGATTAATTTAAACAATCGTTTAATTTTTTAAAAATATTTAAACATTTGTTTAAAAAGAGTGTTTAACTTTGCAGCGCATTTGCCAAAACACACAAATGAAAAGAGACCTCAGTACAGAAGAAAAAATCAAGGCGGCAGCCAAGAGAGTCTTTATGACTAAAGGCTTTGATGGTTGTTCGGTTCGAGACATCGCCAAAGAAGTTGGGAGCAACGTGGCGCTACTGAATTATTATTTCAGATCCAAAGAAAAACTCTTTGAACTCATTTTTGAAGGCGCAATGTCCGATTTCCTTCAGTCTATAATTGAGGTCTTTAGTTCAGATTTGCCACTCAAAGAAAAAACGAGTTTGCTCATCGATAAAGAATTTGATTTTTTCATGGAGCACCCAGAATTGCCCATGTTTATCATCCAAGCCATTCAACAAAACAAAAACGAATCTAGTGTGGCGCCCACTTTTTTTGAGCCGATCGAAAAAACAGGCATATTTCAACAATTAAAAGACGCACAAGCCAAAGGAGAAATGCGACCAATGAGCCTTCGCAACATTACCATTTTACTGATGTCTAATGTGCATTATCCTTTTATGTCAAAAAAATTGACCCAACAATTTCATGGCATCGACGAGGCAACACTACAACACGACCTTCTTGCCCACAAAGCGCACGTCAAAGAAATGCTAATCAATTATTTATTCCCTCAAAACCAACCCACATGAAAATGAAAAGTTATCTCTCCACAGGTTTGTTTTTTCTACTTATTGGGCAAGCTGCACACGCTCAAAAGTACGATTTAGCAAGCTGCCTTAAAATGGCAGAAACCGCCAATCCGCAAATTCGTAGTGCCCAACTGGATGTTGCTATCAACGAAAGCCAGCGCTCGGCATATTTATCGAGCCGTCTGCCTTCATTGAACTTTTCAGGTGATTACCGTTACAACGCTGTCATTCCCGGACAGGTTGTTCCGGCTCAGTTTTTTGGTGGCCCGGCAGGCACCTTTGCAGAAGTGAAATTTGGTGTTCCTTATGTATTGGGTAATACGCTGCAACTCAATCAAATTTTATTCAATTCGCAGGTCAGCTATGGTTTGGCAGCGCTGCGCATCAACAGTGAAATAGTCAAGATCCAACGCGACATGACCATTCAAGAGGTGAAGCATCAGGTAGCAAATACCTTCTTTATTTTACAGGGCTTGTATCAACAACTTAGTTTTATCGATAGCAACGTTAGTTATGTTGATCAAATGCTCCAAAACATGGGCCTCATGGTAGGGCAAGGAATGCTGGTTCAGACTGAAGCCGACAAAATTCGGATCAATCGCTTGAATTTGGAGAATACTCAGGCCAATCTACAAGCCACCAAAAGTCAGTTAGAAGAACTCCTCAAAATTTTAATCGGTTTGGATCCAAAAGCAGCACTTACTTTACAGAATGACCAAATGGTGCAGCAGACCTTACTTGTCGATCAAAATGCTGCCAATTTATTTGCAATTCAATTACTCGAGCAGCAGCGCTTGATGGCACAAGAAGAAGCCAAAGGAATCAAAATGGGGTATCTACCGAATGTGAATTTGTACGGGATTTACCAATACAACTACAACATGAACCCCGAAACAGATTTTCGAACAGGAATAGACGGTGCCTTTATTGGCTTGCGCGTGGACTGGAATTTATTCGACGGTTTGGACAAACACCACAAAGCAGCCATGAACGCCCTCAAACAGCAACAAATAGAAACCCAAACA
>JBILSN010000005.1:0-85979 GCA_044372045.1 Crocinitomicaceae bacterium
GCAGATCCAGAAATCGTATACGCTTATCTGATTGGCGATTCCAAACCAAATGACTACGGTTATATCGGTGTGTACCGAAGCAACACCAGTGGCCAAAGCTGGGTCTTACCCAACGGCCAGGTAGGAGGCCCTTACTCCACCGCACATCCTAATTTAGCAATGGGTACCCCAACATGGAATTACCACCAAGGATTCTACAATTGTGCACTAGTAGCCAACCCAAACAACGCCAATGAACTCCTTATTGGCGGTCTGAATTTATACCGGAGCTCTGATGGCGCTGGTTCTTTTACTGCCGTTTCGGGTTATGTTGGTGGGCCACTAAGTTTACACGTCGACAACCAAGATTTCAGGGTAATTGGAAACCACACCTGGGTCACCACAGACGGTGGCATCTATCATAGTACAGATTTTATGACGACGCAGCCAGATTTTTATATGTCTGGTGTACACGGCTCAGATTATTGGGGTTTTGACAACGGTTGGAATGAGGATGTATTGGTTGGCGGGCTTTACCATAACGGCAACTTGGCTTACCATGAAAACTACGGGGCGGGCAATTTCTTAGAACTTGGTGGTGGCGAGGCGCCAACAGGCTATGTGAACCCTGGAGACAACAAGCTCACTTATTATTCAGATGTGGACGGTAAGCGCATTCCGGCTACTTTAGATGGCGCAATTCAAAATGCTTCATTTGGTATTAACCCCAATGAAAGTTATTGGGCAGCAGAATCGACAGAATTGGTCTTTCATCCGAATTGTTACAGCATTGCCTACACAGGAAAAGACCATCAGCTCTATCGCACGACTGACAAGGGCGCCTCTTTTGAACTTGTTCAATCGTTTGGTTCCAACGGCAATGCATGCGTTAATTATATTGAAATCGCTTCAGATAACCCACAAATTATTTATTTAAATCAAAAAGCAGCAAGTGGTGGAACAGGTAAACTCTGGAAAACGACAGATGGAGGTCTGACCTGGACCCAACTGACGATACCCTCCGGCAACTCAAGCCGCATGTTGTTGGCGCTCAACCCTGCTAACGCTCAAGAACTTTGGCTGGCCTACCCCAGCGGAGCCAATGGCTTTAAAGTCTACAAAACCACAAACGGTGGCGGTTCCTGGACGAACCTTACAAATAGTTTACTCAATAATGAGTCTGTTCAAGCGTTGGTTCATATAGCCGGAACTGACGGCGGAATTTACGTTGCTACCAATAAAGCAGTATACTACCGCAATAACCAAACAGATTTTACAATAGAGAATAATGGCTTGCCTCTTTTTACCAACGGAAATATTCTTAAACCTTTTTATCGAGATCAAAAGATTCGCATGGCCACTTATGGCAAAGGCATTTATGAAAGTAATTTAGTCGAAAACCCAAGTGAGGTCATTGCACGGATTACAGCAGATAAACTGAGTCAGACCGCAGTTTGTGCCATTGACTCCTTTTATTTTGACGATTACTCATTTTTAAGCCATCAAGGTGCAAGTTGGCAATGGACTTTTCCGACGGGGAGTCCGAGCAGCTCCACTTTACGTAATCCGGCAGTTTATTTTCAAAACCCAGGGCAGCACCTCGCTATTTTACAAGTTACGGATGGTACTGGCCAAACCGATACAGATTCTTTATATGTAACGCTATCCATGTTTAACTTTCAGCAAGCTATTCAAGAAGATTTTCAGCAGGAATTTTTACCGCAAGGTTGGAGTGTAGTTGACCATAACGGAAGTGGTACATGGGGCCTCTCTACTTCTGCAGGAGGTTTTGGAAATTCTAGCCAAGCGACGTTTTTTAACAACTACGATATCGACTCTCAAGGAAGTTATGATGATTTAATCATGCCTATTGAAACGGGTTATTTGTTGCAACAACCTTATCTTTATTTTGATGTAGCTTATGCCCGTTGGGGTAGCGGCTATTCAGACTCTCTGCAAGTCGTAGTTTCGTCAGATTGTTTTGCCACTGAAGATATTTTGTACTTTAAAGGAGGAGAAATATTGGCTACTTCTCCGGATAACCAGGCCTTTTTTATACCGACAAATGCGCAATGGCGCAAAGACTCCGTAGACTTAAGCGCATTTGCCAACAGTGGTAATTTGCAAATTGCCTTTCGAAACATTGGTGACTGGGGCAACTGCCTGTATTTAGACAACATCAATTTAGGCTCTTTGGCCAACACAACTGAAATTCAAGCAGTCAAAAGAAGAATCTATCCGAATCCGGCTTGCCCTGGCAGTAGTATCCATGTATCAGGAGTCGAAGCTACTTTTGCACGCCTACTCGACATGAAAGGCAAGGAGGTTTTACAATTTGAAATGAATGCACCTATAGCACTACCACAAGAACTCAAGTCCGGAACTTACCTCCTTCAAATTCATAGTGAGCAGCTCATCACGAATCATTCGTTAATCATCATTGATTAAAAGTGTTCTTCCATAAAGATTTCGTGGATTTGGCATAATTTGTGATATTTGCAAACAAATTCTATCATATGCGCATTTTACTTGTTTTTATTTTAAGTCTGATCAGCATCAACGCCATGGGCCAAGATGCTAAAGCTCAGGGCATACTCGATAAATTATCGACCAAAATGAAGGGCATGAAGTCCTTTTATATTGAATTCAACGCAAGTATCAAAAACAGCACCAACGGAACCAACGAAAATGAGATCGGAAAAGGCTGGGTCAAAGGCAATAAATTTTATGCCTCTTATGGTGAAAATACCATGATTTGCAATGGCGTCAAAACCTGGACAATTGTCAAAGACGAACGTTCCGTCTATGAATCTGATGCCAGCGCCGACGACGAAGAATCTATCAACCCTAAGCGCCTCATGACTATCTGGGAAACGGGTTTCAAGAATAAATACGACCACGAAGACAAATACAACGGCGAGGCGGTGCATGTCATTAACCTGTATCCTAAGGTACCATCGAAGGCGGAGTATCATACCATTGTTCTGTTTATTTCCAAAACAGAAAATGAACTTGTAAAGGCGAGTATGAAAGCCAAAGACGGAACAGTCATGACGTATGTTGTCACTAAATTTTCAGCCAATCCAGAGATTGAAGACACTAAATTTGTGTTTGATAAAAAGAAATTTCCGGGTTACCCCGTTATTAAGGACTAACGTTTCAGTAAACGGTCTATTTCTCGCTTGTCGTCTTTTTCTTTGAGGTCTTGACGCTTATCGTGGAGTTTTTTTCCGGTTGCGCAGGCAATTTGAATTTTAACCCAACCTTTTTCAGATAAAAACAGCTTCAGCGGCACTAGGGTGTGCCCTTTGATTTTTAAGAACTTTTCAATGCGCACAATTTCTTTGCGCTGCAGCAATAATTTGCGGTCTGCCCTTGGCTTGTGGTTGTAAAAGGAGCCGTTCTCGTATGCCGTGATGTGCATATTACGCAGCCACACTTCCCCTTTTTCAAACAAACCGTAAGACTCGAGAATACTGGCTTTTCCGTTGCGAATACTTTTGATTTCAGTACCGGTCAATACCATTCCAGCCTCGAATATTTCGTCGAGATGGAATTCAAAGCGCGCGCGTTTGTTTCGGATATTGAGCTCCTTCATAGCCATGTTGCAAAGTTAGTGTTTTGAACAGCTGTGCGCATCAAAAGTTTCGTTAATTTTAGCCCATGCAAATTCCTTCGGTTTATTTAGATCAGGCCGTAGATCAACTGGCAAGTTTACCTGGTATAGGGCGCCGCACTGCACTCCGACTCGCTCTGGACCTGCTCAAAAGAACAGATGTTGAAATCGACGATTTCGTTGGTGCGCTCAGTGCTTTAAAGGATAAAGTATTGCGTTGCGTACATTGTGGAAACATCACCGATACACCTGTTTGTGGTATTTGTAGCAATCCGAAAAGAGACACCTCCATTATTTGCGTTGTTGAGGATATCCGGGATGTCATGGCCATTGAATCGACGAGTACTTATAACGGCATGTATCATGTGCTGGGTGGCCTGATTTCACCCATGGATGGCATTGGTCCGCAAGCCTTAAACATCTCGAGCCTACCTGCGCGCATCGAGAAAGACCAACCCAAAGAAATTATTTTGGCATTGAGTCCTACAATGGAGGGCGACACCACCAACTTCTACATCTATAAAAAAATCAAAGCCTACGAAATAATAGTGACGCGTATTTCCAGAGGAATAGCTGTGGGTTCTGAGTTACAATATGCCGACGAACTTACCTTGGGGCGCAGCTTACAACAGCGTCAAGTTTTTGAGCTTCAACAGTAGTGCGCCAATTCAAAAAGATAATTTGCAACGTTAGTCGACTTTAAACACACGTGTTTTTTTCTTGAGGTAGCGCATTCCCAGCCCAAACACCACAATAAACAAGCCCATAGCCAAATGTATGTTGAGCGTGCCTTGAAGCACACCTAACACATAGTTCTGAAACAAAACTAAAACAAACGCTGTGGTCATAGAAGCCGCCCACCCAGAGTATTCATTTTCGAGCACCACCTTCCATGAAAAAGGCTGTGCATTTGCTTTATATTTCCAAAATGCTGGCAAAAGAAGTGGTGTTTGTTTTCTCCAGTCGAGGTAGGCCTGCCCAAATTTACGAGTCAAGAATTGCTCTTCAGCATAGATAATTAGGCGGTAATAGGCCACGAACAAGACTAGAAATACCGGTACCAACCAATCAATTCCGGTGAAAATTGCCCAACCAATGTAGGTAGTGATGTTGCCCAGATAAAGTGGATGGCGTACCATGGAATATATGCCGGTTGAATTCAGGGCATCGGCAACTTGTTCGTCACGGTTACGACCCGAGGTATGCGCGGCGCGTTTACCTACAGCAAGTGCGCGAATTAGGTGACCAAGTACAACCAAAGCAATAGCAAAACCTATGTAATTTGAATTGCGCCAATTTGCATACATTGGAAAATAATGCATCAGGCCAAAAGCAACGATAAAAAAGAGTACTGGAATCTGACCCCGGTACTTAAAAAACTGATTTCCGAGCTTTTCCAATTGATTTTGTTCAGACATTTGTGATTTTTTTTGTACATTTAAAGAATGGCAAATGTAATGATTAATTTTGGGGGCAATGAAAGAAAAATACAAGCTTGAGTTCCTTCTCAAAACCAACCCAAGGGTCTTGGATAAACTCCTTAGTACCCCTGACGGCCTCGCAGATTGGTTTGCCGACGACGTTAGGGTTTCTGACGACATCTACACCTTTGAGTGGGATGGCAACTCAGAACCCGCCCGTTTGTTGCAACTAAAAATGAACACTAAGATTCGTTTTCAATGGATAGAAGACGAAGAAGCAGGCCTTGACACCTACTTTGAGCTCGCCTACGTCGTCGACCCAATGACCAACTCTGTCATTTTACACATCACCGATTTTGCTACACCTGCCGACCTCGAAAGCAGTTCTGCACTCTGGCACCAAGCCATATCTGACCTCAAGCGCATCATTGGCGCCTAAAACCCTACAGCAACTCAAATTTGGCTTTATTGCTTAAATTTGCCTTAAACTACGCGCTTGAAACGTCTCGTTCTGTTTAGCCTGAAGTCTTTTACCGGACCATTTATCGTGACGCTCCTGATCTCGATGTTCATGCTCATTTTACAATTTTTCTGGGTCTATATCGACGACTTGATGGGCAAAGGACTCAGCGTTTGGGTGATCTTAGAGCTACTGGTGTATGTTTCAGCAGGTATTATCCCGATGGCACTTCCCTTAGCCATATTGCTCTCTTCGCTCATGACTTTTGGCAATTTAGCTGAACACAACGAGCTTACTGCCCTCAAAGCAAGTGGATTCTCTTTGCTCAGAATTATGCGTCCACTCATTACAATTGTGCTGCTCATCTCGATAGCTACTTTCTTTTTTGCCAATTATGTGATTCCGGCAGCAAACCTAAAGTGGCATACCCTTATTTACGATATCCAGAATAAAAAAATTGAAACCATGCTCACGCCGGGTGTTTATTCCAAACATTTCGAAGGTTATGCCATTAAAATCGACTCCTTAGCTGGCAATCAATGTTTTGATATTACCATCCACGATTACACACAACCTTCACAATTGCGCACTGTACGCGCCAAAGAAGCCAATATTTACAAGTCTGTCAACGGTCGGTATGTTTTCTTGAATTTAAAGGATGGGCACATTTTAGAGGAACTCGATATTCAAAATCCGATGTACCTGCCCAACAATTCTATTAGCAATCCATCTGAGCGTCCATCAAGAGTATCCAAATTTGACCAAGGGGTTTATAAGCTCGACCTCGAAGGGCTCGACCTCAACCGCTCCAAGGAGGACCTCTTCACCGACAAATATGAAATGCTCAATGTGTTTCAAATTGGCGACGCTATAGACTCCATTCAAGTTAAAAAAGAACGTCTGCTCGGAAATTTCGTGGGTCAAAGTACCCTTGGTTTTTTGAGCCTGAGTCCCAATCTTCAAAAACGCAACACCAATGATCCTCTTTTGAATCATGAGTCAACTCCAAAAATTCCGGTCATCTCGTTGCGAAAATTAAATAGCACTGACAAACAACTGGCTTATAATTTGGCCATTTCAAAGATCAGACGCAACCAACAACAGTTAGACAACCAGCAACAATTCCTGAGTACCTTGGATCGTGAAACCGACTTATATTGGATAGAATTCCACCGAAAGTTTGCTTTAACCTACTCCATTGTGGTGCTTTTTTTCGTTGGTGCTCCACTTGGCGCACTCATTAAAAAAGGTGGTTTTGGCGCACCTGTAGTCATTGCCGCACTTATATTTATGCTTTATTTTATGTTGAGTTCAATTGGCGACAACCTTGCTGACACCGGAACTGTTGCACCCGTAATTGGAATGTGGCTAGCAGCGGTAGTATTCACACCTGTTGCCTTTTTCTTTACCAAGAAAGCACTAGCGGTTTAAATTTGACTATTTTGAATATCCTGATCCTCAGCCATAAACCACCATACCCTATCTTAGACGGGGGTTGTTTGGCGATGTCAAGACTCCTCGAAGATTTATGCTCCCTGGAAAAAGTCAATAAAATCAGTTACCACACCATTGAAACAAGCAAACATCCTTTTGATCAAGCTGCATTTTTTAAGCACCCACATTTAAAAGTAACAGCACATTTTGTAGATACAAGCGTTACGATACCTGGCGCAATTTTAGCTTTACTCAGACAGGAATCTTACAACCTGAAGCGCTTTAAATGCAACCAAGTTCTTTTGAAACTTCAAGAAGATCTTCAAAGTGAAAGTTATGATTTTGTCATCTTTGAAAGCTTATTTGCGGCTGTTTACGCACCAGAACTCCGGTCCTTTTCTAGAGCAAAATTTATTTACAGAGCCCACAACATCGAAAACCAAATTTGGAAAGACCTCGCTACGCATACCAAAAACATCTTTAAAAAGTGGTACCTCCATCAGTTGGCATACACGCTGAAGTGGGCAGAAAGAAGCGCTTGGAGCGAAGACCAAGGAGGCCTAGATTTGATTTTAACAATTTCCCAATCTGATTTACAACAAATTGAAGGGCAGACGCTCACCGCATGTAAGTATTTGCCCGCCTCTACCGAACGTCCTCAGCAGCTCAGCTCAGTGGCTACTGGTAAGCTTTGTTTTATCGGGGCATTTGATTGGAAGCCAAACGTAGAGGCTGTAGATTGGTTTTTAAACCATGTGTTTTTATTCATTCAACAGAGGTATCCTGCAATCGAATTTCATATCGCAGGTAAAGGAGCTGAAAATAAAAAGCATTGGCAACTACCCGGCGTTGTAGTGCACGGATTTGTACCTGATGCTAAAACGTTCATTGCTTCGAACGGTATTTTTGTAGGTTGTTTGCAATCTGGGTCTGGCGTTAAAATGAAAATCATTGAGGCCATGAGTGTTGGCGCACCAATAGTGCTGAGTACCAAATCTGCCGATGGCCTATCTGAGCTTCCTAAGCATCTTGTTCAACAAGATCAGGCTGCATTTCTTAGCGATATTTTAATACTGTTGGAACAACAAGAAAAACGAGAAGAACGCGGGCAATATTTTCTCCACTACTTTGAACGTCATTTTGAAGCCAAGCAAATCCAAAGACAACTCTTAAATTTGCTCGAAGAACTTCAAAATAATGATTAATATTGCCTCATGCTTCAGTTTCTCTTTGTTGTCGGGCTCGTTTTTTTACTCTACAGCTACGTCTTTTATCCTTACCTCCTGAAGTATTTACTTCAAAAAAATCAGACTCCTACACTTTATCCAATTACGGGCGTTGTACCGTCCATGAGCATCATTATTGCTGCCCATAATGAAGAGAAAGTTTTAAGAGAAAAACTAGAATCCATTCTCAACTGCGACTATCCTTCGGAGCAAATTGAGCTACTCATTGGAATTGATAGCAGCTCAGATTTTAGCGCGCTTATTGCCGAAGCATACCAAACAAAATTTAAGGCGTGTCAAGTGTTCAACTTCGAGGAACGCCAAGGAAAAATAAATATCGTTAATGCACTCGTGCCAAAAACAAAGCACGACATCATTATCCTGACCGACGCGAATGTTTTATTTACCGCCCAAACGCTACAGCAACTACAGGCGCCTTTCTCCGATCCGCAAATAGGCTTGGTAGACTCTACCATGAAACACTACGGTATCAAAGATACCGGGATATCCAAACCCGAGTCTGCTTATATTGCTGGCGAGGTGCTCATTAAAGAGGCCGAAGGAAAATTATGGGGCGCAATGATGGGGCCTTTTGGGGGCTGTTTTGCTTTTCGTAAAAAATGTTTCGAACAGATACCAGCACATTTTTTGGTCGATGATTTCTTTATTAACATGACTTGTATTGAAAAAGGGTACAAGTGTGTAAACCAAAAAGAGGCCATCGTACTCGAAGACGTTTCCAACGACCTCTTGATTGAATTTCGACGAAAAATCCGGATTTCTTCTGGCAATTTTCAAAACCTAAAACGATTTTGGCGCCTGCTCTTGAAATTCAACTGGGTATCATTTGCCTTTCTCTCTCATAAAGTGCTCCGTTGGATTTTACCTGTTTTCTTGTTGGCTATGATGCTTCACATCATTCAAAATCAGGAAAATTCGTGGTTTGGGTCGCTTTTCTACTTTGGCTTATGGCTGATCCCAATCGCTTTCTTTGTAGACTATTTATCGCGCCAGCGTGGTGTCCAAATCATATGGCTGCGTTACCTCATTCATTTTGTCAGTATGAATGTAGCCTTACTAATAGGCATGTTACGCTTTTTTGGCGGTATTCGTTCATCAGTTTGGCAACCTACGAAGCGTCATCAGTAAGTTTTTTGTATCTTTGCAGTCAAATTCCGCCTGCGTCTTGTAAGTTGCCTTCCTACCTACTCTGCTCACGGCACTTATCTTAACGCAATTAAATGGCCAAATCCAAAGAAACCTTCTCCAAGAAGGAAAAAGAAAAACTCAGAGCAAAAAAGAAAAAAGAAAAATTAATCCGTTCAGAGGAGCGCAAAGCTAATTCTGGCGGTGGTGGCCTCGATAGCATGATGGCCTATGTCGACGAATTTGGCCGGATCGTTGATGCGCCTGTAGACCCAAGTACACGCATCGAAATCGATGCAGAAAGTATTGAACTTGGCATTCCACGCCGAGAAGAATCCGACGAAGACGACGCTTCTGACTCAGGTACTGTCATCTTCTTCAATGACTCCAAAGGCTACGGATTCATCAAAGACAAAGCCAGTGGTGAGAACATTTTTGTACACGCAGCTAATCTTTCAGCCCCTATCGCAGAACGCGACGAAGTTACTTTCGATAAAAGCCGCGGTCAAAAAGGATGGGTAGCCATGAATGTCAAGATTGTTCCCAAAACACCCCCTGCGCTCACTTAATTTTCCTAAATACATTTGTTGCATTCCGAAGCCAACCCACGCGTAAAAATGAATGCTCACCAACAGCGCCTAGTAATTCTTAGCCTTATTTGGCAGCAGCACATACACCAGCATAAATACTGGTAAAAAGTACAAAAAGAACAAGATGCTGCTGAAAACCATAATCAGCCTCGAAAATACATAAATCTGAGTAAATCAGTATTTCGAATTAGACTTTGATCATTTAAAAAGACAAATTGATAGAACCATGTAGATGTAACTAAAGTTACATTTCATTCCATGTAAAAAAAGAAATATTTGTAACTAAAATAAATCCAATGGATGTAGAAATTTTAGCACGAATACAATTTGCAGCCACTGTATCTTTCCACTACATCTACCCTCCACTAAGCATTGGTCTTGGCTTTATCATGGTACTCTTTGAAAGCCTATATCTCATTCAAAAAGAAGACCTATATCGAGACCTTGCCAAATTTTGGACCAAAATATTTGCGCTGATTTTTGGAATTGGTGTAGTTACAGGCATTGTAATGGAATTTGAGTTTGGCACCAACTGGGCTGCCTATTCTGCATATGTTGGTGATATTTTTGGTAGTGCCCTTGCCGCAGAAGGTATTTTTGCTTTTGCACTTGAAAGTGGTTTTTTAGGTATCCTTATTTTTGGCTGGAATCGGGTTGGTCCAGTTCTTCATTGGATTTCAACACTTGGTGTTTTCTTAGGCTCCATGTTTTCTGCAGTTTGGATTGTAGTTGCCAACAGCTGGCAACAAACCCCTTCAGGCTTTAAAATTGTTGGCGAAGGCTTAAACGCAAGAGCTGAAATCACTGATTTCTGGCAAATGGTTTTCAATCCATCTAGTGTAGACCGCTTGCTTCATGTTTGGTCAGGTGCATTTCTCTCTGGTGCGTTTTTGGTCATTAGTGTTCATGCTTATTTTTTATACAAAAAGAAACATGAAATTGCTTCAAACAAAGCATTAAAAATTGCCTTTAGCGTGGCATTTATCGTATCCTTAACGCAATTGTTTACCGGACACAAGTCTGCCGATGGCGTTGCCGTTAACCAACCTGCCAAACTTGCCGCCTTAGAAGGGCACTACAAGCAAAATGCCGCAGCCGACCTCTATATTTTGGGTTGGGTAGATCAGAAAAATGAAAAAGTATTTGGTTTAAAAGTTCCTGGTGGTCTTTCTTTTTTATTACATCAAAATTTTAAAAAGCCAGTTAAAGGCCTTCATGCCTTTGCTACTGACGAGCGCCCAAAACAAATCAATGCTATTTTTCAATTTTATCACTTGATGGTTGCTATCGGAATGTCAATCATTTTGCTTGCCAGCATAGGATTATATTGGATTTTCAAAAAGAGCACTTGGCAACCTAAATGGTGGCTCGTATTACTCATGTTCAGTGTTTTTCTACCACAGATAGCCAATCAGGCTGGCTGGTTTGCCGCAGAAATGGGTCGTCAACCATGGGTAGTTTACGGCTTACTCAAGACATCAGACGCACTTTCTGCCTCCGTAAGTAGTCAACAAGTCTTGTTTTCTTTGATCCTATTTAGCATCATTTATATAGTTCTTTTTGTGCTGTTTATTTATTTGCTGAATAAAAAAATCAAGCACGGAATGTATACCGAGGAATCAATAGATTCTAGACCTAAACAAGATAACATGTCAAATTGGCAAAATATATAACCATGGAGGCTGTAACATTTTTAGGTTTAGATTACGCTTCATGGTGGTTTTTAGTTGTGGGCGGCTTGTTCTCGGGATATGCTTTGTTAGATGGTTTCGATTTGGGAGCTGGCGCATGGCATCTTACCTTCAAAAAAGAAAGTTCAAGACGCACTGCTCTAAATGCAATAGGACCCGTTTGGGATGGAAATGAAGTCTGGCTAGTGATTGGCGGCGGGGCACTATTTGCCGGGTTCCCTAAGGTATATGCAACTTTGCTTTCCGTCATGTATACGCCATTTATGCTCTTTTTAGCGCTTATTATCTTTCGAGCAATTGCCATTGAGTTTCGCAGTAAAGAACCCATGCTGTGGTGGCGCAAAATGTGGGACATCATTTATTCTGCATCAAGTATTTTACTCGCATTTTTATTAGGCGTTGTTTTTGGAAATGTCTTAGAAGGCCTTCCCCTAGATGCCCAGTACGAATTCAGAGGATCTAGTATTTTTAGCTTTCTTAGACCCTTTCCTATCCTTGTAGGCCTAACGCTTTTGGCTCTATTTATGACGCATGGCGCTATTTATTTACTACTTAAAACTGAAGGACGCCTTTATACAAAAATCAGATTCAGCCTTCGAGGGGCAATCCTCTTCTTTTTGGCAAGTTTCACCATGAGTTCTGTTTACGCACTGCTATACCTACCAAGACTAACGCAAGTATTTTATTTAGAGCCCGCGTGGTTTATTGTCCCTATTCTGGCCATCCTTTCTATTGCCAACCTGCCTAGGCTCTGTAGCAAAAGAAAATATGGTTGGGCTTTTATCTTCTCGAGCTTGACCATCTTGTTGTTTTTCATTTTGGCCGCAAGCAATCTGTACCCAACCTTACTTTACTCAACTATAGATCCTTCCAACTCACTTACCGTTCACAATTCAAGTGCATCTGAAAAATCTCTTGGTATCATGTTATTGATGGCACTAATCGGTACGCCACTTGTACTCACCTACACTTTTTTTGTGTACTACACATTTCGCGGTAAGGTACGAATGGATGAATCGAGTTATTGATTATTTGGGTAAAGGGGCAATTACATTAAACACCCGTTACCACTTTTTGATTTTTAAAAGTGGTCACCAGATTGCAACCCAGTTGGGGTATAAAACGGTACATTTCGGTAAAAAAAAGAACATAAAAAAAAGCGTGAAACTCAGTGTTTACACGCTTTTGTACATTTAAGTACTTTGACTCTGCGGAGAGTGAGGGATTACGCTACGCGTGCTCTCCTCCCAGTGGTCGTCGGGTCGAACCTTGGGGTTCTCATCCAATTTTCTCCTAACAAAAAAAAGCCCCAAAATATGGGGCTTTTTTTTTTGGCGGAGAGTGAGGGATTCGAACCCCCGGAACCTCTCGGTTCAACAGTTTTCAAGACTGCCGCAATCGACCACTCTGCCAACTCTCCGGGGCAAAAGTAGTAAAACTTCGGGTTTTGACAAGGGGTTTAGGTACTTTAGGTAAAGATTTTTTCAAATTCATTTATGCTTCCAAGCCTCATCTATGCCAATTCCTTTGAAAATGAAAGGTTTGTATTTTTCAATACGAGAAGTTTTGGTGGTAGATTGCTTGGCCTCGTTGAAATGGCGGAGATAGTTTTTTTGTCTTCCTGGAGTTAATGCACCAAATGCTGCTTCAAACGCAGGGTTTTCTTTGAATTGTGTTTTTAACTCATCTGGTACAGGGAATTCACTTGCCGGTTTGAGCTGAAGTTTGAGGCCTGCTTTTTCAACCTCAAGCGCTTCAAATAAATACGAGCGTATCTCTTCTTGTTTTTCAATGATTTGAGCAAGATTGGTAAAACGCAATAAACGAAAAGTTTGTGCCGTTTCAGAGGGTGCAACCAACATTTGATGCGCATCAGCAAGGAGCGGTCCTTTGAAGAAAGAAAAACCACAATTGTCTTTAAAGCTATGTAGGATAACTATATTTTTGTTTTGAAAGCTATAGCATGGCGAGCCCCACTTCATGGTTTCTTCTTGAAATACAGATAGTGCGATACTTCGAAGTACTTCTATTTCTTTTGAAAAAACACGCACAGAACAAGTGTCAGTAGCAAATTTTGAGCAGCGGCCACAGCCGTCAGCAAGGTAGATATCAATGGATTTGGTCATTTTCATCAGTCAAAATTACAAATTCTCAGCACGCATCCAAAAGCTCTTGCGTATATTTGCAGCATGAAATTAAAGCAGGTTCCGCTCGATCAACTCAATGCACTCAACCCCGGCACGCTCATGGAAGCGCTGGAGATTCGCTACCTTGAAATTGGCGACGACTTTGTAAAGGCGAGTATGCCCGTCAATGAGAAAACAAGGCAACCCATGGGTTTACTGCATGGCGGTGCAAGTGCTGCACTCATGGAAACAGTCGGTTCTTTGGGCTCAGTTTTACTCATAGACCCCCTCACCCATTATGCTGTGGGTCTAGACATCGCCGCTAATCACGTGGGGGCTGTTCGAGAAGGACTGGTGATAGCTACTGCTCACTTAGTACACGCTGGTCGCAAAACCCACCTCTGGACTATCGAAGTAAGAGAGGCTCAAAGTGAGCGCCTCATTTGCCATGGCAAGCATACCGTCATGATCTTGCCTAAAGAAGACTAACATGCTATACTTTCGCTTTCCTGGAGAAGAACCTCAGTGCTTGGAAGGTAATTTTGTTTCGACTGAAAGCATTGAAAATCATCAATTTGTAGTTTCTAACTTCAATCAAGAGTTTAGTTACTTTTGGTCTGAAGATGCCATTGCTACGCACACTGAGCAAGCAGCTCCTTTTTGCATCGACAAAGAGGCTTATTTGAGGCAAGCTCAACAACTCATCAAGGACCTCAACCGCGGCATAGCCGATAAAATTGTCCTCTCCAGAATCAAAAGATCAGAACGGCTAGTTAGCAACCCAAAACAATTATACGACAAGCTACTCCTCAACTATCCAAATGCCCTTGTTTACTACTTCCACGATACTGTATTGGGGTCTTGGATTGGAGCAAGCCCAGAAATCCTAATTGAACGTACGCAAAGTAATTGGAGAACCATGGCGCTTGCCGGCACGAAACCAACGGCTAGCGCTCGAGATTTTACCCATAAAGAATACAACGAACACGCCATGGTTACTGAGTTTATTGAAGGTCAACTTCGTCAAATTCCTGGTGCAAATGTTCAGGTGTCATCGATTCAGACCTACAGCCCCGGGCCAGTAACCCACCTTTTGCAAGAACTTACTTGGCAAATGCCAAATCGTGTTTTGCCGCTTTTGCTCAAGCACCTCCACCCTACACCAGCCGTTGCAGGGCTTCCAAAAAAAGTGGCACTACACTATTTAGCGGCAACCGAGCATCATGAACGCGGCTTGTATGCTGGCATCATTGGAAGAGCAACTCAAGGCGCGCAAAAACTATACGTCAACCTACGTTGTGGCAGCCTGATTGAGCAACAGCTTTTTTGTTATGTGGGCGGTGGTTTTACGCCTGATTCTACAGCAGAACAAGAATGGGAAGAAACTGAAAATAAAAGCCAAACCTTGTTGCGCTTGGTTTGATTTGCCGTAAATTTGCGCCATGCAAAGCTCAGACAAAGAACTGGTCCAGATGGTGGTTGCGGCGCTTGCCCATCATGGGGTTCGTCGGGTTATTCACTCACCGGGTTCTAGAAATTCCTCCTTTGCTATAGCTTTTGAAGCTCATCCAGACATCGAAACAATAGTCGTTCACGACGAGCGTGCTGCAGCATTTATTGCGCTGGGTTGGGCGCAACAAACCCAAACACCCGTAGCGCTCTGCTGCACCTCTGGTTCTGCTTGCCTTAATTATTACCCTGCCATTGCAGAGGCCTATTACCGCAATATCCCTTTGCTTGTGCTCACCGCCGATCGGCCGGCCAAATGGATCAATCAAGGCGATGGCCAAACCATTGTTCAGGCCGAGGTATTCAACAACCATACGCATACTTACCTCGGATTTGATGAAGATAATTTTGCAGTAAACCCAACATCTATTCAGCAAATTCACCATTTTCTACAACATTTTCAACAGCCATGGAAGGGGCCCATTCATTTAAATATTGGTTTAAATGAACCTCTCTACGGCTACACTGAAATGCAGCATTTTGACTTCCCGGAAGTATACAATGAAGCGCATTTAGTTGCGCTTCCGGATTTCTCAGTCTTAAAAGACAAGAAAATCATGGTGTTGGTGGGGCAAATGGATCCAAACCCCGCTCTAGAATTACAATTGTCGTTATTTGCCAAATTCAGCAATGTCGTTGTCTTAGTAGAAAATACTTCCAACCTACAAAACGAACGCTTCAATGCATGTATTGATAGAAGCTTAAACAGCATAGGCAACTCAGACGCCGCGTATCAGCCAGAAGTACTGATCAGCATCGGCGGAGCCATTGTGTCCAAGCGTATTAAGGCCTATCTCAGAGAAACACCTCTGCACTTGCATTGGCGCTTGGCTTCCGATTTCCCGGATATGAACACCTTTGGAGTGCTGACTGCCTGTTTGCCTATCCATCCTGTCTTATTTTTTAAGGAATTGTTATCGGCAGGCCTTGAATTGAATTCCTTAAACTTTCATGGCAAATGGAAAGCGATTGACTACATTGCAAAAGACCGGCAAGCCGAATTTCAAACCAATACAGGTCAAATTTATGACTACAGCGTTTTTGCAGCCTTGCAAGAAGTACTGAGAGCGCCATGCATTCTTCATTTGGCAAACAGTTCTGTGGTGCGCTATGCGCAACTTTTTGATCCAATTGAAGGTATACACTATTTCAGTAACCGCGGCACCAGCGGTATAGACGGCTCCGTTTCTACGGCTGTAGGCGCAGCACTAGCTAGCCCAAATCAACAGCACTTGCTCGTTTGCGGCGACACCTCATTTATTTATGACAGCAACGCACTCTGGACCGAACCATTTCCGAAGAACCTAAAAATAATCATCATTCAAAACCATGGTGGTGGCATTTTTCAGATCATTCAAGGCCCAGCAACTTCTCCCTTAAGAGCACAGTATTTTGAGGCCACACATCAAAAATCTCCGGGTAAAATAGCAGAGGGTTATGGTTTTGAAGTTCAATACTGTGTCGAACAACAAAAACTGATACCGACGCTTGTTAGTTTCTTAGAGAACGACCAACAACTTTTGGAAATACAAACCCATCAAGACGGCAATGCTCAGGTATTGCAAGACTTTTTTAATTTCGTAAAAAAATAAAATGGATAGTTTTATCGGTTATTTTGCCATTCTAGGTACTTCAGTTGGCCTAACTTACCTACTTATTCTTACCCTTCTAGAGGTGGTCCTCGGTATCGATAACATCATCTTTATTTCGATTATTACGGATAATCTTCCTCAAAATAAACAACGCAGTGCACGCCTAATTGGCCTAAGTTTAGCTCTGATCATCAGGATTGTCATGCTCAGTTTGGTTTCTTGGATCATGACCCTCGACCGAGAAGCCCTTTTTAGTATAGCGGGTCAATCATTCACTGCGCATAGTCTAGTATTACTGATTGGTGGCCTATTTTTGATTTATAAATCTGTAGGCGAAATGCACGCAAGTGTCAAAGGTAGCGAGCATGATACCAGCACAAAAAAAGCCACGACATTTACCGCTGCCGTTACTCAAATTGTCATTGTAGATTTTATTTTCAGCTTTGATTCGGTAATTTCTGCCATCGGCATGACCAACGATATTCAACACGAAACGCACGGAAATCCGCTGGTCATCATCGTCTTAGCCGTTCTGATCTCTATGTTTATCATGATGGTCTTTTCAGGACCCATCAGTTCGTTTATTAATGAGCGGCCAACCATTAAAATGATTGCGCTTTCTTTTTTGGTCGCCATCGGTGTATTATTAATCGCGGAAGGTTTTGGCGAGCATATGCAAAAGGGCTACATCTATTTTGCATTGGTTTACGCATTAATTGTTGAAATGCTCAATTTACGCATGCGTAAAAACCAGCAAAAATGAGTCCTGAGCAAGCGCTTGCCTTACTTCATCTCAACCTTGACGAACCTGTCGAGGAACAAATCGAAATTTTGCTCTTCGAACTCAAGCAGAAAATCTATAGACAACTAGATCAACTCTTGCTCTATCCAAAATGGATCAAAGAACTCTCGCGTCTAGACACAGCTGCACGTTCACTCGGCGTTGGTTTTCCCGATGAAAAACTAGCATTGTTCAAGGAATACAAAGAGGTTTCCGATTCAAAGAAACTTTCCATGCGCGCACAATTTAATGCGCAGTATCAAATAAAGGGGAAGATTTCTTTGTTGGTTTACAACGGAAAATCTCCACACAGGTTAAAAGAATTACTCGAGTTTTGGCTAGAGCAACAAAAAGACTTCCTTCAATATTGGGCAGGTGCAGGCATCAAAGACCAAGAAATATTGTTATCCAAACAATTTGACCCCCAACAAATACTTGGCTTGCTAAGCGAATTACAAAAAGTAGAAATTACATCAATAGAGGACTTATCTAACGAAAATACACCATTACTGCTTCAGCAGTATATTGCTTGGAACAAAGCGGTTTGGTCTAAATTACAGGATGCCTAAAGGTCTCCGCCGGAATCCAGTCCGCCTTGTTTAATTTTATTTGAAATCTCTAGCTTTCCGAAATTATAGCTGGCCGAGACATAAACCCGACGCGTGAGCCACTTGAATTCACCAACTTGATAAACTCCCGGACGATCTACTTCAAAATAGAAACCCTGACGGTCAAAAATATCGGTAACACGTGTTCCAAGTGTCCAATTACCATTGGCTAATTTCTTTTCAAAAGCAAGGTCAATAGGCCCTCTTCTTTGTGCAATACCCTGCACCGTCACTCTCGGGCCATTGTAATTGACGCTGAGTTGTAAGGAGGCTGTTTTTTTCCAGAATTCATAAGAGGTATTCCACTTGACATTATGACTGAATCCTTGTCTATTGGGCAATTCAGCTTGATTGGTAATGAACCAGGTATAATTGCTATTGTAAGATAAAGTACTGCGCAATGATGGAGAGGGCTTAAAGATCAAAATAAGCTCACTGCCTAGCGCTTTAGTTTGCGCAATATTCAAAAAAGTAACGGCGCTAATACCGTCGGGATAAAACTCTTTGAAACGAGAAATAACGCCATTTGAACTGCGGTAAAATAAAGCACTCGTAAAGGTTAGTTTTTTCTTTTCAAGTGCGTAAGATAAATCGAATGAATGGATGTATTCCGGATTTAAATAGGGGTTGCCTCGTCGCAAATTAAATGGATCGGCGTAATTTGTGAAAGGGTTTAGTTCTTCGGCACCTGCCCTTTTGATGCGTCTGGAGTAACTTAAACTCAGTTCTGACTTAGGTTTCAATTCATATCGCAAGTAGGCCGACGGAAAGAAATTGAAGTAATCATTTATTATTTTGATCGAGTCTGAAATAAGATTTGGGATCTGATAGGCTTTCTCGGCGCGCAAACCTGCTTGCATTTTAAAGCGCTTGATTTGCTTTCCGGCCACCCCATATAGACTATAAATTTGTTCTTTGTAACCGTATAAAAAATTGGCAAGTGTGTCCTCTTGATAAGTATTTAACGTGTTGTCTAGGGTCTCTGAATAGGTATCTACGAGTTGGTCTCTTAAAATAGCCTTGAGGCCAGCTTCTGTGCGCAAACCTAATTTTGGAAACAAATATGTTAGATCGGCCTGTGCCGTTGTAATGTTGTTTTTTTCAGTATTGAAAAGCCGTTGATCTAAAGTAGGTAACGCTGAGAGCGAGGTGTCGGGGTTGTAGTAGGTATTGACGTAATACCCTTCTATATCCTCTGAACCCAGCGACTGGTTCACATCAAAAATAAGGTTCCCGCGCTCTTCTTTGAAGTCGTGCTTGTAATTGAAGTTCAAATCAAGATTTTGGCGATTAGTGGGGTCGAAGGAACTGCGCAGCCACAGATTAGTGATATGTGCATTGGTGTCTAATTGGGCATTCCAGAGATCACCTGTCCGATCTCTTTGTGTAATAGAACCCGTGGCAACAAATCCTATCGTATTGCGCGGATTTATATTGATATCTGCCCCTACTCTAAATGTTTGGCCTGCGTCTAAATCTGTACCCGTTCGGTTTTGATCCAACGTAAAAACGCCCGTGCTCAGTTCTTGACGAATGTCATTGTAATTATTGCGATACCCCTCGAGGTAACGGGCATTATAGGTTCCAAAAACATTGATATTGCCATTTCGGTAACTTAAAGATACACTGCCGTCACCAACATTTCCGCCATTCAGGTTTCCACTTGCCAAATTGGCAGCCACCATTCCGTTAAAACCTAAAAGTTTATTTTTTTTAAGAACGATGTTGATGATACCCGATGTGCCATCTGGGTCGTATTTAGCAGAAGGGTTGGTGACGATTTCTACGCGTTCAATGGAATTGGCAGGCAAGGCATCGAGAAGGGTTTTACCGTTTCCGCCACTCATGGAACTTGGCCGCCCATCGATTAATATGGTCACACTTCCTTGTCCGCGCAAAAGTACGCCCCCATCTTGGTCTACTTCAACAGATGGCAAGCGATTGAGGATGTCATTGGCCGTTCCCCCACTCACATTCAAATCTTCTGCAACGTTGTAAACTTTCTTATCAAAACCGGCTTCCATTACTTCTTTTTGGCCTTGTACAACGATATCTTTCACTTGTTGTGTTTTTGGAAGTTGCATGCGTATTGTACCCAAATGGAAATTAGCTTGACTGGGTTTAAGTTCAAAGGATTCAATGAATTCATTTTCATATCCAGCTAAACTGAGTTGCAAATAATAGCTGCCAGGATTTATACTGATAGAAAAACGCCCGTCGGTTCCGCTAAACACGCCCTTTTGAAATGAAGAATCTGCCGCTTTAAAAAGTTTAATAGATACATATTCTAATGCCTTTCCTTGTTCGATGGAAAGCACCTTACCTGTGATACTAATGGTGTTTTGCGCCTGACAAAGTGCACCTGAACCCCAAAAAATAAGAAGGAGGAATGAAAAAGGAGTGTTTTTGAGTAGAAACATAGCGCAAAAATAAGCAATTCATTTGCTAAAATGATTTATATTTGCGTTTCAAAAAATTCGACTATGATAGAGCAATTGAGCTTCGAAGACCTTAAAAACAAATTCAATACCAACAAAAGTTTCAAACTTGGCACATATATCATTAGTGGTTTAATCGCTGCAGTGGTGGTTTATTTCTCATACCGTCAGTTTATTTGGGGGCCAGCAAATGAAAAATCCAATGACGGTTGGTGGGTTGCACTCAACTACATCACCAAAGACTCTACAGATCAAGCAATTCGTGTATTAGAACCTTTTGTAAAGAGTAATGACGGCAAAACAGGTGGTGAAATTGCACAATACCTCCTTGCAACCCAATACATGGAAAAAGGTAAGTTTTCAGCTGCACTCGACATGTTAGATGGTGTAAACTTAAAAGATACCTATGTTTCTACCATGAGCATTGGCCTACAAGGAGACTGCTACAGCCAACTTAAAAAATACAACGATGCGCTCTCATCCTACACAGAAGCTGCAGATAAAGAAGACAACGAATTCACAACACCAATGTATTTGTTTAAAGCAGGTTTGGTGTGTGAGCAGCTCAACAAAAAAGCAGATGCAGCAGTTCATTATCAACGCATCAAAGACGACTACCCAAATTACGCAAGCACCAAAACCATCGATCGTTACATCGCTCGATGCGCAACTAAATAAATTAGCTTATGGCCACTGCAGGTAAAGACCTCTCTGCCTTTGATCCATCAACATTAACCAACTGTGCCGATTTTCGAATCGGCATTGTTGTTTCTGAATGGAACGGGCACATTACCGAACGCCTTTTAAAAGGCGCTTTGGATGTACTCGATACCATTGGCCAAAAAGCCAGTCTACGCACCATTCTGAATGTCCCTGGTGCTTTTGAGTTACCCTTAGGCGCTCAACAGCTTTGCCAGCAGCAGCACATTGATGGTGTACTTGCCATTGGCGTGGTTATTCAAGGTGAAACCCGTCATTTTGATTTTGTGTGCAGTGGTACAACACACGGCCTCATGGATGTCATGCTCAAATACGACAAGCCCGTTGGTTTTTGCTTGCTTACCGACAACACCGAACAACAATCGCTAGACCGTGCAGGTGGCCAACATGGCAATAAGGGCACCGAAGCAATGGTTGCGGTACTTCAAATGCTTCAAAACAAACTTTCATGACACTCATCAAATCTATCTCTGGCATTCGCGGCACCATCGGCGGCCCTGTTGACAACGGCCTCACGCCTATCGATGCCGTTAAATTTGCAGCAGCTTACGGAACTTGGCTGCAACAACAATACCCGGGGCAAAGACTCAAAGTAGTGATTGGAAGAGATGCGCGTATTTCAGGTCCCATGATTGCCAGCTTGGTTCAACAAACACTTGTCGGACTCGGCATCGATATCATTGACCTTGGGCTATCTACCACCCCAACAGTAGAAATTGCAGTACCAATTGAAGGTGCACATGGCGGTATCATTTTGACAGCCAGCCATAATCCAAAGCAATGGAATGCACTCAAACTCCTCAACTCAAAAGGTGAATTTATATCCGGTGCGGAGGGTGAAGCGCTCATGCAAATTGCCGCAGAAGAAGCCTTTAATTTCGCTGAAGTTGACGACCTAGGTACCATTACTTCAGAAGCAAGCTATTTAGAAAAACACATTGACGCCATTTTAAAGCTACCACTTGTTGATGCAAAAGCCATTGCTGCTGCCCAATTTAAAGTGGTGGTAGACGCCGTTAATTCTACTGGTGGTACTTTTGTTCCTGCGCTTTTGCGCGCGCTTGGCGTTCTTGAAATTGAAGAACTCTATTGCGAACCCAATGGGCATTTTCCGCACAACCCTGAGCCTCTACCTGAGCACCTTACCGAACTTTCTAGCCTCGTCCAAGCAAAAGGTGCACATTTAGGTATCACCGTAGACCCCGACGTTGATCGCTTGGCTTTGGTCTGTGAAGACGGCAGCATGTTCGGCGAAGAATACACCTTAGTTGCCGTTGCAGACTACGTACTCACGCATACACCTGGCCCAACCGTTTCTAACTTATCCTCCACACGGGCGCTTAGAGATATTACAGAAATGCGTGGATTGCACTATGATGCAGCAGCGGTAGGCGAAGTCAATGTGGTGGCCAAAATGAAAGAAATTGATGCAGTAATTGGTGGCGAAGGAAACGGTGGAATCATCTATCCCGAACTCCATTACGGTCGTGACTCCTTAGTTGGAATTGCTTTGTTTTTAAGTCATTTAGCACACAAAAAATTAAGCATGACCGCTCTAAGAGCTAGCTATCCAAACTATGTCATTTCCAAAAATAAAATCGACCTTGCCCCTACTACCAACGTAGACGAACTCTTGGTTCTGATGGCTAAGAAATATGAAGCTTTTGAGGTAGACACCACCGACGGCGTGAAAATCTACATTGACAAAGAATGGGTGCATTTAAGAAAGAGCAACACCGAGCCGATTATTCGAATTTATGCTGAATCGGCTTCAGAAGAAAAAGCCAGTGCTTTGGCCCTTCGTATTATGGAAGAAATAAATGCTTTTGTTTAGAAAAGAAATAAACATTCTTTGCCGGTAGCTCCACCTACAATCTTCTAAAATGATCGTATTTATCCTTGATAAAAAGGATGAGTTCCATTTCGGTTGCCGTTTTGATGAACTGCTCATCGATATTGAGGAACGTAATGAACGCATCGAATTCTGTTTCTGTGAGGTCGATGATATCAAAAGCAACGTATAACCTTAGTAATTCTTGTACAATACGGCGCTGATCATCTTTGTATTGCTGCTCAGCAATCCATCGTTTATTTTGCTCTTTCTTAGAAAAGGCTTGATACAAGGCTGTAATTGGACTCTCCAAAGCGTTGACACCCGTTACCATTCGTGTTTCGCGAAGTGCAAGGTTTTCTCGCTCTTCTTTTATTTGCTCTAGGGTTTTGAGTGGTCTAACGATGATGTCCGGGACCTCCTGCGGCAAGCGCTCTACGTAGGCTAAAATTTTGGATTGGCAGTTGTCGTCTGGCTTCACTACAAATTGATAAACCGGATAACCTTTAGTAGATAAAGCAACCAAATCTCCGGTGTTGGCATACACACTAAAATGACCATTAGGCTGCCCAAATACCCCTCTTCCGGTTGTTTTATTAACCACCATGAGATTATAGAAATTTTGCAAGCGCAGGGTATCGAGAATTTTACCACTCACCAATACTTGCGCGCACTGCGCAAAACTATTGCTATACAGTGCCACAAAAAAGAAAGAAAAAAGAGTGACTTTAAAGCGTTTCAAAATACCAAGTGAAATCCAAAAATGGGCCAATTAACAAAAATACGGGCAAACTGATCAGAAGTAACCAAGTGCAAATAAGTAAGATCCGAAATAAAAGGCTTGCGTCTCTGGTAATTGGAACAGATAATACAGCATTGACATGACTGGCAACTACTTCTTGGACAGCAGGGCCGTGTGCATCATGCATGCTTTTGAGTTTTGGGCTCTCCTCTAAAATAACCGTTTTTAACCGATGGTAATCCTGATCTGAAAGATCTTCGTAATTGAGTTCGTAGTCAATGCCTTCTTGATCTAAAATTTGTCTGAGTTGATAATTGCGCTGAAAACTCCGCACTTTAAAGGACATCAAAAATCCGAAAGCGAGAAGAATCCAACTCTCAATAAAATAGCCAACACTGATCATAAGTAAGGAGGATAGTAAGGCAAAAAGCAGCAGAAAAAGGTCGCGTTTTTGACGGACAAATAATTTAAATAATTGCCCACCATCCAGAGGGTCGATAGGTAAAAGGTTGATCACATTTAAAAATAAAAACAAAAAGCTCAATTCGAGGAGCCATGTTTGCTGGTATTGGTTAGCCAAGAACAAAAGAATTAAACCAAAGACGACACCAGGAAAAGGACCCGCTGCAATCACTAAAAAGCTTTCCTTTTGCGAATAATGTTTTTTACTGCCCTGAACAAAGGCACCCATCAGCGGAATAAAAAGCATGCGCAAATCTTGGTACTTAAATAGCTTCATGAGCAGGTAGTGCCCAGATTCATGTAGAAAAAGAACCAAAACCAGATAAAAGATAAAGTCGAGCTCGTCGGCAAACAGATATAAAAAGCTCAGTACAAATAACAATACTGAGAAAAGTGTAAGCCCCCAATTACTGCGGACTTTTACTTTTTCAAGTACCGGCTTAGCTTCATACCAATCTGCTGGATTTTGACTCTCCATTTGTATTAAATTCCAGGCATTCCACCCATTCCTTTGAGCTTACTCATCATGCCCGTCATGTTGCGCGGATTACTCATGAGCTTCATCATTTTGCGCATGTCTTCGAATTGCTTGAGCAATTTGTTGATCTCTTGAATATTGGTACCGCTACCCTGAGCAATACGGTTTTTACGCGATGGATTGAGTAAACTTGGATTAGCGCGTTCTTTTGGCGTCATGGAGAGAATGATGGCTTCTATTCCTTTGAAGGCATCATCTGGGATGTCGACGTCTTTCATAGCCTTGCCCATTCCGGGAATCATGCCCATGAGGTCTTTGACGTTGCCCATTTTTTTGATTTGTTGGAGCTGTGCTAAGAAGTCATTGAGATCAAACTGATCTTTCATGATTTTCTTTTGCAAACGACGCGCTTCTTCTTCGTTGAATTGTTCTTGAGCGCGTTCTACTAAGGATACGACGTCACCCATACCGAGGATGCGGTCTGCCATTCTTTTTGGATAGAAGATATCTAGGGCATCCATCTTTTCTCCGGTACCGACAAACTTAATCGGTTTATTGACGATTGCCTTGATGGAAAGCGCAGCACCACCGCGGGTATCGCCATCGAGTTTGGTGAGCACTACGCCATCAAAATTGATGCGCTCATTAAAGGCTTTGGCCGTATTAACGGCGTCTTGGCCGGTCATGGAGTCAACGACAAATAGGGTTTCTGAAGGCTGCAAGGCATCTTTGAGCCCCGCAATTTCATCCATCATTTGTGTATCGACAGCCAAACGACCTGCGGTATCGACCAATACTACATTAAATGCATTGCTTTTGGCATGCGCAATTGCAGCTTGCGCAATCGCTATTGGATTTTTTTCTTCTTTATTGGAAAAAACTTCAATGGAAAGTTGCTCACCGAGTACATGAAGTTGATCGATAGCGGCCGGACGATATACATCGCAAGCAACAAGCAAAACTTTTTTACCTTTTTTATTTTTGAGATAAGCCCCGAGTTTGCCCGTAAAAGTTGTTTTACCAGAACCTTGTAAGCCCGACATTAGGATAATAGCAGGCGAACCTTTCAGGTTGATTTCCACCTCGTTGCCCCCCATGAGTTCAATGAGCTCTTCATGGCAAATTTTGATCATGAGCTGCCCAGGAGAAACCGCATTTAAAACATCTCTACCTAGCGCTTTTTCTTTTACAATATTGGTAAAATGCTTTGCAGTATTGAAACTAACATCTGCATCTAAGAGTGCACGGCGTACTTCTTTGAGCGTTTCAGCTACATTAATTTCGGTGATTTGACCTTGCCCTTTGAGGACTTTAAAGGCTCTTTCAAACTTATCGGTAAGATTCTCAAACATAATTCAAACGTGTATGACAAAGATACACAGCAAAATTGAATTGGACTAAGAAAGCTCCATCGTAAGCGCGTGTTCATCGATCATTTTACGCAAATTGAGCAGCGCATAACGCATTCTTCCAAGTGCTGTATTGATACTCACACCTTCAGATTCAGATATTTCTTTGAATGAACGCTCTTCGAATAAGCGCATGTAAATCATTTCTCTCTGACTTTCAGGAAGATGCGCCATCAAAACATGGAGTTGCTCGGCAATTTCTTCGGCAGTTGTAGCTTGCACAAAATTGGGGTCTTCGCTGGAAATTTTATGGAATATATTGTAGTCCTCAGACCAGGAGTGGCGCTCGGAGATCATGCGGTGCTTGGTTTGTCTTCTGAAATGATCAATTACCAAATTGTGCGCAATGCGCAGAACCCAAGGCAAAAATTTTCCTTCTTCTTGATAAGCGCCTAGCTTGAGCTTTTGTATGACTTTAACGAAAGTCTCTTGAAAGAGGTCGTTGGCAAGATCTGTGTCTTTTAGTTTATTATAGATAAACTTAAAGATGGCCTCTTGATGGCGATGCAATAATTGAGCAAAGGCATCTTCATTACCGGCAACATAGGATTGAATGAGCTGAGAGTCGCTTGATTGAGCTAAAATCATAATTTACGCTTTTGTGCTGAAATGTGTTTCGGCGGTTAAAGGTAAAATTGATCTATAGGCGACTTTTTAGATTAATACAGCGAATATATAGATTATTTGTCAGCAAATAAAAAAATCAGCAAAAAAGATTGATTAATTTTGAACACTAAAAATGACTAAATGCCTTCACTAGCTCACAAAGCCATCGAAATGCCCGCCTCGCCAATTCGCAAATTGGTTCCTTACGCGGAAGCCGCTAAAAAAGCGGGCAAAACTGTATACCACTTAAACATTGGGCAACCCGATATCGAAACTCCGGCAACTGCCCTTGACGCCATTCATAACCTCGATCAAAAAGTACTTGAATACAGCCACTCAGCTGGGTTTGAGTCCTATCGAAAAAAATTAGCACTAAGCTATCAAAAACAAGGTATTCCAGTTAATACTGAAGATATTATCATTACTACGGGAGGCTCCGAAGCACTCGTCTTTGGACTCATGACGGCATGTAATCCGGGCGATGAAATTATCATTCCAGAACCGTTTTACGCCAACTACAATGGTTTTGCCGTCATGGCTGGTCTTAAGGTGGTGCCGGTAACTGCACACATTGCCAACGGTTTTGCCTTGCCGCCGGTGGCACAAATCGAGGCAAAAATTACCGCTAAAACCAAAGCTATTATGATTTGTAATCCAGGAAACCCTACTGGATACCTCTATACCAAAGAAGAACTCGAGCAACTCCGCGACGTCGTTCAAAAACACGACCTCTATTTGTTTGCAGATGAAGTCTACCGAGAATTTTGCTACGATGGCGCCCAACCTTTTTCCACAATGAATTTAGAAGGAATCGATCAAAATGTCGTCATGATCGACTCTGTCTCTAAAAGATATTCCATGTGTGGTGCCCGAATTGGCGCTCTTATTTCTAAAAACCAAGAATTCATGCATGCTGCGCTTAAATTTGGTCAAGCGCGCCTCTCACCTCCAACGGTAGATCAAATTGCAGCAGAAGCAGCCCTAGACACCCCACAAAGCTATTTTGAGGAGGTTGTTGCCGAATATGTTGCGCGCCGAAACATCATGGTAGATGGCCTCAATACTATTCCCGGCGTATTTTGCCCAAAGCCGAGTGGTGCATTTTACTGCGTTGCTCAATTTCCGGTAGCCAATGCGGAACATTTTTGCCAGTGGTTGCTCGAGGAATTTGAATTTGAAGGCCAAACCGTCATGATGGCCCCAGCCAACGGATTCTATGCAACACCAGGCGCAGGCCTTCAAGAAGCGCGCATCGCCTATGTTCTCAACCAAGAACATCTCAAAGCAGCGGTAGCTTGTTTGCGCATTGCACTCGAGCAATATCCGGGCAAGCTCAGCAACTGAACCGAACCAAAGACTCACTATAAGTGTTACAGCCGTATGAAGCAATTTGAAGTACCTACGTTTTACCGCTCGCCGATTTTGAGTAAAATCAAAGCGCAGCGCAAGGTTGACGATCCGCGTAAAAAAGATTTCACGCCGTCCGTACTTCAAATTGGTGAGCTCACCTTTCTCATTGCGCGTCATTTTGGATTTTGTTACGGTGTAGAAAACGCCATCGAGCGCAGCTACAAGGCCTTGCAAGAAAATCCTGGCAAACGCATTTTTCTATTGAGTCAAATGATTCACAACCCAGCAGTAAACGAGGACCTGATTGCAAATGGTATCCAATTTTTGCAAGATACACAAGGTAATCAGCTCATTCCCTTTTCCACGTTGAAGAGCGACGACATCGTCCTCATTCCTGCCTTTGGCACGACCCTAGCCATCGAACAACAACTCAAAGACCTTGGGCTCGATATTCATACCTACAACACCACGTGCCCATTTGTAGAAAAGGTATGGAACCGTTCCGAAAAACTTGGCGAAACCGAACATACCATTATCATACATGGCAAGCACGACCACGAAGAAACACGCGCTACTTTTTCACATGCTACTGCAAATGGTCCGGCCTTGATCATCAAAAATATGCAAGAAGCGCAGTTTTTAGCGCAAGTAATCAAAGGTGCGCAAACGCACGACGCCTTTTTTAACTATTTTGAAGGAAAAATGAGCAAGGATTTTGACCCCCAAAAAGACCTCCAAAAAATAGGTGTTGTCAACCAGACAACCATGCTGGCCTCTGAAACACAAGAAATCACTGACTTTCTTAGATCTTGTTATGTTGCGCTATACGGAGACAGCAACATCAAAAATCATATGGCCGACACCCGTGATACCCTTTGTTATGCCACCAATGACAACCAATCAGCTACACTAGGTTTGTTGGCGCATGATGCGGATTTTGCAGTGGTGGTCGGTGGGTATAATAGTTCCAACACGAGTCATCTGGTCGAATTGCTCGAGCAAAAATTTACAACCTATTACATCAAAGACACCACAGAAATTATACCTGATCATATTCAGCATTTTAATTTCCACACCAAACAGATGCAGCAAACTGCTCATTTTTTTCCCTCCAAAAAGAATGTTAGAATTGTCCTAACCTCCGGAGCTTCTTGTCCGGATAGCATTGTTGAAAATGTCATGAAGAAACTGCTGCAAATGCGTTATTCAGAGCAAGAATTAAGCACCCTTCTTGCCAATTTTGCCTAAATCATTACCATGAAAATTTATACCAAAAAAGGAGACCAAGGCAGCACAGGCCTTATCGGAGGCACGCGTGTTTCCAAAGGAGATGTACGCATAGAAGCCTACGGAACCGTAGACGAACTCAATTCTTACATTGGTCTTGTCAGTACATTGCCTATTGATAACCATTATGTGCTTCAATTGCAAGAAATTCAAGACCGTTTATTTACCATTGGCTCCCATTTGGCAGCTGACCCTGAAAAATCCAAGATGCAATTACCCGACCTGCTAGCGTCCGATGTTGAAAAACTCGAAAACTGGATGGACGCAATGGATGAAGCGTTGGCGCCGCTTACCGCATTTATTCTACCTGGCGGCCACGCCATAAGTGCCCACACACACGTGGCCCGGTGTATTTGTAGAAGAGCCGAACGGATGGCCGTAATCTTGGACGAATTAGAAGGTATGGAAGCATTGGTGCTCACGTACCTGAATCGTTTGAGTGACTACCTCTTCGTATTATCTAGAAAGATCAGCTTAGATCTTGGTGTCAGAGAACATACCTGGACTCCTCGACATTAATTTTATCTTGTTTTTTTATTAGGTACTTGGAATTTTGGAAATAAAAATTACTTTTGCCAAAAAATAAACTAAATTATTGACTTATGTACTGGACACTGGAACTTGCCTCCTACCTTGAAGATGCACCGTGGCCTGCCACCAAAGAAGAACTCATCGATTTTGCAATTCGCACAGGCGCACCGCTTGAGGTTGTAGAAAACCTTCAAGACCTCGAAGACGAAGGCGATATGTATGAAAGTATAGAAGAGATATGGCCTGACTATCCTTCAAGAGAAGACTTTCTCTTTAATGAAGATGAATATTGATGATATCAACTGGACCAATTGTTGAAAGCCCTGGAATTTCCAGGGCTTTTTTTATCGTATCAAATGAACAAAACCCAAAATACGCTTGGGTTCCCCTTTTTCGATTTCTTGGTATTCAATCATGTAATTATAAACACCATCTGGGCAATTGGTACCATCGGCCATAGCACCATCCCAAAAAGCGCCAGGATCTTGACTAAAGAAAATTTCTTCGCCCCAACGATTAAAAATGGTGAACTGATAACCCTTTGGAACAAATCCAGTAGAGAATACAGGAAAGAATACCGTATTGAATTCATTGGCGTCTGGCGTAAAGGTATTGGGTATATAAACAGCAATATTATTCATTACCGTTGCTGTGAGTAAAAGCGAATCAGTGCAACCTAAGTCTGTAGAACTTACTAATAAAATGTTGTATGTTCCTTCTTGAAAAGGGAGTTGAGCATTAAAACTACTATTTGAATTTTCAAATGTGCTTCCGTTGATGCTCCATTGATGGTTTAAATTGCCAACAGTTACATTATAAATTGTAATTGAAGGATTATCGATTTCGACTTGGTCAGGGTCAATGTAAAAGTTGGGGACAGGAATGGGGTCTATCTGGACCGTAACCTGTTCAGACAAAGATTCACAACCATTTGCATCTGTTCCGGTAAGCGAATAAGTAGTTGTTTCATTTGGGCAAACAGTAATACTCCCGTTTGTATTTTGTGGAATATTCCAATTATAAAACAAAGCTCCAGAAGGAATAAGATCGACACAAGTATTGGCACAAACAAAAGTATCGGCTACACTCACAACAGGTAAGGCCCATTCTAATAGCGTCAAAACAACCATAGAGTCACATCCATTTTGATTCGTTAAATGAACCGTATAAACACCTGAATTATCCAAGTTGAGCCCGTTAAACAAAAGAATGGAATCAGCGCAAATAGTCATGGTAACATTTATTATATCGGGCTGAAAAACAACAACATTGATTTGATCTTGGATGGTACAACCTAAATTATCAATCAGGTTGAGCGTATATGTTCCTGCATTTTGAACAAAAATAGTAGCAGTACTGGCACCGGTGGACCACAAATAGGAAGCGTATGAACCTGTGGCTTGTAATAGACTAGAATCACCTAAGCAATGATAAGTATCAGGACCGAGATCAAGTACGGGTTGCTGAATGGTAACCACAATTGAATCACGAGTCAAACCGCAACCGCTAGGGACATCTAGCCAATAAACCCCCGGCGTATTTACGGAAATACTTAATGTTGTTGCACCAGTACTCCATGCATAGGAGGAATACAAGGTATCGGGTTGGAGTGTTAGAGTTGTTCCAGCGCAAATAAGTGTGTCAGGCCCAAGATTAGGTGGGTTTCCTGGCGAGGGAGGTGTGTAATTATATATAAGTACGCCTGGTGCGCCAGCCTGAGCACCAAAACTTGAACCTGCGCAAGCTGGTCCTGTGTGTAAAACTGACCCAGGGGTTCCGGCAGTTACAATTGGTGAAACATTTGGGGGTAATGCTGCTTGCTGAAAAACAATAGCACCACCACCACCACCACCACCTGGACCGTGACAAGCAGAGGACCAAAGGGTACTTTGGATGTTGCCGCCATTACCACCTTTTACATCAATCGTTAAATTGGAATTGATCGTTTGGGTCAAAAGATAAACGCAACCCCCGGCACCTCCCCCACCTGCTCCTTCGGAGTTGGTATTGCCAATGACGTTAAGCCCGCTTGCGTTAATTTGTTGGTTATTACCTATAATTGTCGGAGTAATTATAAAAACAATACCCCCACCATTAGAACCTTCAGTAGCATTCAGCCCATTGTCTTTATAACCACCACCGCCACCGCCGCCAAGATACGCTTGATAAGAAGTATATGATAAGGCATAACCGCCCATACCAAATGAGGTATTGACTGGACAAGATCCTGAAAATTGATTGCCGCCTCGGCCACCCGCTCCGCCATTAGAACCACCACCCGCTCCTGGGTTACCTGAATTGGATCCACCGCCGCCATTGGCTAATGGTGCACGATTGCCATCTAAATTCAATGGTGCGGCAGTGATTCCTTCTCCTTTCTTCCCTGCGTTAGTTCCGGGACTTGAATAATTGGGGTCATTACATGCAAACGAACCAATCGTTATAGCTCCGCCAGTAAATCCTTTTCCACTGACATCAATTATATTGTTAAAAGTGAGGCTTGTTGTGGCTTCTATTGCTACTACCCCTCCTGTTGTTCCGTTCCAAGGGCTTGATGTAATCACAGCATCAATGGTCGCTTGGTTGTAGATAGGAACTCGAATGAGCTGTACTTTTCCAGCTACTGAAAATGGCTTACATAGATTGGATACGAACGTAATCAGGTTGCCATTGATAGCTGCAATATTGGTGAATTCGAAATTTCCTGCTGAACCAAGTGCAACAATTTGTCCAAAATTTGCTGTATTTGTTTGATTGATTGTTGCGCCTTTCATTTGAATCAGCAAGACGCGATCTGCAACTGAAAAGCCTGCTGTACTGTTTACAGTTACGCTATTTACAGTCATGTTGGTTACAGCAGTGTATGTATTGACAATACCTCCAATAGATTGTGCTTGAAGATTCTGTTTAAATATTACAATTAAAAGGAGTGTTCTTAGTATAATTTTGACCATAAGCTAACGCAATAGAGTTACATGCCCCGATACATTGATTATTTCATCGGTATTGAGTGTTTTGAAATCAATGCTGTACGTGTAGGTTCCTTCAGGAGCCTCATAAATATCTATTTTTCCATCCCAACCGCTTTTCGGATCAAAGGATTCAAACACGACCTGCCCCCATCTATTAAAGATGGTCAGGTGGTAATTTTTTGGATCAAACCCTGACGTAAAAATAGGGTTAAATATGTTGTTTAAAGCGTCTCCATCGGGAGTAAATGTATTCGGAATATAGTAAATGATGCCTCCTTTGATTTGAATTTGCACCTGACTCTCATCCGTGCAGCCTTCTGCACTTTCCACATGGAGCGTCACGGTATACGTTTGATCTTCAACAAAAGGATACGTATAATCAAATTGGTTTTGACTACTTTCTAGGATGGTTCCATCCCCAAAATCCCAAATACTAGAACTTGCATTTACTGCATTAGATGAAAAAGATACCGTAGGATCATCATTAGTAAGGATCAATGGGCTTGCCGTAAAATTGGCACTAGGCTGCGGGTAAACAGTGACTGTTGTGCTTGCAGAATCAAAACAACCAAAAATATTAGCACCAACAACAGCATAAAGTGTGGTTTCTGTAGGGCTCAACTGTAAATAATTTCCGCTAAAGAAGGGGTTATTCCAGGTGTAAGTGCTTGCACCACTCACCTCTACTGTAGTCGGTGACCCAGGGCAAATATCTTGATCGGGGGTTATTTCAATCAATGGTGCTGGGTTAATGATAATAGACAAATTGACGCTATCTTGACATCCTTCGGTACTCGTCCCAAGCACTTGATATACCCCTGAAGTTGGTAAAATGACTTCCTGATTAGCGCTACCATTAATAAAAGGAACCGGACCACTCCAAGTATAGTTTGCCGCGCCTGCTGCAAATAGCAATAAGGTGTCGTATGCGCATAAAGTGGTAGCATTTGCATTGATATTCACTGTTGGTAAAGATGAAACAAATATTGTAAAATTGTCACTATAGAGGCACAACAGCGTATCAATTGCAGTGACTTGATAGGAAGTTGTCTCGGTCGGGCTTACAACCAGTTGCGGACTAACAACTGGCAGTACTGCGTTTTGAGCTAGCCAAGCATAAGTAATGTTGCTAAAATTGCTATTTGGTAAAATATCGACCTGAGCACCAAAACAAATGAGTGTATCGGTGATGTCAAAGACGGGCGTTTGCGAAATGGTGATTTGAATTGTAGTTATAGAATCACAACCACCCATCGTTAATGCCCAATCTGTGTATATACCACTTTGGGTGTAAGTTGTGCCGTTGTAGATAAATGGGCCTCCGTTACAAAGGGTGTCTTGAATGAGTGTTTGATAAGCTGGTAAAATGGTCACATCTACTTGGTCTGTGGCTGTGCAAGCCATCGTATTTGAAGTATCAGTAACCGTCAGGGTATAAGTTTGAACAATTGGCCAGCCTGTATTTATGTTGCTCACTTGTGCAATTGGATTGGCGATATTTGCGGCATTTAAACCCGTTGATGGCGACCAATTGTACGTGAGTCCCGCTTGTGGAAAAGTACCGATAAGTGCAGGCTCCCCCGAACAAACGGTGAGGTCTTGCCCTGCATTGATAACCGGAGTAGACCCTAGCGTAAGATTGAGTGTTACAATAGAATCACAACCATGAATAGTTGTTAGCGTATCGTTATATAGACCAGGCTGGGTAAGCACTTGTCCGTTAAACGTGTACTGCCCCGAGCACGAACTTTGATTACTTGTAAGGGAATATTCAGGTTGAATGGTTACTAAAATTTGATCAGTTGTGGGGCACAAACCTGGTGAACTTGCCAAAGAGGTTGTGACGGTATAGGTTTGTGTAATTGGCGCACCGGTTGTGTTCGGTAGTGTTACAACCGGACTAGCGGCGGTATCAGATGACAAGCCGGTTGAGGGGGTCCAAGAATAAACATGGCCTGCAACAGCTGCAGCACCAATAGTAACCGCTTCATTTGAACAGGTAGTGACGTCTACACCAGCATTTGACTGTGCTTGATCGGTGTAAATAATGACATTGCGTATGGAGTGTTGATCAGTTGAACCACCTGTACTTGCAGTAAAACCCATGTAACCCGTGAAGCCCACTGGAAAATTGGCTGTTAGGTATTGAATATTATTAATGTAAAGTGTGATTAAGCCATTATCGTAGGTGATTTTGGCGGGCTGATACGAATTGCTCCGAACAAAATTTAAGTTAACCGTGTTGTTTTCAAGTTTAACGATACCAGCTGCACATTCGTTGTAACCAATTCCACTGTAGATCTGTAATTCAGGGTTTGGTCCACCACAGTTGTTCCAGGTGTCTAAAACCACTTTTAAACCATTTGCTGTGGCAGGAATACCAACACCACCGCCATTTACAAATCCGGTAGGTGGTACACTTAAAAAGCAAAAAGCCAAGCCATCGGCAGCGCTTCCGCCCCACATTCTGTAGTCGAATTCGACGGTCCACTTCTGGCAAATAGACAAGTTAATCGGCGTATTGTAAAAGATACCACCAGATTGGTTGCCAAATGCATTTGTCAAAACAAGCTCGTTGAGAAAATTATCGGCGTCACCAGGCGTATCTCCTATGGTGGCGTTGCCATTTAGATTCCAACCTGCAGTGCTCATCAAAGGAGATCCTGAAAGCTGGCCAAACACATAAGTTTGAGCCTGCAAATAATTGATAAATAGCGAACTAACAGTAAAAATTAAAAAGAAATAAACTCTCATCGGATTTCAAACGTTATAAACAAAGATAGGTTGCTAAATTTAATATTTTTAATTGCATTTTATTATTACTTAGTGTAAATTTGACACATACTAAACCAAAATGGCATGAAAGCCCATACGAACCACAACCACCATCAAGAACGTTTCGATCCATTTAATATTGTTGTTTTTGGCGGTGACGGAGACCTCTCCATACGCAAAATATTACCCGCTATTTTTCATCGTGATTTAGATGGACAGCTCAATACGCCTTACAACGTTATTGCTATAACCCGGAGAGACCCCAATATCAAAGCCTTTCACGAAAAGCTTATTCCTTTCTTAGAAGTGAGTGACCACCACAAATATAGCCGAGAAGAAATTGAAAAATTCCTAAATAAACTCGTCATTATTAAGGCAGAAGCTCCGCTCCCTGAAGCCTACACCGAACTCAAGAATTATATTGAACAATATCCCGAAAGACAAAATATCTACTACTATTCGACACCCTCTTCCGCTTTTGGACCCATCACCCAAACATTAAAAGTTTGTGGTTTGGTCAATGAGCGCAGCAAGGTTGTTTTAGAGAAGCCACTCGGGCACTCTTTAGCTTCGTCTAATGCAATAAATTCAGAAATTACCCAAGCCTTTGAGGAGCACCAAATTTACCGAATTGACCACTATTTAGGTAAAGAAACCGTTCAAAACCTCATGGTACTGCGCTTTGCAAACAATCTATTTGAACGCGCCTGGAATGCAGAAAATATTGAGAGTGTACAAATAACAGTAGCCGAAAGCTTAGGTGTGGAAAAAAGAGCTTCCTATTATGATCAATCGGGAGCACTACTCGACATGGTGCAAAATCACTTGCTCCAACTTTTGTGTTTGGTTGCTATGGAACCACCTGTTGCCCTAGAGGCCGATGAAGTGCGCAACGAAAAGCTAAAAGTATTGAAAGCACTTCGCCCGCTCAACAAAAAAACCGTTGAGCGCGATACCGTTAAAGGACAATACACCCGAGGCAAATCCAACGGTATTCAAGTGAATAGCTACCTAGAAGACATCGAAAAGTACGATTCCAAAACTGAGACCTTCGTCGCCATCAAAACCTACGTAGACAACTGGCGTTGGAAAGGCGTTCCGTTTTTATTGCGCACAGGAAAGCGCATGATCAAACGATATTCCGAAATTGTCATCAATTTTAGAGAGGTCAAGCATAATATTTTCCCATCAAAAGAAAAACTCAACAACAACAAACTGATCATTCGCCTACAACCAGAGGAGCGTATAGAGCTCATCCAAATGACCAAAATACCTGGCCCAGGTGGTTATCGTTACAAGCCAATTGCACTTAAACTCGATTTTACAGACTCCTTCAAAGAACGATTCCCGGAGGCCTATGAGCGTTTAATTGTAGATGTGATTCGCGGTAACCAAACGCTATTCATGCGTCAAGATGAACTACAAGCCGCCTGGACCTGGATTGAATCAGTTACGAGCAGCTGGAAAAGCGCAAACATGCCTAATGTACTTTATGAAGCGGGTACCTGGGGCCCTGGCGACGACATCCTAGACGACCAAGAATCTTGGATCACCAAAACCTGGAGAGAATGATCACTTTTGAGTCGAAAGCACAGTTAGAAAAAGCCTTAGCCACCCAAATTGCCTCCGATTTATCGAGTGCAATTCAACAAAATGGAAGCGCCACACTCCTGCTCTCAGGCGGAAGCACCCCGAGTGGAGTTTATCGCTTGTTGTCGACTTTTGACATCGACTGGAATCAGGTTACTATTGGTCTTGTCGATGAAAGATTTGTTGCCGCAGATAGTCCCTTTTCAAACTATAAATTACTCAACGAAACAATTGCTGTCAATTCAGCAAAAAACGTGGTCATCCACCCAATGGTTGTCGATGCTAACCACTATGAAGAAAATCTGAAAAAAAGTGAAGCATTATACCGTATTTTTACGGAACCAGATGTTTGTCTCTTGGGTATGGGCCCCGACGGCCATACAGCCTCTATTTTTCCAAATGACCTCGCGTCTGAACAGGCAGTCTTTAATGAAGGAAGTATACTATCCAACACGAATGCTCCTTCCGAACCCACAAAGCGCATCACATTCAATGGGCCAGTTTTGAGAAGAACCAAATCGTTGTATTTAATGATTACTAGTGCGCAGAAAAAAGATATTTTTGACAACAGTGCTGCACTTGACCTGCCCATTGCTCAATTCAAAGAAGCCCTCAAAGCCACCTATTATACCTCCGCAACATGATTCATCCCCAAATTGCCGAAATCACCGCTCGCATTATTGAAAGAAGTGCGTCTACACGCCAAGAATACTTAAAACAAATTGACGCTGCCTTTCAAGAAGGCGTGCACAGAAGCACCCTCAATTGCGGTAATTTAGCACACGGATTTGCAGCTTGCAATCAGCACGATAAAAGCGCATTAGCTGCCGATATCATTCCAAATCTTGGAATTATCACCGCTTATAACGATATGCTCTCTGCACACCAGGTCTTTGAAGATTATCCAAAAGCTATTAAACAGTATGCCAATGAATTTGGTGCAGTTGCGCAGGTTGCCGGCGGTGTACCCGCCATGTGCGACGGTGTAACCCAAGGGCAACCCGGAATGGAACTTTCGCTATATAGCAGAGACGTCATTGCACTCTCCTCCGCAATAGGGCTCTCGCACAACATGTTTGACGCAGCACTTTATTTGGGTATCTGTGACAAAATTGTTCCAGGTCTACTCATGAGCGCCCTGCGATTTGGACACCTACCCGCTGTCTTTATGCCGGGTGGGCCTATGCCAAGCGGTATCAGCAATGAGGAAAAATCTCAGATAAGACAAGCTTATGCCGAAGGTAAAATTGGACGTGAGGAATTACTAAAGGGAGAATCCGACTCCTACCATTCTCCGGGCACTTGTACTTTCTACGGAACGGCAAACAGCAACCAAATGCTCATGGAAATCATGGGTCTGCACTTACCGGGTGCTAGTTTTGTCAATCCAAATACACCGCTTCGCGATCTTTTAAACAAAGAAGCGGTAAAAGTGGCCGTAGCAAATGTAAAAATTGGAAAAGAGCGCAGCTTAGCTAAGTTGTTCGATGAAAAGACGGTAGTCAATGGCATCATTGGTCTACTTGCCACAGGCGGATCTACCAATCATACCATTCACCTCATTGCCATTGCAAGAGCAGCCGGCATCATTATCAATTGGGACGACATGTCTGATTTATCGGCAATTGTGCCTCTCATTACACGCATGTATCCAAATGGTGCAGCCGACGTCAATCATTTTCATGCAGCTGGCGGCATGGGTTTTGTGATCAGAACACTTTTAGACCAGCAACTTTTACATGAGAACGTTCAAACCATTATTGGAAAAGGTTTGCGCGCTTATACGAAAGAGCCAAAAATCAAGGATGGCGAAATCATTTGGGAAGAAGGTGCCACTCAATCCTTGAATCTTTCTATCATCAGACCTGCAAGCGAACCTTTCACCGCAGATGGTGGCATCAAACTCTTAAAAGGCAATTTAGGCCGAGCAGTGATCAAAACTGCGGCTGTTTCACCAGAACACCGCATCGTGGAAGCACCCGCCATCGTATTTCACGAACAAGTTGATCTTCTTGCTGCTTTTAAAAGAGGTGAACTCGACAAAGACTTCATTGCTGTTGTGCCTTTTCAAGGCCCAAAATTTAACGGTATGCCCGAACTACACAGCCTTACTCCTACGCTAACTATTCTTCAAAAGAAAGGATACAAAGTGGGCTTGGTAACCGACGGGCGTATGTCAGGAGCTTCAGGAAAAGTACCTGCAGCCATTCACCTCACCCCAGAAGCTTATGATGGTGGCTTAATTGGTAAAATACAAACCGGAGACCAACTGCGCTTAGACAGTGAAAACGGAATTTTGGAGGTACTTCAGGGAGAAACTGTTGCTGCTCGACCAGCTGTGCAAAAAGCAAGCCAAGAGTTTGGATTTGGTCGAGAGTTATTTGCTAAACTCAGGGCAGGCGTAAGTTTAAGCGAAGAAGGCGCGTCATTTATCGTATAAAGATTCTTCGGTTATTTCCTATTGAACGCTCGTGTTTTCTTTCCAAATCAGCGAAGCAAGTACGGATATAACCAAAGCACCTAACACGATAAGCAGTGAAATACTTGCTTCTATATGGTAAAATGGAGCCATTAACATTTTAAGACCAATAAAACTCAATATAAAAGCCAAGCCATATTTGAGTTTGGAGAACATATGAATAGAGTTTGCCAACAGAAAATACATTGATCTTAAACCCAAAACAGCAAAAATATTCGAGGTATAAAGAATCAAGGGGTCATTTGGCGCAATCGCAAATATGGCCGGAATGGAGTCAATAGCAAAAATAAGATCGGTGGTTTCGATGACCATTAAGACCAAGAATAATTTCGTTGCAAAGCGCTTCGTTCCCCTTTTGATAAAAAAGTGCGCATCGTGGTAGTTTTTGGTAACAGGCAAAACCTTACTTAATAACCGAGCACCCAAACTATTATTAAAATCTTTTTGTGCGTCATCAGAACCTTCACTTAGCGATTTAACACCAGCATACACCAAGAAAGCACCAAAAATTGTCAGTATCAGATTAGGCCGGAAGAAAAAACCTGGCTGCGCATGCGCACCTTGATCGAGGCTAAACTGATAACCAAACAATTCAAATGCAGGTAAATACGTGAGTTTGATTAGGCCTATACCCGAAAAGATAAAAATTGCTCTAAAAACCAAAGCACCTATAATGCCCCAAAATAAAACACGGTGTTGGAGTTTGCCCTCCAATTTAAAAAACTTAAAGACAAGGATAAACACGAACATGTTATCCACGGAGAGTGCTTCTTCAATCCAATATGCAGACTGATACTCAGCAAACTTTGCAAAGCCCATTTGCAGCCAAATAAGCGCGCTAAAACCCATCGATAAACCAATCCAGATGAGTGTCCATCGTAGCGCTTCTTTATTGGAGATTTGGTGGGTGTTTTTATTGGCGAGTCCCAAATCAATAACGAGCATCGTTACAATAACCACCACAAAAATAGCCAGCAACCAAGGGTTGAAATTCATTTAAAAACTTTTATACAAAGGTAAAAAGAAAGCCACACGAACTTCATGTGGCTTTAGACAATAAGTAAAAGAAAATCTTATTTATTATCGAGTAAATAGGAAACCGCATTGGCAGCATTAACAAAACCACCCGTTATGCATAGGTCTTTCATTTTGGCCTTTTCACCGTTAGGGGCTACTACTGTTTTGTTGTAGTTTGCCGTCGTTTTCATCAGTACATCTCGAACTTCGGTAGCGCTGAGTTCAGGAAAATAACTTCTAATCATGGCTGCTACGCCCGCAGTAGCCGGGCAAGCCATGGAGGTTCCACTCGCGTTTTCGTAGTTGTAGTCTGGAACTGTAGAATAAATATCTACACCAGGTGCAAAGAAATCAACGGTTGTCAGACCGTAGTTGGAAAAGTTTGCAATGATTTTTTTACCGCTTTTCGCACTGCTGCTCGCACCTACTTCGATCCAGTTTGGTGCATTCGTTTGATTATCCAAACGACGCGTCGGGTAGGAATCTTCAATATCTTTGTCTTTGGCATCATTGCCAGCGGCATGTACTAATAATACATCTTTACTTAGTGCATATTGAATAGCTTCATCCACATAAAATTTGTGAGGAGTCCAGTATTTTCCGAAAGACATATTAATCACCTTAGCACCGTTATCAACTGCGTAAATAATGGCATTTGCGACGTCTTTGTCGCGCTCGTCTCCATCCGGAACAGCGCGGAGAACCATAATGCGTGCGTTATCTGCAATACCATCGATGCCCATTCCGTTGGCTCTCGATGCAGCAATTATTCCAGAAACATGCGTGCCGTGCATAGCGTCAGGACCTTCATAGCGGTTACAACCATAAATTTTATTGCTGAGGTCATTCGGGTCGTCGCCAACAATGGAAGTTCTGATGGAATCGGCATTGCGCTTGGACATGTCTAATGCACCTTGCATTGACTTTAGCGCGCCCTCGACTTCCGTGCTGAGCTGTTCAGCAGGAATCATGAGTAAAATGGACTTCATGCGATTTTGGATACGCTTGTCAACTTCATTTGCAGGTGTAAAAGCAGCATTCGTTTCTTTAGAAAAGGCCTTGCCTGATTGCTGTTCTACGCGCTGCATGTAGTCTGCAAGCATGCGTACATTTTGAACAGAACTTTCTTTTTCAAAAATTTCTTTTTCAAAAGCAATTTTAATTTTTTCATAGGTAGCAAAACGCGCGCGTTCAGCACTTGGAATGTCTTCCGCTTTTTTATCTTTGAAATACTCGGTTTCGGTGCGGTACATGCGTGCAAGTTCGAGTGCTTCTTGATCGATATCTTCGCTAGGGCCACCTAAAAAAGACCAACCATGAACGTCGTCGATGTATCCGTTGTTGTCATCGTCGATTCCGTTATTTGGAATTTCATCTTCGTTGACCCAAATAACGTTTTTTAAGTCGGGGTGGTCTGTTTCTACACCAGAATCAATGACAGCAACAATGACTGTAGTTGAGGTTCTGCCAGCCGCATTGAGCATTTCGTAGGCTTTGGTTGCACCGGTTCCATAGACACCGTCGGCTTTTGGATCTTTGAGGTACCAATTGAGGTTTTCAGGGCCTTCTGTCTCGCTCTTTTGAGCATAAGACACCAAAGAAAGACCAATAAAGGCACATAGAATAAGGTTCTTTGTCATGAGTTTTTTAGTTTGAATAAGCGAAAATACATTTTATTTTCTGCCAACGAAAAACTTGTTGAAAAGTTACTTTGTGGAGAAAACGTTCAAAACAATGTACGCTATGTTACAAATTAAGAACGCGCAAAGCATTATTTTTGCAAAAAAAACAAACATCATGAGTCAAATCGAACACCTTTCTTGCCTTATTATCGGTTCTGGACCTGCAGGCTATACCGCTGCAATTTATGCTGCAAGAGCCGACATGAAACCAGTAATGTATCAGGGCATGCAACCCGGAGGACAACTCACGACCACCAATGAAGTTGAGAATTTCCCTGGCTACCCAGACGGTGTTACTGGTCCTGAAATGATGTTGCAGCTCGAAGCGCAAGCAAAAAGATTTGAAACAGATGTGAGAAATGGTTTTATAACCAAAGTTGACTTTTCAGGTAGCGTCCATAAATGCTGGACCGAAGACGGACACGAAATCCATGCCGATACCGTCATTATCTCTACAGGAGCTAGCGCCAAATATTTAGGTCTTGAAAGCGAGCAAAAATACCTCAAATTAGGTGGAGGCGTTTCTGCTTGTGCGGTTTGTGACGGTTTCTTTTATAGAAATCAAGAAGTAGTCATTGTTGGTGCCGGAGACTCGGCCTGCGAAGAAGCCCACTACCTCTCTAAACTTTGCAAGAAAGTAACCATGTTAGTACGCCGCGACGCATTTCGCGCATCAAAAATCATGGCTGAGCGCGTCAAAAACACACCAAATATAGATATCCGCTTCAATACAGAAACACTAGAGGTTTTGGGCGATGGTCAGCTTGTTACAGGTGTGCGCGTTATCGACCGAAGCAACAACCAAGAAAGCGAAATTACCTGTACTGGTTTCTTTGTGGCAATTGGTCACCAACCCAACACAGCCATTTTTAAAGACTACATCGACCTCGACGAAACAGGATACATCAAATATGCACAACCAGGCACAAGTAAAACAAATGTTGCTGGTGTATTTGTAGCCGGAGACGCCGCCGACAAAACCTACCGTCAAGCCATTACCGCTGCGGGCACAGGCTGCATGGCTGCCCTAGATGCAGAGCGTTATTTGGCTGCAAAAGGCCACTAGTTTAACGAACGGCTTCTCGATTCAATAACTTAATGAAATGAAACCCCTTGGGGCCAAATCCTTGGTTGTAAAAGAATTTATGCGCTTTAAAATTACTCGTGTAAGAATCCAACGCGAGCATGTTACAGTTTTCCTCTTTTGCCTTTTGCTCCAGGGTCTTAAATATTAAATCCCCTACTCCTTGGCTGCGGTGACCGGCGCAAACTACAATGTTATCAAGCTCTAAATACTTGCCAATCCAGAGTTTGTTACCGATCCAAATACCGCATATGGCAATACACTTGTCATTGGCGTAAACCGCTAACTGACTATAATTATGCGGCAGCATTAAGTCAAGTTCTCGATCATATTGCTCGGCAGTCAAGCTCGGATACAATTCTTGAAGTACGTCAAGATGCGCCAAAATTTGTGGCTTATCGTAGAGAAATTCAGTGCGTAGCGCCATAGGTTTATTTTAAATGGGTTTCAAAAAATTCATAAATCCGTCTGTATTCGTCAATCCATGAGCTTGTGTACTCAAATCCATGGCGTTCTACAGGGTACAGTGCCATCCACCAATCCTTTTTTCCGAGTTCGATAAGGCGCTGATTAAGCCTTACAACATCTTGGAACTGGACGTTATCGTCGATCATGCCATGTAAAATCAAAAGTGGATCTTGAAGGCCCTCCGCAAAGTAAATTGGAGAGCTTCGTCGATACGCCTCTGGGTCCGCAGCGGGTGTATTTAAGATATTTGAGGTGTATTCGTGGTTGTAGTGTGCCCAATCTGTTACCGAACGCAAGGCCGCTCCGCAGGCAAAAGTTCCGGGCTTCGTAAAGAGCGCCATTAATGTGATAAAACCTCCATAAGAACCACCATAAATACCCACCCTATTTGAATCTATTTCGAAATTAGAAACCAAAAACTGTTTGGCGTCAACAAAATCTTCGAGGTCTCGGCCGCCCATATGCCTGTAAATAGCAGTCCTGTAATTTCTGCCATAACCTTCGCTGGCGCGGTAATCGACATCGAGTACCGTATAACCTTTTTGAATAAGCATTTGATGAAACAGAAACTCGCGCTGATAATAACTCCAGTAATGATGCGCATTTTGTAAATAGCCGGCACCATGAACAAACAAGACCGCTGCGCCATTTTTTAACTCAGGTTTGGGCGCGTACATTCGTGTAAACACTTCAATACCGTCTGAGCCTTTAAAACTCAAAATTTCAGGCTTTTGCCAAGTGTAGCTTTGGAATATTTCGGTTGTTGAGGTCGTTATTTGGACTTGATCTTTTGGATTTTTGACGCTGCATGTAAAAATTTCCCATGGTTGGGTGCTGGTACTAAAACGATAAGCCAGTTGCTTTTCGTCGGGTGAAATTTGCAATTCATATGCCCCCGTTTGAGTAAGGATGGGAATAAGTGCGCCTGATTGGAGATCCAGACGCCAGAAGTCCCGAACGCCAGGATGATTTTTATTGCAGGTCAAATAAAAACTATTGAGGTCGTTTGATAAAACTGCTTGATGCACTTCGTAGTGGCCATTTGTTAAAGCTTGCTTCTTTCCAGAACTCAAATCAAGGGTATACAAATGAGAATAACCTGTTTCTTCAGATTGAAAATAAATGGTTTGGGCGTCTTTAAGCCAACCTAGTGTACCTGTTTCAAAATTCCAAGAAGAAATGCCCGGCCCACCAATCCAGGCACTATCGTGTTGGTGTTCGAGTTCTTTTATCCGGCTTGTTTCTAGTTCTAGACAAACAATCCAACGGTCTTTGTTGTCGGCGCTGCGAATATCAAACACGGCCAAAGGTTTTGTTTGGGAAAAAATAACAGGATGAATAATGAGCGCGCGGTCTTTGGCATTCATTTGGGTGAGCCCAGAAAAATCAAGTTCCACCAATGAGTCTGAATGTAAATCATGTAAAAATAAGCGCTGAGCAGGTTCTTCATTCATCACTTTTGAGCGCGCTTTTTCATTGTATACGTAGGCATCAGAAGAAATATAATGCGGTACCTCAGTTGCTTTTTCTTTGGGCTCATGTACTTCCTTTAGCAAAACAAAACGAGCTGTGGGGTCTACTTGCAAGGCGCCTTGGAGTTCGAAGGATATGAATTTGATGGCTGGCAAATCGAATTTGGTACTTTGCAATTCTTTTTTTCGAATACTTTCAAAAAATGCACGTTCTGTTTGAGACAAATCGTCGGACAATGGGGTGTCTGCTTTTGACTTTCGATACGTCACTAAATTATTAGATTGACCATTTTGAAGGTCGAAAATAAATAAGCTTTGACCCTGCTGAAAAACAACCGTCTGTGCATTGTTTTGAACTTGTAAGTTCCAAATCGTATTGGTAAATAATGGATAGGTCTTTATTTGCTGTGTTTTCGAATCGAGGCCTTCTAGCTTTTCATTGTGTAGCCTGAGGTAATTTAATGTGCCTGCACCAGACGTCCAAACCCAGCGGTCTTGCCATTGCTTATTCGTTAAAACTTCGGTTTGTTTTTTACTCAAGTGATAACTGTAAAATGTTTTTTGTAAGGAATCTGGGTACTTCCTCCAATAATAAATTAGTTTGCCGTCAACGGACCATTCCGGAGCCTCCGGTAAAGCACCCACAAAACCCGGGCCCTTCATCATTTGCTCGAGTTGGAGCTGCGCTAGGCCCTTTGTGCATAGACAAAGCGCAAAAGCAAGGAACATATTTATTTTCATTCGCTAAAAATAGAAATAATTGTACTTTTGAATCAAAGAATCGGCATGAAGAAATTGCTATACGTATTATTACCCCAACGCGCTTACTTGATGACCCTTCACCGCTTCTTCTACCTTCTCTATGATTTGAGCGTGCTCAAGAACAAAGAAGCTTTTAAATTTCATTATTTTGTGCAGCGCATCATTGAGCCAGATTTTGTCGTCATAGACATTGGCGCCAATTTAGGCTACTTTGCCAAAAACTTTACTCGGCTAGCTAAAAATGGCAAAGTGGTTGCCATAGAACCCCTCCCTCAATTTCATGCGGTCCTGAACCATTTTATTGGGCATCTAGAAAACATGGAGCTTCACAATGTGGCACTCGGTAAAGAAGCTGGCAGTATTACAATGGTACTACCACAAACCAATGGCATGATCCGCACCGGACTTCCACACATTATCCGACCAGACGAGCAAAACACGACAGAACGTACGCAAGAAGTGCAAATGGTCAATACTGCTGATTTCTTCCATACCTTCGAACGCATCGACTATATCAAATGTGACATCGAGGGACACGAATGGGAGGTTTTTCAGTTACTCGGAAATGTTTTGCAAGAAAAAAGACCAATTGTCCAATTAGAAATTGACCCAAAAAACGAGCAACAATTATTCAACTTTTTTAGTGAATTAAACTATGTCCGCTGCGGGCTTGATGGCTTGGTTTGCAAATTGGAAACCGATAAACACTTTGGAGGCGATTACCTTTTTGTTCCGGCAGAAAAACAAAACTTAATAACCAAATGGAACGCTTAAGCACGCTTTTTTTGACGATCATTTGCCTTAGTTGTTTGCTTCTTGGTTGTGAAAAAGGAACCGGTGAATTCCTGATCAAAGGAACCATAACAGACCATACTTTTAATCAAGGGCTAGAAGGTGCTACTGCTGCGCTATACAAGGTTCCAATTGGAACCTCAGACCAACTATTTGTCAAAAGCATAGTGCTTCCTGCCAATGGTACCTATGAATTTGTTGTGCCGAGAGAAAAAATGGAGCGCTATATTTTGCTTGTAAGTAAGGATTTATATTTCCCTTTAGAAGAAGACATCTATTACTCCTCCTTAAGTATCAAAGATCCCAATATTGTCAATTTATCGACAACTGCTATGGCCTGGGCCAAACTTCATTTCAAGAACAATAATCCAGGAGCCCTAGATCATTTTCGTTACATTAAACAAGAGGGTTTGGCAGGCTGCCTAAGTTGTTGTCCAATTACCGCTCAGGACTTTTACGGAGCCCTGGACACCACCTTTTATTGCCTCAATAATGGCAACACCAACTATTCTATTTTCTATTGGGAGCTCAATACAGCTAATAATGGCCAGAAAACCACGAATACTAATGCGTTCGACACCACCCTTATTGAGGTGATTTATTAAAATAAGGATTTCATTAATTCTTGAATTGAGCGTCTGAAATACCTTGATTTATTTGATAATTGCTCATTTGTAAGATAATAGTGCCATTCTGCGGGCCATCTGTTGTTTTAGGCTTTTTTTTGTTTTGGTGTAAATCAGCAGCAACACTTTTTGGCAATTTAAATTTCTTCACATCGATGGTAAAAATCATTTTGTAGGGCAAACCGTATTTTGCCTGGGCACCATAAAAATAGGAGATATCTAGGGTGCCGTTGCTTTTACTTGTAATTTGTGATTTTAAGATCAAGTCTCTGGTCGGATCTATCCACAATTTGACTAAAATGACATCGGTGTTTTCGGTAAGCGGCAATACGGAAACTACAGCAGTTTTGACTTCGCCAATCATTTTGGTACCATTAAAGGCGCAGGTGTAGGCCTTTTCGTTGGTTAAGAAATGATTGAGGTCTCCTAAACCTTGTTTAGGTAAAATAGCTATACCCTTTGATTCTACCTTCATTTGATTGGGTACTTTGTAAAATACCTTTGCGTCCACTTCGTCAATTTTGATCATAGGGACCTGTGCCTTGATATGTACATCGGCAGAGTAATCCTGCACCTTTGCTATTTTTAGCCGAACGGCTTTCACAAGTTCATTTGGATCTTGAGCAAAACTGAGCGCTGAACTGAAGAGTGCGAATACGAATAAAAGGTGCTTCATGAGGTAATGTCTTTTCTTTTGAATTTAAATACAGCAACGGCTACAAACAAGATGTTATGAGCCAATAAGATCCAAATTGAATCCCAAATGGCCGCCCAAGGCACGGGGTCACTGAAAAACGAACGCCAAGAGGCCATATGAGTGGTAAACAACCAGGGCTTGACGTGATCGAATACACTAACGTCTAGTGTACCAATGATGGTAAAAAGGATAATAACAGCCATAGTTGACACAATGGGGCCAATAGAATTATCTGCAAAAGCAGAAAATGCAATGGACAGCGTAGCAATGGTCATGAGGGCAAGATATGCCACCAAGAAAGCCAAGCCGTAGCGCCATAAGATATCCTGGTAGTTCAAAATAACCAAGCCGTCCGAATTGAGCACAATTAAATCTCCAGTACCAAAAACCCAACGCCCGACAACCAAGGCTAAAAAACCCATCCAAATCACTAAAATGAAAGTGTATACAGCGGCTGCAATTAACTTAGAAAATACCACCTGACTGCGGCTAATTGGTTTGGTAAGCAACATACGTAGGGTACCCATAGCTGCCTCACCGGAGAGTAGGTCACCAGTCACGAGGGCTACAAGCAAAGGAATATGGACTATCAGCATTTGCAAAATGATGAATGCAATGAGGTTACCATTTAAGATATTACCGTTAAAAGAGAGTGTTTGCTCAAAAGAGGCCGTCACAAAAGAAATGTACATGCGGCCATCTGCTTTCATGGCAAAAAGAATGATTAAGATGAGCAGGGTGAGCGCGGCCAAACCAATGTAGCTACGAGGCTTGGCAAGAATCTTTATGAATTCGTTGTACGTGTTTTTCCAGAGCATTAGGCTTGTGTCATTTGAATGAAAAAATCTTCTAGTTTGCGTTTTGGTTCGAGGGCAACCACCTCAAAGCCCGCCTGAACTAATTTGTTGTTGAGGTTTGAAATATGTTTCTTTTCTATACTTAATTCTAAAGTTTTGGGTGAGCTTACCTGAACTTTTACTTGAGGTAGAATTTCTTGAATAAGTGCAGCTGCACCTTGGCTATTTTGGGCTAGCTCGATGTGTAAAAGTGTTTCTTGTGCGTTCATAAGTTCGGCAACTGAGCCTTCAATGATGGTTTGCCCTTTGTTAATAATGACCATGCGGTTGGCAACGAGTTCGATTTCGGCTAATTGATGCGAAGAAAGAATGACCGTTTTGTTTTGCTCATTTTTCAGACGCAAAATAAGGTCTCTAACCTCAATGATACCTTGTGGATCCAAACCAGTTGTTGGCTCGTCAAGAATAATGAGCTCTGGCTGATGCAATAAGGTTTGAGCAATACCCAATCTTTGGCGCATTCCGTGCGAAAATCCTCCTACTCTATCCTTTTCTCTACCTAATAAACCTACAAAATCAAGTGTTTCGTAGATGTCTTTCTGACTTACTTGCGCACCGGAAACGCGTGCAAAAATTTCTAAATTCTTAAGCGCTGACAAATATTTGTAAAAATCAGGCTTTTCAACAATACTACCCACCTTGGCCAAGATGGCGTTGCGCTCTTCAAATAAGTTTTTTCCAAAAATGCGGATATCGCCTGCATTGGGCTTGATTAAAGAGAGCATGCAGCGCATGGTGGTGCTCTTACCAGCGCCATTGGGTCCTAAAAACCCAAATACATCGCCCTTATTGACCGTAAAACTGACGTTTTTTACAGCCTCAAACGAACCAAAAGATTTTTGCAAACCTTTGACTTCAATGATTGCTTGCTGTTCCATATTTGAAAATTAAGGAGAATTCTAAAATGAGAGCGTAACCTAGGTTACTTAAAAAGTAGGTCTACCTTCTGAAAACGGTAGGCAAAAATTTGTTCTAGTTTTGGGCGCACCAACCATGGGTGTACCAAGCGCCCTAAAATACCAAGAGGCAACACATAGGTTACGATGTCGGTCATTTCAACTCCGCCTTCTACTGCTTTAAAATGGTGCTCATGATGCCAAATTTTATAAGGGCCTACGCGCTGTTCGTCGACAAAAAACGAAAGATCCTTTACGGTTTTGATCTCCGTAACCCAATTCATTGGAATTCCGGCTAAAGGTTTAACAGTATAAGCAATCATGAGGCCTTCGTACATTTTTTGAGGCACCTCAGACTTGACAATGAAACCCATGCTCGGCGGCGTAATTTCTTGGAGATTTAAAGGCGAAGAAAAGTAGTCCCAACACATTTGCAAATCTGTTGGAATAAATTGAGTTCTTTTGAGTTGATACATAAAAAGGTAACACCAAACTCAAAGAAAAGTTTGGTATTGAAGTTGACTTTTTACAAATGATTAAACGAGCTCAACTACCATAGCAGAAGCACCGCCACCGCCATTGCAGATACCAGCTCCACCGCGCTTGCCGCCATTTTGCTTCAATACATGCAATAAGGTAACAACAATGCGCGAGCCCGAATTCCCGAGCGGGTGCCCTAAGGCAACTGCTCCGCCATTTACATCAACTTTCGCAGGATCCAAACCTAAAATTTGAATATTGGCCAAGCCCACAACGGCAAAAGCCTGATTGAGTTCCCAGTAATCAATATCGGAGGTCGTTAACCCCGCTTTTGCAAGAGCTTTTGGAATCGCAAGTGAAGGAGCGGTGGTGAACCATTCTGGAGCTTGGGCTGCATCGGCATAAGAAACAATTTTGGCAATTGGCTTCAGACCGTATTTTTCAACGGCTTCTTCTGAAACCAAAATAAGCGCAGAGGCCCCGTCGTTGAGCGTTGAAGCATTGGCTGCTGTTATGGTACCTTCTTTTTCAAAAGCAGGACGCAATGCAGGAATTTTATCTAAAAACACATTTTTATATTCTTCGTCCTCGACTACCGTAATTGGATCGCCTTTGCGCTGCGGAACCGAAACCCCAACTACTTCTTCGGAAAAACGACCCGCTTGCCAGGCAGCGGCAGCGCGCTGATAAGACGCAACGGCAAATTCGTCTTGTGCTTCTCTAGAAATTGCATATTTAGTGGCACAAAGCTCAGCGCAATTGCCCATAGGGACTTTGTTGTCTACATCAAGTAGCCCATCTTTGGTAATACCATCTAGCATACTGATATTGCCAAATTTGGTACCATTGCGGGCTTCAAAGTAATGTGGTGTTTGGGACATGTTTTCCATACCGCCTACCACAACCACATGATTATCGCCAGCTAAAATACTTTGCGCACCAAGCATAATGGATTTCATGCCAGAGGCACATACCTTGTTAATAGTCGTGCAGGGTACGTTTTTTCCCAGACCAGCAGCCATTGCTGCCTGGCGTGCTGGTGCCTGGCCTACCCCTGCTTGCAAGACATTGCCCATAAATACTTCGTCGACTAATGCAGGATCTAGTTGCGCTTTTTGAAGTGCTCCGCGAATTGCTGTTGCACCTAATTGGGTTGCTGATACACCTGAAAAAGCGCCCATAAATGAACCAATTGGCGTACGTACTGCCGAGAGGATATAAACTGTTTTTGACATGTTGATTGTTTTGGAGCCACGAATTTAAGTAAAAATGTATGTATTTTTGACATATGCATTTGCTGTCTTCTTATTCTTTATGGTGGATACCCCCAATTCTTGCCCTGTCCGTCCTTATTAGCATTTATTTTTACCGCAAGCAAGCCTGGCTGGTTTCCAAATCAAAACAGCTTCGGGTTACATTGGTCATTTTGCGCGCATTGAGTTTGGGTTTAATTGGCCTGCTCCTTCTTGGCCTTCTGTTAGAGCAAACCAACTTTGAAACGGAGCGGCCTGTTGTGCTCACGCTTATAGATCGCTCATCTTCTATGCTGAATTACAAAGACCGTGAAAAACTAGCGCCACAAATCAAGGCCTATCAAACTTCGCTTCAACAAAAATTAGCAGATCGATTCGAGTTACTTACTTGGAATTTTGGCAACAACCTCGAAGTTTCAGATCGAGGGTTTACAGCAGCACAAACAAATATGGAGCTGGCTTTTAATCAAGCTGCCAATCAATTTATGAACAAAAACCTTGGCGCAGTAGTCTTGATTTCTGACGGCAATTATAATGCTGGTGCACACCCGATGTACAGCGCTGAAAACCTGCCCTTGACGGCTGTGTACAGTTTGGCGGTTGGTGATACCGCTGTCAAAAAAGACTTGATACTTACTAATGTAGTACATAATGAACTCGCCTTTCTTAACAATAGCTTTAAGATGGAGGTCGATATAGAAGCCCAGCGTTACGCAGGCAAAAACGTACGTGTTCACTTATTTGAAGATGGAAAAAAACTCCGTTCGCAATCCATACAACTACCGCAGAGCCGAACAAGCAAAGCCACCATTCAATTTGAAACCAAAGCCGAAAAACCAGGTATTCACGAATACAAAATCGTTATTGAAAAAGTAAAGGGCGAATTTTCGTATCAAAATAATAATAAAACGGTTTACATTGAGGTTCTAGATAGCCGCAGTAAAATTTTACTCTACAGCTACGCCCCACATCCGGATATTTCTGCGCTAAAACAAGCTTTGTCAGGAAACCTGAATTACGAGGTAGAGGTGCGGCATGCTGATCAAATCAAAGAGTTAAAAATAAATACAATTGATCTGGTCATTTGGCACGACCCCGGTAAAGGCTTTCAGCAAACGCTCCTCGACGCCTTTGAATTGAAAAACATACCAATTTGGTACATTTTAGGAACGCAAACAGAAGCACAAATTGCTGCAAAATTAAAAACGGGTCTTGAACTTGAGTTAAGGCAGCAACTAGAAGAAGTTCAAGCGCAGCTAAACAATGGTTTTGCATTGTATCAACCCAATTCAGAATGGCTGACCCTAACTGAAACCTTACCCCCACTGACCAAAAAATTTGGAGACGTCAAGGCCAATTCGGGTACTCAAGTACTTTTTACGCAGCGCATCGGAAATATTCAAAAAGGAACACCTTTATTGGTTTTTAATGACCGCAACAATACACGCAGTGCTTGTTTATTGGGTGAAGGCCTTTGGCGATGGCGTATGGTCAATTACATTAAAAAACAGAACCATGAGGCATTTGACGCTTTTACAGGAGAAATCTGCGCCTACCTTTTGGTCAAAAAAGAAGGGAGCGGCCTCAGGGTTCAGGCACCAAAAAAACGCACGACGTCAGAAAACTGCGACCTCAATGCAACCTTCTATAACGAAGCGCTTCAAGCCATAATTTCGCCAAAAATATTTTGGGAACTCGATTATGAACATCAGAAAGTTCGGAAGGGAACCTTTAGTACGAGAGGAGATTTTTACCAACAGCAATTTGGAAAACTAAAGCCCGGTCGTTATTATTGGAAAGCCTATACCACCCATGACCAAAAAAAATATACAAAAACGGGAGCATTCATTGTCGAAGATATTGATCTAGAACAACTCGAATCTGCTGCCCGTCACTCCACGCTTTATCAATTGGCCAACCAAACCGATGCCAAAGTTGTTGCGCTCAAAGATTATAAGCAGCTCATAGCTATGCTCGATAAAAAAGAAGACCTCGTGGCGTTAAGATCAGAAAATCACCAGTTTGATCCACTTTTAGACTACCTTCTGTTATTTTTTGTCTTGATTGGCTTACTCGTTGCGGAATGGTTTCTCAGAAGATATCATGGCGCTTATTAATCCTAGTAATTAAAAAATGTCACTTCATTTTTCCATCCATTCATTTACCGAATTATCACCCCTTGAACTTTATGCGTACCTGCAATTGCGCAGCGAAGTTTTTGTCGTAGAGCAAAACTGTGTTTACCAAGACCTAGACGACAGGGACCAGCTCTCACTGCACGTATTTATTCACCACGACGATGAATTGGTGGCCTGTGCACGCATCGTACCTGCTGGTCTTGCTTACCCTGAAATTTCAATAGGAAGAGTAATCGTTGCCGAAGCCTACCGCAAACAACAGCTAGGTCATGAGCTTATGCGCTTTTGTATCGAACAAATTCATACACGATTTGGTCCTCAAATAATTGTACTGTCGGCCCAAGCCCATTTGCAAAACTTTTATAAAAAACACAACTTTGTACCAACGGGAGCAATCTACTTAGAGGATGGCATCCCACATATTCACATGATCAAACAACAATAAAGACATGAAACACCAATTGATTTACGCTTTGGCCATTGGAGCCATTTTAGCAAGCTGCAAGCAAATAAAAATAAATAAAGACCAAAGCCAAGTGCTGCAAAGCATTGACCTCAAAGCCTTAGACACGACTATTCAGCCTGCAGACGACTTCTTTTTGTTTGCAAATGGCGCCTGGATTGCCAAAACGGAAATTCCTGCAAGTGAATCACGTTGGGGTAGTTTTAACGAACTAGAACAAGCCAATAATAAAAAGTTAGTAAAGCTTCTAAATGAAGCTGCAGAAAACCCGGGCGCTATCGGATCTCAAAACCAATTATTGGGTGCTTATTTCCGATCTTACACCGATATGTCGCGTCGAAATCAATTAGGTATTATTCCGATTCAAGAAGATCTTCAACTTATTGCAGCCGTACAAAAAACAGCCGATTTACAAGCAGTTGTATCCAAACTTCACAAAGATGGTGTGGGTGCATTTTTTGGTTTTGGCGTAGGGCAAGACCTCAAAAATGTTTCAAATAATGTAGCCTATTTAGGACAGGGTGGTATTGGCTTGCCTAATAGAGACTACTATTATGATGCTAAATATGCAGCAATAAGAAGCGCCTACATAGAACATATTCAAAAATCCTTTGCACTTGCTCAAATGGCAAACGCAGCCCAAGCGGCGCAACAGGTCTTTGATTTAGAGACTAAGTTAGCCGAGCCCATGCTACGTCCGTCTGAGCTGCGGGAGCCAGAAAGAACCTATAACAAACAAGCATTGACAGAAGTACAACTCAGCTTTGGGACGCATTTTAATTTCAATCAATACCTCGCTGATATTTCCTGTAGCACACCAGATACCATTATTGTAAGTAACCCAGCATTCAACTTAGCATTAGCAGAACTTTGGCACAATTCCCCAATTGACCAAATTAAAAGCTATCTACAGTGGTGCGTGATCAACCATTATGCCGGCCATCTCAATGAAGCGTTTGTTCAACTTAATTTTGATTTCTACGAAGGCGTATTGTCAGGTAAACGTGAACAACAACCCATTGAAGAATTGGCAATTGAAGAAATGACCAATTTAGAAGTGGGTGAACTTTTAGGGAAAGCTTTTGTCGATAAGCATTTCTCAAAAGCCGCACAAGACCGCGTCAATGAAATGGTAGATAACCTGCTTTATGTATACAAAGAGCGCATTGAGCAATTGGACTGGATGTCTGATGCGACCAAAACAGAAGCCATTGTTAAACTGAATGCAATTGGCCGTAAACTCGGATTCCCGAGCAAATGGGAAGATTACTCCAGCTTGCGCTTCTTTCCCGACAAATACGCAGCTAACTACAGGGAAATGAGTCGTTTCAGTGTAGCAAAAAACTATGCTGAATTAGGTAAGCCTGTCGATAAAGACAAATGGGGGATGCCCGCTCATATGGTCAATGCTTACTACCACCCGCTACTCAACGAAATTGCTTTTCCTGCGGGTATCATGCAAGCTCCTTTCTTTGATGAAACCTACGAAGACGCGGTCAACTACGGACGCATCGGAATGGTCATTGGACATGAGTTTACCCACGGCTTCGACGATATGGGAAGTAAATTCGCGGCAGACGGCTCCTTTACCAACTGGTGGACCGATGAAGACCGTCAGCTTTTTGAAGAAAAAACAAAATTGCTCGGCGCTACTTTCTCCGGCTTCTGCCCTATCGAAGATCACTGTGTCAATGCCGATTTAACAATGGGTGAAAACATTGCAGATCTAGGCGGCCTTACAATGGCCTATTACGCTTACAAACGCACAGCAGAATTTTCAGCAAACCAGAAAGTCAATGGATTCAGCCCAGCGCAGCGCTTTTTTATTGCCTACGCACAACTCTGGAAAATAAAATACACCGAGGCTGAAATGAAAAAACGCTTGGCAACAGACCCACACTCACCTGGTATGTACCGAGTAAATGGACCTCTTAAAAACTGTCCAGAATTTTTTGAAGCATTTCAGATTGAGGAGGGACGCGAAATGCGCAATGACCTCAAAAAAGTTGCGCGCATTTGGTAAGAAAATCGGCACTTGATAGCTGCTCTTGAGCGCCTGTTTCCATGTTTTTTAAACTGAGCATGCCTGCAGCTGCCTCTTCAGCGCCTATAATGACTACATAGGGAACCTTTCTGTCGTTGGCGTATTTGAGTTGTTTTTGCAATTTTGCCGTGCTTGGGTATAACTCAGCAGCTAGGCCTAGGTTGCGCACTTGCTGCAATAATTTTAAACCATACTTGGCTTCGTTCACCCCGAAATTCACAAACAAGAGATCGAGCGTACGGTCGAGTTCTTTTGGAAATAAATCGAGCTCAGACATCACGTCGTAAATGCGATCAGCACCAAACGATATACCTACACCAGACAGGCCTTTCAGACCAAACAAGGCTGTAAGGTCATCATAACGACCACCGCCACAAATACTACCCATTTTGACGCCATGAGCCTTCACTTCAAAGATAGCACCCGTGTAATAATTGAGCCCACGGGCTAAGGTCAAGTCAAAAACCAGCTGGCCTTTTTGTAAACCGAGTTCATTGATTTGTTCGAGCACTTCTGTCAGTTCGTCCAGACCTTTTTGGCCAATTTCACTTTCAGCTAAATACGTACGCATCAGCTTTAATTTGTCATCGTTGCTACCTTCAAAGGCAAATAAGGGCTTTATTTTTTCTATGGAGGCGGCAGAAAATCCTTTTTGCTCGAGTTCTGAAATGACACCATCTTCACCGATTTTATCGAGTTTATCAATGGCAACGGTCATGTCAACAATGCGTTGCGCTTCTCCACAAATTTCTGCAATTCCACTAAGAATTTTGCGGTTGTTGAATTGAATGCTAAAACCTGGTAAGCCTAATTTAGTCAATACTTCATCAAAAATTTGAATGAGCTCCACTTCGTACAATAACGCATCAGAACCCACAACATCGACATCGCATTGCGTGAATTCTTGATAGCGGCCGTGTTGGGGTCGGTCTGCACGCCAAACGGGCTGTATTTGATAGCGCTTGAAAGGAAAAGTTAGCTCGTTTTGGTGCTGAACTACAAAACGTGCAAAAGGCACAGTAAGGTCATAACGTAGGGCTTTCTCAGCCAAAGAATTGGCAAATCTTGGTAAATTGTCATTTGATAAAGCATCGAGGTCAGCTTTTCGCATTTTTTCACCAGAATTGAGAATTCTAAAAATAAGCCGATCACCTTCATCTCCATATTTGCCCAATAATGTGGTGGAGAGTTCAAAACTAGGTGTTTCGATAGGCGCATAACCATAGCACCTAAAAACCTCTTTGATGATGGCAAACATATGATTGCGCTTGGCGACTTCCGTCGGGAGGAAATCTCTCGTGCCTTTGGGAATTGCGGGTTTTTGAGCCATTTTTACAAGTGCGTATTTTGAAGAAATAATTGATAGATAACCCCATCTGACAAGCCGATCCTTGGAACGACTAATGAGGTTTGCTTGAGCGCAGTTAGTGCGGAAATGTAAATAGTAAGGGCCGGCACGAGAACATCTGCTCTGTCCGGCTTGAGCTGAAACTTAGCACAACGCTCCTCTAAACTTAAGTTCGATAAAGCGGTATTTAATTCTTGAAGTTGGTTGATATTCAGGGTGTCTTTTTGCTGAGGTGCAATCATTTTTAGTGCTCTGTTAATGTTGCCACCTGTTGCATAAATCGTATGCTCCTCATCCAGCTGCACATGGCTAGCAATCCATTCTGAGAGTTCATACCAAGAATTTTGATGGGTTTTTCCTTTTAATATCCGCAACGTACCTAGATCAAAAGATCGTGCCGCCACTTTCTGACCGTGCTCAAAAACACTTATTTCAGTGCTGCCACCTCCTACATCGACAACCACAAATTGCTGAAGGCGCTGCAGATTCAAGAGTTCAAATGAATTAAAAATCAATTGGGCTTCTTCGTCGCCGGAGATGATATCGATTTCAACCCCTGTTTGTTGTTGGATTTGTTTGCTGATTTTCTTAGCGTTTACGGCTTCTCTCATTGCGGAGGTAGCAACAGCCCTTAAAAATTGAACATTGTGGGTTTGACAAAGTGATTTAAAAGCATGTATACAGTGCTGAAATTGAAGTGCTTTCTTTGCACTGATTTTACCTTTATCAAATACCTCGTCACCAAGGCGCAGCGGAACGCGATAATAGGCTATTTTTTGAAATTGAATACGTCCAGATATTTGGCTTACATTAGCTATTAGTAGCCTTGCAGCATTGGTTCCGATATCGATAGCAGCAAAAGTCATGGACACAAAATTAATCAATGCCTATTGCAAACCACAAAAAAATTCGTTTATTTGTTGGTAAGTCAATGAAGATACGAACGCAACACGTTTTTAAAACCAAAGAAACACCCAAACAAGGTGCGCTCCTTCTATCTGAACCGCACCTCACAGATGCTTTCTTTCAACGCGCGGCCATTCTTTTGGTTAAACATGAGAAGGAAGACAGTTTTGGCCTAGTGCTGAATCATCCTTCCGACCTTCTTTTAAGCGATCTTTTTGAACACATCGAATTAGATCTTCCAATTTTCAATGGCGGGCCGGTTGCTCAAGAACAACTTTTCTATCTGCATCGCTTCTCGTCAATTCCAGGTGCAATTCAAGTAACAGACCATCTCTTTTTTGGCGGTGACTGGAAAGAAGTTCTTATCAGCGCACACGCTGTGCCGAAGCCTAAAGAGCATCTTCGCTTATTTGCTGGTTATTCCGGATGGGGTGCAGCACAATTATCATCCGAAATTGCTGATCGCGCATGGATTTGCACTGCTCATTTCAAAGACACCCAACTCCTCAAAGAACGCCCTTCAGAACTCTGGAGAAAATGTTTACTCCAACAAGGACCAGAGCTTGCGTTATTTGCGCATTTCCCGTTAAATGTCTCCGACAATTAAGTGTTCAATGCACTTGTTTTTCAAGTAATTTTTACTACCTTTGCACCTCATTTTGAGTGCGTTCCCTGAATACGCCAATTATTTTTGTTTAACAACTTTCTAATATTCAGGGTGTTAGAAATACAAATTTAACGCCAAATGGCAAAACACATTGAACCGCAGGGATCTGCAGATTTTGATTGGGAAGCACTCCAATTGGATGGCTACAATCAGGTAGAACGCTCCGAACTCGGAGATCGCTACGAAAACACCCTCACTTCTATCATGGAAAAAGAAGTGATTCAAGGGACTGTTGTCATGCTCAACAAAAAAGAAGTAATCATCAATATTGGTTACAAATCTGAAGGTGTTGTTGCAGCAAACGAATTTCGCTACAATCCAGACCTCAAACCTGGCGACGTCGTAGACATCTTCGTCGATTGCCTCGAAGACAAAACAGGTCAGCTGATTGTCTCTCACCGCACTGCACGCATGCACAGTGCTTGGATCCGCGTGAACGACGTACTACGTACAGGAGAAATCATTACAGGCTTTGTTAAATGTCGTACCAAAGGTGGTTTAATTGTCGATGTTTTCGGCATTGAAGCTTTCTTACCGGGTTCACAAATTGACGTCAAGCCAATCCGCGACTACGATATCTATGTTGGTAAAAACATGGAATTCAAGGTCGTTAAAATCAACGAAGAATTTAGAAATGTTGTCGTTTCTCACAAAGCGTTGATCGAAGCGGAGCTCGAAGAACAGAAAAAACAAATCATTTCTGGCCTTGAAAAAGGTCAAGTTTTGGAAGGTGTGGTTAAAAACATCACCTCTTACGGTGTCTTCATTGACCTCGGTGGAGTTGACGGTCTTATTCACATCACCGACCTTTCTTGGGGTCGCGTAACGCATCCAGAAGAAATGCTAGAATTAGATCAGAAAATCAATGTAGTTATCCTCGATTTTGATGACGATAAAAAACGCATTGCTCTAGGTCTTAAACAATTACAACCACATCCTTGGGATTCATTAGACACCAACTTGAACGTAGGTGATAAAGTAACCGGTAAAGTTGTTGTCATGGCTGATTACGGCGCATTCATTGAAATTGCAGCTGGTGTTGAAGGCCTGATCCACGTTTCGGAAATGAGCTGGTCGCAGCATCTGCGTTCTGCCCAAGATTTCCTAAAAATCGGAGACAACGTAGAAGCGGTTGTACTTACCCTAGACCGCGAAGAACGCAAAATGTCTTTGGGTATCAAACAACTCATGCCAGACCCATGGAACGATATCGAAATCAAATATGCAGTTGGTACACTCCACAGTGCAAAAGTGCGCAACTTCACGAATTTCGGTGTTTTTGTTGAACTAGAAGAAGGTGTAGATGGTCTTATCCACATCTCGGATCTCTCTTGGCAGAAAAAAATCAAGCATCCATCAGAATTCTGTAAAGTAGGAGACGCCATGGAAGTTCTTGTTCTTGAAATCGATCGCGACAACCGTCGCATTTCTCTAGGTCACAAACAACTTGAAGAAAACCCATGGGATGTTTTTGAAAGTACTTTCTCTGAAGGTAGCGTTCATAGCGGCACCATTATCGACATGAAAGACAAGTCGGGTATTGTTGCCTTACCTTATGGAGTAGAAGGAATTTGCCCTGCAAAACACCTTCGCAAAGCAGATGGTTCTAACGCTAAAGTTGAAGAAACCCTTGACTTCAAAGTCATTGAATTCAATAAAGATGCTAAGAAAATTGTTCTATCCCACACGCGTTTATTCGAAGAAGGAGAAGACAAACCATCCACGCCGAGCAAGGGCGGAAAGAAACCAAGCGGAAATTCTACCGACCAAGCAGTAAAAGCGATCAACCAAAGTGCAGAGAAATCTACGCTCGGTGACCTCAATGCACTCTCGGAATTAAAAGAAAAAATGGAACGTGGCGAATAAGCACAATCCAAATCATATGAAGGGGGTTTCGGCCCCCTTTTTTTATGTCATCTTTCGCAAATTTATACTTAACTTTAGGGCCTGAAAGATGGGTACAAATCAAATTTCAACAACTGTTAAAGACATTTTTGCCGCTTATCTAGAGCAAAATGGCCACCGAAAAACACCGGAGCGCTTTGCCATACTCGCAGAAATCTATGCTTACGAAGGTCACTTTGATATTGAATCCCTTTATATCAAAATGAAGAACCACAATTACCGTGTTTCTAGAGCAACGCTTTACAATACCATTGAACTTTTACTTGCCTGCAATTTGGTGCGCAAACACCAATTTGGTAAAAATATAGCCCAATTTGAGCGCTCACATGCATCGAAGCAACACGACCACCTCATTATTACAGATACCGGTGAAGTCATCGAATTTTGCGACCCAAGAATACAACAAATTAAAGCGACAATAGAAGAACTTTTTGGTGTCTCCGTTCAGCACCATTCTTTATATTTTTACGGCGTTAAAAAAAATCCGACTGACTAATGGAAGTACAACTATCACAAAATGGTCCTTTGAGCATTATCAAACTCCAAGGTAGATTCTTTACGGAAAGTGACCGAGAAAATGCCATTGAGCACCTCGATCAAATCGAAAACTGGAATCTAGTTATAGATTTATCAGAGCTAGAATATATCAATTCGACAGGAATCGCTTTTTTAGTTAAAACCCTTACCCGCTCTAGGCTCAATTTAGGAGATACAGTCTTGTTTCAGCCAAACGCACAACTAAATAAAATATTTGAACTGACCAGAATGGAACACATCTTTGGTATTTTTCAAGAATTCGAACAAATTAAAAAGTTTTTTGAACAACAATCATGAAGGTAGACGTACTATTAGGCTTACAATGGGGAGATGAAGGCAAAGGGAAAATTGTCGATGTACTCACACCTTCCTACGACATTATCGCGAGATTTCAAGGTGGCCCCAACGCTGGTCATACCCTAGAATTTGAAGGAATCAAACACGTTTTACACACCATCCCCTCCGGGATCTTTCACCCCAAGGTCATCAATCTTGTGGGCAACGGCGTGGTGATTGACCCAGTGGTCTTTAGGGCCGAACTAGACAAACTCAAACCTTTTAATATCGACTTCAGTACTAGACTTCTTCTTTCTAGAAAAGCGCATTTAATTTTACCGACGCACAAATTACTCGATGCCGCATCAGAACACGCAAAAGGCAAAGATAAGATTGGTTCAACCCTCAAAGGAATAGGTCCGACATATATGGACAAAACTGGTCGAAACGGCTTGCGCGTTGGCGATATTTTTTCGCCCAATTTTTTAGAAAAATACCGTGCACTCGTCGAAAAACACGAAGGTATTCTTATGCACCACAAAGATTTTACTTACGATCTTGCTGCACTTGAACAACCATGGTTTGATGCAATTGAAGTACTCAAAACGCTTCCAGCTGTAGATTCCGAACACTACCTCAATGAAGCGCTCCAAAATGGTAAAAAAGTACTTGCCGAAGGAGCCCAAGGCACCATGCTCGATATCGACTTTGGAACCTATCCTTTTGTGACTTCATCCAATACTGTAACTGCCGGAACCTGCACTGGTTTAGGAATTGCACCCACAAAAATTGGTGCTGTTATCGGTATTTTTAAGGCTTACTGTACACGTGTGGGTGGCGGCCCCTTCCCTACTGAACTTACCGACGCCGTTGGCGAACTCATTCGCAAAGAAGGAAACGAGTTTGGCGCTACCACAGGAAGACCCCGTCGCTGTGGTTGGTTAGACCTCGTTCAATTGCGTTATGCCATTATGGTCAATGGTGTTACTGAACTTGCCATGATGAAAAGCGATGTGTTGGGTATATTTGAGCACATTAATGTATGTACGCACTACCTCATTAACGGTGAAAAAACAACAAACTTCCCTTACGATATCACTGACCTCGATATTGAGCCAATATACGAACAACTTGAAGGTTGGCACTGCGACCTCACCGACTTAGATACCTACGCCTCGGCACCTGCTCCACTGAAAAGTTACGTCGACTACTTAGAAGCACAATTAAATATTCCAATTCGCGTTATCTCTGTAGGGCCTGATCGTAAACAGACGCTTCAAAACTAAAATGATAAAAATACCTCAATTGCGTTTTGCTCTCTTTTGGATGGCATTTGTATGTTGGGGCTCATTAGTTGGTCAGGGTAAACTCCAATTATTACCCGGTACCGAGAAAATTTACGCCATAAAAAATGGTGTCCACCGTTTAGTAGGCACGGTAAGCTTTATTTATCAAGGCAATACGATGTATTGCGACTCCGCTCATTACAACGACAAGGCAAAACAGGTTCGAGCTTACGGCAACGTTCATATCCAAAAGAATGGGATCAATCTCTACGCAGATTCAATATTTTATGCCGAACAACAAAAATATGCAAAACTATGGGGTCATGTCAAAGCCCGTGATGATGCTTATAAAATGAGTGCAGACTCCATGGATTACGATGCCAAACGTGGTCGGGCTATATTTAAGAGCTCCGGAACAATAGAATCTATTCTTACCGACGAGCGCATCACGTGTGAACGAGGATATTTCTACCCCGCCAATGGTTCCTTCTTTTTTAGTGGAAAGGTCCATTATACCAAAGCTGATCTCGATGTAAAAACAGACACCTTACAATTCGCATATGAACAACAGAAACTGTATTTTCTTGGGCAAACGCAAATGCGCAATGACAGCACGCAAATCTATTGTCAAAAAGGCTGGTACGATGTAAAACACGAAAGTGGAGCGCTCTATAAGCGTGCAGAAATCTACCAAAAAGACAATATTATCAAGGGAGACACCTTATTCATCAATCTTCAACTCAATGACTACGAAGGTCGTGGAGCAGTATATTTCAAAGATGTTTCCCGACAAATAGCCCTTCTTGGCAATCAAGCTAAGTTCAGCGACTCCCAACACCTCGCGTATGTGACCGGATCAAGCCTAGGTTTCATGAAATATAAAACGGATACACTTTATATTCATGCTGACACTCTTTTTTTAGAGCGCGATAGCCTTAACCATTCAAAAAAATTAATAGCCAATAAAAACTTCCGTTTTTTACACCCGAATCTTCAAGGCATAGGAGATAGTGCAGTGTATTCCTTTGATGAAAAAATCTTAAGTATTGGCAAGCAGCCTATCATGTGGTCTGATAATGGAGAATTGAAGAGTAAAAGCGCTCAGGTGTATTTCAAAGATTCGCTTTTAGAACACCTTGAACTCTATGAAAAAGCGAGCATTTTATTTGAACTTCCAACGGATAGTCTTTATAATCAAATGGCTGCTGAAAAAATATACGCCCTTTTCGATTCTAGTGGCTCCTTACATAATGTCGATGCAACTGGGCAGGCCTGGACTATTTTTTATCCGGAATCAGAAAAAAAAATCAATGATAGCACCATTGAAGTACAACGCGAAGGACTCAATCGCTTATTTGCTGAAAGACTATTTGTTGAACTTGAAAAAGGCGAACTAGAGCAAATTACTTATTTTGATCAGCCTGATGGTATTTTTTACCCTATGGATCAAATTGAGTCCAAAGAAAAACGCATTAAAGGGTTTGAGTGGAATCCTAAATTAAGACCAAAAAATCCGCTTGATCTTCGAAAAGATTAACTTAACTCAGCTGAATCAACAGCTGCATCCCAACGCGTTACACTCTTGACTCCCTCTACTTGTTCAAATTTCCTTGTGAGTTGTTCGAGTTGTTCGGTGTCGTAAACCAACACTTTTATTCTGCCTTCAAAAACACCATCATTGGTCTCAAATGAGATACTCTTCATATTGATACTGCTCTGTTTAGAGATGATTTCAGTCAGCCTATTCACCAAACCAAGTTGATCTATTCCAATGATTCGAATGGCCGCAACACGTTCTACTAGCGCACTGTTTTGCCATTTTGCTTTGAGGCAGCGATAGGCAAGTTTCGAGAGTAAATGCACTGCATTCGGGCAATTGAAACGATGGATTTTGATACCCGACGAGATGGTCACAAATCCAAAAATGGAATCGCCTGGAATAGGACTGCAACATCTGGCAAGTGTGTACTCAAAACCCTTAAAATCTTCACCAATAATAACCGTATCGGTGTCAGTATTGATGCCTTCGTTGAGGAGGTCTTCGTCTGAACCCTTTATTTTTTTGGAGCGGATTTTTCTCTCTATAATGATGTTGCCGCCAACTATATTGAGTTCACGTAATAGAGAAAGATCGATTTTGCCTTTGGCAACTTTGAAATAAAGATTGGTACTGGTATCCACATGAAAATGCTTTTCAAGAGCTTTGATGTTTTCAGGGGTGTGGCTAATGTTGTATTGCTTTAACTTACGCGCTAAAATCTCCTTACCGTCGGCTGCCACAAGTTTATGCGCTTCATTGAGTGCGGACTTAATGCGTTGTTTAGCTTTGGCTGAAACCACAAAGCGCAGCCATTCGTCATTTGGCTTTTGTTTGTTGGATGTGAGTATTTCTAATTGATCTCCATTTTGCAATTGATAGCTCAGCGGAACCAAACGGTTGTTGACTTTTGCGCCAATACATTTGTTGCCAATTTGCGTATGGATATCGTAGGCAAAATCCAGGATTGTTGAGCCCGTGGGCAACACGCGGAGTTCACCTTTGGGTGTAAAAACGTAGATTTCGTCGTTAAATAAATTGAGTTTGAAGTCATTGACAAAATCTAAAGCACTGGAGTCTGGGTTGTCTAATAATTCCCTGATCTCTGCAATCCAGCGGTCAAATTTATTGGAATCATTGTTGGCTTCTTTGTATTTGTAATGTGCCGCCAAACCATGTTCGGCGATGTCATCCATTCGCTTGCTTCTAATTTGTACCTCTACCCAGCGGCCTTGTGGAGACATCACGGTGGTGTGCAAAGACTCATAGCCATTTGCTCTTGGCGTTGAAACCCAATCGCGTAAGCGCTCTGGACTCGGTTGGTAAAAATCCGTCACGACAGAATAAACGCGCCAGCAGTCAGATTTCTCGCGTTCTTGGGGAGTATCGAGTATGATGCGCAGCGCAAAGACATCAAAGACCTCTTCAAAAGGTACGTCTTTGGTTTGCATTTTTCTCCAAATAGAGGAAATAGATTTGGGCCTGGCTTTGATGTCAAAGGAGTAACCTTGTGTTTGTAGTTCTGCACGGATAGGTGCAACAAATCTTCTGATGAATCGATTGCGCACATCAGCCGTAGACTTTAATTTGGCTTCAATTTGCTCGTAAATTTCGGACTCACAGTATTTCATGGAGAGGTCTTCGAGCTCAGATTTAATCGGATACAAACCCAAACGGTGTGCGAGTGGTGCGTATAAAAACTTAGTTTCAGAGGCTATTTTGAGTTGTTTTTCAGGCTGCATGCTCGTTAGTGTTCGCATGTTGTGCAAGCGATCGGCAAGCTTGACCAACACCACTCGAAAATCGTCGGAGATGGTGAGGATCATTTTGCGGAAGTTTTCTGCCTGAATAGACGTGTTTTCGTCAAATACTTCCGGGATTTTAGTCAGGCCATCGATGATTTTACGCACAGTAGCGCCAAACAGATCCTCAATATCTTGTAGCGTAATGTGGGTGTCTTCAACGGTGTCGTGGAGCAATGCACAGACAATTGCGGTTGGTTCTAAGCCCATTTCTTCAGCACAAATACGCGCTACAGAAATAGGATGGTAAATATAGGGTTCACCAGATTTTCTGCGCATGTCTTTGTGCGCCTCTAAAGCAATGTCAAATGCCTTACGAATGAGTTTGGTTTCATCGCGGCTGCGGTCTTTGGTGGCACGCAATAATCCTTTGAATGCATTGAGAATTTCAATGCGCTCTAGCTCAAGATCGATAGGTGTCTGACCGTCGTATTGCATTAATTGGCAGGTAAGAGTTGACTTTTAACTTCTCCAAAACCAATTTTGATGCCATTTTGCTCACAGTAGCCGCGCATAATGACGGTGTCGTGGTCTTGTATAAAGCGACGCTCTGATCCGTCTGGCATTTGAACCGGCTTGGTGCCTTTCCAAGCAATTTCTAACATAGAGCCGAAGGAGTCTGGGGTTGGCCCTGAGATGGTACCTGAGCCCATGAGATCTCCGCAACGAATATTGCATCCGTTTACTGTATGGTGTGCAAGTTGCTGAGACATATTCCAATACATATACTTAAAGTTGGAACGGCTGACTAATTGCGCAGGGCAATTGGGGGCTTCAATAGCGACCTCTAATTGAATATCGTATGATTTATTACCCTCAAACTGCAAATAAGAGAGCACAGCAGGGTCTTGAGTTGGTGTTGAACAAGCAAAGGGCTGCAAGGCATCTAGGGTGACGATCCAGCATGACATAGAGGAGGCAAAATTCTTCCCTAAAAATGGGCCAAGCGGTACGTATTCCCATTTTTGAATATCGCGAGCAGACCAATCGTTGAAGAGACACATTCCAAAAATATAGTCTTCAGCTTCAGCGGTTGAAATACTATGACCGAGCGCCTTTCCGTCAAAAGTAATAAAACCCATTTCTAGTTCGAAATCGATTTGCCGAGAAGGGGCAAAAATTGGGTCTGCGTTGTCGTCTGGCTTGATTTGACCTTTTGGTCTGATGACTTCATGGCCCGAAGGGATAATAGAGGATGCCCTGCCGTGGTAACCCACCGGTATCCAGAGCCAATTGGGCAAAAGTGCATTTGCTGGATCCCGAAACATAACGCCAACGTTGGTGGCATGTTCTTTTGAAGAATAAAAGTCGGTGTAATCTCCAATTTGAACCGGCAAAGCCATTTGTACTTCAGCAATGGGAATTAACGCATGGTGCTGAGCTGCATTGTTTTGAAAACTCGTGTTATCGGTTGCTAACAATTCTGCTATTCGGTTGCGCAGGGCTCGAACTGCCATTTTGCCTTTTCGCATCATGGGATTGAGAAATTCTTGACCGAATTCTGCAACCGTAAAGTTCAAATCGTCAAAATAGCCAAAAGACGCCATGAGGGAAAGGTCCAGAACGTAGTTGCCGATTCGTACACCAACGCGCTTGGTACTTGAAGCCGTTTCAAAAATTCCAAACGGTAGGTTTTGAATAGGAAATTCAGAGGATGCAGTTACTTCGATCCAAGACCGAAGTTCGGGGTTGTTGGCAGTAATTTGCATAGTGACTTTAATTATACATTAAATCGAAAGTGCATGACATCGCCATCTTCAACGATGTATTCTTTTCCTTCTACTTTAAATTTACCCGCTTCTTTGACGGCGTTTTCTGAACCGTATTGGATATAATCATTGTATTTGATCACCTCGGCACGGATAAATCCTTTTTCAAAATCAGAGTGAATGACACCAGCAGATTGAGGTGCCGTCATGCCTTTGCGGATGGTCCAGGCGCGCACTTCTTTGACACCAGCTGTAAAATAAGTCTGTAAATTCAACAACTGGTAGGCTTGGCGTATGAGTCTGTTTACGCCGGGTTCTTCCAAGCCCAATTCTTCTAAGAACATTTGACGTTCGTCGTAGGTTTCGAGTTCTGTGATGTCTGCTTCAATTTTAGCACCAATGACCAATACCTCTGCATTTTCTGAAGCAACAGCAGCTTTTACTTGGTCTACGTATTTATTTCCGGTTTTAACCGAAGATTCATCGACATTACAAACATACATGACAGGCTTTGAAGTAATCAGATTGAAATTTTTGATGGTATCCATTTCTTCTTGAGAAAAGCCTAAACCCCGAACAGATAAGCCCTGCTCTAGGCCTGTTTTGATGCGCAGTGCGAGTTCATTTTCTTTGAGTGCGTCTTTGTCTCCGGATTTGATGACGCGTGCTAGACTTTGGATTTTTTTCTCGATGGTATCAAAATCTTTAAGTTGCAGTTCGATGTCGATAATTTCTTTGTCGCGGATGGGGTCTACACTGCCGTCGACATGGATGATATTGCCATCGTCAAAACAACGCAAAACATGCAAAATAGCGTCGGTTTCACGGATGTTTGCCAAAAATTGGTTGCCTAAGCCCTCCCCTTTTGATGCACCTTTGACTAAACCTGCAATATCTACAATTTCCATTGTTGTAGGTACAACGCGCTCAGGATTAACCAATGCTTCTAGTTTCTCAAGTCGAGGATCTGGAACAGAAGTAGTTCCGAGATTTGGTTCAATCGTACAAAAAGGAAAGTTGGCAGACTGCGCTTTGGCATTTGACAAACAGTTGAATAAAGTTGATTTTCCGACGTTGGGCAAGCCAACGATTCCGCATTTTAAAGCCATTTGATGTGTTTGTTAGATCAGACCGTAAAGATAGCCAAAAGCGGCGTGCTTCGGTCTATTTTTGGTATTTTTACGCAAATTCAATGCATGAAAAACGCGATCATTCTCCTTCTTATTTTAGGGCCACAGTTATTGAGTATAGCCCAGGATAGTATTTTTATCAGACGCATCTATGACGAGGCGCTCTTGCGCGGGCAAGCCCATGAAAACCTTCGCCAACTATGCAAAGACATTGGCCCACGCCTTTCAGGATCGGCTCAAGCACAAATGGCCGTGGACTGGAGCTACGAAAAAATGTTCTCATATGGTTTTGACCGCATAGACCGCCAACCTATTTTGGTACCGCATTGGGAACGCGGCACAACTGAAGCGGCTTGGTTCAAGACCCATCAAGGAAAAATGGTTAAGGTTCATTTATTGGCTTTAGGAGGGTCCGTAGGCACGAACGGCTTACTCGAAGGTGAGGTCATTGCATTCAAACAACTCTCCGATTTACAAAAAGCTACGCCAAAAGAGGTCAAAGGAAAAATTGTATTTCTCAACCAGCCAATGGATGCAAGTCAGATACAAACCTTCAAGGCTTATGGCGCCTGTTATGCCATTCGTGGCAATGGCGCTGTTGAGGCAGGTAAACTCGGTGCAAAAGCAGTCTTAATACGGTCTCTGGGGCTTCCTGAAGATGAACACCCACATACTGGTTCTATGCACTATGAAACAGGTATTGAAAAAATACCAGCTGCGGCTTTAGCCACAGCCGATGCCAGTGCTTTGGCAGCTGCGCTTCAAGAAGGTAAGGTTCAATTTTATTTAGAAATGGATTGTCGAGACTACCCTGATGTGCTATCTGCAAACGTATTTGCAGAGCTCAAAGGAAGTAAGTACCCGAACCAAGTAATCACCATAGGAGGGCATCTTGACTCCTGGGACACAGGCGAGGGCGCACATGACGATGGCGCAGGGGTCATCCATTGCCTTGAAGCGCTCCGAATTCTCAAAGTTCTTGGATATCAACCAACCCACACCATTCGCGTGGTTTTCTTTATGAACGAAGAAAACGGAAATAAGGGCGGCCAGGGCTATGCCAAATTCGTCAAACAAAATGGCGAACAACAAATTGCAGCGCTAGAAAGCGACCGTGGCGGCTTTGCGCCCCGCGGCTTCGGATTAGATGGACCTGACTCCTATCTCCAACTCCTCGCTTCCTTTGAACCTCTGTTCAAACCCTACGACCTCCATATTTTTGAAAAAGGATATGGAGGTGTAGATATCGGGCCACTCAAAGAACAATACCCCGGTATTCCACTTTTTGGATTTATCCCTGACTCACAGCGTTATTTTGACTATCACCACGCACCATCAGATGTTTTTGAGGCGGTCAATAAACGCGAACTTGAATTGGGCGCTGCTGCCATTGCAAGCTTTGTCTATTTACTCGATAAAAACCTATAGTACAAACTCAAATGTGCGGTATATCAGGCTTATTTTGTAAAACCACAGCAGCCTCCATTGAAGGAGCATCCATTCTTTCTAGCATGAACGATCGGCTCGAGCATCGCGGGCCCGACGGCGCTGGTCTAAAGTGGTTCGACAACACTGCATTTGGTTTAGCACACAGGCGCCTCTCGATCATTGACCTCAGTGAAAAAGCTGCTCAGCCAATGTACCTGAATGAACGCTACTGGCTGAGTTTCAACGGCGAAATCTACAATTATCTTGAACTCCGAGCTGAACTATGTGCACTTGGCGCAGTTTTTCAAAGCCATTCCGACGCAGAAGTACTGCTGCAGGCCTACATCTTTTGGGGAGCAGACAGCCTACAACGATTCAACGGAATGTGGGCTTTTGCTATTTACGACCAACAGCAAAACACACTTTTTTGTGCACGCGACCCATATGGCGTAAAACCCTTTTATTACCTTGAAAACCAAACTCATTTTGGTTTTGCCTCCGAAATCAAAGCCTTAATAGCTATCCCGAGCTACCAAGCTACGGCCAATAAAAAAGCGCTACTCGCCTATTTTGGTCTGAGTAAAATTGAAACGGAAACAGAAGGTTTTTTTAAAGGCATATATGAACTCCAACCTGGCTATACCCTAAGCTATGATTTAACTACGCAGCAAAAGTCAATTGCTCAATACTACCTTCCAACCCACATAGAGGCCAAACAAGCCAAAAATCAATTCCAAGCAACACTTGAAAATACCGTTGCCTTGCGCTTAAGGGCCGATGTTCCGCTAGGTTTCTGCTTGTCTGGAGGTCTAGACTCGAGCAGTTTATTACACCTTGCCGCAAAAATAAATCGAAACAAAAAGGTTACTTCTCTGGCCAATGGGCTTCATGCCTTCACGGCCGCAAACGACTCTCCGCTCGATGAGCGTAAATGGGCCGAGCAAATGATTGCGCACACCGATGCTACCTGGCATGTTTCTGAACTAAATAGTCAGCAATTGTTAGACGCATTGCCTCAACTTATTTATCATCAAGATATTCCGCTGCTCAGCACCAGTACTTTTGCGCAAAGTAGCGTCATGAAAAGTGCTGCCCAACATAATATTAAAATTCTCATCGATGGACAGGGTGGCGACGAATTATTTGCAGGTTACCAAGTATTTTACCCCACCTTTTTCAAGGAACTATTCTGGAAAGGGCGTTGGGCATTGTTTTTAAGCGAATGGCGCCAACTTGGCAATTCGCCAAGTTCTAAAAACTACATTCTTAAAGAATGGCTCAAAGACCTGTTCACTTATCTTCCAAAAAAGGTGCAATTATTTATAGCAAGGAGCACAAACCCTACGCTTACCTATTTACGGCAGCTTCCGGAAATGAGCAGGCAGCGTTTTTCTACCCTGCAAGCTCACTTGGCCTCTTATTGCCAAGATCACGAATTAAAAAGTCTTTTGCGTTGGGAGGACCGCTGCTCCATGCAGTATAGCATAGAATCCAGAACACCTTTTGCCGACGACACCGAGCTCTTGCAAACAGCGAGATCGCTGCAATTGACAGACCTTATTCACAATGGTTGGTCAAAGTATATATTGAGAAAGGCGCTGGATAAAGAATTGCCGAGTAGCATTTCATGGCGTCGAGATAAAAAAGGATTTTCGGTGCCCGAAAGCACCTGGCTAATGGAAACAACACATTTCTGGAGTAAACAAATTGAAACCCATTGCACCCTTGATAAAAGTGAGCTTGTTGATTACCTCCAACTCCAAAAAGATTTAGCGCATATTTTCTCTCATAGCAAATACGCAGATTTACAAAATTTTGTGTTTCGTTACGTATGCTACTTAATTTGGCTCAAGGAATTCGAAATCAAACAGTTCGCCTAAACTTCTTTTTGTGTTAGGCGGAGTTCAAAGGCTCTTTTGGGCAAGGCATTTATTGCTATGACTTGCCCCATTAAAGCATCGGGAAGGTAAACAGCACATAGCGCGTGCTTGACTAAAAAAACATTTGAATGCATGTGTATAGGTAAAGCCTTGTAAATGCCCAGTAAGACTTCATAACGCGGATATTCCGCATCTTGCTTTGCATCGTGCCAAACCAAAATTGAATCCGAAGATTTTCTCAAACCCAATGCGGTTTGGGTATCGCGTAAAACGGCTTCCGTTGCATGATCGCCATCAATAAAGACGAGATCGCATTTTTGAGCGTAGGGCTGCCAATCAAAGGTTGCGGAATCTCCAAACAAGTGCGTTACATTCGGAATATCTTTTGAAAAAAAACGATGAGAGTCGATGTAAGCGTTAGATTGCCCCATATTGCGAAGCGTGCTGTCTGGCAAATTGAGCGTAAAAACCTCCTTGACATAAGGCGCTACATTGGCAGCACTTTCCCCTCTCCATGTTCCGATCTCTAAATAAGTTTCTACTTTATACTTTCGACAAAGCACTTGTAAAAAAGCAAAATCTGTTACCATGGAAGATCCGGATAGAAACGCATAAGGTGCAATGTTCAACTCTTGTGCCTCTGTCCAAGTAAACGGATCAAGTTCTTGTAATTTAAGCGCTGGAAATACGTTTTCAAATTCATTCTTTAAGACCTCTTCATCTTTGAGAATTAAATTGAACAAGGCTGGTCTTTTTAAGAGCAACCAAATTGCTTTGAATAGTTTGATAATTTTCTGCATAATTAAGACTTACGCCACAAAACGCGCATTTGAGTAAATAATTGTTCAAGCTCGGCTTTAGAAGGGAAAATAGAAAACATTGCGCCCTCTTTTAAAAAGCAATACACAATTACTGCGCTTGTTGCCGTGTAAGAAATACTAGCCGCAATGGCCCCACCAAAAGCTCCATAACTCGGAATCAAGGCAAAGGATGCAAGCATGCTAAATACAAGACCCACTCCCGAGGCAAAGGCATTGATCCCATAACGACCATGACCAGAAAAATAATGACCGACCACTAATGCATAGGTAAACACCCAAACACCTGGCGCCAAAACCCACATAAGCTGTTGAATTTCGCCAAAATCTGGTCCAAAAACATAGCGGTAAAAATCTGCAGGTAATAACAAGAAAAACACCACTCCAATTAAAGCAGCCAATAAGCCAAAACGCGCTAATTTCTCCGTAATTTGAATGGTATATTGCTGATCTTGTGCGTTGGCAATTGTTGCGTATTGCCATAGAGAAATACTTGTAGCAATGAGCCAAATAGATTCTGTAATAGAGCTCGCATTCGAATACACACCTACTTCTGAGGTACCATGATACTGTTCCAAGATATAATAACTGGCTCTGAAACTCAAGAGTTGTAAGACGTGTGCCAGCTGATTGAAAAAACCCAATGCAAACATGCTGCGCCAAACAGTTGACCAACTTTCCTGAACACCTTTAGCACTCGGGAAAAAACGCCACAAATAAATAACGCTCAGTGCAAAAGAAAATCCAAAGGCAATGTAAAGTGCCAATACGTAATCTAGTTTATTCTGAATTGCCCATTGAAATAAACAGGTTAGAAACGTGAGTAATGGAACCGTAATTTGAATGAGGTTATATGCGGCTATTTTTTGTTGCCCGAGAAGTAAGGAAGCATGAGCGGACGTTAAAGCACTAATTGCACTTAGTACAATTACATTGATCAAGTATCCATCCGGAAAGAACTTAAAAAGATACAAACCGACAGAAGCAATTAGACTTACCAAACAGATCCAAAGGTAAGAAGCGCCCACTAAGCGAAGCCAAGTAAACCTCGAGGATAAATAGACCAGCGCAGCGCCACCAATCAAGGAATCAAAAATAGTGATGATCGCAACGGAGGTGAGCAGTAAACTTTGTTCGCCTTTGCCAACTGCTCCGGTGAGCTGTGAAAACAAAATGACCAATCCAAAATTGAGCAGCGCAGAAAGCACCCTTACCCCAAAATTTCCAAAAATACTACGCCACATCTTTTTGGAGCACCATTTGATAAGCCTCTAGAAACAGGCCTGAAATTGTCGAAGGGCTGTATTTCAATTCAGCTTCCTCGTGCATATCTTGGGTTGAATAAAGGCGCTTTTGAATATCCAACATGGCGGTCAAGAGTGCTTTTTCATTTTCTGAAGCAACGAGAATTCCATTGCTTTCTGAGATAATTTCTCCAACACCACCTACATCCGTCGAGATCATAGGCGTGCCGCAGGAGAGTGCCTCGAGGAGTACGCAAGGTAAATTTTCATAGCGGCTGCTCAAAACAAAGGCATCGGCAAATTGGAGGACTGCTGCTACTCCAGCGCTATCTTGTCTGCCGTGAAAGTGAATGGACTGTGCAAATTCAAACCCTTTGATCAGGTCTCCATATTTGTTAAAATCACCATCGGAGACCACGTGCAGTTCTACTTTGGCTTGTTGCTTTTTGAGCTGATAAAAAGCCCGAACCAATAAATGAAAGTTTTTTTGCTCGGGGTCCAAAGAGGAAATATGTACAAAACGAAATACACCGTGCGGTTTTTTATCCAGGGCACTAAATAGCTTTGTATCAACAACATTTGGAACCACTTTCATTGGGGTGCTTATTCCAAAATGCTGCATGGCCGCTGCAAGGTCTAGAGACACCGGCATGATCAAGTTGGCACGCTTGCCAATCCATTTCATGAAAAATTGTTGAATTCGGGAAGGCTGCGGAAGGGCGTAGTCGTGGTAGCAGGTCCAGTGTTCAGTAAGAACAAGCGGAACCCTCCACCTCCACTTAAGTAATATACCTGCCAAACCAACCGGATACAACACATTTCCATGGATGAGTTCAGGTTTACCCAACTTCGTTTGTGAAGCAAATTTTAAATTGGCTGCAAAAACGCGAAAGTAATTGACTAAAACGCCCAAAATAGGCATATTACTTTTAGGAATATAGATCAGGTGTTCTTCAAATGGGTCAGTTTTAAATTCATGCGTAAGCTCCGGATGCTCTGAACTTAATACCACATGAACCAAAGCAACATCTGCAACTAATTGGGCCGCCTTGATATGCTGCTGCACAAAATTACCTTCTGTTGGCCGCAGTACCGTTGGGTACCAACTAGATATAAACAATACTTTTGGCCGCGCTTGCATAGACTGAATTTACAGATTCTTTTGATACACTTCTTGAAGTTGTTGCAAGGCGTAATCAATTTCTTCTTTGGTGGTAAATCTAGAAAAAGAAAATCGGGCATTTGGTCTTGAAGTATCTGCACCAATGCCTTCTAATACATGAGAACCTTTAGCGGCTCCAGAAGTACAGGCAGAACCACCACTAACCGCCACTCCTTTTAAATCGAGGGTAAATAACAACAAGCCTGCCTTTGGCGTGGCTGGCAAACAAACATTAAGTACAGTGTAGAGTGCCGTCTCAAAACTGGTTTCACCATGAAAAAGCACATCGGGGAAAAGTTTCTGCAAGCGTTCAATCATGTAGCTCTTTAGGCCCCAAACATGCGCTTGGTGTTCAGCTAAATCGGCATAAGCTAATTCTATTGCTTTGGCCAAGCCAACTACACCGGCAATATTTTCGGTGCCTCCACGCAAGCCTCTTTCTTGTGAACCTCCATGAATGAGCGGATTCACGCGTGTTTTTTTATTCACATACAAAAATCCAACTCCCTTCGGACCATGAAACTTATGGGCTGCGCAAGTAATAAAATCGATATCTAATTGGCTCAAATCGAAATGATAATGCCCCATGGTTTGAACGGTGTCAGAATGAAAATAAGCGCCATTTTGACGGCATAGTTGTGCGATTTCTTGGATTGGAATTAAGGTGGCAATTTCGTTATTGGCATGCATTAAAGACACCATGGTTGGGATGCCCTGCTGTAAAACCAACTGGAGTTCATTTAAATCTATGTTGCCTTTGGCATCCAAAGTCAAGTAAATAAGTTCAATTTGAAGCTCGTTTTTGAGCGCTTCGACCGTATGGCCTACGGCGTGATGTTCAATGGCTGTTGTAATAATTCGTTTGACGCCAAGTTGGGTAACCGCAGCACGGAGCGCCATGTTGTCTGCTTCGGTTCCGCCAGAGGTGAAAATCAATTCTGAAGGCGAACAATTGAGCACTTGGGCAATAGCGCGTCTAGAATTTTCTAATAAAGCCTTGGCCTGACGGCCAAATGCGTGTGTTGAGGACGGATTTCCGAAGTTGTTGTACAACACTGGAACCATAGCTTCGACCACCTCTGGTGCAATTGGGGTGGTAGCCGCGTTGTCGAGATAGACGTTCATTCAAACTGTTTTGCCACGAAGATACTAAAATTAGTTTGCTTATCTTTGGGTAATGAACGCTCCGCTCGCAGAACGCATGCGCCCCACCACACTAGATCAGTATATTGGTCAGCAGCATCTCTTAGCACCTACTGCAGCATTGAGGCGGGCCCTAGATGCCGGCGTTATCCCATCCATGATCTTTTGGGGCCCACCAGGCGTTGGTAAAACCACCCTTGCTCAGCTCATTGCCCAGCATTTGCAGCGCCCTATTTATACCCTTTCTGCTATTTCTAGCGGCGTTAAGGACGTTCGAGAGGTCATTACTAAAGTGCAAAATGGCGGCATGTTCAGTCCAAAAGGCAGCATCTTATTCATCGATGAAATTCATCGTTTTTCCAAAGCGCAGCAAGATTCCCTCCTAGGAGCAGTAGAAAAAGGCATCATCACACTCATTGGTGCAACTACCGAGAACCCATCCTTTGAAGTTATTTCTGCATTGCTTTCACGCTGTCAGGTCTATACATTAAACAACCACAGCAAAGATGACCTTTTGGCTTTGATCGATAGAGCAATTATCGAAGACCCGATTTTACGACGTAAAAACATCATCCTGAGCGAAACGAATGCACTACTCAGAATTTCTGGAGGCGATGCCCGAAAACTATTGAACGTTTTTGAGATCATGATTGGTACGTTTCAAGAACAAAATGAAATAGAAATTACAGATGAGGTGGTTTTGCAAAACGCCCAACAAAGTTTAGCACGCTACGATAAAGACGGCGAGCAACACTACGATATCATTTCTGCGTTCATCAAGTCAGTAAGAGGCTCTGACCCCAATGCAGCAGTTTACTGGCTGGCCAGAATGGTAGAAGGCGGTGAAGACCCCAAATTTATTGCGCGGCGTTTAATTATTTTAGCTGCAGAAGATATCGGATTGGCCAATCCGAACGCACTTTTACTTGCCAACGCTTGTTTTCAGGCGGTCGAAAATGTAGGCTGGCCAGAATCTCGTATCATTCTTTCCGAGTGCACCCTTTATTTGGCGAGTTCACCAAAAGGCAACGCGGCTTATATGGCCATCAACAAAGCGCAACAACTCGTACAGCAAACGGGCAATCTTAGCGTACCGCTCCCCTTGCGCAACGCACCGAGCGCACTCATGAAAGAACTTGGTTACGGAGTCGGATACCATTACAGCCATGATCATCCAGGCAATTTCATTAACCAAGAATTTTTACCTTCAACAATCATTGGCACCAATTTCATAGCACCTGGTAGTAGCCAAAAAGAACAAGAATTAGCGGATCAAATCAAAAAGTGGTGGCAAGACAAATACAAATTTTAAGCGGAGCACTCCTCTATTACGGCATTGTGCTACCGTTGTCCTATTTACCGCTCAGGATACTCTATGTGCTTTCAAATCTGCTGTTTCTGTTGTTTTGCACCATTCTCCCGTATCGCAAAAAGGTAATTTACAGCAACCTAGCACTAGCCTTTCCGAATAAATCAAGCAAAGAAAAATTACAAATCAGAAAAGATTTTTACCGCTATTTTTCTGATCTCTTGGTTGAATCGATCAAAAATCTGAGCATTTCCCAAAAACAATTGCTTGGACGCATGCAACTCGAAAATCCGGAAATCTTGGAAGAAATCAAAGCGCTCAACAAACCTATTCTATTAGTTGCAGGCCATTACAATAATTGGGAATGGCTCATTACCGCTCAAGCACTTTGGTTCAACAAACCAAATTTTGGAATTGGCATGCCGCTTAGCCATCCTTTTTGGAATTGGAAATTGACGACCAGACGCGAACGGTTTGGTTTGAAAGTCGTTCATGCACAAAACTACCCAACAGCATTTGCTGCGCGTAATCCAGTCGTTTTAGTTTTGGCAGACCAAGCACCAAACTCAGCAAATCAATGTTTATGGCTACCCTTTCTCGGCAGAGAAACCGCCGTCATTTTTGGACCTGAATACATGGCAAATCAATTCAATTGCGCGGTTGTTTTTGCCAGCATATCAAATTCAAAAAGAGGCTATTACAACGTTCAACTTAAAGTTTTAGCTGATAATTCAAAAACGCTTTCCTACCAAGAAATTACCAAATTACATGTCCAAAAACTCGAACAACAAATTCTAGATAACCCGGCGCGTTGGCTGTGGACTCACAAGCGCTGGAAACACCAAAAGTCCAGTAATTGGCACCTAACAAGTCAAGAACTCGAAAAAAAGTTTGAGTCCAAATTTCGAAGTCATGATGAAGATTGAAGAAAATCTCTGATCAAAATGGTTACTGATTAAAAACTAAAACACAAATACTTCACCTGGGGTCAGGCTGATTGCACCGACATCAGAGCTAAATTTTCTTTTGGCAAAAAGCGACACCAATCCCTCCCCTTTTTTATCCTCGTTGTGCGTATCAATCAAAAGTTCTGCCTTGAGCTGTTTTTGTAACTGCAGCGCCTTATCCCAGCCCAAATTAATGGTGCCTCCTAAAAAGAAAGGCAATTGATACTGAAGCGTAGTAGTGATAACCGCATTTATTGGAAGGTCTAAATTTTCCTTCAACACTGCCCCATGTGGCGCATAAACAAGCTTCTTTTCTGTGCTTTCGATCAAATAGGCTTTATGCACCAACGCATTTTTAGTTTTTAAAACGCTAATTGGAATAGGCGTTGCAGCCAAGGGTATAAGCGTTTTGAAATGACCCCATTTTTTAATCTTTTTGAGAATGGATGGCAAAGCAATAAGCGGAATCTCACTTGAGAACTGCAAGAGGGTTTCTTTATTGCAATGATCTGTAAAAGGATGTGAAATAAAGATGTAATCTGGCCTGACCAATTCTCGGACCAAAGGCTGGGGGCTTTGGTGAAACTGCCGACTGAAGAGCGGATGAAAATCTACTTGTGCCTCAGTAAACCAAGGGTCGACAAGCACTTTGACCCCATCTAGGCTCAAAAGCCAAGAGCTATCTGCATTGAGTTTGGTGAGTTGCATGGTGCTAAAATAAAAAAAGCCTTGCGTTTGCAAGGCTTTTTTTGTGGAGAAGATGGGATTCGAACCCACGACCTCTTGACTGCCAGTCAAGCGCTCTAGCCAACTGAGCTACATCCCCGAATGCTTATTTAGGTTGTAGGGTGTCTTCCATTGCAGAAGAAACCGCAGATTTTTCTAAGCGTAATTTAGTGCCTTCAGACTGAATAAGGACCGTAGCATCGGAAATTTCGAGAATTTTACCGTGGATTCCACCGATAGTAACAATTTTATCACCGGCTTTAAGCCCTTCTCTAAACTTTTTAAGCTCCTTTTGCTTTTTCATTTGCGGACGAATCATGAAAAAATAAAATACACCGATCATTAAAACGATCATTATCAACTGATTTGCTCCTCCTGCCATGTTTTTTGATTTTATTTAGGTGACAAATGTACTTATTTTATTCTACCCTTGATTTCCAAGAGGGTAATATTTGGTGAAGTATTGGTCATTACCGTTACTACCTTATGGATGCGTTTGGTGTGCAAATCATCTGTATTCACTTCAGCGACAATTTTTGCTTTTTGACCTGGCTGCAACGGTTCTTTTGGAGCGGAAGCCACTGTACAAGAACAAGAAGGGCGTACTTCGCCAAATACCAATGGATGACTCCCGGTATTTTCTACCTCAAAAACAGCTTTCACCACTTCTCCTTTATACACAGTTCCGGCATTGAAAACAGTGCTTTTAAACACCATTGTTGTTTCGGCACCTACTTCCACTTTGGAACTATCCTGACATCCGAAAAAGATGGAGATCGGAATTAAAAAAAACAAGAGCTTCTTCATGACGGTTAATTTAAAAGTCCGCGACCAATTTTTTGAATGCGTTTTTCTTGGGTGAGCTTGGCAATTGCTTTGTCTAGTATACCGTTGATAAACACATTACTTTTGGGTGTGCTGTAAAATTTTGATATTTCGATGTATTCGTTGAGTGTCACCTTTGTTGGTATACTTTGGCAAAACTGCAGTTCGGTCAAGCCCATTTTTAGGAGCAGCATATCCATTTTAGCGATGCGGTCTAACTCCCAGTTGTCGGCAAGTACAAGGATATCTGCCTCGTGTTGGGTGTCGTTTTTGATGGTCTGGTGCAAGAGCGTAAGTATAAATTCTTTTTCGTCGTCGTCTTCTTTGTAGAGCGGCATTACCTCCATTTGCTGACCTGGCTTCCAGAACTTTAAGGTTTTCAGGGCCATGGATGCGCAAAGGTCGAGGTCGTCGGACCAATAGATCGATTTTTCATCAAAAAAATGCTGCAACCATGATGCATTGGCCACCTCCTGCTTAAAAACCTGAAGAGCAAACGCCATATCTTCCTCTAAGCCTTCAACGCCGTTATTCATGTGCTCAAAATACATTTCTGTTTCGAGTAAATGCAAATACATCTTTTTGAACATTTCTTGATTTTCAGCCCCCAACCAATTGACCTTTCGTTGCTCAGCGAGTTTGTAGAGCCCTTGATGCGCGGCCAATGCTGAAATGAGTTGGTTGTCAACAAACTTCATATTTGGATGAAGGTCTTCCTCACTTGGTCGCATTTTCTTTTTGAGTTCGGCCTGACGGTTTTGTGCAGCGCGCTGAAGTTCAGGCAGTGCAAGCAAGAGATAAAGGTACATGTCGTACATGCGCTCAATGGAAAGCAGCAGTTCTTTCTCCACTTTTTGTGCGTCATTTTCATGCCCTTGAAAAAAGGCGTAAAGCACCTGAAGTACTTTGATGCGAAGGTGTCTTCTATTGAGCATATTAAATATTAAGGCTTCCTTTGGTGCGAATGCGCTCTTCTGCCATTTGGTTAGCGACTTGGTAACTTGGCACGCCCTCTTTTTGAGAACGGATAAGGATATGATCTATAGTAGTGTAAATTTCTTGTGCTTTTTGCTTGGCCCATTCCAAAGACAAACCTTCTACCTCGGAGAAACAATTGATAACACCACCGGCATTCAAAGCAAAGTCTGGTGCGTAAATAATGCCTCTGTCCATCAAAATTTGACCGTGTTTGGCTTCTTCTTTCAATTGGTTATTGGCTGCACCTGCAATGATACTGCAGTTGAGGCGTGCTAGCGTAGTGTCGTTAACCGTGGCGCCCAAAGCACATGGCGCATAGATGTCCATATCTACATCGTAGATGTTATCTGCTGCCACAACTGAAACACCGTGTTTGGCACTTAATTGCTGAAGTGCAGCTTCGTTGATGTCGGTAATGGTTACGCGTGCACCTTCTGCTACGAGGTGCTCGACCAAATAGGCGCCCACATGTCCGATGCCTTGAACAGCAACTTTTTTACCTGCAAGTGAATCAGAACCAAACTGATGCTTTGCAGCGGCTTTCATGCCCATGTAAACACCAAATGCAGTTACCGGAGATGGATCTCCGCTTTTTCCTGGCAAACCGACAACGTGTTTGGTTTCTTTGCTGACATGCACCATGTCTGCCGGAGAGATTCCTACGTCTTCAGCAGTAATATAAGAACCTGCCAACGTATTTACGAACTGACCAAAACGTCTGAATAGCGCCTCGGATTTCATCGTTTTAGCGTCGCCGATAATGACGGCTTTTCCGCCACCCAAATTCAATTGAGAAATCGCATTTTTGTAGGTCATGCCGCGCGAGAGGCGCAAAACATCGGTCAAGGCTTCTTGCTCGTTTTGATACATCCACATGCGGGTTCCGCCCAATGCCGGGCCGAGTACGGTATTGTGAACAGCAATAATTGCTTTAAGCCCAGTTGCGTGATCGTTACAAAATAGGATGTGTTCGTGTCCCATGGCGTGCATGGGTTCAAGGACGGGATTCAAAGTTGAATCTACCAATGATGATACTGTCAGATCAGACATGTTTTTGAAATGAGTTCGTTCACTAATTCTTATTTGACTTAACTTTGCAAGCTCAAACAACTCGGCAAAAGTAGAAAAAAACAATGAAGTCCCTTCGATACATCAACAAATACTTTATCAAGTACAAATGGCGTTTCCTACTCGGGATTCTTTTTACCATTGTAAGCAACTACTTCGGCGTACAACTACCCGCTTTTTTTAGCTCGGCCATAGATCAATTTCAACAGCAAATAAAAAGCAATCAATCTACTGATTATCTCTGGTTGGCTTTTGAACTTGGCGCCATTTACATGGGCTTTTCTCTATTAAAAGGGTTCTTCTTGTTCTTAATGCGTCAAACCATTATTGTGATGTCTCGGTACATAGAATTTGACCTCAAAAAAGAAATTTACGGGCAGTACCAGGCCTTAGATCAGAGTTTTTACAAGCAAAATGCTACTGGCGACCTCATGAATCGCATTTCGGAAGATGTCGGACTCGTGCGCATGTACACAGGCCCCGGCATTATGTATACGATCAATTTAGCCGTGAGTTTTGTTTTGATTGTTGGCAAAATGATCACGATATCGCCTAGCCTTACTGTTTTTGTACTGCTCCCTTTACCCATCATGAGTATTCTCATCTACAAAGTATCCTCCACGATGAATAAAATGAGCCTAGAAGTTCAGAAAGAACAATCTTTTCTCAGCACACTTGCACAAGAATCTTTTGCAGGAATTCGCATTATCAAAGCCTACCAACGCGAAGAACAAATCACCGATAAAGTAAGTGCATCAGCCGAGCGCTACAAAAAACAAAGCATGCGCTTGGTATTGGTCAATGCCTTCTTTAGTCCTACCATCATCTTTTTAATAGGCCTGAGCTCCATGATAGCCATCTATTACGGAGGCCTGCTCACCTTTGAAAAGAAAATGACAGTGGGTGGAATCGTCGCGTTCATCATGTATGTCACCAACTTAACGTGGCCTTTTGCGAGCCTTGGCTGGATCTCATCTATAATTCAGCGTGCAGCAGCCTCACAAGAACGCATCAATGAATTTTTAAAGCGCAAATCGAAAATTGAAGATCTTTCTTCTGCACCCTGCCCTCTTGAAATGGGTCTTCAATTCGATCAAGTAAGTTTTACATATCCTAATAGTGATACCGTTGTACTTCAAAACATTACTTTTGATATCCAACAAGGGCAAACACTAGCCATCATTGGCGCTACTGGCTCTGGAAAGTCGACCATTTGCAGTTTGCTAGCCCGTCATTTTGACCCAACAATAGGTGAAGTTAAAATTCAAAATCAACCTCTTCCCGCCTATTCACTACAGCATTATCGGCATCAAATCGCTATAGTACCTCAAGACGTATTTCTTTTCTCTGACACCATAGCAGATAACCTGAAGTTTGGGGTCGAACAAAATGACCTTAGTATAGAAGAACTGGAAATGGCCTGTAAACAAGCGCACGTTCTACACAACATTCAAGATTTTCAAGAGGGTTTCCAGACCATACTTGGCGAACGCGGAGTCAATCTGAGTGGCGGCCAAAAACAACGCATCTCCATTGCACGTGCTTTGTTGCGCAAGCCAAAACTGCTCATTTTAGACGACTGCCTCAGCGCAGTAGACACAGAAACTGAAGAGATTATTTTAGAAGAACTTCAAAAAGAAGCGGCTACCAGAGCAACGATCATTGTATCGCACCGTATTTCCTCGATCAGGAATGCCACCAAAATTATAGTTCTAGACCAGGGTCAGATCATTGAATCTGGCACACATGAGTCTTTACTTTCGCAAAAAGGTGCTTATTTTGATATGTATCAATACCAATTAGAACAGGAAAAAACGACTTCGAGTCGTGATGAAAGTTAATAAATAATTGACTTTCAATTCATAATCAATTTTAAAAATCATTTTTTCAACCATCAATTGTTTGTCTTTTTTTGAAACATCTATGCAATCGATTGCGTATATTCGACCAAACCAATAAAACAAACAACTATGAAAAAATTAATGATTTTTGTTGGAGCATTAACATTGACTGGGTCTTTGTTTGCTCAAAAGCCTGCATCTGATGATGCTCGTTATTCATTAGAAGGTCTTGCTAACCTCAACACCACAGACGGTATGAGTTTTGCAGCTCCTTCATTGCGTTTGCGCTATTTTGCTACAGACAATATTGCAGCACGCGTACAATTCGGCTTCGGTGGCGATGGTTCGTCTGTAGTGAATGTTCCTAGCTCAGAGTCTTATACCTATTATGAGAACGCAGACGGCACTGGTGCAACTGGTACGGTTGATATCGCTCGTAGCCAATGGAATCTTGGTTTAGGCGCTGAATACCATTTAACTGGAACCGACAAAATGTCTCCATATTTCTCTGCTGGTATTAGTATCGGTGCAGGTTCATATGAAGAAACATGGGCCAATTCAGACGGCGAAGCGTATAGCGCAGCTATTACCGACGCAAGTATTACAGGTGGTTTCAGCTCATTTGGCTGGGGCTTGGGCGCAGGTTTTGACTACTATGTAGCTGATAACCTCTACATGGGTCTTGAGTTGAACCTAACGAGCACAAGTATCAATAATGATCCTACCAACGTAACTGTTATGGGCACTGCTGCTGGCTTTGTACCAGGAAACACTATGACTTACACCAACATCGGTGCAGCACACGGTTCTGTTCGTATCGGTTGGAGATTCTAAGCAATCAACACCATTCTATGCAAAGGGGAGCTTCGGTTCCCCTTTTTTATTGCTTTATTTTTAACTTTGCAGCATGGATTTAAGAAAACATGT
>JBILSN010000048.1:0-2726 GCA_044372045.1 Crocinitomicaceae bacterium
GATTTATCTTGCAGTCGCGATCATGCTATTTTTGCTTGCTGTTTACATTTAAAGGCTAAAAAAAACAGCATTACTGTATTTGGAATCAGAAAAAATTTGTAATATTGCACCCCCGTTCAGTTGAATTGGGCTAAATTTTCAGAGATGAACGTCATTAAACAAATCGAGCAGGAGCTAATCGCCAAAAATGAATTACCAGCCTTTGGAGCCGGTGACACCATTATTGTATCATACCGTATTGTTGAGGGAAGCAAAGAACGTATCCAACAATTCCAAGGTGTTGTTTTACAACGTCGTGGAGCTGGTGCAACAGAAACCTTTACAATTCGTAAAATGTCTGGTAACATCGGTGTAGAGCGTATCTTACCCGTTCATTCTCCCTTTATCGAAAGCATTACCATCGTTAAACGCGGTGCAGTTCGTAGAGCTCGTATCTTCTACTTCCGCGAGCGTACAGGTAAATCAGCTCGTATCCGTGAGAAAAAGAATTTTACAAAATAAGATTCTCAACCATATATGAAAAGGAGCTTTTGCTCCTTTTTTTTTGCTCTGAAAATCAGGTAATTTGCACCTTGAGGTGCTGTTCACCTTAATTTATAGCTAAAATCTCAAATTCGGTCCTTCTATTGAGTGCCCGATTCATTTCAGAGTCATTTGCAACCCTTGGCTGGGTTTCTCCAAAACCTTTATGCTGAAGCTGAGCTTCTTTAACCCCTAAAAAGATAAGGTATTGAGCTACAGCAGCTGCGCGTTTTTCTGAGAGTAGAAGATTTCGCTGGGCATCGCCAATATCGTCAGTGTGCCCATTGATTTGTATGGTTAAGTGGTCTTGTTTTTTCAAGTATGCTGCAAAGCCTTTGAGCAGTAATTGTGCATCTGCACTCAGTTGTGCATCGTCGGTATCAAACACAATGGCTTCGATCGGATAAGCGCTGCCTTCTTGTAAGGTGTCGATTTTTAAATCTGGTGCCTCAATTTTAAGTGTTTGGGCTTTTAAAGAAGTGGTGTCGAGTACAACGGCCTGAAAACTAAAATTTTCTTTAGTGACTTCTAAGCTCATTTTTTGATTTACTTGAACGGCAAGGGCATATGTACCATCTTCATTACTGAGTGTAGAGACCCTACTGCTGTCATCTTTTTCGTATCTGACCGATAACTCAGCGCCTGCTATCAACGCTCCGTTGCTATCCTGTAAACGGCCACTCAAGATGCGCGTTTCTTTTGGTCGGGCGGCCTCGTGGAGTTCAAAACTAAAAATATCCCAATTATTGGCCTGTAAACTCGAAAAATAAGCTTGCTTTCCGTCTGTAGAAACAAATAGTCCAAGTTCATCATTGGATGTATTGATGGGGTAACCAATATTTTGAATAGGTCCCCAACCAGTATCTGTTTTTCGCATCATAAAGATGTCCAGACCGCCCATTCCTGGCCTTTGTCTGCTGCTTTCAGAAACAAAATAGAAGGTCTTGCCATCCTGATGAAAAAAAGGACTCTTGTCTTTACCGCTTGTGTTGACGATGCTAAAAGGTCTGGCCTGCCCCCATGTTCCGTCTAATTGTTTCTCACTAAAATAAATATCGTTGTCTTGGCTTTCTTTTCTGATGGTGGTAAAATATAATATTTTGCCATCGGCAGAGAGCGAAGGTTGCGCTTCCCAGCCATCTTTTGTATTGATATGAGGACCTAAGTTCGTGAGTGCACTCCACTCATATTGATCTGTACTACCGGCCTTGAGCTTGAGCCGGCTTGAATAAAGATCGCAATTCAAGTAATTTTTATTGTAAATCAATTCTGCCTTGCAAGCGCATATGATGAGCTCTCGATTATCTGCAGATAAACTCGCCGAACCATAGTTTGAAAATTGACCGTCGTTAAATGGTTTGGGAAGTGCTCGACCTGTCTCGTACTGTAGCCCGCTGATATGTGCTGCTGTAGTAAACTCCTCTTGAATATAACCAGATAAATCGCCAAGATTGGTTTTGTCAACCTTTCGGGAAAAAAATAGCTGGCTATTGTCTGGGCTAAGCATCGGAAAGTATTCATCTTGGAAGGTGCTTACTCCTTCCACCTTTTTGACGTTGAACGGAACAGGGTTTTCTTTGGCATCAATAGGAAAGCGAAGTTCAAAATACACCGGCTTGATTTCTTCTTTGAATTTATGATAGTTACTTGCTTGCTCGCCAGGATACAATGAATCAAATTGCATAAATGATTCTAAGTAGCTTAGCGCAGCATCTTTTTTACTGTAACTATAAAGAATACGAGCGGTGTAGTAGTAGGCATCAGAATGATGACTTGGGCACTTTTGGATGCTTGCCCGATAAAATACTAGCGCTTTTTGCAAGAGTTTCTCTCCTTCTGCTGTGGTGTTTGTTACATTGAGCAGCACCATGCCTCTTTGATAATGAAGTTGTCCTAAATAAAAATAAGCCAGCACGTTTTGCGGGTATTTACCCACTACCTTTGCCAACTCTTGAACCTGTAGTTCAAAGGTTTCGTTAGCGATAGCCTCTTCTATGGCTTTATTTATTTTTTTGTCTGAGGTACTGCATGGACTCGTTTGGCCCAATGCAAATCTTGGCATACCAAAGGTAAGGAGCAAACAAAAGATGGTAACGAATCTCATTACTTGCGTTTAACGAGCTGCTGCCAAAAAGTTACATTTTTTCGAGGGTTTCTGCACAATAAGTGCAGTCTTCAGTGCTTGTGTCTAAGTGGGTAACCAT
>JBILSN010000027.1:0-25651 GCA_044372045.1 Crocinitomicaceae bacterium
TACCCCTACTACAAAGATGAATTCGAAATTGTTGTTGTCATCGATGTGTTGCGCGCTACCTCTGCCATCTGTGCCGCTTTTGACAACGGCATCAATTCTATAATACCCGTTCCAACAGTAGAAGAAGCCTGGGCTTACAAGCAAAAAGGATATCTAGCGGGCGCCGAGCGCAAAGGACAAATTGTAGAAGGTTTTGACTTCGGGAACTCTCCTTTCTCTTACATGCGTGAAGATTTCAAAGGAAAAGATGTGGTGCTCACCACTACCAACGGCACTAAATCTTTGGACGTAGCCAAAGATGCGGAAACAGTTGTTGTTGGCTCTTTTCTCAATTTAGATGCCCTCTGCAAATGGCTCGCTACACAAGATAAAAATGTACTCTGCCTCTGTTCAGGATGGCAAGACAAATTCAACCTTGAAGACACCATCTGTGCTGGAGCAATTTGTCAGTATTTAATCGGAACAGGAACTTTTATTTCAGAAGAAGACTCATCTATTGCTGCCAAGTATTTATACCTTTCGGCCAAGGACAATTACCTTGGTTTCCTCAAGTCGAGTTCGCATCGCCGCAGGCTCAAAAACCTAAATCTCAACGAAGACATCAAGTATTGCCTTACTCCAAATCAAACGGAGGTCATTCCAATACTTAAAGATGGCATACTTATTCAACTACAAAAGGCTTAGCCTATTTTTTACCCTACTCTTCCTAGGACTACTTTTTACGCGCAGCCAGGCCAAACAAGCCGCTTCTTGGGGCTTTGCCGGACACCAGCGTATCAACGAATTTGCTATTTATTTATTACCTGCAGAGCTTCAAGCTGCTTTTATACAGCATCTGCCCTATCTCGTTAGTCAGTCCGTTGCGCCAGACCAACGCCGTTATGCAGTGGAGCAAGAAGCAGCTCGCCATTACATAGACCTCGATCATTATTACGCCAAGGGGCAAGACCCATTTTGGAATCTCCCTCAAAATTGGCAAGAAGCCATTGATTGCCACTCCGAAGACACCCTGCAGGCATACGGAATTGTACCTTGGCATGTAGTGCGCATGAAATACCGTTTGCAAAAAGCTTTTGAAGAGCTTAACCTTTCGCTTGTCTTGAAATATGCTGCTGAAATTGGTCATTACATTGCCTATGCGCATGTACCGCTGCACACCACCGAGAACTACAATGGGCAACTCACCAATCAATATGGCATCCATGGCCTTTGGGAGAGCCGTTTAATAGAGCTTCAGGCTGAAAATTACAATTACTGGATTGGAAAAGCTCAGTACCTACCATCTGTCCAAAAAGAAATTTGGGCTGCTGTAAGGGCCTCACATGCGGCCCTAGACTCTGTGTTGAAGTTTGAAAGACAAGCGAGCATTCAAGTTGGCCCCGCTGAAAAATACAGCTACGAACAACGTGGTAGTACGCTTACTAAAGTTTATGCTAGAAAATTCTGCGAGGTGTATCACAAAAGCCTCAATGGAATGGTAGAACGTCGGCTTCGTGCGGCTATCCTAATGGTAAGTAGTGTTTGGTACACGGCATGGATAGACGCCGGACAGCCCAAAATGAATCAGTTTAAATTGGATCCTTCTGCCAAATCAAAAGGTACTGAATTCGATTCCATTCAAAAAACGAGCTTCCGCTGGAAACAACGGAGTTGTCATTAACTCAAACTTCTATAGCGAATGCGTTTTGGGCCGGAGTCGCCGAGGCGTTTTTTGCGGTTTTCTTCGTACTCTGAATACGAACCTTCGAACCAATACACTTGAGAATCGCCTTCGAAGGCTAAGATGTGTGTACAGATACGGTCCAAGAACCAGCGGTCGTGGGAGATCACTACCGCACAACCCGCAAAGTTTTCAATGCCTTCTTCTAGGGCACGAAGCGTATTGATATCGATATCGTTGGTAGGCTCATCGAGTAAAAGCACATTGGCTTCGGTCTTGAGGGTCATGGCGAGGTGCAAGCGATTGCGCTCTCCACCAGAAAGGATACCCACCTTTTTGTTTTGGTCTGAACCGTTAAAGTTGAACTTAGACAAATAAGCACGTGAATTGATTTTGTCATTGCCCACCTCGACGTATTCAAGACCGTTAGACACCACATCAAAGACTGTTTTATCCGGATGGATGTCCTTGTGGCTTTGGTCGACATAACCAATTTTGACGGTTTCGCCTACGGTGAACTCGCCGTTGTCGGGCGTGAGTTCTGACATGATCATTTTAAAAATAGTGGTTTTTCCGGCACCATTCGGGCCAATGATACCGACAATTCCTGCTGGGGGTAATTTAAAATTGAGGTCGTCGTAAAGGAGTTTCTCACCAAAAGCCTTGCCCACATGAAGGGCGTCGATAACGTTGTTGCCCAAGCGAGGGCCGTTCGGAATGGGCATTTCGAGCTTGGCTTCTTTTTCACGGGCATCGGCAGATAACATTTTGTCGTAGTTCTGCAAACGGGCTTTACTTTTGGCCTGGCGTGCTTTGGGGTTCATGCGCACCCATTCGAGCTCGCGGGCTAGCATTTTTTGACGCTTAGATTCTGTTTTTTCTTCTTCTTGTAAACGCTTGCCTTTTTGCTCGAGCCAAGAGGTGTAATTGCCTTTCCAAGGAATGCCTTCTCCGCGGTCGAGCTCTAGGATCCAGCCGGCAACGTTGTCTAGGAAGTAGCGGTCGTGGGTAACGGCAATGACGGTCCCTTTGTATTGTTGAAGGTGTTGCTCTAGCCAATCGATAGATTCGGCATCTAAGTGGTTGGTAGGCTCATCGAGTAACAATACATCCGGATTTTGCAACAGTAAACGGCAGAGGGCTACCCTGCGGCGCTCTCCACCGGAAAGCGTGCCAATGAGTTGTTCGTCTGGTGGGCAGCGCAAGGCATCCATAGCGCGCTCAATTTTGGTGTCGAGTTCCCAGGCGTCTAGGGCGTCAATCTTGTCTTGAACTTCACCTTGGCGCGCAATAAGCTTGTCCATTTTGTCGGGGTCAGACATGACCTCTTCATCCATAAATGCGTTGTTAATTTCTTCGTATTCAGCAAGGACATCTACAATTTCTTGAGCGCCTTCCAAAACGATGTCGCGGACTGTTTTATTAGGGTCGAGCTCTGGCTCTTGAGGTAAATAACCAACCGAATAGCCCTGAGAAAAAACAACTTCACCTTGAAATGCTTTGTCTAGCCCTGCTATGATTTTCATGACGGTCGACTTACCTGAGCCATTCAAACCAATGATGCCAATTTTGGCGCCATAAAAGAAGGACAGATAAATGTTTTTAATAATTTGCTTTCCTTGAGGAGTAACTTTCGATACCCCCACCATCGAGAAAATGATTTTCTTATCGTCTGACATATTACTTATTTATCGAGTTCGTATTTACTGTATTGTTTGTTTTGCAAGACCTCAACGGCTTGCTGCAAGATTTCATTGGTTTGGTTGTAGATTTGAAACATTTCACCAGTACTCCAGAGATCTTGGGCCAAAACGGCTTTCAAGCGTAACTTAATGAGTTTTTCGCTCGTTGCATACTCCTTCTCATCAAATAATAACTGAGGGTCTTCTTGTGCAACGTAAGCAAAGAATTCGTCCATGAATGCGTTGTCACAGGTAAAATTATTCTTGAAGCTTTGGAAGCTTGGGTATTGTGCTTTTAATGCTGTTCTATTAGCATTGATATATTTAAAAGCAAAACTATTGACATGCCCACCTTGAATCAATTTAGAAAAATAGGTCGTGCTCTCGGTGGTGTCTAGGGCTACAAAAACGTCTGGCATAATGCCTCCACCGCCATATACCGTTCTTTTGGTTTTGAGGGTTTTGTACATGAGCGAATCTGGCATTTTAATGGAATCTTTCAAGAAAAACTCACCGTTAAGGTAGCGCTGATTCAAATCCTTTCGATACGTTTCGGTGTCTTGATACGGTTTTTGAATATGGCGCCCTGTTGGCGTGTAGTAGCGTGCAATGGTGAGGCGCATTTCAGAACCATCGCTCAGAGGCATTGGACGTTGCACAAGGCCTTTACCGTAACTGCGGCGCCCAACAACCAAACCGCGGTCCCAATCTTGGATGGCACCCGATAAAATTTCACTTGCACTTGCACTGTATTCTTCGATGAGTACGATGAGTGGTCCGACTTCAAAAAGTCCTTTTTTACCGGCTTTGAGATCATTTCGAGGTTGCGCTCGACCCTCTGAATAGACGATAAGTTTGTCGCCAGATAAAAACTCGTCGGCAAGTTTATGTGCAGCATCTAGTAAACCACCACCGTTGCCCTGTAAATCGAAAATAAGGCTTTTCATGCCTTGTTCTTTCAATGAAAGCAGGGCGTTCTGAACTTCTTGAACTGTTGTTTTGGAAAAACTATTGAGCTTGATATAGCCTATTTCTTGATCAATCATGTAGGCGGCATCCACTGAAAACACAGGGATTTTATCTCGGGTAATATTGAAGTCAAGTAACTTGCCTTTGCGGCTGACAGTTACCTTTACTTTGGTGCCGAGGTCTCCCATGAGTTTTTGACGTACTTGGTCGTTTTTGATACCAATTCCGGCTACGCTCTGACCATCGACCTGAACAATTTGATCGCCAGGCAAAATACCTAGCTTTTCTGAGGGGCCTCCTGGGATTGTGGCCACTATACTGATGGTGTCTTTCATGAGCTGAAAACGTACGCCAATACCTACAAAACTGCCATTGATTTGCATTTGAGCGTCGTTTAATTCTTCTTTTGGAATGTACGTGGAATGCGGGTCGAGCTCTTCTAAGAGGGCAATAATAGCAGCCTCTGATAATTTGTTGGCATCAGGTGCATCGACATAAAAGCGTTCTACATTGTAAAGTACTTCTGTCATTTTTCGAGCAGCAATGGTTGTTGCGTCTGTTTGCTGTGCAAAAAAGTAGGAGCCTAAAGTGCAGCTCAAGCATAAAAATATATGGCGCATGTCGGTAAATTTACGAACTACAAAAATACACACTCAAGTTGCAAATTGCTCAGAAAGTTTAACTTTGTTTTGCACAGATGAGAGAGAAAAAACGAAAACTACACTGGTACCAAACCCGAAAAGCGAGAAACGCAATCAAACGCCTTGGAAAAGCTGTAGGCTACTTCTTCACCTTTTTAGGTTCTGCCTTGTTACTGTACATACTCAGTACGTTTGTGCTCTCGCGCATTTCCGTAAAGGGCCAAAGCATTAAAGGCGCTCATATTCCAATTTATCTGATGAAATCAGGTGTTCATACTGATTTTATTTTACCAGTCAGTAATTCGATCAAAGATTGGCGTCAAGAGTTCCCCCTAACAAATACGGGCTTTAAAGACAGCAGCAGCAGGCTCATCTCCATTGGTTGGGGAGACCAAACCTTTTATATGAATACCCCTACATGGTCTGACCTCACCTTAAAAACTGCACTTTCAGTCCCTTTCGGAATTGGACCATCGGCCATTCATGCCACCTACTACCAACAACTCCTCGACGACCGACCAATTGTAAGGCTTATGCTCACCTCAAAGCAATACCTAAAACTGGTTCGCTACATAGAAAATACACTGCAGCGCAACCAAAAGGGCAGCACAAAATATATCAAAGCCACCATACCCGGTGTGGTTACTGGCAACGATGCCTACTACGCGGCAAAGGGCCGGTACAGTTTATTTTTTACATGTAACTCTTGGGTCAATTCTGGGCTTAAAAGTTGTCAGCAAAAAGCATGCTATTGGACGGCCTTTGCTGGCGGTATTTTTTATCAATATGGCAAATAAAAGATGGCAAATAGAGCCATTTTTACATTAGCCTTTTGCTTGATCTATTCATTAGTTATGAGTCAAGATGTCCTTGTTTTTATCAACGGTTACCGCGGGCCCAAATACGACCAAGAATTACCGGACAACAAACTACACCTCAAAGACCCCACAGGCTATTGGTACAAATTAGACGACACCATCCAAAAGCGCTTTGAAAACACCACTTCTGTGTATTTTGATGCGCATCATCCGCTCAGCACCTCTACGCATCGCGTATTTTCAAAAGTCGTACGCTCCTATATCTTTTCGCGCTTTTGTTGGTTTAGAAAAGACAGCCGTTGGGTACTGAATAAAAATATAAATGAAGTTGGTTTTCAAGCACGTGTTGAAAACGGCCGTATAGCAGGCATGGCCTTACGTACCTACCTCGAAGGCACGGGGCCATGTAAAATTCATTTTGTTTGCCATAGTATGGGTTATGCCTACATGCTGGGAATGATCGACGTATTAGAGGCTTATGTCACTTTTGGAAAAGCCCTGATTTTATCGCCAGAAGATGCCAGTGCGCAAGGCCGAGACTGGGCGGTGTTTGATGAAGTTTGGCAGTACGGTGCGCGCGCAGACGAAAAAAATGCAGATCCACTATTTCTTCAAGACGGCATCGCCCCACAAAAAGCCGTTGTGGGAATTGAACAACTACCGCCAAGTACAAAAGGTGGCAGAATCTACATTCCCGACAACTATCCGAAACTAAAACTAGGCTTTATCAAAAGTCATCACTTGGCTTATTACAATTGGTTTTACAGGATCAAGCCTGAAGATCGGGGATATTTTAGGCAGTGATACAATCATCTTCACATTATTTCTAACTTTGAGCTAGAAATGCAGTACAACTATAGCCTTCAGCCGTTCAACACCTTCGGAATCGATGTCAAAGCCAAATACTTTGCTTCTTTTTCCGACATACCCGAGCTTAAAGCAAATCTTGCAGCTTTTCCGGACGAACCTTTATTGATATTAGGCGGTGGCAGTAATGTGCTTTTCACCCAAGACTTTAACGGATTGGTTTTGCGCAATGAAATTACAGGCATTGAACAAGTTGACCAAGACGACCAACAGGTATTGATCAAAGCTGGCGCCGGCGAAAACTGGCATACATTTGTACAACATTGCCTTGCACACAATTGGGCGGGCCTAGAAAACCTTTCGCTCATTCCCGGTTCTGTTGGGGCAGGTCCCATGCAAAATATCGGTGCTTACGGCGTTGAGATCAAAGATGTATTTCACGAACTCAGTGCCTACCATATTGCTTCTGGCGAAATCCATACCTTTAATAAGGAACAGTGTCAGTTTGGCTACAGGGAGAGTGTTTTTAAACGTGCGTTCAAAAACCAATACATTATCACTGATGTGACCTTTTCCCTTTCTAAAAATCCTGAGCTCAAAACCAGTTATGGCGCTATTCAACAAGAATTAGCCACCCGAGGCATCACCAAACCTCAAATTCAGGATATATCAGAGGCAGTTATTGCCATCAGACAATCAAAGCTGCCAGATCCTAATTTACTTGGCAATGCAGGTAGTTTTTTTAAAAACCCGGTCATTTCACTCGATGAATTCAAAACTATTCAAGCTAAATACCCTGATGTTTCACATTATGTCGTTTCGGAAACCGAAGTTAAATTAGCTGCAGGTTGGCTCATTGAAAAAGCTGGGCTCAAAGGTTTTAGGCAAGGCACCTGCGGTGTACATACCAAACAAGCCCTCGTGTTGGTCAATTATGGCGGTAGTGAGGGCCAGCAAATATTAGATTTATCTACGCACATTATTCAAACCATTCAATCGCAGTTTGGCGTAACACTCGAACGCGAGGTCAATATTATCCCCTCCCATGAAAGTATCCTATAACTGGCTCCAAACTTACCTTGATTTTAGCTACTCTGCAGAAGAACTCATTGACATTCTTACCCAAACAGGTTTGGAGGTAGAAAGCATTGAAACTTTTGAGCAAATTCGGGGTGGGCTTGAAGGCGTTGTAGTTGGTGAAGTACTGACTTGTGAACAGCACCCAGATGCCGATAAACTTCAGGTTACGACCGTCCATATCGGGTCAGCAACTCCCCTACAAATTGTATGTGGTGCTCCAAATGTTGCTGCAGGTCAAAAAGTACTAGTTGCCACCGTTGGCACTACTCTATATCCACAACCCGACCAAGCCTTTGACATTAAAAAAGCAAAAATTAGGGGTGTGGCATCTGAAGGTATGCTTTGCGCAGAAGATGAACTCGGCTTGGGCCAAAGCCACGACGGCATCTTGGTATTACCCTCAGAAACCGCAGTTGGAACAGCGGCTTCCGACTATTTTAAATTAGAAAAAGATATACAACTCGAAATCGGCCTCACCCCTAACCGCTCCGATGCAATGGGACATATTGGCGTAGCAAGGGACATACGCGCATTTCACAACCTAAAGCAGGTGCAAAAACTTGACATCAAGTTTCCCGCACTCAAGCCACTCCATAACGCTGAGTTCCCTGAGCTTGCAATACAAGTAACAGATCAAAATGCTTGTAAACGCTATTTGGCCATCGAGCTCGATCAAGTAAAGGTTGAGCCTTCTCCATTATGGTTACAAAACAGATTAAAAGCCGTTGGTCTTCAACCGATAAACAACGTAGTAGACATCAGTAATTTTGTACAACTCGAACTTGGAACACCACTTCATATTTTTGATGCAGAACAAACCGGCACCTCCATTGAAGTGCGTTGTGCAGAGCCCAACGAAAACTTTACTGGCCTAGACAAGCAAAATTATAAGCTTGCAGGTCACGAACTCGTCATTGCCAACCAGAATGGTGTATTATGCTTGGCGGGTATTTTAGGTGGTTTACAAAGTAGTGTGACGACACAAACCACACAACTCCTTATTGAATCAGCACTTTTTGATGCCGTACGTATAAGAAAAGCAGCGCGCCAACACGGACTCAATACAGATGCGTCATTTCGTTTTGAACGCGGCGTAGACCCCGAACTCACCCATAGCGCTCTATTGCGCTGCGTTGGCCTACTTCAAGAGCTTACAGGCGCTCAAATCAAAAGTGCAACCTACCAATTCAATGGCGATACACCCAAACCTATTGTGCTTCATCTGAACAAACAAGAGGTCACTAAAATCATTGGAAACGACATCCCCAACGCTCAAATAGAACAAATCCTTACTGACCTCGATTTCAAAATCAATACTTTTTCTGACGCAACTTGGGAGCTCACTGTACCGAGCTATCGAACAGATGTGACGCGGCCAATAGACGTTATTGAAGAAATTTTACGCATCTACGGACTCAATAATATTACACTTCCAGAAAAATGGAATTTTAGTTTGAGTCCGAAACTCGGCGCAGCTAGCGATCTTGAAAAAGAAACATGTGCGGAATTTTTAGTCGGCAGAGCTTACCTTGAGGTCATGAATAATTCCCTGACCAAAAAACAATATCATGCTTATTTGGATGACAGTTTCGGGCAGGCCATCGGCATGCTCAATCCGCTGAGCCAAGATCTTGCCCATTTAAGACAAAGCCTTGTTTTTGGCTTACTTGAAAACATAGCCTACAACCAAAACCGCCAACAAGCCAATCTCCAACTTTTTGAATTTGGCCAGGACTACCAACGCGTTGATGAAAAGCACATCGAAACACAACGCTTAGCGCTTGCCCTTATTGGAAAAAAGGAAGCAGAAAACTGGAGCCATAATGCACCTCAAGAATTTAATTTCTTTGATCTTAAAAAGGAGGTGATTGCCATTTTAGAGCGCTTTGGCCTAGCTCATGACAGCAATGAAGTAGCGAATTCCAACCCCTTATTCGAACAAGGCTATGCCATCCATTTAAACGGTAAAATTTTAGTTGAGCTCGGTAAAGTACATCCAAGAATTCAGCAAGATTTCGCCATCAAACAAGCCGTCTATTACGCACAATTTAATTGGCTACTCTTAACCAAAGAAGCACGCAATCGAAAAATAGGTTTTAAAGAGCTTCCAAAATCTTTTGCCGTTAGAAGAGACCTGTCGTTGCTCATTGACCAGCAAACCTCTTACCATGATTTAGCAAGCACTGCAAGACGCGCAGAAACCAAACTATTGCAAGACGTACAACTTTTTGATGTTTATGAAGGTAAAAATCTTCCACAAGGAAAGAAATCATATGCTTTAGCATTTTACTTGCAAGATGGGCAGCAAACCTTAGGTGAAGTGCAAATAGAAAAAGCAATGAAGCGTATTATGAATGCTTTAGAAAAAGATTGCGCTGCTCAATTAAGAAGTTAATGATTTGCAATAATTAGACTGCCGCGAGGTAACGCTCTAGATTTGGGTTAGTAGCGAGCTCCTCAGCGCCAATAACCAATACATTTTTAGCCTTGGTACTGTGCAACCAAAGATCAAAATTAGTGATTCCTACACGCAGCGTACCGTTAATATCAATTTTATGAACCGGCTTTTGTTGCTTGTCATAGCGTGCCTTTATTTCCAAAATTTCTTGGCTCATTTCTTGATTTTGATTAAAAATGAGGAGGCTATCAGTACTTTCAAAGTAATCGGCAGATTTGTCAGTGACACTCCATACTTCTGTAGCCACACTAGCTGCCCAAGACTGCACCTTTGAAGAAAATTGACTAGAAGCGAATAAGGAGATTGATGTTAATTTCATGCAGATTTAATTGTTCGCAAATATAGCACGAATTAAGCCTCAGTTACTTATCGTAACCTAATATTTTTAAGTAATCTTGTGCAGTTTGCTCATTGCTAAATACTTCGGTCTGAATCTTACCGTTGTCGTCTCTAGTAATGAGAATATGCTTTGGCTCGGGAATGAGGCAATGTTTGAGACCGCCGTAGCCACCTATTGTTTCTTGATAAGCGCCAGTATTGAAAAAACCGATATAAAGCGTATTGTTTTTATCAAACTTTGGAAGGTAAATTGCGTTGGAATGCTGCTCTGAATTATAGTAGTCATCGGAATCACAGGTGAGCCCACCTAGAAGCACGCGTTCATAGTCATCGTTCCAACGGTTGATCGGCAACATAATAAAACGCTGATTAATTGCCCATGTATCGGGTAAGTTGGTCATGAATGAAGAGTCGATCATGTTCCATTTTTCTCGGTCGTTTTGTTGCTTTTGATGCAGGACACTAAAAATGGCACCTCCGCTCTCCCCAACAGTAAAAGAACCAAACTCTGTAAAAATATTGGGTTCTGGAATGTCGTTGTCTTGGCAGAGGCGTTTGACTTGAGTCAGGATTTCGCGAACCATGTATGCATAATCAAAATCAAAAGCCAAAGATTTTTTAATCGGAAAACCACCGCCAATATTTAAAGAATCTAGTTCAGGACAAAGTTTTTTAAGATCAGAATAGACGCGCAAACACTTGGTGAGTTCATTCCAGTAATAGGCGGTATCGTTGATTCCGGTATTGATGAAAAAATGCAGCATCTTTACCCTCACCCTAGGGTTTTCTTTGAGAATCGCTTTGTAAAAAGGAACAATTTCGCGGTAGCGTATTCCTAAACGCGACGTATAAAATTCAAATTTGGGCTCTTCCTCAGAGGCAATACGAATGCCAATATTGAGTTCTTTAGTGGTGAGCTCTATAAGTTGTTTGAGTTCATCAATGTTATCGACAACAGGTACGATACGCAGGTCGTCTTGCTCGATGAGCTTGGCAATTTTTTCTAAGTAGGGTCTTGGTTTGTAGCCGTTGCAAATAACGTAACTCTTAGGTTTGAGCTTTCCTGCAGCTTGTAAACTGTTGACAATATCGATGTCAAAAGCAGAGGATGTTTCTATGTGCACATCGTTTTTGAGCACTTCATCTAACACAAAAGCAAAATGAGAACTTTTGGTGCAATAGGAATAGTAATAGTTACCTTGATAACCAAGGTTCATAATAGCCTCTCTAAACCAGCCTTTTGCACGTTGAATATTGTTGGAAATTTGAGGCAAATAATGAAACTTAAGAGGCGTTCCATGTTCGTGGACCAAACGCATTAAATCTATACCATGAAAAAACAAGCGGTCCTCCCTGAGAAAGAATTCATTTTGAGGGAAATCAAAAGTTTGTTCAATAAGGTCAATGTATTTTGTTCTCATGCGTATATCTTCAAAATTGATTTAACGTGAAAGCATTTGGTTTGTTTCGGAAAGCAAAAAATTTGTGCAAAAATAGTGCAATTTGAGTGGATGCACCGTAACTTAAAATAGTACTTTTGAGAACAGTATTTTTCACATGTCCTATCTAGACGAACTAAACGAAAGCCAGCGAATAGCTGTTGAGCATATTTATGGCCCAATAATGGTCATTGCCGGAGCTGGTTCTGGAAAAACGCGCGTACTCACCTACCGCATCGCCTACATGATGGAACAAGACATCGACCCGTTTCATATTTTAGCGCTCACCTTTACCAATAAAGCAGCCAAAGAAATGACAGAACGCATTGGCCATATCGTTGGAGCGGCCGAAGCAAAAAATATCTCGATGGGTACTTTCCACTCGGTGTTTTCAAAAATTTTACGCTTTAATGCAGAGCGCATCGGTTTCCCAAACAACTTTACCATCTACGACACCCAAGACTCCAAGAGTCTCATCAAAGACATCATCAAGGAACTCAATCTCGACGACAAAACCTATAAACCAAGTATGGTCTTTGGCCGCATCTCCGCTGCCAAAAATAATTTAATTTCACCCGAGGCTTACGCAGCGAATACAGAAATACAACTCGAAGACAAACAAGCGCGCCGACCAGAACTCGGTCGTATTTTTCAGACCTATGCCAATCGCTGTTTAAAAGCAGGCGCCATGGACTTCGATGACCTACTTTACTTTACGAATGTCCTCCTTCGAGACTTCCCAGACGTTCTTCACTACTACCAGCAAAAGTTTCAGTATATTTTAGTGGACGAATATCAAGACACCAACTATGCGCAGTACCTGATTGTCAAAAAATTAGCCGCTGCTTATCAAAATATTTGCGTAGTCGGCGACGATGCCCAAAGCATTTACTCCTTCCGAGGCGCCAATATCGAAAACATCCTCAATTTCAGAAAAGACTACCCCGATTTTGTCTTGTACAAACTCGAACAAAACTACCGCAGCACTAAAAATATTGTAGAGGCTGCTAACAGTATCATCAAAAAGAATAAAGACCAAATTCTCAAAACAGTCTGGACCGACAACACCGAAGGCGCCAAAATCAAAGTACAGCGATCTTTAACAGATAACGAAGAAGGCCGAACCATTGCACAAGCTGTTTTTGAACGCAAGACCGCCGAGGGCGCACGTTTCCAAGATTTCGCTATACTATACCGCACCAACAAGCAGTCTCGTGCTTTCGAAGAAGCCCTGCGCAAACTCAATATTCCTTACAAAATCTACGGTGGCTTGTCTTTTTATCAGCGCAAAGAAATCAAAGACCTCCTTGCCTATTTCCGACTTAGCGCCAACCCCCACGACGAAGAAGCCCTCAAACGCGTCATTAATTATCCAAAACGAGGCATCGGCAAAACCACCATTGAGAACATCATCATTGCCGCCAACCGCTACAACGTCAGCATGTGGGAGGTTATCAAAGATTTACAGCGTTTTCCGGCCGACGTCGGAAGTGCAGCGCGCACCAAAATTTACGAGTTTGTGACCATGGTCGATAGCTTTGGTGCCGAGCTCGATAAAACCGACGCTTTTACCTTAGCCGAACGCATTGCCAAATCTTCTGGTATTATTCGAGAACTACTTGCAGAAAAAGACAAAGGCCCGGAAGAGGTCGAGCGCTTTCAAAACATAGAAGAACTCTTGGCCGGTATTCAAGAATTTGTTCGTGGTGCTGATCCTGATGCACCCCGCACCCTTGCAGACTTTATGATGGACGTCGCCTTACTCACCGACGCAGATCAAGACAAACCCGAAGACCGCAATCATATCTCCCTAATGACCATCCACTCGAGTAAAGGACTTGAATTCCCGCATATTTACATTGTTGGGCTGGAAGAAAACCTTTTTCCTTCTCAAATGGCGCTCAATTCACGCTCGGAACTCGAGGAAGAGCGGCGTCTTTTCTATGTAGCACTTACCCGAGGCATGCGCAGCTGTATGCTGTCTTATGCTACCAGCCGTTTTACATGGGGGCAATCTATCATGTGTGAGCCCTCTCGTTTCATCGATGAAATTGATCCGCAATATTTGCAGTTTGAGTCGGTTAGCCGGGCTTCAAATAGTCGGTCATTAATGGGTTCAGGTGGCTTTGATCGAAGTTTTACGGGTGGGCTCAACAAACCGCTCGGCAACAAACCTCCTTTGCGCTCCCTCAAAGAGGTCAGTGGGCGGCCATCTACTTCTCAAACAGAAAATACACTGGCCATTATGGTCGGAAACAACGTGCTCCACGATCGTTTTGGCAAGGGTAAGGTGCTCAAACTAGAAGGAGAAGGTGCCGATAAAAAAGCGACCATTTTCTTTCCGCAGCACGGATCTAAAACTGTATTATTAAGATTTGCAAATTTACAAATACTTGAAGATTAGCATTTTAATAATATTTATTTCGATAAAAGATTGAAATAAATTAATCTCCTAATAAATCTGGTCTTCTTTCTTTCGTTCGCTCATAGGCTTGTTCTTCGCGCCATGCTGCTACCTCTTTGGGGTTGCCACCGAGTAAAACTTCCGGAACCTGCATTCCTTTAAATTTAGGCGGACGCGTATACACTGGCGGCGCTAACAAACCATCTTGAAATGAATCGGTCAGCGCTGAAGTTTCATCGTTGAGCACACCGGGAATGAGTCGCACTACTGCATCTACAACGATAGCTGCAGCAAGCTCTCCTCCACTTAGCACATAAGAACCAATGGAGAGTTCTTTGGTAATATATAAATCGCGGATACGTTGGTCTACGCCCTTGTAATGTCCACATAAAATCAGAAGATTCTGAGCAAGAGAAAGCTGATTACAAGTGCTTTGTTTAAGTAAGTCACCGTCCGGTGTCATATAAATGAGTTCGTCGTACTTGCGCTGCTCTTGCAAGGATTCAATCGCCTTTGAAATAGGCCCCACACTCATGACCATACCCGCTCCACCACCGTATTGATAGTCGTCAACGTTGCGGTGTTTGTCGTCTGAGAAATCGCGCAAATTATGAACATGAATTTCGACATGCCCCTTTGTTTGGGCACGTTGCATAATTGATGCCGAAAACGGACTCTTCAACAACTCAGGTAAAACGGTAATAATATCAATACGCATGCAGCAAAGATAAGTCAATTCGACACAAATTACTACCTTTGCACAAACCAAATCCATGATCCAATTATCTGAACGTTTACTCGCAATGGAAGAGTCTGCAACCATTGCCATGGCTAAAAAAAGCCGCGAACTCAAATCTCAAGGAAAAGACGTAATCTCTCTCTCTTTGGGTGAACCTGATTTTCATACACCGGCATTCATCAAAGAAGCTGCTGTAGAGGCGTTGGATCAAAACTACACGACCTACACCCCCGTTCCAGGTTATGACGACCTCCGAGAAAGCATTTCTCACAAATTCTTAAGAGATAACAACCTTAGTTATGGAAAAGAGCAAATTGTTGTCTCCACCGGAGCCAAACAAAGCATTGCCAACTTGGTTTTAAGCCTCATCAATCCTGGCGACGAAGTTATTATTCCCGCACCCTATTGGGTGTCTTATCTCGAAATCGTAAAAATAGCAGACGGTATTCCGGTTGTTATCTCAGCGGGCATCGACAAAGATTTTAAAATCACAGGGGCCGATCTCGAGGCTGCCATAACGCCCAAAACTAAACTCCTGATGTTTTCAACGCCTTGTAACCCGACAGGATCAGTTTACAGCAAAGAAGAACTTCAAGACCTCGCTCGGGTGCTTGCCAAGTATCCAAATGTGATTGCCATGTCAGATGAGATCTACGAGCATATCAACTTTGTAGGTAAGCACGAAAGCCTAGCGCAGTTTCCAGAAATTTACGATCAAGTAGTGACCGTTAATGGCGTTTCTAAAGCATGGGCCATGACCGGCTGGCGTTTGGGTTACATTGGTGCTCCTAAAGAAATTGCCGCTGCCTGTGACAAAGTCCAAGGCCAATTTACCTCCGCAACAAGTTCGATTACACAGCGAGCTACCATCGCAGCTATGTATGCCGACCCAAGTGTGCTCAAAGACATGATTGCTGCTTTTGAAAGCAGACGCAATTTAGTATTGAACGGGCTTAGAAATATTACAGGGCTTAAAGTGAATAATCCGGGTGGCGCCTTTTATGTTTTTCCAGATTGTTCTTCCTACTTTGGTAAACAATACAATGGGCAAATGATCAGCAACTCCGACGACCTCTGCATGTATTTATTAGAAGTGGCGCTCGTTGCTTGCGTTGGCGGCGCAGCATTTGGCGACCCAAATTGTTTTCGAATTAGCTATGCCGCATCTGAAGAAACCCTACAAAAAGCGGTTGACAGAATCAGCGCTGCTTTAGGCCAACTCCAATAACATGCAATTAGCTGAGCTCTTCGAAGCCTTTAATGGCAAACGCGTACTTGTTGTTGGCGACGTCATGACCGACGCCTACATCAAAGGCCAAGTGACGCGCATGAGCCCCGAGGCGCCCGTGCCAGTTGTCGATCTTCAAGAACAAGAACAGCGCATTGGAGGCGCTGGGAATGTGGCCCTCAATTTAATTGCATTGGGCGCTAATGCCATACTTGCCAGTGTTATTGGTCAAGACAACGCAGGCAACGAACTCGAGCAAATGCTGCAAAATGCTGGAATACAGACCACTGCACTTGTGGTTTCTGCGCAAAGAAAAACCACCATAAAAACAAGGGTGCTTTCTAACGGCAAACAAATGCTGCGCATAGATTCCGAGGACCAACACGACCTACAGCCCAATGAAGCAGCATTGCTCAAAGAAAACATTTTAGCACTCCTAGCAGAAGGCATTGATGGTGTTCTGTTAGAAGACTACAACAAAGGGGTCCTCACCACTGAACTTATCCAATGGATCATCGCGGAGTCCAATGCAAGAAACATTCCTATAGCCGTTGATCCTAAAAAGAAAAATTTCTTTTCTTATGTAGGCTGCACGCTATTTAAACCAAACCTAAAAGAACTCAAAGAAGGTTTGCACATCGATTTTAATTTCCAACAAGATCCTGATGCACTTCATAAAGCAATAGAACAATTGCAACATCAAATAAATAGTCGCTATACACTTGTTACCTTATCCGAACATGGCGTTCAATTGTTCGATGGACAAAATCACCAATACCACACCGCACACCGACGCAATATTTCTGATGTTTCGGGCGCCGGCGATACCGTTATTGCCACTACTACACTATGCCTCATTTGCGGTGCGAGTCCTGAGCAAATGGCAGCACTCGCCAATTTGGCAGGAGGGTTGGTCTGTGAGCACCCTGGTGTTGTCAGTATTGATAAAGAAAAATTTCTCCAAGAAGCACTTCAACTCATTCGCTAAAATATGTCTCAAAAAGTAGTCAAGCCTTACGATTCAGGCCAATCCAAAAAGGAAGAGGTTGCACAAATGTTTAACAATATTTCGGCTAACTACGACTTTTTAAATCATTTTCTGTCACTCGGAATTGACCACCTCTGGAGAAGAAGAGCGGTCAAACAATTACAGATCTTAAAGCCACAAATCATACTCGACCTCGCAACCGGAACTGGCGATTTCGCTATTGCTTGCTTAAAGCTACAGCCTAAGAAAATTATCGGTATGGATATTTCTGCAGGTATGCTAGAAGTTGGAAAAAACAAAATGAAGAAACGTGCTTTTGACGATATCATCGAGATGCAACTTGGCGATTCCGAAAATATGCCCTTCGAAGATGCCTCCTTTGATGCAATAACCGTAGGTTTTGGCGTGCGCAACTATGAAAACCTGGAAAAAGGCCTTTCTGAAATGCTCAGAGTACTCAAGCCTGGTGGCCAAGCCGTAATTTTAGAATTTTCTAAACCAAAAGTGTTCCCGATTAAGCAATTATTTAGTTTTTATTCCAAAGTGCTTATTCCGCTTTTCGGTAAATACATTTCCAAAGACGAGCGTGCCTACACTTACTTGCCCGAGAGTGTTGCTGTTTTTCCGGAAGGCGCTGATTTTATTTCAGTTCTTCAAAAAGTAGGTTATCAAACACAGCAACCCATTCGTTTAAGTGGTGGCATTGCCAGTATATATATCGGTACTAAATCACAATAAAAACAATCGTTTTACGTTAGGGCACCATGAAGATTTTACTCATTTTCTGCATACTAGCTACAGGTTTGTTCGGACAAACCCAAAAGCAGCAGCGGTATAAAAACTTTGACAAGCGCTTCATTCATTTTGGCTTCATGTTAGGTGTAAACAGTTCAGATTTTACCGTAATGCCCAAACCCGACGCCTATAATCAATACCAACTTCTTTCGCTCACAAATAACGCCCAACCTGGCGGTCAGTTGGGTATTCTGACCACTGTTAAACTTGGCACCCCCACTATTCGTTTTCGATTTATTCCAACGCTATCGTTTCAAGAGCGGGTGCTCACCTACCAGAGCTTAGATACCATCTGGTTTTTGAATGGAAAAGGCGAACAACGCGTGAATTCAACGAACCTTGAATTCCCTATGATGCTGCAATTTCGGACCAAACGCTACAATAATTTCACGGCCTACTCACTCTTTGGCATGCAATATAGTATTGATTTACAATCACAGCAAGATGCCTCTCAAAACTTTTATGATCCTTTTGTGAAGATCAAAAGAAACGATTGGCAAGGGCAAATTGGTGGTGGTTTAGAGTTTTTTGCACCCTATTTTAAATTTGGCATCGAACTTAAATATAGCCATGGGTTCAAAAGCAGTTTTATCCAAGACTACACACCTGTATCAAACCCTATCGACCAACTCTACAACCGGGCTTGGTATTTTTCCTTGATTTTTGAAGGATGAGCACCACTGTTCTTTTTACTTGTAGCCCTGAAGAAGCAACCGACTTCGTTTTTTTAGAACAACGCATCCGACAAGAATTGGGCATACAAGGAGCTCAACCGCTTGATTTCAGATGGCGTAAACGCAGTATTGACGCACGTCAAAAACAAATCAAAATCAATGCAAGTTTTGAGGTGGCCATCAATGGTGAATTAGCGCCGCGGTATCAAGCCCAGGCTTTTGGACCACTCAAAGCAAACGCCACAGAAGTTCATATCGTCGGTGCAGGTCCTGCTGGCCTTTTTGCTGCGCTCGAAGCCATTGTACACGGCATAAAACCCATTATTTTTGAACGCGGGAAAGATGTGCGAGCGCGCCGCCGTGACCTTGCTCAACTCAGTAAAAATCAGCAACTCAATCCAGAATCTAATTATTGTTTTGGCGAAGGTGGTGCTGGTACCTATTCTGACGGAAAATTATATACGCGGTCTAAAAAGAGAGGCGCAATACAAAAAGTACTGGAGTGGCTAGTTCAATTTGGCGCAAAAGAGGACATTTTAATCGATGCGCATCCGCACATAGGCACCAATAAATTACCTCAACTTATCGAAGCTATTCGCCATCAAATTATTGAAGCAGGCGGAGAAATTCACTTTGAACACAAACTCACGGATATCACACTGTTTCAAAACAAAATTATTAGTATTCAAATCAACGGAACCAAGCAAGTTGAGGTAGAGCGCCTCATTCTGGCTACCGGTCACTCCGCTAGAGATATCTTTGAATTATTGCACCGGCATCAAATCGAACTCAAGGCCAAGCCTTTTGCGCTGGGCGTGCGGGTTGAACACACCCAAGACTACATAGATGGTTTGCAATACCACGGAAGAACCAATGACGCTTATCTGCCCCCGGCTTCTTATAGCCTTGTGACACAAGTTGAAGACAGAGGCGTCTATTCTTTTTGTATGTGCCCCGGTGGAATTATAGCGCCTTGCGCCACTTCTGATGGAGAAGTCGTCACAAATGGTTGGTCGCCTTCTAAACGCAATAATATTTATGCCAATTCCGGCATTGTGGTAGGCATTGAGCCAACTGATTTCCCAAAAACAAGTTCTCCATTTGTTTGTCTCGATTTTCAAAAAGAGGTAGAGCGCACGTGTTGGGAAGCCGCCGGAAAAACACAAAAAGTACCTGCGCAAGGGCTCAAGGATTTTGTAGACGGCGTCAAAACAACAAGTTTCCCGAGGTCGTCGTATCAACCAGGCATCGTGAGCGTTAATCTCAAAGAAATTCTTCCGGACTTCGTGTACCGGCGTTTAAGACGCGCATTTTTAGATTTTGATCAGAAAATGCCAGGCTTCATTACTAATGATGCAGTGGTTCATGCGCCAGAATCTCGCACTTCCTCTCCTGTACTGATACCTAGAGACCCCAACAGTTTTCAACATGTTCAAATTGCTAACTTATACCCCATTGCCGAAGGCGCAGGTTATGCTGGCGGTATCGTGTCTGCAGCAATTGATGGTCTCAATTGTTTGGAGAAAATTCAAAACTCCACTAAGAAAATGTAAATTTGTTTCATGAAACGCGTAGTTGTAGGTCTTTCTGGTGGTGTGGACTCCAGCGTTGCTGCCTTATTACTGCAACAACAAGGTTATGAGGTCATCGGTATGTTCATGCGCAATTGGCACGACCAAAGCGTGACGCTATCAGACGAATGCCCATGGATAGACGACTCCAATGATGCTTTACTCATTGCACAGCAACTAGGCATCCCTTTTCAAGTCATTGATTTATCTGAAGAATATAAAGAGCGTATTGTCAACTACATGTTCAAGGAATACCAAGTTGGCCGGACCCCAAACCCAGATATTCTTTGCAACAGAGAAATCAAATTTGATGTCTTTTTAAAAGCAGCACTAGACCTCGGTGCCGACTACGTAGCGACTGGTCATTATTGCCAACGTCAAGAAAACCAAGACGGCAGTTTTAGCTTGCTTGCCGGAGCTGACCCCGGTAAAGATCAGTCCTATTTTTTATGTCAATTAAACCAAGCACAACTCGAGAAAGCACTGTTCCCCATTGGGCACCTGCAAAAATCAGAAGTAAGAAAAATTGCACTTGATCATGGACTCATCACTGCTGCCAAAAAAGATTCACAAGGACTTTGTTTTGTAGGAAAAATAGCACTCCCTACTTTTTTACAACAACAATTGGCGCCAAAAGAAGGGGCTGTAATTGAAGTTTCACCTCATTTACCTATTTATGAAGCGTACCAAAAGCTCGAGCCTTCACTCGAACAAATTGAAGCGCTCGCTGCTCCATTTTCTTATATCCCGACCAATGGAAAACAGGTGACTACCCACCAAGGAGCACATTATTACACAATTGGTCAACGCAAGGGTTTACATATTGGCGGAAGACCGGAACCCAGTTTTGTAGTTGGAATAGATACGATTCAAAACATCGTATACAGTGGGCAAACAGAATTACATCCTGGCCTAAACCGTTGGGCGCTAAAATTAGAGGCCAACACGTTAACTTGGTTGCGCCACCACCCCACTTTTGAAAAAACGGAGGTCCTGCCATGTTTGGTTCGGATCCGTTATCGACAATCGCTACAAAAGGCACAGCTCATCAAAAAACAAGATAAATTTTACATCCTATTTGAAACCAAACAAAAGGGCATAACACCAGGGCAATTTGCCGCATGGTACCTAAACAATGAACTCTTAGGATCAGGGGTTATTGCATAGAAAAAAGGACCCTAATTAGAGTCCTTTTAATTACATGCTATAAATCTAAAAATAATTTAATTGAGAATCAGCGCAAAACCATGCGGTTCCGAATTGAGTTTTTCTTCTGTAAATCTTATACTATCTAATAAATCTGCGACTTCAAAAATATTTAACGGACTTTTCACACCCAATACACGGTGCTGGTCTAATTTCAATTTCGCTTGACGAATTGATTTGCTGCGGAGAGATTGAATACTTGTGGTCATGTCGTTTGTTGTTGGTTTGGACATTGATACGCTAGAATTGTGCCAAGGTTTCAATTTCGCGGTTCAATATCATGAAACAAAGTAAATAGAGATATTTATGATTCTTATTATGAGTACTTTAACTTAAGTACATATTTTTTGATTTTATCCACATTTTTTACGTGTACTCCTCCTTAAAATGTTTATAATCGTTCTCAAAAGACATCGTTATATTTGTATTGTGAAATACCTCATTCTCTTATTAACCTTATTATTATTGTCTTGCAAGGAGCAAAACAACGAAACCAACGACCAACCATTAGTTGAAGGGCCCGCATTAAAAGGCAAGCAAGCATTAGCCGCCTATGCGGACCGAATGGTACGTGCCAAATTAGGAATTCAGGCCAATGAGCAATTTGAGCTCAAAATCTATCGAGCACAACTGGATGCCGATGGAATTGAAGATGCAATAGTGACGGTGAATCGGCTCGACTTTGCTATGAAAGAAGCGATGGCTTCTGCCAACCCAGCCAAAAGAGCTGAACTTGGCTACATGGGCAACTTCAATTATTTTTTCTTTTTTGATGGAAAACTAGATATGCTCTCTCCTCCTATTTCTATCCCATCATCACCTTTATTGCCACTCCAGGTTCAATTTGAAAATATCAGCTCTCCTAATTACCAGGACATTCTAATCGACTTTAGAATTCGCAATGCGAGTTACAAAGATTTTTATACCGTGAGTAATCATACGCCAAGGCGAATTTTTCAATTCAAAAATTTTGATGGTTTGGGAACTCCGCTTACAGAAGCGTATCATTTTGACTACGGTGCAGGCTCTTATGGACCACAAAAAAATATCTTTGTGCTCGAGGGTCAACTCGAAGCCTTACCCAACGGTGAAGACAAGAATACTTATGTTCCTAAGATCAAGCCAATTGAGCAGATCAAATATACCTTTTTCTACCTTGAGAGTGAAGCAAAATACTTGACCAAAGACGTCAAAAAATAAAGACGAAAAGGGACTAACTTTCCTGGATCTTAAAAATTCCCCCTGAAAGTCAGGATCAAATTTCTACCAGGAGCAGAGATATTGGAGGCAAACATGCGGTAATTTCGGTCCAAGATATTTTCGCAAGCAAGTTGCAGACTCAACTGATTATTGATATTGTAATTTGCTCTGAGATTGAGCGTATACCAACTAGGCATTCCATTAGGAGTTGCGAAGGCAAAATTATCTTCGCCAATAAAATTGTAATCCTCGAGGTGTTTCCAGCCGGCATACATTGCAAATCCTTCCAACTTTAGTTTATTGTGCAGCAGTGCATAACGCAAACTTATTTTTCCAAAAGCCGGAGCGATATGATCTAATGGATACGGTATCGTATCGGTCAAAATACGACCAAATGTGTAGTTGAAGGTTCCTGACAGCTGTAAACGAGGTGAAAGTTGCGCTTGCAAGAAAGCTTCCAAACCTCTTACATAGGCATTACCACTATTGGAAGTTGTCAAGACTTGACTCATTTGACCATCGTAAAATACACTATCAGCTCCATTGAATGTGCCTTTTTGCACAGAAAGCACATTGGTCAAATAGGTTTGATATAAATGAAAACCCAACGTACTTTTTTTCATGAACTGGTACTGAAAACCAAATTCTAAATTGTACGCGTATTCCGATCCCAAATTTGGATTGGGTACAATCACGTAACCTGGCACCGATTCAAATACTTTAGTAAGGTCATCTATGTTGGGTGCTCTAAATGCGGTAGAACCATTCAGTATGATGCGCAATTTGGAAAATGGCATATAAATGAGCCCTAAATTACCGTTAATTGCAAGGTGATCTTGTTTTATTTGGTTGAACGGGAAAGGGAAAAATAACTGATCGTCAAATTGTGCTTGCAAACCGACCTGTGACAAGCGTAAACCGTCGTTAATGATCAAATGATCTGAAAGTTCTAACGTATGCGATACGTAAAGTGCTGCTCCATTCATAGAAGAGCCGCCGTCTGGGTAGCGGGTATCCAAAGGAGATTGCGCACCGGTAATGATATTGTTGGTAAATGCTGTTGAATGCACCAGATTCAAATAAGCCTCGCCACCATAACGCCACTCGTGTGCACCTTTTTTCTTCATGAAGTCGGCATTGAACGTGTAAATATCGAGTTGCTCGATGCGGTGATTCAAGTTGGCTTGCTGGAAACTTCTATCTATGCGGCTTTCTTCAATTCCCTGATAAGCTAAAATGAACCGCGCGTTGTCATAGTATTTGGTAGGCGTACTGAACTCAAGGGTGTAAGCAGCAAGTAGTCTAAATTGCGGGCCATAATACCATTCTGCAAATCTTGGTTTGGAACCAGACATAAGTGTAAGCCGGTCATAGCGGTTGATCTCACTTGAATTTGATAGTTGTATGTTGATTTGATGGACTACCCCTGGCTTCTGTACCCAGGAGAATTTCTGAAGTATGTCGTATTGTTTGTAGCCAGAACCAACTTGTAAACTGCTATCGGCATTTACCACCATGCTATCTATACCATCAATGGTAGTTACATACCAAGGGCGATAACCTAAATTGCCAATTGCTGTTGAGCGGTTTTTACCTTGACGAAGGTCACCATAATGTGCATAGGATATGGATGTGAAGGAGGCAAATCGCTTGGTGCCAATGTTCACTTGTGCATTTGCTGCATATCCGGCACCGGCAGAAAAACCCCGCAAATAAGCCCCACTGCGCACAAGTAGTTCTTCGGTGCTACTTAGTATGGGTTTTTTGGTTTGGAAACTCATCACTCCACCAATTGCATCTGAACCGTACATCACGGATCCTGGACCGAATACAAGCTCGACTCTATCCATGTTGGCTTGATCTAGTGTGAGTACATTCTGTAGATGCCCACCGCGGTAAATGGCGTTATTCATGCGGATACCATCTACAACAAGCAACACTTTATTGGTCTCAAAACCACGGATGATCGGGCTGCCACCACCAAGCTGACTTTTTTGGACAAATATAGAGCCTGAGTTGGCCAATACATCGGCCATAGATGTTTGTTGTTGAAACTGAATTTCGGCTGCACGAACAACCTGAATTTTTTGAGCAACATCTTTGCGCTTTTCAGCTGTTTTATTGGCAGATACAACAGTTTCATTTTCTGTTTGCATATTCGGGACCAAATAAACTATTATTGCTTGAGCGCTTCCAACATTTGGTATGGTCAAGACGAATGGTTCATAATCTGGATGTAGGAGTTCAACGTTTAACGGTGCTTGTCCTGTTATTTCGTAAATAGAATTTGACAATAACTTGACATTGGAAGAGGATTGAGTTTTAAGACCATTTATGGGTTCAAATGTATATGCATCACGGACTTCAAAAGTAAGCTGTGCATTGTTTACAAAGGGTATCATGATCATGCTAATAAGTAAGATGTAGAATAATTTCATTGAATCCTAAATTTAAGTACCGGTAATCATTCGAAAGACGAAGGGAAAAATATCTAACGAAAAAAATTGTTGCTACAAAGATAATTATTCATACCTTATTTAAGTAGACCAAACCTTTATATAATGATGATAGAAACTATTGTTTCGTTGCCACAAAGCCGTCGCTACTATCAAAATGATTTAGCAGGTAAACAGAAAATACTCATTGCCCTTCACGGCTATGGGCAACTTGCTCAATTTTTTTACAGAAAAATAAGTTTTCTCTCCAAAGAATGGGGTATTCTGGTTCCGGAAGGGCCACATCGTTTTTATTTGGAAGGGTCCTCAGGAAGAGTTGGAGCCTCCTGGATGACCAAAGAATGGCGAGCCCAAGATATTGAAGAAAACCTTGCTTATCTTCAACATTTAATAGAGAAAGTTAGAGCAGAGCATCCGCACACCACGCTACATTTATTAGGTTTTTCTCAAGGTGGTGCAACTGCAGCGCGTTTGTATCAGCAATGTCCGGAATGGTT
>JBILSN010000006.1:0-81437 GCA_044372045.1 Crocinitomicaceae bacterium
GCAATTAATGCTACCTGTAAAGGTCATTATTGCATCTTGGTTTCCGCCGCTTGTACCTACTGCATCAGAGTCAAATAATGCATAACCGTTCTCATTAGAAACCGTATTGGAACCATCTACCCATGCACCTGTACCATAGCCTAAAGATGTTGAAGTACTCGTGGAGATTACCCAGTCTTGGTTATCATTGGTATTATTTGAAATAACCCATTCTCCTGATGCGGAAAAGTCGTTAGACCAGATGGTTATTTTATTATTCTGCTCTTTCTGGAGCAATGGTGTTTGTTCAATAAAAGCGTAGTTTTCTTTTTTAACCTTAGCATTCGATGGCTTTTGTGCGTGAAGAACAAACGTACAAAGGGAAAGTCCCAATAAAGAATAGATGTATTTCATAGTATTTTGTTTTTTATATCCACTAAAATTACATAATATTTTCTATCTATCAAAATTAATACGTTCTTGAAAATAAAAATTCTGCGAGTTCAGTCAATTCTATTTTGGAACCAACATTTTCTAATTGTTCTAATGAATTCAGCGCCTTTTGATGATGTAGCTGCATTTTTTGCGCGCAGTATTGTCGGGCGCCGAGGACTGTGTATAAGTCTTGTGCTTGTTGAACCTTTAAATCGGGGTCTAGGGTTTGTTCTAGTTGTTGGAGCAGCGCTAATTGTGTTGGATTCGCAGCCTGTTTTGCGCTGATGGAGAGCAATGTTTTTTTGTTGGCTAATACATCTCCACCAATTTGTTTGCCGACCTCGGCACTTTGACCATAAAGGTCTAATAGGTCGTCTTGGATTTGAAAAGCCAAACCGAGTTGTTCACCAAAAGTATATAGCAACTCGGCGTCTTTTTGATTTGCACCCCCAACAATACCGCCCATTTGCAAAGCGCAGCCCAAGAGCACTGAGGTCTTGAGCCGAATCATTTCCATGTACTCTGCCTCGCTGACTTCGTTGCGTTGTTCAAAATCCATATCCATTTGCTGCCCTTCACAGACCTCTATTGCTGTTTGGTTAAAAATCTTGAAAAGCGTTTGAAATAGGTTTGCTTCGTAATGTGCTAAATGCGTGTAGGCCTTCACGAGCAATACATCGCCCGATAAAATTCCGATACTCGGATTCCATTTTTCATGTACCGTGGGCTGTCCTCTTCTCAATGGGGCGTTGTCCATGATGTCGTCGTGGATCAGCGAAAAATTATGGAAATATTCTATTGAAGTGGCGGCCGGGAGCGCTTGCTCAAAAGATCCGGAGCACATTTTACAGGCCATTAAGCTCAGCATAGGCCGCATGCGCTTCCCTCCTAACTGCAGAAAATAGCGCAGTGGGTCGTAAAGGTTGGCTGGAGCGTCAGGGAATCTTTCTTGCCGTAAGGCATTTTCTAAATAGGCGCTATAGGTACCAAGTGTTTTCATTCAACAAAAACGTAGAATTCGTAAAAAGGTTTACTTATAACCACCTAAAAAGATCGTTAAATAGACTTTTCCCCCAAGGAGTAGAGCCGTATTCTTTTTCTATCTTTTGTCGAAGTTCTGCAATAGTAAACACTTTGTTTTTACCAGGATTCAAGACCAATTCTTCTTTTTTTGGTTCCGAAAGTTCTATTTTCTTGGCAAAGTAGACTATTCCGCCATCTTCTGTTGCCAATCCAAGTATGGTGCCAGGTAAGCCACAGAATCCCTCCGGACCAACCGACGGGGTTAAGAGAGGAGAATACCATGCATACAGTCTTGTACTGTCATTTTTTTGATAAATGGCTTTTCTACATTCATAGCCGCAAATGGTGCGTTTGCCTTCGGTTATTTTCCAAGTTCTTTGAGGAAGGCTGTCTTGAACATATACATTTTGACCAAATACGGCAAGCATCATGAGTTGGCTGCTTTTGTTAAGGTTTTGGTAGTAGGCATTTTTGGTGGTTAGCCAAGCCATTTCCTCTGGTTCATTGCTCGGTACTACCGCAAAATAAGAGGAGGTATCATTGAATACAAGTTGAAAAGATTCGATCCGAATCTTATTCGCCTCCGTGACAAAACGCTTCATGCGCTGATCATTGAAACGCTTTTCTAGGTTGGTGCGGCGTTCAAAAATGATCTTGCCTGATGAAATGTAATCGGTTTGTGCCCAAGCCTGCAGGCTCAGCAATACGGCACTAATGCCACATACGAAGATCTTCTTCACGGGTTTTGTTGTTGTTAAATTTATAAGTCAAGCGCACTAAAAAATAGCGTGTAATAATGCGCGTGTAGTTGTCGGTGATCATGTTTCCGCTCACGGTGCGCTGCAAGTTGATATTTTGGTTCAGTAAGTCATTGATGCTTAAACCTAGGATGAGGTTTTCGGTTTTTAAGAACGCTTTTTGCAACTCGAGATCGACAATAAATAAGTCGCGGTTAAACTCGTCGGCACGACCGCGGTTGAGGGTGTAGTTGAGTTCCCATTTGAAACGCAAATGTGCAGGTAAGCGCCAATCTCCGTTGAAGAAATAATTTTGGGTAGAGTAGGGTTGATTGGAGAAGGTGCTCAATGTGGTAACAGGATTTACATAGGTGTAGTCTGTTCCAACGTTTAACTCCAAACTATCGAGGCTGATTTCTATAGAAAAGGCACCGTTTAGTGTTGTGGTGCTGGTCGTATTGGGCTCGTTATTTATGAAGTTATTATTTCTGAAATAAGAAGCATTGAAACTGGGCTCAAAAGTGAGTTTTCTATTGAGAATAGGATAACCCCCACCCGCATAAATCGTAGCAAACATATTGCCATCGACATTGACTGTTTTTGAAATGGTTCGGCCAAATTGGTCAAAAGTAGTGCTGTTTCCAAAAGCATTTTGAGTTAATGTTGCGTTACCTCCTGACCAAATGTAGCGGCCGGTCATGGCTTGCCACACATTGGCATTGAAATTAAGCTGGTGCTGATAGTTGGGTTTGAGATCTGGATTACCTTCTTGGATGCGGTTGGGGTTGGTGTTGTCTCGGACCGGCTGGAGGTCATTGGCACTCGGCGGAGCAGAATAGGTACTATAGCGAACGCTCATGCGCTTGGCCATACTTGGCTTGAACTGATAAGAAAAATTGGGTAGGAAATTGGAGATATTTTGATTGATGCTAATACCAGAAAATTGATTGATATTGTCAATTTGAATATTGCGATACCCTAAGCCTCCTGAAATGCGGTGGCTTTTGATGAGATAGGTAAGGATCATGGTGCCGCGTTGCTGAAAACGCTCATTGACGAAGTCATTGGTAAATAGGCTATCCACCACGTTAAATGTTCCGTTTAGATCGGGATTGTACGTATAGCGCGCTTGACTGGAGTTGCCCAATTCTAAAAAGTATTCTGTAGTGAGCAAGAAATTTTTGGATAAGGGCTCAGTAAAAGTAAGCGTGCCGTATTGGGTGTTACTTAGGTTATTATTTAACTTCTTCTGATTAATGAGCGTATCAAAGCCCATGGCTTGTGTGTTGGTGAGGAGTTGTCCATCTGAATTGTTATCATTGTAGCGCAAAATGTACTTTGCTTCGAATTCACGGTCAGGTTTGTCGAACTTTCTTCTGAGGATGGCTTCCGAATTACTACTGATACCTTCAGAATCGTAATTGTTATTGATATTGGTCAGCAGGTAAGAGGCGAAGTTATCGTCTCTAAAATCATTGATAGAAGTATTGTCTTGGGTACCTTGATCAAAATGCAAATTTGGTTTGATTTCGAGTTTGGTCAATGAGTCGATGTCTAATTGTAAATTGAGGTTGAAACGATGCGAGCTGCTAATGGTTTGGTCGTTGGTCGAATCTTTGGTGTAGTAAGAGCTATCGGCCAAAAAGTATTGGGTTTGAGAGCTCGAGTTGGCTTGTAGTCGGCTATCGTAGTAAGCATAATTTACGCCGAGTTTGACCTTTTTAGAGAGGCGGTCATTGTAGTAAATACCGGTTTTGAGGGTTTGTGGAATCCCTGAGTTATTGCCACGCGAGTCTCGGTCCCAGAAGTTCATGCCACTGGCGTCTCTTTCGTTATCCAGGCCAAATTTGTTCATGTCTCCGAAACCAAAACTTGATTTGGGTGTATTGGAGGCCAACATGAAAACAGATATCTTTTGCGTCTTATTGAACTTATTGAACAGGAGCTCAGACTCGTAAAAGGCTTCGTCAGCTGCACCTTGATTGAGGTCAGACGCCACGGCTGCTTTGCCGAAGTAACCGCGTTTGGCTTCGTCTTTGAGCTTGAGGTCCAATACTTGTATTTTGTCGTCTTCGCCGGCTGCGGCATCTTCGTTTTTCTTTTCGTATATCTGAACAGATTCAACGCCATTCGCTGCCAAATTTTTGGTGGCTATAGTGGGGTCAGAACCAAAAAATTCGTCGCCGTCTACCAACACCTGACTAATTTCTTTTCCTTGAGAGGTAATGCTGCCATCGTCCTCGACTTTTATTCCGGGCAACTTTTTGAGCAGATCTTCGACAACTGCATTTTCAGCCACTTTAAACGAATCGGCTACAAAAATGAGGGTATCGCCACTGAAATACATGGCATTGCGGTTGCGTGTAACGACAACATCTTTGACGTCTTGAACCTTGGGGTAAAGCCGAATATCGGGTAAATCATAGTTTGGTTTTTTGGCAGAGCCCAATAGGTAGATGCTCCGTGGCGTCCAATTGCTATGTTCAATGATGATTTGAAAGGAATCTAGCGGTAGGTCATTTATAGAAAATTCACCGTTGCTATTACTTCTTGTGTAACGCACCAAAACGGAATCTCGGAGATGAATGGCCATGATGCTTGCTTGATGGATCGGGGTAACGCCAGATGTATCGACAACACGGCCGGTAACTTTCATGTTTTGGCTAAAGAGCAAGTTGCAAAAAAGAACTAAAAAACTGAGTAGGAGGATTTTTTTCATGAAATAGGAGTCGATACAGTATTATTAGACGTTTGAAATACTAAATAGTTGCATTATTTTTTTTCTAGAGCGGTCAGTACTTGATACTGCAAACCAGATGCATCATTCACCTCTTGAAACTGTAAAGTAAACGCTTGGTGCTTATAATACTTATCGAGTGACAATAAAAGTCTGTCATTTGGAGCATAGGCTAGGTTTGTAGAAAAATCGGTGTTTCCAAACTGTACAAACTTCTTATTAAATGCTTCTTCAAACCCTTGAAAATTGAGTGTAAAAGCACCCTCTTGATTTTGCATGTCAGAAATCGAATTGAGGTCTTTTTGTATGGCGGCGTGTTGCTTGGCTTGTAGCTGCTTTTGTTGGAACACGCTGTTCATTTTTGGACTATTCACTTTTCGGTAATACGCCGCAATAGGTCGCTGATCGGCATCGTAAAAAACACGCGTTTGGTGCAGTTCAAGATTTGAAAGACGTAAATTCTCCTTATCGACTTGCACCATACTCAGCACTTCTTTCAAGAAGTAAAATGTGGAGGTTACTTTGATACAGTTGGTATCGGATCTTTCGATGGACGCTTTTAAAATCTCGCCGTCGGGCCCTAAGTATACTTTTGATTGCAGCATATAGCCTGATTTATGCGTAAATAGCAGAGATTGCAAAGTTTTGAGGTCCTTTCTTTGCTCGATTTTTTCTTGATAGTTCAAAAAGGCATCTAAGCCTTTAAATGTAGGCTCGAAAACAAAATGGGTCTTTTCCTTGCTGTTGTCTTTGGGTTTTTCGTTGCATGCGATGACCAAAAACCCGAGTAAGCCAAATAAAAAATAAATTTTCACGAGGTAAAATTACAAATACTTAGTTGATACTTGCTGTTTCAACGCAGAAAGACCATATTACTGTGTCAAAACTCCGTATTTTTGAACCATGTCTGTTGTCCTATGCATAGATTTTGGCCTCAAACGCTGCGGACTGGCAATCAGCGACCCCAATCGCATCATTGCCAGTCCTTTGCAAACCATCGCTTCTTCATTGCTTGAAAATTGGCTCGAGCAAGAAATCCCCAAACGTCAAATTGCTGAAATCGTACTTGGTTACCCGACGCGTCTAGACGGCTCGGACTCCCATGTTACCCAAAATATTCGTTTATTAAAGTCGGTATTAGAAGAAAAGTTTTCAAACATACCGATTCAGTTGTTTGATGAGCGCTTTTCTTCCAAAATGGCGAGCTCGGCTATCGCGCAGATGGGTCACAAAAAAAAGAAGCAAAACAAAGGCCTAATAGATCAGGTTGCCGCTGCCATGATTTTACAAGAATTCTTGGGCCAAAGCTAAACCTTATTAAATTTGCAGCATGATTTTACCAATTGTAGCCTATGGCGACCCCGTCTTGAAGAAAGAAGCCGAAGAAATCGACCAAAACTATCCCGATTTACAAAAGCTTATTGCCGATATGTTTGAAACCATGTATCATGCAAAAGGTGTTGGCTTGGCTGCCCCACAAATTGGCAAGAGTATTCGTCTTTTCATCGTAGACGGAAGCCCCTTTGCCGATGAAGAAGATGAAGAACCAGATCCAAAGGCTGCCGGAATCGAGAACTTTAAAAAGGTATTTATTAATCCAATTATCGAGGAAGAAAGCGGTGTCAAGTGGGCTTTTCAAGAAGGCTGCTTATCCATCCCGGGAATCCGCGAAAATGTACAGCGTAAGGAACAAGTGCTTATTACCTACTACGACGAAAACTGGAATTTCCACGAAGAGACTTTCGACGGTTATGCAGCGCGTATTATTCAGCACGAGTACGATCATATTGAAGGGGTGCTTTTTACAGATCATCTGACTCCCTTAAAGAAAAAATTACTACTTAAACGTTTAGGAAATATCACATTAGGCGCCATTAACGTAGATTATAAAATGAGCTTCCCAGGCACTAAAAAACAACGCATGATATAATCGTTACTTATGAAAATATTCCCTTCTTTATTATTGATTTCCATCTTGATTTTGGCAGCTTGCCAGAACAGTACTGAAAAACAATCCAAAAAAACAGAATTGCGCGAGCGCATAACAAACTACGAAGATTCACTGGCTACGATCCAAAAGGACCCCCAAAAAGCGGCGCAAATAACAAGTTTGGCTCAAATAGAACTCATTAATCGTTTCAAGGCGTACAACCGGGCTTTTCCGAAAGATACGTTCAGTGCAGATTGTCTTTTTAAAATACACATGATTTATGAGCAATTGCGTGCACCCTTAGAGGCCAGGGCCTACGCAGACACCTTACTTGAGCGCTTTCCAAATTACAAAAACCGTCCGCTTTTGCTCGAAAGTTTGGCGAGTTCTTACGACCTGAACATGCCAAGAGATACCACAAAGGTTCGTTACTACTTCAATTTACTGCTACTAGAGCCCACCACCACTAAAGAACAAAAGATGGATATCGAGAAGCGCTTGGCACAGCTTGAGCTCACTTTTGAGCAGTATATCATGCAGAAAAACTAAGCATTGGTTAGGCGCTTGAAATCTTTTATAAAATTAGGATAAGACTTTTGTACAGCGTTCACCTCGGATAGTTCTTGTCCTTTGTCATTGAGCAGACTTGCCACACAACCTGCCATCACGATTCGATGATCGTGAAACGTTTCTATTACTGTATGTTCAATTGTGCCCTTGCCAGTTATAGCAATCTTTTGCTCCTCAATTTGAAATACTACGCCCCAACTTTGAAGTGCAGCACACATGGCGCTCAAGCGGTCAGATTCTTTATTCTTTAAACGATGGATTCCATTGATGGTGCTTGTTCCGATAGCAGCACAGGCTAAAACTACCAGAACTGGAAATAAATCAGGTTGTTGCGTACAATCAAAGTCAAAAGGTGCTTTGTCTTTACTTGCCGAAATGATGAGGTTGCCGTTTTTCCATTCATGTTTAGCGCCAAATTGCTCAAGTGCGTGGAGTAGGTTTTTGTCAGGCTGCAAGCTTTCCGGATTCAAACCGGAAATACTGATTTCTCCCCGAATAGCGGCGCCAACGAGGTGAGCAGCCACGCTGCTCCAGTCTCCTTCTACCTGCACGTGTTCACATGAAAGCGTTTGGTTGCCTGCAAAGGAGAAAACGTCCTTACTGCGCTCGTATTGAAAACCAAATTCGTGCAAAGCGGCTAGGGTCATTTCAAAATAAGGCCGACTATTTAATTCTTTAATTTTGATTTTCCAGTTTCCGGGGTGTTTGGCCGCCAACAGAAATAAACCCGATACAAATTGCGATCCTTCACTTGCGTCAATTTCTAATTGGGTATTGGTAACCGAGCCCTTTACAGCAATAGGGAGCAAACCGTTTTGATGGCTTACACTCAAACCTAATTGTTCCAGTAGGTGAATAGTGGCTAAATGTTGTCTGTTGAGCAGCGTGCCTTTGCCGGTAAGTTCATAGGAGTCAACAAATGCCGCAGCAACAAATGCCAAAGTGCGCAAAGCAAAGCCGCTTTCACCAACTGAAATCGTTAGTGCACCTGCTGTATTATTTTCGTTTTGAATTACCTTAAGTGCAGCTACCATTGCTTTGGTGTCGTTGTCATCTCCAAGTTGTTCAATACGGCAAGGATTGTCGGATAGTGCGGCTAAAAGGAGCAGACGCTGCCCATGGCTTTTAGAGGGTGGGGCAAGTAGCTGCCCAAAGTAGTATTGAGCCTTAACTTGCATCAGATTGGTCACTTAATAAAGCGAGTTGGATTCGGATAGATTCCTCGTGGAGCATTTTGATAAATTGCTCGGCAAATTCTTGAGAGAGATCAGCTTGCAGTGCTTTTTCGACGGTTGATTTAAGCGTTTCTTCCCAGCGCTGCACTTGTAGAATAGGGCTATTGTGGTTGCGTTTCAAAAAGCCAATTTGTTTGGAGAGTTCCATGCGCTCTTGGAGCAATTCAATAAGGCCATCATCGATGAGGCTTAGTTTATCTCGGAGTTCTGAAATATCAGCGAGTAGTTGGTCACTTTTTGAGCGGGGTTCTAGTTTTTGGAGTAGTTCAGTAAGTGTAGTTGGGCTAATTTGTTGTTTGGCGTCTGTAAGTGCATTTGTAGGGTCTCGATGTGTTTCGATCATGAGCCCGTCGTAATGTAGGTCCAATGCTTGTTGGGCCAGGGGTGCAATAAGCGCAGCTCTACCACCAATATGTGAAGGGTCCATTAGGAGTGGAATATCGGGTCTTGCTTGCTTGAAATCGATGGCAATTTGCCAATGTGGATTGTTGCGGTATTTGGTTTTTTGATAGACCGAAAAACCACGGTGAATAGCTCCAATTACACTTAGGCCATGGCGTTCGAGCCTTTCAATAGCCCCAAGCCATAGTTTGAGGTCTGGATTGACCGGATTTTTAACCATGACAGGAATGCCTGTACCTTGCAGAGCTTCAGCTAATTCTTGAACTGTAAAAGGATTCACGGTAGAACGCGCACCTATCCAAACCATGTCTAATTGGTGGTCAATTGCTGCGCTAACGTGCTCGGCGGTGGCTACTTCTGTGCAAATCTTGAATCCGAAGCGCGAGCGAACCTCTTGAAGCCACAGTAGGCCTTCATCGCCAATTCCTTCAAATGCGCCTGGTTGTGTTCGCGGTTTCCAAATGCCAGCCCTAAAATAAGAAAGCGGAAGGCCTGCAAGACCTTCCGCTGTTTCTAATACTTGTGAACGCGTTTCGGCCGAACAGGGCCCCGCAATTAGGCTTGCGAAGAGACCAGCAAAGTTGTCCGTGCGCATTTGTTGTTATTTTGCGTAGTTAACGGCGCGTTTTTCTCGAATAACTGTGACTTTGACTTGCCCTGGGTAGGTCATTTCGGTTTGAATACGCTGCGAAATCGTGAAAGAAAGTTCTTCGGCGCGCTGGTCCGATACCTTTTCAGCCTCGACTAATACGCGCAATTCGCGACCCGCTTGAATGGCATAAGCACTGCCCACACCATCGTAAGATAGCGCGAGGTTTTCGAGTTCTTTGATACGCTTGATGTAGGCTTCAACGATTTCACGGCGTGCACCTGGACGTGCACCGGATATGGCGTCACAAACTTGTACAATTGGAGAAATAAGGGTAGTCATTTCGATTTCGTCGTGGTGGGCGCCAATTGCATTTAAGACGTCGCCTTTTTCGCCGAATTTTTCTGCGATCTTCATGCCCAAAATGGCGTGTGGTAATTCTGGTTCTTCGTCTGGAACTTTACCGATGTCGTGGAGCAAGCCGGCACGCTTGGCAAGTTTGACATTGAGGCCGAGTTCTGCAGCCATAATGGCACAAAGATTGGCGACCTCACGGGAGTGTTGTAGGAGGTTTTGCCCATAAGAGGAACGAAATTTCATGCGGCCAACCATGCGCATGAGCTCAGGATGAAGCCCATGAATGCCGAGGTCTATGCATGTTCGGCGGCCCGTTTCGGCGATTTCTTCGTCGAGTTGTTTACGGGTCTTAGCTACTACTTCCTCGATGCGCGCAGGGTGAATACGGCCATCCGAAACCAACTGGTGCAAGCTCAAGCGCGCGATTTCTCGTCGAACAGGGTCAAAGCAGGAAAGTATAATTGCTTCTGGGGTGTCGTCTACGATAATTTCAACTCCTGTTGCCGCTTCTAGCGCACGAATATTGCGGCCTTCTCGACCAATAATGCGCCCTTTGACTTCGTCAGATTCGATGTTAAATACAGACACCGCATTTTCTACGGCCTGCTCTGTTGCCACGCGTTGAATACTTTGAATGACAATTTTGCGCGCTTCTTTGTTGGCGTTGAGCTTGGCATCTTCTGTAATTTCTTTAATAGTAGCCATGGCTGCAGTTCTGGCTTCATCGGTAAGCGCTTGCATGAGGCTTTGCTTGGCGTCTTCTGGAGAAAGTTGCGCAATTTTAGAAAGCTCTGTAATTTGTTTTTGTTGAATTTTATCGAGCTCTTGGGTACGGACTTCTAGGGTCGTTGCTTTTGTTTGGTAATCGGCTTGCGTCTTTTCGAGTTCCTTTTCTTTACGGCCAATATCTTCTAACTTTTGATTGAGTGTTTTTTCTTTAATACGAAAGCGATCTTCGTTGGACTGCATGCGTCGCTCGCGTTCTTTGATAAGCTCTTCGTGTTCTTCTTTTTGCTTTAAAAAGCGTTCTTTTCCTTGGAGTGCACGTTCTTTTTGGATGGTTTCAGCCTTGGATTCTGCTTCTTTAATGATGCGTTCCGCATCTTTTTTTAGGATGCTTTTCTGTAGGATAACACCGACAACGCCGCCGCCGAGTAATCCGATTAATAACGATATTACTATTTCCATTCTACTGTTTTTAGTAGTCGGGAGAGGGCTGCACTGGAGGGTTATTGAATGGTACTCAAGTCTTGTCTAAGGGCTTCTAGTGCCGCCTCTATATCGGCATAGTTGGGCGCTGCAACCGTAGGTTTGGCGTCGGCTTTTGCTTTGGTAAGCAATTGTAGTGCCGACATTGCCAACAAATCTTGGGTATCGTTTACCGCATAGTTTTTGCGCAGCAAGTCAATAGCTTTGTTGATTTCCGCTGCAGCATGATTGACTGCTTCGGCTTCAGCTTCTGGTACATTCAGTGGATATGTGCGACCAGCGATATTGATTTTAAGAGCTACTTTACTCATTTAGGCTTGCTTGAGCTTATCTATACAGAATTCAATTTCTTTCACAAGTGCGTCGATTTCCTCAGCGTTGCGACTGTTTGTTGCAACAGGAACCTCTTCGACTTTGTTTTGGGCCTCCGCCAATGATACATTGAGATCTTCAATAGCTGTTTGAAGTGCTGTTACCTTTGCTTGTTCAGCTTGGTAAAGTTCTTGCATACGTTGCAACTCTGTTTGAAGCACCTCGTGCAGCGCACGTTCGGTTTTCAATTGCGTTGCTATTTGCAAGCTGCGTGAGCGGATATCTTCTATGAGCGTATTGAGGTTCTCAGTCATGTTAAGCGGTGACTTTGTACAAAGTTAACAAGCATTCGTTTACATTATGCAAAAATTGGAAAGGATTTTCCATTTTTTCTTCCTTAGCTTTGAAGATGCACAAGTACTTCCTATACACAGCCCTGTTTTTTTCCACTTTTGCATTTGGACAATTCTTGACCTGCGACTCAATTTGGAGCTTGCCCATGAAGTCGCCTGTTGAATTAAGTGCAGGATTCGGCGATTTAAGACCAAACCATTTTCATATGGGTATTGACATTCGAACCGGCGGTCGAGAAAACTTACCAATTTATGCCATTCAGGATGGATACATTGCCCGCTTAAAAGTTTCTGCTGTAGGCTATGGTTGGGTTTTGTATGTGGCGCATCCGAATGGCTATACTTCTGTCTATGCGCACTGTAACGGGTTTGCACCAGAATTTCAATCTTTCTTTTTAGATACTTCAGCAGTACTTCAAAGCAATGAAATCGACTTGATTCTACCCAAAAATAGACTGTTTGTCAAAAAAGGAGAATTGCTGGCTTTTTCAGGAAATACAGGAGGATCTAGTGGCCCTCATTTACATTTTGAACTCAGAGATTCCGAGACGGAGCATGCGCTCAATCCGCTGTTGCACGGGTTTCATGTCAGTGACTCTGGGCAACCATTATTAAAGGGAATACGCCTATATGCACTCGATTCCAATGGATATGAGGTCCCGAATAAAAATTATATGGTCACGCTCACAAAATTGCAGCACAAAGCTGTTTTGCCACCCGGTTTTTTGAGCGAAGGACAGCACTTGGGGCTGGCGCTTCAAGTGGAAGATCATTTTACAAACGGAGGTAGAAGTTTAGGCTTATTTAGTGCAGAAGTATGGACAGAGAAAAGTGGTCATTTTGCTTTTGAAATCGATGAAATTGACTTCAACGACGCGCGCTACATCAATACGCATCAAGATTTTGCTTATGCAAAAACGAGTCAAAAGAAATTCCAGAAATTATTTAAAACTGCACATAATCCATTGACCATTTACCCCTATGATGGATCCGGAGCTTTTATTTTAAATGCTAGGGATAGCCTGACATGTTCAATTATGTTAAGAGATGTAAACGGTAATGAAACACAGCATCAGCTCCTCGTTTATCATCCAGGACCAAAAGGAGGTACAACTGTTACGTACACCGAGGACAGCCATTGGCTCCCATCAAAAGCATATGTCTATGAGGTAGGAGCATGGCAAATCAGAATAGATTCCTTTACATTTTTTGAACCCGTTCGTAAAATCCTCGATTTAAATCTAAAAAAACTGGGAACCAATCAAATGCAAATCTCCAAACCAGTAATGTTGAGTTACGAGTTCACGGATTCCGTTCTTTCGAAGGCCTACCTAATTACAATGAATGGAACTGCACTTTCGACTTTAAATAGTGCAGGTAAATTAGTGGCTTATTCCAAAACACTTGGCACATTTGGTCTTCAAAAGGATGAGGTTCCTCCAACAATTCAGCACCAAAGCAACAACAAATTAGATTCTCTAAATAATGGCAAATGGTCCTGGCTGGTAAACGATAATTTTTCAGGGGTAGCCTCCTATTCTTGTTGGCAAAATGGCAACTGGATACCCGCCTATTTCGATGCCAAAAGGAAGGTAATAAAGGCTCAATTTCAGGTTCCTTTTGGACCTGGAACTGTTTTGGAAATTCGTGTGAAAGATGCTGCGGGAAATGAGCGGGTTCTTCAGAGTAGTACGCCGTTGGCTCCTTTTAGGTAAATAGGACTGCAATATGCTAGGTCTTCGAATTGTTGGTCTTCAAATTTTTGTAACGCGGCTTGAACTTGAAACCGCGCAGACAACGCGTCATTTTTCCAAATAAGGTCATTAGCAGTCCAATAGGTTTGTGCTTTGAGGTTGGAATCCCCAACCACAAGCGCAGGAAGATAATTCGAGATATCGGTTTGTTCGAGGAGGGCACATTGCAGGGGCAGAATGCTTTTGCCTTGTGCGTCAAATACTTCCATGTAAACTTCAGATCGACGCGCATCTAGAAGCGCAATTGTATTTTGCGGCCTATTTGAGCCAATTTGCATGGCCATTTGGAATAGGATTTGGTGCGTCGATATGGCAATTAATGGAATGGATAAGGCATAGCACAACCCTTTGACCGTTGATAATCCAATACGTAAACCCGTATAAGAGCCTGGTCCGGAGCTGAAACTGATGGCCTGTAAATCTCGAAGTGTTTTGTTCGCGTTTTGAAGCAAATCTTCAATCATGAGCGTGAGCGCTTCGCCGTGGATGTAGCCATCTCCGGTTTGATCGTTATGCGCTAATAAGATGCCATCTTGAGAAAGTGCAACACTGCAAATTTTTGTGCTGGTTTCTAAATGAAGAATTAATAGGCTCATTCTTGACATTCAAATTTAAAGCCAACGCCGTGTACGTTGCTGATTTGGATGCTGGGGTCTTCTTTGAGGTATTTGCGAAGTTTGGTAATAAAAACGTCTAAGCTGCGCCCTACGAAATAGTCGTCTTGACCCCAAACGGAGTTCAAAATGACGTCGCGCGGAATCAGCTGGTTTTTGAATTTGTAGAGCGTTCTCAAGATCATGGCTTCCTTTTTGGTCAAGGTAAGCAATTGACTAGGTGATTGCAGGGTGAAGTTTTCGGTGTCAAATAGGTAACTTCCAATTTGGACGACTTTTTGTTCTTGCGTATCTACCTGAAGCTTTACACGCTTGAGCAGCGCTCGCACACGAAGTTGTAATTCTTCAACACTAAAAGGTTTGGTAAGATAGTCGTCAGCACCTGCATTGAAACCTTGGATTTTGTCTTCAGTTTGGCTTCGGGCCGATAGAAAAAGTATCGGAATTTCTGCATTTTGTTTACGGATGTCTTTGGCAAGCGTAAACCCATCTTTAACCGGTAACATGACATCAAATATACAAAGATGATAAAGCTCCTCCTGGAAGCGACGCAAGGCTTCGGCTCCGTTCTCGCAGAGGGAAACTGCATAGCCATCGGCTCTGAGCTGATCTGAAACGACGATACCGAGATTGATATCGTCTTCTACCATGAGGATTTTGATTTTCATGAGCGTCTATAAAAGCCAAGAGCTTTGGTAAACCAAAGCTCCTGACTATTAACCTAAACCTACTACTAGTTCTACAAAGTTAAGCGCTTTTTTAGTATTAGGTTACGTCGTTTTGTTAAATTTTTCATAAAAAAAAATAGAGCGCTCCTTTTACCAAATTTAGAATGCCTAATTTTACTAGGATGAAATCAGCACACTTACTTATTGTCGACGACGAAGAAGACATCCGCACACTTTTGCTTTACAACCTTCAAAAAGAGGGGTATAAAGTCCATGCGGTTGCCGACGGCATTTCTTGTTTGGACTACATTAAAGTAGAAAAACCCGATCTCATATTACTCGATGTCATGATGCCCCAATTAGATGGCATTGAAGTTTGCGAACGGATCAAAGCAGATCCAAATTACCAAGATATGCTCATTTGCTTTTTGACCGCAAGAAGCGAAGATTACAGCCAAATTGCAGGTCTAGATGCCGGCGCTGACGACTACATCTCCAAACCTATCAAAACAAAAGTTTTGCTTTCTCGCATCCAAGCAATGCTCAGACGCGGTGAGCAGCACAAAAAAATAGAGCTCGTTAGCAAGATATTTCATATAAATAGAGAAAAATACCTCATTGAAAAAGACGGCAATGAAATTCAGCTACCTCGTAAAGAATTTGAATTACTGGCCCTCCTGGCCTCTCGTCCAAATGTTGTCTTCAAACGCGAGCAAATTTTAGAGAAAGTTTGGGGCACGGACATCATCGTTGGCGACCGCACCATCGATGTACACATTCGCAAAATCAGAGAAAAAATTGGCGAAAATCACATTTCTACCATCAAAGGAATCGGCTATAAATTCATTGAGTAGTTTTGGCCCGTTTCTTGCTAGCTACGTATCAATAATTCTAAATTTATGAAAACAACTGTACTTTTTTGGGCGGGTCTATTTTTATTTGTCAATAGTGCTTTTGCACAAACCCCAAGCCCAGCTTTTGCCCCTATTAAAGACCATCTCGAACGCTGGGATGACATCCGCGGTGCGTGGTTAGCGGCAGCAATTCAAGCGTTAGCAGCCAACAAACACGTTCCGGACCGCACTTTTCCTGAAGATTTCACACCATACGAAATGCTGAGCATGCTTCCTGTAAGAGAAAGACAAGACCTTCGGCAAATGGTGCAAGAAAATCAAAGCGTTGCCACCAATCATACAAACGCTGATTTTGGGCTTTTTTCAACCATGCTTGAGCATAGTTTCTGTAGCCGAACATATGGCCGGTCGTTCGGCGACCCGCATCTAAAATCTTACGATCGTGCTTCTTATTCCTTTCAAACAGTTGGCGAATTTGTATTGTCTAAAAATGCGAATGGTTTATTTGAAGTACAAACGCGTCAACGTGCGCAGGACGATAACTTTTCTTTGAATGCAGCTGTAGCGATGAACGTAGCAGGAGATCGCCTTTGCTTTTATGCCGGCGAAAAACCCGACGATATGCAACAAACGCCACTCAGACTCGATGGCATGCCTATCCAAATGCAAGGCCGGAGTTATTACTTGCCTCATGGAGGCGTGGTTCGCCTCGACGGTCGTAATTACACAATTGCATGGCCAACTGGTGAAACAACTGTTGTAGATGTACGCAGTTCAGGGTCTAGGGGTTTTGTCAACATTACAGTGGGTATTTTTGATTGTGACAGAAATGTTTTCGAGGGCTTACTGGGTAATAACAACGGTTTTGCCGACGACGACTTCAATAGCCGCACCAACATGCCGCGTCCAAATAATATTGCCGCACTATCTATTGCATCTGCTTATGCTTTTGACTCTAGAGATGCTGCCCAAATGAATAATTTTGCCGAGCAAGAGTTTCAAGCGTATTTAGCCAAGAATTTTGCCGAAGACTGGCGCCTCACAGACCTTACCACACTCTTTGATTACCGCCCTGGTACCTCAACAGCATCTTACACAGACAGAAGCTTCCCAAGAATACACATGAATATTTCCCAAATGAACGCTCAAACCAGAGAACAAGCGCGCCAACGTTGTTTACAAATGGGCGTACCTTCCGACGAAATGGGGGGGTGTATTTTTGATCAAGGTTACCTGAATATTCCTCCAAACGTACCTCCGACCCCTAATATCCCATCGCCAACAACCTCAGTACTGAACAAAGTAGAACGACCTGCACTCAATAACAACGCACATACTTTTTCAGAAGGAAAACATCCAAATGGCCGTCCGCAAACGATAGGTAGCAAACCTGAGGGCACCGTTGAAAAACCACATTCGGTTAGTAAAGAAAATAGTGATACTAAACCACAAAAGCCAAGTGTTTCGAAGCCGAGTTATCATGTTTCGCCGAGGCCCTCAGCACCGAGTGCGCCAAAGCCATCCACACCATCAAATCCGGTAACACCTAGGCCTTCCACACCGAGCTCACCCAAACCATCTGTACCGGCCATAAAATCAGGTAAAGGATAGTTTAGAACTCACCACATTTTATTTTCTGAGATCAATAAAAAGGGCCCGCAACAGCGGGCCCTTTTCTTTGGAGAGCGTTCCTCGTTTCTAAACGCTTATTGATGCAATTTAATAAATGGTAATATCTCAGTACCTATGTGTAAAAAGTAGCTGCCGTTTGTCAATTGGTTCACTTCTATTTGGTTATCAAAGTAACCCTTTTGAATACATTGGCCCGCAGCGTTAAAGATTTGATAGTTTCCTGAGTTCATACCTTGAATAGTCAGGATATCTTGAACTGGGTTAGGGGAGAGTGTAAACGTTAAAGGTGCTGCAGAACCAATTCCAGCACTCTGAACATCAAATTGCGTAATGATATTGTAGTATAGTGGTGTAGATTTAATTGGGCAGTAGACTTGCAATACCAAATTGTAAGTACCAGTTGCAAAAGGCGCATAGAAAACGTAATTGATGTAAGTGTAGGCACCAGTTGTATCTGCTAAATACCAAACGGTATACAAACTATCTTGGTTGAAGACGTTGCCAAATGTTGCAGAAACCATATAGGCGGTATCGAGCATAGACAATTCGATGTCGCAATTATAATTCCAGCCTGAAATTAAAGTACCCGTGATATTAGCACCAGTAGACAAGTTACCAATGACGTTGATACTGTCTATGTTCCCACCACCGTTGTTTCCAACAAATTGGGTGGTGTTGAATGTGCAACCATTGCTATCTGTTACAACAGCAGCGTAGGTGCCTTCGCATAAATTATCAATTGTATAGGTAGTTGATCCCTGGCTCCATAGCACACTAAAAGGAGCGCATGTAGCACAAGAAATGGCTATGGCTCCATCACAAGCCGCAGGCGCACTGCAATCGGTAACGGTTACAGTCGGGTAAAAACCTGCACAAGGGTTGGTAGTTGTGGTATCGTAAAAAATGTTGGCATTTTGACTAATCGTGCAGCCATTTGCATCAATAACTGTAACGTTATAAGTACCTACGCACAAATTGTTAAAATTAGCCCCACCTGTTAATGTTGTATTGGGAATTTGGTAACTATATGGGGAGGTTCCGCCGAAGGCACTGACTAAAATACTGCCATCACAGATATTTTGACTACTTGCCATTGTTTCTGTTATATTCATACCTAGACCTGCACAAGGATTAGAAGAGGTGGTCCCGATGGTAAAAGGAGAGGTGAGTGTAACACCAAAACCTGTTGCACTAACAGTGTAATTACCTGGGCAAAGATTAAAAATGGCGTTGCCGCCATTTTGCAGAAGCGTACCGTTCATGTACCAAAGTACAGACGTGAAATTCATCGTGTTTGAGGAGTCAATGAGGGCATAGCCATCGCAAACAGAAGGCCCGCTGCAATCTTGGGTAACAACATTAACAACAAATTGAGCACTTGCATGTTTGGATTGTATAAAGCCAAGCGCGAGGAATAGAATGGGTAAAAAGTGTTTCATAAGTAAAGTTAAATTTTTATCAAGACGTCAAATTCATCAGAAAGTTGCTTGGTGTAGCCAAAATGGAATGCGTAATTTTGACTTATGAAGAAAACACTACTACTCAGCCTTTTGCTTGCAAAACTGTTTGGTGCATTTGCGCAAACAAATAAAGAGCCCAAAATCATTGTGGGCATTGTTGTAGATCAGATGTGCTACGACTACCTCTATCGCTTTGAGCACCTATACACCTCAGGTGGTTTCAATAAGTTGTTAGCCAAAGGCACTAACTGTCGCAATACGCAATACAATTATGTGCCCACTTACACTGCACCGGGGCACGCCTCCATTTATACCGGAACAACACCATCTAATCACGGAATTGTTGGCAATGATTGGTATAATCGAGACCTACAAAAATCGGTGACCAGCGTCTCAGATGAGCGTTACCAAACAGTTGGTAGTGTAAGTGGTGGGAAAGCAGCCCCAATGAATCTGCTTACTTATACCATTACAGATCAGCTCAAATTGGCATCGCCAAAATCAAAAGTCATTTCACTCTCCATTAAAGACCGCAGCGCCATTTTACCTGGAGGGCATCTTTCTGACGGTAGTTATTGGTTCGATTACCAATCTGGCGATTTTGTAACAAGTACTTTTTACAAAGATGCCTTGCCAAGTTGGGTAGCGCGTTTTAATGCCAAATTCGATCCCACAAAAGATTTGCGCACGTGGCGCTTGTTATTGCCAGAAAGTACTTATCTAATGACTGATGCAAGCCCTTATGAGGTAGTCTTACCGGGCAAAACTACGGCTACTTTTCCTTATGATTTTCCAGCTATGATTGCCACTGGTGCGCAGGCAACATCATTGTTTACCATTTCACCTCAAGCCAACGAAGTACTCACAGATTTTGCTATTCAGGCGCTAGAACATGAAAATTTAGGTCAAGATCAATTTACAGACTTTTTGTGTCTATCGTATTCTACACCTGATATCGCAGGCCATGCCTTTGGCCCATTTTCGAGGGAGCTCGAAGATATGTATGCCCGCTTAGACCGCGATTTACAACGTTTGTTTTCAAGTTTAGAGACGCGTTATGGAAAAGAAGGTTTCATTCTCTTTTTAACTGCAGACCACGCCGTGGTTCCGGTTCCTGAAATGCTCGTCAAAATGAAAATGCCGGGTGGTTATTTCTTCATGCACGATCGCCTGCAGGTGTTGCGCGACGACTTTATCATGAAGTACAATGCCGATTTACTCGAGCACGAAACCAACCAAAATATTTACCTTAATTTGAAGAAAATAGATTCATTACATCTCGATATCGATGAGGTTGCTGAATTTGCAGCTTCTGAGCTGCGCAAATGGCCTGAGGTAAAGACGGTTCTCACGCGCTCCCAGTTGCGTTCGGGATCTGCAAGCACAGATTACTGGGGTGAATTACTGCGCAATGGGTATGATGCACAAAGAAGCGGAGAAGTCATTTTCTTGTTGCAGCCTGGCTATTTAGCCAAAGACCACGATGAACCGAAAGCACATCAAGGAACCTCTCATGGTTCTGCTTTTAATTATGACACCCATGTGCCTTTGTTGTGGTATGGTAAAGGCATTCCACAGGGGCTTTCTTTGTATGAGCCTATCCAAATTACTGATATTTCAGCAACGCTTGTTCATTTATTGAATCTTCAGCGGCCTGGCTCTATGATAGGGAAACCTATTTTACCGCTTTTGCAACCTAAAAAATGACCAACGAAAGGCAATTTTTTATCGATCATTTGGGGCAAACAACTCCTTTTCCTTTCTTGATTGAAGTTGAACGCGCTGAAGGCGCTTATATCTACGATAAAAAGGGCAAGTCTTATTTAGATATGATAGCAGGTGTTGCCGTCAATAATATTGGACATCGGCATCCTAAGGTAGTAGCTGCACTTACAGCACAGTTACAAAAACACTTACACGTCATGGTCTATGGTGAGTTTATACAAGATGCGCAGCAAGCATTGGTTCGTGAACTCCTATCTGTTTTGCCTGCCACCTTAGATGGCGTTTATGTCGTGAATTCAGGCACAGAAGCTATTGAAGCAGCCCTCAAGTTAGCCAAACGCGTTACCGGACGTACCGAACTGATAGCTTTTAAAGGGAGCTATCATGGTAGCACCCACGGAGCAATGAGTGTGTCGGCCAATGAAATCAAGAAAATAGCATTTAGACCGCTATTACCGGATGTACGCTTTTTATCGCACAACGAAATAGCAGAATTGGCTCAGATTACGGCGCGTACAGCAGGGGTGATTATAGAGACCGTTCAGGGCGATGCCGGCGTTCGGCGACCTTCAGCCGCCTTTTTACAGGCGCTGCGCGCCAGGTGCACTGAAGTTGGAGCCTTACTTATACTTGATGAAATTCAGTGCGGTATGGGCCGAACCGGTACCATGTTTGCATTTGAACAGTTTGGTGTTGTACCAGACATCCTCACGCTTGGAAAGGCGCTTGGTGGAGGCATGCCCATTGGTGCACTCGTAGCTGCGCAGCAGAATTTAAACCAATTTATGCATGCGCCCATGCTCGGGCACATCACCACCTTTGGGGGGCACCCAATGGTGTGTGCTGCTGCTGCTGCAACCGTAGAGGTTTTGCGAACCGAAATCAACTGGGTGCAATTAGAGGAGCGAGCGGCTGCCTTTGCTGCTCAAATTACGGTGCATCCGGCAGTTAGGGAGCATAGAAGGGTTGGTGCTATGTTTGCATTTGATCTTGCGAGTGCTGAAGAGGTTGAAAAGGTAGTAAATTATTGTCTAGAACAAGGGCTAATCACCTTTTGGTTCTTGTCTCACCCGCACAGTTTTAGACTTTCTCCTCCGCTTAATTTGGAACAGGAAGATTGGGAATTTGCCTCCCAAGTTATTATTTCTGCTTTAGAGCGTCTCTAGCATTAATTATTGTTGAGCAATCACTTATCTTTGTACCCTAATTCAAGCGATGAAAGTTACTGATCACCTAGCAGCAGCCAAAGACACTTTATTTTCTTTTGAAATTTTACCTCCACTAAAGGGCAAAAGCATTGCTTCAATTTATGATGGTATTGATCCGCTTATGGAGTTCAAACCGAAGTTCATCAATGTGACGTATCACAGAGAAGAATTCGTCTATATAGAGCGTGAACATGGTCTTTTGGAAAAAAAAGCTGTGCGCAAACGCCCTGGAACAGTTGGTATTTGTGCGGCAATTATGCATAAATACGACGTAGATGCCATACCTCACCTCATATGTGGCGGATTCAGTAAAGAAGAAACTGAAAACGCGCTTATTGACCTCCATTTTTTAGGTATTGACAATGTACTCGCCCTACGCGGTGATGCCGTTAAGTCAGAAGCGAGTTTTAGACCGCATCCGGAAGGTCATGCCTATGCTGTAGAGCTTATCGAGCAAGTCCGACAAATGAACACAGGCGCTTATTTTACGGAAGGGCAGGGCCAAGACCCTACGCATTTCTGTATTGGTGCAGCAGCTTACCCAGAAAAACATTTTGAGGCCATGAACCTTGAAACCGACCTTCAATACCTCAAAGCAAAGGTCGATGCCGGTGCAACTTACTTGGTTACGCAAATGTTTTTTGACAATCAAAAATATTTCGATTTTGTGGCAGCTTGCAGAGCTGCAGGTATCACCGTTCCAATCATACCGGGCCTCAAGCCAATCAAAACCTTGGCTCATATTAGTTTTCTTCCAAAGTTTTTTCACATTGATTACCCAACAGCTCTTTCCAAAGAACTTTTGAAATGTAAAAATAATTCCCAAGTAGAAGCGCTCGGAATCGAATGGGGAATTGCTCAGTCTAAAGAGCTCAAGGCTGCAGGCGCCCCTTGTATTCACTACTATACAATGTCAAATTCAACCTCAGTGAAGCAAATTGCTTCAGAAGTTTTTTAACTTAGTACATGAAGTATTTGTTTTTTATTGGTTTGGCTATTCTTTCAAATGTAGTCTATGCACAAGCAATCAAGCTCAACAACGCGCTTGTAATTTCCCAATTTGATAAAGAAGAAGATCGTTACGCCATGCAGGCCCTCATGACAGATATCCTCAAAGGATATCAAATCAAAGCGCTTCCCTTAATGAACGTTTTAAAACAAGGTGAAGACCCAAAGCATTTATTGAACGACTCCATTCAGCAAATTTTGCTTCAAAAAGGCTTTGATACCTACTTAGTAGTGAATGTTCGCGGTTATGACCGAAATTTTAAACCCAGCGAAGACACCCAAACTTTGGCTGAATTACTCGAAACAACAAGCATTTATCAGATTTATAGAGACGAGGCAACTTCGGTTTCTTTTGAGTTTTCTATCTATCGTGGTGGACAGCTAATTTCTCGACAAATTTTGCGTTGTGGCAATGTGTCAGACCGTGATTCTGTCCTGAAAAGACTCCGCAAACGACTCCCTAAAAAAGTAATTCCTATTTGGATTTCGTAAGCGCCTGCTTAGTTGTCCATTCGGTATTGTTTTTCCATATCTCTATCTTCAGGGGTACTGTATACACCACACTTCGTTGGTGCTTCAAACAACTTAATGACTTTAAACTGTGCTTGGACAGGCCAATAGGTGGAGCTGAACCAATGAATATTCGCATTAAAGCCTTGCCAAGGGGCGAGTGTAACAATAGGTAAGGAAACGCCAGGTATGAGAATCCAAGCTTTGTTTAAACGAATGCCAATGCCAATTTGGTAATTGAATTGGAGCATTCCTGCTGCTAAATTTGGTTGGTATAACTGTGCAACCGGATGAGTTGCAAATAAATTGTGGTAACCAAGGGTGTCTGCACGAACTTGTAAGTCGTAATTGAGACCTATACTTTGGTCCAGAAAATGCTTGCGCACTTTGACCACTACTTTTTTACCAAAATAGATTAGCGAGTGTGCTCGGATACTGCCGTAGAGATAGCCGGTACGCATTTGGCCTTCTGCCGAGGTTGTGCTATAATTGCCACTAATAGCGTCCTGATTTTCTAGAAGCGTTGTTTCTAGACCATTTATTTGACGGTAGCCAAGACCCCAATCAAAGTAGTCCATAACTCTGCTTTTGCCGAGTGCTTTAATGGGTGTTCCTTTCCATTTTGGAAAATGTGCTAGACCGAATTCAGCATAAAAGCCGAGTTTCGCCTCTGGAGTAATGGTGTAATTTCCGCGGTCTACTTGGTTAACGAGTAATTCTCCTTGGAAAGGCTGATTTACAAACGAATAAGTCGGCCCCAAAGAAAATTGGTAACCGTGGTTCCTGACTTGTAGGTAGTCATTTCCTTGTTTCTTTGATTTTTCAAAGCCCCCCTGAGCCCAAATAATTGGGGTGCTACACAAAAAGAGGAGGAGTATTCTCATGTTTGGAAATTAAATAAACGACATTGATCGAGGATAGCTTCCATTACCTCTGGACTATCCCAATGGGTTTCAATAGTGGGTTGTGCCATGATTTTATCCATAATAACGCGTTGTTTTTTGCCTTGTTCGTAAGCTATCGAATAAGGGATGTTGCTAAATGTAACTTGGCTATATAACGGCAACCATTTATTTGGATACAATTTACTGAATTTTGCTTCGATTTTCTTGCGTAACAAGAAAGATGGGTCAGCTACGAGATCGCGCATTTCGATGTAGTTATCCAAGGAAAGATCTTGTAATGCGTCGCCATTTGGTTTACGTAAGGGGCTGTATGCTGCCCAAATGGTATCCCAGTCGTGGTTGTGCTTGAGCATTAAGTCATTGAGTATGCGGCAGTCTTCAAATCCAGCATTCATGCCTTGGCCATAAAATGGGACGGTTGCGTGCGCGGCATCACCCATTAAACCTACTTTACCAGAAGCCCAAGGGTAACAGCGAACAATAGCAAGATTGGAAAGTGGGTGGTCTTCCCATTTATCAGCGATATCGGGCATCATGTCGTGGAAGTCAGGGAAAATAGTCCTGAAAAAACGATCGACATCAGCTTTGCTATGGAGTTTATCAAAAGCAAACTCGTGGTTTTCGTGTGGCATGAAAAGCGTGCAAGTAAAAGATCCGTCTTCATTAGCTAAGGCAATCATCATGAAGCGGCCACGAGGCCAAATATGCAGTGCGTTTTTATCCATAGGATAGCTGCCGTCCGGTAAAGCTGGAAGTAGGATTTCTCGGTAGCCATCGGCTATGTAATGTTGACTGTATTGAAATCGATCGAGTTTTTGCATGGAGTTATAGCGCACCGCACTAAAAGCACCATCGGCTGCAAAAATAACATCGGCTTTCGCCTCAAAGGTTTCGCCACTTTGTGTGTTGCGCAAGTAGGCAATCGCGTTTTTTAAATCTACTCTTAGGCATTCGGTTTGGTAATGGATAGTGGCTTTGCCATGCGTTTCGGCGATATCCATCATTTTAGCATTCACACTACCTCTAGAGACGGAGTAAATGGCCTGACCATCTTCTCCATATTGTTGATAGGTGAGTTTACCATTGAGGTCGTGCATCATGCGACCGTGCATTGGAATGGCAATTTTGCGAATTTCATCGCCCACACCAACAGCATCTAGGGCGGTCCAGCCGCGAACAGAGAGCGATAAGTTAATTGATTTTCCTGCACTAATTTCGGCTTTACGAATGTCGGTTCGGCGTTCAAAGATGGTGACTTTGTAACCAGCTTTGGCTAAATAAACAGCCCAAAGTGACCCGACTAATCCTGCTCCAATAATGATGGCATCTTTATTTTTTGTCATATTTGCTATTGCATTTTACGCTTCTATATCAAACAAAGGTAAGCACTAAGGGTTTTCAAATAACGCTTAATAGTCCTTTTTTAAAAACTGAATATTTCTTTTTAGACCCGTATACTTCGTTCTTTTCAGTGCACTCTTGCCAAAGAGCATTTGAAAGGATTCTTCTGTTATAGATTCCCATTCTGAGGACGTTAAATCTAAAAATTCGGGATGAGGCTCCAACGCCTGCTCTTTTTGAACCTTCGAGAAACGGTTCCATGGGCATACGTCTTGACAAATATCGCAGCCGAAAGCCCAATTTTCCATTTTACCTTTAAATGCAGCGGGCAGGTCGGCATCTTTGAGTTCTATTGTAAGATAAGATATACACTTCGAAGCGTCGATTACATATGGTGTTGCTAAGGCATCAGTAGGGCAGGCGTCTATACAACGCGTACATGACCCACAATAATCTTTGATAGGGTTGTCTGGGCTAATTTCAAGGTCTACAAATAGCTCTGCAACAAAGAAAAAACTTCCGTTTTTTGGATGGATCAGGTTGGTGCTCTTGCCAATCCAGCCAAGACCGGATTTTTTGGCCCAGGCCTTATCCATTACGGGTGCTGAATCGACAAATGCCCTTCCTTGAATAGCTCCGATTTGTTCGCGAAGCGTGTGCAGCAATACCTTTAATTTGTCTTTGATGACGTAGTGGTAGTCATTGCCGTAAGCATATTTGGCGATCTGAGGTGCATTTGGGTCTTGTTGCGTTTTTTCAGGGTAATAATTGAGCAACAAGGAGATGATAGTTTGCGTTCCGGGCTCTAGTAAGCGCGGATCCAAGCGCTTGTCGAAATGATTGGCCATATAGGCCATTTTACCATGGTAATTTTGCTGAAGCCAATGCTCGAGCCGAGGAGCTTCTTCTTCGAGAAAGCCAGCCTTTGAAAAGCCTACATGAAAGAAGCCAAGCGACTTTGCTGCGTTCGTAATCAGTGCTTTGTAGGCGTCGTGTTTCATGTCAGAATAAACCACCTTGGGCCCAACCCAGGTCTTTACCGAGGTGCTTGTAGCTTTTTTCGGTGGCTTTTCGCCCACGTGGCGTGCGGATTAAAAAACCTTCTTGGATTAGAAAGGGTTCATATACTTCCTCTAAAGTACCAGCGTTCTCGCCGATGGCAGTTGCTATGGTGGTGAGCCCAACAGGCCCGCCGTTGAATTTATCGATGAGTACTTTTAGGATGCGAATGTCCATTTCGTCGAGGCCGTTAGCGTCCACATTGAGCGCTTTGAGTGCAATTTCGGTGATGTCGTCGTCGATATGGCCTGAACCTTTGATTTGCGCAAAATCTCGAACGCGTCTGAGTAATGCATTGGCAATACGAGGGGTGCCACGGCTGCGACTTGCAATTTTGTAAGCGGCGCTTTCCTCAATGCCAATGTGGAGTAGAGAAGCAGAGCGTTCGACGATAGAGGTGAGGGTCTTGGAATCGTAGTATTCAAGACGGGCATTGATTCCAAAGCGGGCGCGCAACGGAGAGGTGAGCAAGCCAGAACGCGTGGTAGCCCCAATAAGTGTAAAGGGATTCAGGTTAATTTGAATACTGCGCGCATTGGCCCCGGAATCGAGCATGATATCGATCACGTAGTCTTCCATGGCCGAATAGAGATATTCTTCAATGACTGGACTCAAGCGGTGTATTTCGTCAATAAATAAGACATCGCCTTCGGCCAGATTCGTTAGTAGGCCTGCGAGGTCCCCAGCTTTGTCTAGGACGGGACCTGAGGTAATTTTGAATCCGACGCCAAGTTCGTTGGCAATGATGTTGGCAAGTGTGGTTTTGCCAAGGCCTGGAGGCCCGTGCAGTAAAACGTGGTCAAGGGGTTCTTTTCGCAACTGTGCTGCTTGGACAAAGACTTCTAAATTTTCTACAACTGCAGGCTGCCCGGCAAAATCTCGTAATGATTTTGGACGCAAGACCTTATCAAGTTCTTGTTCGTTAGGAACGTTGGCCTCTTCTCTGTAGTCGAATGAATCTTCCATTGCTTACAAAAATAACAATTTGAATGGGCTGAGTTAACGCCAAGTAGCAAGTAATTGGTGAAGGTCGGTGCATTGGAAGTGCGCAACAGCAAGTTTTGGATTTGGAAAGTGTGTTTTTTCTGGGATACAGCATACTTTCATTTGAGCGGCTAGCCCTGCAATGACGCCATTCAATGAGTCTTCTATAACCAAACACCTTTGGGTAGGAACCGCTAGATGGGCCGCAACTTTGATATATACACCTGGATGCGGTTTTCCGTAGGTTTCGAATTCGGCCGAATACGCAAAATCAAAGTAGGTTTCAATGCTGAGTGCACGCAGAACTGTCGTGATCAGCCTTTGAGATGAAGAGGTTGCGAGGCCTATTTTTTTACCACTTTCTTTTAAAAATTGTAGGGTATCTAAAACACCTGGAAGTGGTTTTGGATCGAACTCAATGAGTGAAATTAGTTTATCAATAATTTGATTTTCTACGTTTTTGAGATCTGAAAGCCCCCAATTTTCTTGTTTATTCCAAAAAGCAATTACTTCATCGATGCGTAGCCCAACCGTTTTTTGAAAATCCTGATGGGTTAGGGTAGAGCCATATTGCCCAAAAACAAATTCCATAGCAATCTTCCAGAGTGGTTCGGAATCGATCAAAACGCCATCCATATCAAAAATGATCGCTTCGTAGTCTCTCAAGAGAGGAAACTTATCAATTTTCGACATAGAAGAAACGGATAGTTTCAATTTTTCGTTCACTCATTTTTTCTACAATAAGGGTGTGGTTATCCACTTGAACCTTATCACCTTCAGCGGGCAATCTTTCGAGCTGCTCGAGAATAAGCCCCGCAAGCGTATCATAGGAATCAGATTCTTTGAGCTTGAAGTCATAGGTTTCATTCAGGTAGTCGATGTCAATTCGGGCAGAGAACAAGTATTCAGTGGGTGAAATTTGTTGTTCAGTGAGTGCTTCTTTGTCGTGTTCGTCTTGAATTTCTCCGAAGATTTCTTCGATGACATCTTCTAAGGTAATGATACCCGCAGTACCGCCGTATTCATCCGTGACGACTGCAAAATTGCCTGCTTGATTGGTGAATTTTTCGAGTAATTCTTTGCCACTCATTACGGTAGGAACAAAAGAAATAGGTTTTAGAATTTGCTTAATGGAAGTGGGCCTTTTGAATAAATCAAACGAATGGATATACCCAATAATATTATCGATGTCGTCGCGGTAGATAATGAGTTTGGATAATCCTTTGGTCGTCATGAGGCTTTTGGCGTCCTCAATGGGGTCTTGGATGTCAACAGCGATAATTTCCGGCCTGGGGATCATGCAGTCTCGTGCTTTGACTTTAGAAAAGTCAAGGGCATTGCGCAATAAGAGCATGTCGTTTCCGAGCTCTTCTTCGTCGGTGAGGTTGGCACTTAGTTCATCTACGTAATTTTCAAGGTCAACTTTAGAAAATACGCGTTGTTGTTCCTTTTCTACGCCAAAAATTTTTAAAAATCCGGCGCTCATTAGCAAAACGAGCTGCGACGGAATAAAGAGCAGAATATATAAAATGAACAGCGGGTATAAACCGAGATCGAGTGCTTTATTTGGATTGAGTTGCACGAGTGCCTTGGGTAAAAATTCTGCGGTAACAAGTACTAAAAGGGTTGATATTAAGGTCTGAGCAATAAGGATAATATTTTGATCTTCAAGACCCATTTGAGCTAGAATAGGACCTAGTGTTGCACCGGCGGCAATACCGTAGACTACCAGCGCTATATTGTTACCCAAAAGCAAAAGGGCAATCATGTTGCTTTCCTTTCGGTAAAAAAGCCGTAGGATTTTGGCTTGTAAGGTGCTGTTGGATTTTACAACTTCAATGCGCAAACGATTGGCGGAGATATAGGCCAATTCCATAGCTGAGAAGAATGCCGAGCAAACCAAAGCCCAGAAAATCAGCACAAGGTTAAAATCCATTTTGCTTATTTTTGGAGCACATCTTTGCCAATATCTTTTCGAAAATAGGCATCTTCAAAGGAAATTTTTGAGATGGTATCATAGCTGCGTTCTAAGGCGCTTTCGAGGTTTTTACCGTAGGAGGTAACCGCCAAAACGCGACCGCCATTGGAGACTACAGAGGGGCCGTCAGGAAGTGTACCGGCATGAAAGACTAAACTGTCGGTAATGCTATTGAGCCCATAAATCGTTTTACCTTTTTCATATGCTCCTGGATAACCACCAGCTACCATCATGACAGTGGCTGCACTTTTGTCGTGAAATTGGATATCGCGTTCAGACAAGGTATGGGTGGCTACACCTTCGAAAAGATCGAGAATATCGCTTTTGATTCGTGGCATAACAACCTCTGTTTCGGGGTCTCCCATTCGACAATTATATTCGATTACATATGGATCTCCTTTGACACTTATAAGACCGAAGAAGACAAAACCATTATATGTAATTTTCTCAGCTTTGAGGCCTTTTATTGTTGGAATCACTACCCGATTAAGTACTTTATCCATGAAGGCAGCATCTGCAAATGGTACTGGAGAAATAGCGCCCATACCGCCGGTGTTGAGGCCGGTGTCGCCTTCTCCGATGCGTTTGTAGTCTTTAGCTTCTGGTAAGAGTTTAAAAGATTCGCCATCTGTAATGGCAAAAACGGAGAGTTCGATCCCGTCTAAAAATTGTTCAATAACTACTTTTGCACTGGCTTGACCAAATTTAGCACCTACTAACATTTCTTCGAGTTCGCGTTTGGCTTCTTCGAGTTCATCGATAATCAAAACGCCTTTGCCAGCTGCTAGGCCGTCGGCTTTAAGGACATAAGGTCCTTTCATGGCATCTAAAAAACGCAAGCCTTCGGTTAGCGTTTTTGCCTCAAAAGTGCCGTATTTGGCTGTTGGAATACGGTGTCTGGACATAAATGCTTTGGCAAAGTCTTTGCTGCCCTCTAGTTGAGCACCTTCTTTGCTTGGGCCTATGACTGCCACGTTTCTGAGCGCTGGATCTTGTTGAAAGTAATCGTAAATACCTAAAACGAGTGGTTCTTCAGGGCCAACTACTACCATGTCAATGGCATACTGCAGCACTGCTTGTTTAATGGCTTCGAAATCGTTGAGTTTGAGGTCGAGGTTTTTACCGTGTTTTTTGGTTCCGGCATTTCCGGGTGCAATGAAAAGCTCGTCGAGGATAGAACTTTGCGAAATTTTCCAGGCAATGGCGTGTTCGCGGCCGCCGGATCCGAGTAAAAGTACTCTCATGAACAATGCGCTAAAATGGATTCAAAAATACGCAAGCCATCGAGATTGTTGAGGTGTTTGTCGGCTGCGCGCTCTGGGTGTGGCATCATGCCAAATACGTTTTTATTGCGGTTGGTGATCCCAGCGATGTGTAACAAAGTTCCGTTTGGATTGCTGCTGGCGTCTTGACTACCATCGGCAGCGCAATAGGTAAATAAAATCTGGTCATGGGCTTGCAATGAGGCAATGGTTGCGTCGTCGGCATAAAATCGACCTTCGCCGTGTGCAATTGGAATTTGATAAGCTTGGTTTGTATTGAGGTCTTGAGATGGTGCTGCACTTTTGCTAACAGGCTTTAAAAAAACGTTTTTACAAATGAACTTTTGGGTATCGTTGTGAAGTAGAGCGCCTTCTAGTAGCCCTGACTCAGTTAATATTTGAAAACCATTACAGATGCCCATGACGTAACCTCCGGTGTTGGCATGGGCAATGACAGACTCCATGATAGGTGAAAATTTGGCAATGGCACCTGAGCGAAGGTAGTCTCCGTAGGAAAAACCACCGGGGAGCACGATGAAATCAGCTCCTTGGAGATCGGTATCTTTGTGCCATAGCTCGACAACTTCTTGCCCCATTAATTCTTTGAGCACATAGACCATGTCTTGGTCACAATTGGATCCTGGAAAGGTAACAACGCCAAATTTCATTTTCAGTTTTTAAGATAGTTCAAAGTTAGTAAAAGTCTAGGCTCAAATAGTAAAAAGAATGAATTTTAGCAAAGAGTAGACAAATAATATATAAAAAAATAAATGGGAGCTAATCCCTAAACTGCTACTCAGCAGCGCATATGAAAAATAGAATGAAAACGGAAGAATGACCAAGCTTAAAAGACTAATTTGACCAGCAAGAAAAAAGGCTGAAATGCCTACAAAAAATACAATAAACGCAAAAACGGTGAGGATCTGAGTTTGTTTTTTGAGTTTAAGAGAGGCCTTGAGTAATCTTGCACGCAAACCAAGCATACTAAAAATAAAGATCGCTAACAAGATGCCAATTTGAAGGTACTCTTGCCAATTGGCTGCATAGCGATTAAATTTAGGAAGAAAAGCCCAGTTTAAATCTTGCTTGCTTAGGTAGTAATAACTAATTACACCACCAACTGGCATAAGAAACCCGATGATAATCAGTAGGATTTCACGGAAGTAAAACCCTCTTATTACCGTAAACATGAGTATTAATAACGGTAGTAACACAATATAATCAGGTACAAACAAAACGCTTATACCAAATACAAAACTGGAATTAAATGCTTGCTTTTTACCGTTCATTTGGGGCTTGACGCCAAAAAAGAGGCCAACACCAAGAATGCAAAATAGGTGCGCAACAAAAAGCCAACTGGGCGCTCCCCATGTATGAAAAAAACTCGCAAATATTATATAGTTTAAACTCACTATAAAGGTGTTCTTTTCCAGAAATTCCCGGCTGTTGAATACCCAATTTAGGGTTATTGCATTGAGCAGCAACATCAAAAAATGAGCAAACACATGAGCCATTGATAAATTGGCTAAATAGGGGAGTAGTTGGGTATCGTGGTTCAAGCGTCCAAAAGGAGCTGGGTACCCAAGAAAATAGCTGAAAAGGTATAATGCAAGAATAACCGGAAGTAAGAGCAGAACCCAAACACGGTTGTCTAAAAACAATCTGAGCATGTTCAAATTTACCATTAATGCAATGCCCGTGCTCCTTCTTGTGAATAAGTATGGTCATTTGTTTAAAACATGATAAGTTCTTGTTAATTCCTTGCTTTTAATCTTGTGTAAAACCTAAAAAATAATATATTTGCTTTCCAATTTTTGAAAACAACACAGCATGGATAAGCCAAAAAATCGATACTCAGATGCAGATTTAGCAGAGTTTAAAGCTCTCATTCAAAATAAATTGAAAGAAGCACACGAAGATTTCGATCTTTTAAAAGGCTCATTATCACATTCCGATGACCATGGTACAGACGACACCGGCCGTACTTTTAACATGATGGAGGACGGTTCAGAAACTTTATCACGTGAAGAAGTTGCCCAATTGGCGGCTCGTCAGGAGAAGTTTATACAAAGTCTCAATGCCGCCCTTGTGCGTATCCAAAACAAAACGTACGGTATTTGCCGTGTTACGGGTTTACTTATTCCCAAAGAGCGCCTTCGTTTGGTTCCGCATGCCACCATGAGTATCGATGCCAAAAACGCTCAAAAATAACGCGTGAAAAAAGCACTTGTTTTCAGTGCCATTTTGGTTGCTGTATTGTTAATTCTTGATCAATGGATCAAATTAACCATTAAAACCCAATTTACCCCAGGTGAATTCAGACCACTGCTCGGTAACTGGCTAATTCTCCACTACACAGAAAACCCAGGTATGGCTTTTGGCCAAACCTTTGGTGCCAGCATGTGGGCCAAACTTTCTCTTAGTTTATTTCGGATAGTTGCCATCTTTTTAATCGTAAGATACATGATCAAGCAAATTAAGTTGGGTGCTTCACGCGAGTTCTTGATCGTTGTTTCGTTGGTTTTGGCCGGCGCAACCGGTAATCTCCTCGACTCCATGTTCTACGACTTATTTTTTAGCATTGACCCTTGTGTTCCGTTTAATCAGCTGGCTGGTAGTGGCCATAAAGCTGTTTGCTCGGCGGGTCATTTTAAATATGCTGTTGAACTCAGGCATCAAGGCTTTTTGTTTGGAAACGTTGTAGATATGTTCCAATTTAATGTGCGCTGGCCTGCTAACCTTCCTTATTTGGGTGGTTCTGATGTATTTCCTGCGATATGGAACTTAGCTGATGGCTGTATTTCAGTTGGCCTTATTTGGGCTATTTTCCGGCAAAAAACGTTTTTGCCTAAAAGCTAGAAATTCCATTTCATGCTGCGGTCATCGAGCATAGCAAACGATATTTTCCAAGCAGTTGTAGGCGCAATTTGATTTCCATCAGAAAGCACACCGTAAACCCCAACCCGGAGTCGTCGTCGACTCAGCTTAAAATTGCGTTCTAGTCCTGCGAGTACCTCATAGTGTTGCCAATTGTATTCTTTAATATACATGGCTCCTCCACCGAAAACCAATCCGATGCGTGTCTTCTTGAAATACGGTAATTTATTGAGTATTGCACCGTTGTCGTGATGCACATAATGGGCTTGAAATACGTAATCTATGGTGCGCAGGGTGGTATCGAAACCTTGAAAGGAGTAGAGCGGGTTAGAAAACCATATCGGGTCGCTGCGGCGCTGAAATTTGAAGTCTGGTTCATAAACTGCGCGCGCACTCAAGAATTTTCCTACTGCTGCGCGGTAAGAGGATGTACCCAAAGTGCCAATCTTAAAGTTCTGCATGATTTCCAATTGCAAGTAAGCGTGGTCTACGGCACTATTGAAAATTTTTGGCAAACCGCGCTCGTAATGAATAGAGAAAGTGGGGTAGGCTGAGCCTAAAACCACTTTTCTGTATGGTTCGCGCATGTAGCGTTGTTTGGGCGTATATGATGCCCCAAAATTGATAAGGTAAGCGTTATATGGGTCAAATGCTAATGGGTCGTTATTTGGTAAAGCATCATCAAGCCCATCTAAAAATTCATATCCTTCTATGCTGCGGCGTTTGGTATACTGAGAATTGGCGTAGGCGTAAAAGCCGTTGAATAACTCATATTCTAGATTGATATTGAGTTTTGTCGATTCAAAGAAGTTGTCGCGTTTGTAAATCTGTGTTATGGCGTCAAAACCACGAATCACGTCAAAATCATGGGTGAGGGCTACACGTAGAAATCCAAAATGAAAGGGATCAAAGCGGTATTTCCACCAGGTGTCTCCTTTCCAATCGCCATTTAAAAAGCCGTAAGTGATGCGTGTATATGAATCAAGGGTGCGTTCATCTTTCCATTTTTTAAAATAGTCAAAGCTGGGTGCAACTCTTGGGCCTCCTATACCAATGGGTTGTACTGTAGAGGCCACAGAGCCGATCGTCCACTGTTGCTTGAGTTCGCGGTTGCGATGGTCTACACCAAACCAAAGTACTTTAAGTACTGTCACTTTATTAAAAACGGCATCTATGCTGTCAAGGTATTCTTTACGGTTGAGGTAGTCTCGAATGGAATCTTTGGCGCGTATATATTTTACTTCTTCGTCAGTGAGCGCAATGGCGCGCTTTTGCACCCAATAGGAGCTGTCTCTTTCATAAGCTTCCTGCTTTGTGACGGCTACTTCTGAATTGAAATATCTTTTGGCATACTGTGGATCAAAGTTGTAATTATTGAAGCGTGCTTCTGTTTTACATTGGCTCACCTCGTTTTTGTACTTCACACCATAAGTAAGTACTTGATTTTTGAGTATACAAAGGCTGTCTCCTTGAATATGGTAATCTTGCTCGATGCGGAAGTAGTCGTAGATGAGTAAATTACCCTTGTTCATGGTGAGGTCTATTTTTTGGACCAACCAAAGAGAGTCTATTACCCAAATATAGCCTTCTAATGTGGAGGTAGCCGTGTTGCGTGGGCTAATTTTTATCTTTGAAATTTGGTAGCCATTTTCTTCGTACTTCTCCTCTAATTTATACTTGTAGGCAATAATTCCAGGAGCAGAAATTGGAGAGCTCACGGGTGTTTGGTGAAGGTCGTCGAGGTGTAGGAGGTTTTCAAAGAAGTTAAAATTTGATTTAACGGTGGTCGTGTAATATAATTGTGAAACATCGCCTAGCGCTTTGTAGGCATTGCGGATTTCTTTCACTTGATTTGGCGGTGCATATGAGCGGTGGAGTTCCACTTCTACTAGTTGTAATTTATTGAGCCACTCCGGTTCTTTGTTCAGATTTTCTATAGGGTCCTGATCGGTTTTATCGTTTTCTTTTTTAGGTTTGGCTGTATTTTCTCGTTGTTCGGTGGCTTTGATATAGACGTCGACCTCATGCGGATACGACCATTGATTAAGCTGCTCGCGGTGTGCCACCACTTTCATAATTTTGTCTCGCCCTACATTCGATTTTTTAGCACTTACCCGAACATCTTGAACGTCAGTCAAGCGCATAGGGAATAACTGCATATTTTGTTTGGCATCTGCATCGCGCATGCCCAGATAAAACTCACGGTCTTGGTAACCTTCGGCGGTAAAAACAAGGTAGTATTCTCCGGGGTTGAGAAACATTTCAAAGTAGCCTTTGGCATCGGCAACCGTGCGCAGGTCGGAAGCGTTTTTCACAAAGATTTCTGCACCTGCTAGTGGGATGTTGCGTTCATTGCTTACAAAACCACTCAAGATTTTTTGCCCAAACAGAGGACTCACAAGAAAAATAAGGATGAAGAATAAGCTAGTTTTCACGTCTTAAAGACTGTTAATTCATAGAAAGGTTACACTTGATCTTCAACTTCCTTTTTTTGTTGTGCCATTTCTTCTAAATGACGCTTCATGCGCTTCATCATCCATTTTTTGGTACCGTACATCAAAAGTGCCATTAAAGGAACGACATAATAGGCCAACCAAGTTTGTGCTCCTTCTGTAGCTATTTTGTAGGTAATTGCTAAAAAACTGAGTCCGGCGATTGCCAACCAAAGGTAGCCCGACATTTTGTTGTACTGACTGATGAAATCTTTATTTGCCATACTATTCTATTGTTTCATTTTTATCAATTTGCCATGATCCCACTGGTTTGAGCAGCACATAGGAGCTGAAGTCTTGTTTGGTTTTGATGCCTTCTCCAAAGACTTTGCCTTTTGGCGAACGTACAATAACAGAAGACCTTGAATAAATACTGCTGTCTTTTTGATTCCAGAAAAGGGCTTCGGTTTCTAGGGTTTGTTTTTTCTTATGGTTATATAGGCGCACGGAGTCTTTTACCATCAGTTCTCCGGTATTGTAATTGATTTCGCCGTAAAGCGCACTTAGTGTAGAAACGACATCACCTTTTTCATTGAAAAAATATACCCTCAAGCTATCTTTAATTTTAGTGATTTGTGACTTGCCACGATAGGTTTCCGCAAGTGCGGCATGAATCTTTACGCGTGCAAAACCCGATTCTGCATAGGTAAGGATTAAATTTTTTGTGCTTTCGGTGGGAGCGTCGGCCTCGTAACTTATGCGTTGTACAAGAGCTATATCGTTTTCGCAAGCGCTTATTACTAGCAAAAATGCACTCCCTACTAAATAGGAAAGGAGGGTAGGCATTAATCGAGCTGGCGCTTGCGGAACCATTTTTCAAAATTAGATGGGGCCAAAATAAGACTTACACGAGCTGCAATGAACTGTTCTTTCCAAATACCGGTAGCTATTGTTCGCTGGCCAAAAGTGATGCCCACATTTAGAGAAGACAAGGACACTTGAGCCAGTAGCGGCAAACCAAAACCAACCGTTAAGCCTTGTTCTTCGTATTGTAAACCATTTGTTGCATATGGCAAGGTTTGTTGGTAATACCCTAAGCGATAGCTCAATTTTTCGAAGGCTTTAAGCGTTGCAATGTTCTCCACAACTTTGTATTCTGGTTGAAATTGAAGTCCAATGCTCATGCGGGTGTAATCTTTTTGATCAAAACCTGTGAGAAGGCCTTGGTTCTGGGTCAAAGCACCAAAACGGCTATAGCTTCCAAAAAGTTGAAGCTCTGGGTGGAGCTCACGGGTTTGACGCTTGTATTTTGGTAATTTCCAAGCATAGCTGAAGCCAAATTGCGTGCTTTGAGCGAGTTGCGCTGAAAACGCCTCACTACTATTTAAAATGGTATCGTAAGAACTTGGAATGCCAATGGTTGAAGAACTGTAGAGTGCACGTTGATAAGTGCCACCTAAGGTAAGTTCTGGCTGATAAACCGCACTTAGGCTCAGCGCATGGTTTTTGCCCAGTTGTTGGGTAAAATAGCTGCCAATTTCTGTGTGAAATGCACGCATGACAAGCGCATTGCTTTCAAGGCCACCAGCTGTGGAGGCACCTGTAACCAGTACAGAGCTGCGCTCGTTGACCAGCGTACCAAATAGATAGGAGGCATTGGCGCCGATAGCAAATTTCGTATTTGGTTTCTCGATGAGTCCGAATGAATAACCTACATATAGGTCCTGAATAGCACCCTTTCCGGTATAATTGTAACGTATAGTGTCTAGGCCAGTAAATTGGGTCTCGCTGATTTGATAACCGCGCGCGCTAAAAGGGCGTAGGCCAAAAGACAAGCCCATTTGCTTGCGAATTTTAAATCCCAACGTAAATTGCTCTACCATTGGCGTAGCCGCAAATTGCTGAGCGCTGGCATTGCTGTACCAAGATTGTCTGGAATGGATACTCACAGTGTAAAGTGTGGCGCCTTTGCTCAGCCTGTTGTAGGAGGCAGGATTAAAGTTATTGAGTATAGAGGAGTCAAATACGTTGACCGTATTTTTACCGAGTGCATCAAAAATACCATGCCCTTTTGAACTCATTTCACCGAGCCCATAAAAACTTGCGGGTTCTGCGGTAATAGACTGTGCCGATAGCGAGAAATAGAAGCAATAGGCTAAAAGAAGTAGGTAAAGTTTATGCATTGGCTTGATAAAGAGCGAAGATTCCTTCTAGGGTTAAATTTTCGTGTACAAAGATGTCATTTTTTTGGCCTATATCAAAATGCCGTGCATCGCCACCGGTGAGAAATACAAGCAAATCAGGATACGCCTGCTTATAGGTAGCCAATAGGCCTTCGATCTCTTTTTGCCAACCCAAATACGTTCCTATTTCAAGGCTTTCTGTGCTGTTGGTGCCAATCAGCTGCTGGGTGGGTAGGGCAGCTACCTCTGGCAATTGCGCTGTAAAGTGCGCCATAGCTTTACTGCGCATTTGTAAGCCAGGACTTATTGAGCCGCCTAGATAGCAATTAGTTGCGTCTAAGAAATCAAATTTAATGCAAGTGCCTAAATCAATTGCAAGCCTAGGGTGCTCCTTGTTTTGAATTGACAGCGCCGCAGCATTGCAGAGTCGGTCAATGCCTAGCGTTTGTGGGCTTCGGTAAGCCATAGAAAACGGAAGCTGAACCATAGTTGTAATTTCAAAAACAGAAATGAAATAAGCGCGCACTTGTTCGAGCAAATACTGCCCAATTACGGACGAACAAGCTAAGGGGATGTTACGGTCTAGCTTGGATAAAGAAAAGTCATCTAGTGAAAAGCGTTTAACCAACTGAATGACACCATTTTGCACGAGCGCTATTTTCAAATGGGTATTCCCGGCGTCCAGAAGATAAACTTGGTTTGCAGCACTCATGTACAAAAATAAGGACCTTTTTTGAACTTTTTTGGTTTTGAACTTGTGTAAAACAGCAAAAAAGTGTTAAATTTGCCTCCACCAACGGCTGGTACCTTAGCTCAGTTGGTAGAGCAAAGGACTGAAAATCCTTGTGTCCCTGGTTCGATTCCTGGAGGTACCACTCAAAAAACCCTGAAGTTTCTTCGGGGTTTTTTTGTTTTTCATCTTTTTATCATTCTCCATTCACCAAATGAATAAATCCGTGTTTGTCTACTAATGTACCTCCCAGCATTTCACCGCGCAGGCGATAGAAGAACACGCCGTCGGTGTGGAGCTGCCCGTTGAGGTCGTAGCCATCCCAAACGGCAATGCCAGTTTGATTATTTAACTCAAAAACTAAATTGCCCCAACGGTTCAAAATTTGAATGTCGTAGCGTTTAAACGATGGGTAGGGCAATTCTACGATATCGTTAATTCCATCGCCGTTAGGTGTGAATACATTCGGGACCCAAATATCGGGATCGGAGACATAAACCGTGATAAATGCCGTATCTATACAGCCAAGGTTATCGGTAATGGCCAATGCAATTTGCTGCGGACCAGCCGTACTGAAGATGATGCTTTGATCTGTACTCTGAAAATAGAGATTGCTGCTATCCGGAAAAATCCAAGTCCAAGAGCTGACTGGGTTTAGACTTGTGCTGGCATCAGTAAGCTCGATAACCTGATTGATATTCGCATAGACTGGATTGGCATTGATTTGTGCATCGAGGCCACTCACACTTGCTGTGATGGGGTCAAGGAGGTATAAAATTTGGCAGCCAGCTGTATCGTAAACCGTTACGCTAGGGTTGTAGGTACCCGTATTTGGATAAAAATAGGGGAAGGTAAGGCTATCGCTTACCCAAATACCATTTCCAAGGTTCCAGCTCACAGAATCTATATTTGCTGCATTTTGAATGGTAAATAATGCCCCTTGTGCGCAAATGGTGTTGTCTTGTATCCAAATTGGGGTGCCGAGTGGCCCACCGATAGACACATAGTTGGCCACCGTAGTGTCATCTGTGCAACCATATTGGTCCGTAACGGAAAGTATGAGGTTGAAAGAACCGCTGGTCACAAGTGTGTTGCTTGGGTTCTGTAGAATGGAGTTGTTGCCGTTGCCAAATGCCCAATTCCAGTTAGTAATGCTTCCCAGGCTTGTAGAAGCGTCGGTGAAGTCGCAAAAGAGGGGCGGGCAGCTATATTGGCCATTGGCATCTATGGCTGCTCCTGAGAAGGTGTAGGTTGGTTCGGCGTTGGGACTTGAAATATAGATGGTTTGTACCGTTGTATCTTTGCAACCATTCATATCCGTTACAATCAAAGAAATAGGGAAAGTCGAAAACAAACCATTGCCTGTTGGAGCCTGGTTCAATAAACACAAACTATCCGTCCCGGATGTAGCTGTTCCGATGAACCATTGGTATCCAAGTGGCCCTTGGCCCGTACTTAAACTGGCAATGAGGCTGCTATCTAAACTGCAAATAATAGTATCTGAAGCAATGATGGCAGTAGGTTTAGTGAGCGTAATTTGTACTGTTGCTGGATTAGACACACAACCATTGATATCTGTTGCGGTTATTGTTGCCGTATAGATGCCATTGCCTACAAAAGTATGATTGATGGCCTGATTGACGTTGTTGGTAGTAACCGTGGTATTGTTATCTGAAAACGTAGTATTGAAACTAGCTAAGGGAAGGCCATTGGTTATGCTGTAGCTTGTGTTGGTGAAGCTCACGGGAAATGGCGAACATCCTGCATACGACGGCGCTATAAGCCCTGCAACAGGCTTGTTGGCTACGTAGATAGGTTGTGTACTTGTAGAGGAGCAACCTGCTGTATTAAAAACAAGTAACGTAATATTATAAAGTCCGCTTGCTGGGTATACATAGTTTACATTAGGTCCATTGTTGATTTGTTGCCCATTTCCAAACGTATAAAACCAGTCACTGACTGGATGTGAAGACCAAGTGGTGCTTTGGTTAAATAAGCCAATGGCGTCTCCCTTACAAATGGTGTCGTCGGGTAGTAAGAAATTGGATTGTAGTTGTGAAATAGTGACTGCCAAAGAGATGCTATCCGAACAGCCTGTGGTATAGTTGTGGACCACTTGTTCAATCTGATAGGTGCCGTAAGTAGCAAATGCGTGAGACGTGTTGCCTCCGTTGGGCAGGTCGAGCTGTGCATTGGTAAAATTTGTATTGGGCGTGTTGTCGTTCCATTCGTAGTGCAGGGCTACGCTATCCTCTAATTCGCCGTGAATGGCAGTATTCTGGAATTGAAAAGTTACAGGCAAACTCGTTGGATTGCATACTAAATAGGTATCGGGATTGAACTGCGCAATTGGTGCTAAGACATAAAGTACAGAATCTTTAGTTAAACTGTCTATACAGCCTCTGAAATTGACGTACAAAGTAACTTCAACCCAACCTGTGTCTTGGGAAAATTGAAAGGTTGGGTCGTCTTGATTGCTAATGCCTTGCGAGAAGTCCCATAAATAAGAAATTTCAGTAGTGTCATAGGGGACCGAAATGAAAAATTCAGATTCAAATTCGACATCGGTGTTGGCGCAGGTAATGTTGGGGTCCCAGCTGAAGTCTATAGAATCGATGGTTCCGACTGTAATGTACGGTGTTTTGACAATTGTATCAATACATCCTGAAGCAGTCGTAATGATCAGCGATACGTTAAAGACCCCAACGCCATAGGTTTGAGGTGGGGGGATCTGACCATTATAAGTTTGCCCGTTGCCAAAATTCCATTGCCAAGAAACGATTGGGTTGCTCGGCGTAACTGACGTATCAATAAATTGCACTGTAAACGGAGCGCAACCACCTGTATCCAACGCATAAAAACCAGCCTCTACAGGTGTCATTTCAATATAGTCTTGTAAAGTTTGCGTTCCGCTACAACCAGCACTGGAAGTGTAAGTAAGGCTTACATCATAAAAACCGCTGAGCTGATAAATATGCGCAGGCGGGTTGGCGCCTGTAAAAGTTTGGCCATCGCCAAAATTCCAAACATAAGTACCATTTAAATTTGTGCTGTTTACAAATTGAATGCTACCAGGTGCGCAGTTGGCTGTTGGGTTGGCATAGAATGTGGGGATTGTATTGGCCTGAACTACAATTTGCTGTGTAGTGCTTGCGGTGCAGCCAGAATTGGTATTTTGTGAAGTAAGACTGACCGTATATGTGCCAGGAGCGTAATAGGTGACATTAGGGTTTTCGGCATTGCTTAGGCCTGCGCTGCCAAAGTTCCAGTTCCAGGCGTTTGCGCCTGCGGTGGAGTTATCTTGAAATGCAATGGGCTGCCCAACACAAGCGATTGCAGGCGCAGTAATACCGGCCTGAAAGTTGGATACAACTATGGTTTGTGTTTGGTTATTTACACAACCCGTACTGGTATTTGTGACGTTCAAAGCAACTTGATAAGTGCCTTGTGTAGTGTAGGTAATACTTGGAGGTGTAAATTGACTTGAGGTTTGGCCGTTGCCAAAATTCCAAGCCTGTGAAAAATTGGCACCTTGAGATGAGGTATTGGTAAAGGAAAGGGTAAGCGGAACCGTACAGCCGAGGCCATTGGCTGCAAAGCCTACATTTGGTAATGGGTTTACGGTAATATAAGCCGGTTTGATTTCGGCGTCGGCAACACCACTTGCATTAGTAGCAACAAGTGTGATGGTAAAAGTACCTGCCGTACTAAAGGCATGGCTAGCATTGGTACTGGTAGCAGCATTTCCATCGCCAAAATCCCATTGATAGGAGCTCAGTGCAGCCCCACCATTTGCACTAGAGGTATTGGTAAAATTTACATTTTGCCCTACACAAACTGTTAAAGGGTTCGCTGTAAAATTGGCAATTGGGCTTTGCGCATAAATTTGGGTAAGAAGCCAGCTTAAACTGACAATTAAGAGGCGTAAAGGGATCATATCAGTATATTAACGTATAAAGAACGAATAAAGTTGCTTTTAGGGGTTGATAGACCTTAAATATTCAGGAAAATTCGCCTCCATAGCCGGGAAAAATACATGACCTAAAATCAGCGGATTGAAAACGAAATATTGACAACGTACAAGCGCTCCGTCGGGTAGTTGACACCAGAAGCTATTCATATCCATATTGACCAACTCTCCAAACTCATTGCGTTGTACCTCTTTACTTTTAATGCGGAACATTTTAAGAGAAATGCGCTCGTTGTTCGTTTTAACCTCTAATCTACAGAAGGGCTGACTATTTTTAACACTGTCTACCTGATTGTCGGACAGCGAAAAGTTCATTTGTTCAAAATGTATTTTTTGATAGCCTTGAAGGTAGCGATAGACATTAGTGGTGTCGAGACTCGTTAACGGTTGGCCATTTTGCGTTACTTGGAATCGACGACCTTTTTTTTGGAGCTCAAAGCTGCGGTAAGCTTCCTGATAAAATTTTGCTTTAACGCTTTTGATATCTTCTATTTGTAGGGCCATAATTTCGGTGCAGGCCCATTGGCGTGCATCTGCAAAAAAGCGGGGATCTATCAGGCCGTTCATACCGGCAAGTTTCATCATAACGGGGCTTGCACTCTTCCCTTCTTTGGCGGTTTCTAAAAGCATAATTTGGCCGTAATGATCAGGGCTTGCTGGCCCCATATACCAAGTTTTGGTCCATTCTCCGTCTTGAAAGATTTCCACTTTAATGTGCGAGCTGGCCATCAGTTCAGTAAAGCGCTTTTCAGATTTTTGAGGAAGGTAGCCCTTGAATTCAATTTTGTGGAGGGCCTCTAAAATCAAAGAGACGTTCGTTTGAGCAACACAGCCCCCTTTAAGATCAGTCCAGGAGTTGTTCTTCTTGATCAATGTGAATTGTTGGCCAAAAGCATCGGTAATGATGATTTTGGATACCGTAGTGGTGTCTTCAATTTTGAAGTTAAACGCACGAGCGTCAGATGCACCCTGTTTATCTTTTAAGTTCAACGCAAACCAGGATAGGCAAGCCAGAAGTATGATAAATAAAGCAAGAATGAGACCTTTTTTCTTCATGGAGCGTAGTAATTATCGGGTGTAGCGTCTTTTGCGGATCAAGTTCATGACAAATGCAAGCACCAGAATCAGTATCAAAGGTGTGAGCATATTGATGCTCTTATAAAAGAGAGATGAAGATTTTACTTTTTCTTTGTCGATTTCTTTGATATCGATTTGACGGCTGCGGATATCGAGTACAGAGTTGTCGCCCATCATGTAGTCGACAATATTTTGAAAAAGCTCTTGGTTGCCAAACACAATAGGTATGCGTCTTTGTGCCAATTCAGCATCTACTTTGAGCTCGTTTATAGCAATCGGACGATACATATAGCTATTGATTTTTTTAGGGTCGAGAATCGAGTCATAGCTATTCCGAATAAAACTCCCGTTGCCCACTACCAAAATTTTGGTTTCCTTCTGACTTTCTTCTAAGTAATTGGCATCCTTACTTTTGGCGAATTCTGCCACAATACGGTTTTTAAAATGAGACTGATAAAAGCCTTCGGACAAGCCAGCCACACAAAGTTTGTTGATTTCATCTTCTGGATTATCTACAAGTTTTGGATTCTTGCCATAATTGAGTGGCAAGGCCAAATTTACCAAGGGTTGTAAGCCACTAGGGACCGCATTGCTAGAACTCGTTAAGATAGGGGTGAGTTGCGCTTTTGGAAGCTGAACAAATTCAATCTCATTCGTGTATTTGAGAGAAATAGGGTCTACATTGCGCGTCATTGGGTGCAAGCTTGGGGTGGCGAGCATATGATAAAACCATGGAAGAAAGGCGGTTTCGGCAAACGGAACAATTTTTGGTGCACAATTAGCATCGAGCACAAAGTTTTCTTTGATTTTGATACCGTAGTCGAATAGCAAGCGGTCGAGTAAAAGATTTTTACGCGTACTGTGGGTCATGCCGGTGGCATTTAGGGTATCTTCGTTGAGCGCAAGTGTATTCATAAAGCACATCAGCTTACCACCTCTGAGCACAAACTGATCGATGAGGTAAAGATCTTTTTGAGAAAAAGGAGACTGTGGATCGGCAATAATGAGTCCATCGACTTCTTTAAGGGCTGCAATGCTGTCGTTGAGCAGTACATCTTTAATTTGATAATATGGCGATATGAGCGCCCGAGCACGCATGGTTTCTGCAGGGTTGAGTTCGCCATGGCCTTGTAAAAAAGCGATGGTTGGTCTACTTGTTTGGGTCAGGCGGCGCATGGCCGAAAGCAAGTTGTATTCTAAATTATTGAGCGCATTCTCAATAAGCTCACTCATTTGTTCGAGGGCATATGGTCGCCCTGGCTGTGTACCAGGTAGCAACTGAACAACGCCTTCTTTGGTAATCCCATTGACACTGTAAGAAAGCAATGCGCCAGGAAACAAAAGCATCTGACTTTGGGTTCCGTCTTTGAGGTAAAGGATTTCTAACGGCAATATACCGCGTCCACGATCGTAGAGCTGTGCACGAAGGGCATTGATTTCGTCTTCTGTCCCTACGTTAGGATCCGTAAATAAAAACTCGACACGTGCACCCGCGATGCGCTTAAAGTCTTTGAGTTTGTCTTTAAGTGCATTTTGAAAGTTCTTGAGTTCTGAGGGCATATTGCCATCTAAGTATATTTGAATACTGATACGGTTTTCGAAGTTTTTCTTGTCGGAGAGATAAGAGACCGTGCTTTGTGCCAATGAATAGCGTTGGTCTTTAGTCATGTCGAGCTTCAAGTAAAGCATAGAACCAATAAAATTCAGCAAGACCAACACAGCGGCGAGTAAACCGAGAACGGTCCAGTTGTAAATACCTTTGGTGAAGTTGAATTTCATGGGTTACTTTTTGAGCGATTTGAGAACAGTGAGCGAAGCCACCAAAAAGAGGGCATTCAGGCTAAAAAAATAAAGGATATCGCTTGTGTCAATGACACCTTTTTTGATGGCTTCGTAATGAAAAGCCATACCGATATATTTAATAAGGTAATCTAAGCCACCAATCTGACTAAAATTCCCTACTAATTCAAAACCATCATAAAACACCCAGCACATGAACATTGCAAGAATAAACGCAACTATTTGGCTGTGGGTGAGTGCGGAGGCAAACATTCCAATTGCAACAAATGAAGCGCCGAGCAAAAGCAGCCCGATATAAGAGGTAAAGGTGGCACCTAAATCGATGTTGCCAATGGGTTTACCTAAGTAATACATGCTAACTAGATAGACGATAGTAGGTACGATAGCCACGAATACCAAAGCTACCCCTGCAAGATATTTAGCAAAAATGAGTTGAAAATCTGAGATAGGACGTGTGAGTAGTAATTCTATGGTGCCAGTACGGCGCTCTTCTGCGATAGAACGCATGGTGATGGCCGGAATCAGGATCAGAAAGATCACTGGCGACATGTTGAAGAAGGGAATGAGGTCTGCTGTAGAGCCTTCGAGTAAGTTGGTATTGTAGGTGAGTATCCAGTGAAAGAGACCGCAAGCAATTAGGTAGATGAGGATAAATACATAACCGATGACGGAACTCAGGAAGCTCGATATTTCTTTGAGGAATAGGGCGCGCATAGTAAAAGTTGAGTTGTCAAATTTAACAAATATCTATAAACGAAAATTCCCGCCTTGTGGGGCGGGAATTTTAGATACACTCAATCTTAATTATGCTTGTTTCACATTCACGGCGTTCAAACCTTTACGGCCTTCTTGCAACTCGAATTCGACTTCGTCATTTTCTTTGATTTTGTCTACCAAACCGGTTACATGAACAAAATATTCTTTGTTCGTGTCTTCTTCAACAATAAATCCAAAACCCTTGGTTTCGTTGAAAAATTTTACATGTCCTTTACTCATTCTAATAATATTAATTTCGGTAAAGGTAAGGACCTATTTGTGTTTTACACTATTTTTCTGAAATAAATCCGTTAAAATTTTGATTTAAACTCCACGCTTCGGCCTTCTGGGCAAACCAGGGCTTGATTTTCGGCCATATAGAAGCGAAAAGTTCTGAGGCTCTGTAATTGGCTAAATCTTGTTCTGAGTGCCAAATTGAGTAGGTAAAAAAGAGGCAAGGGTCATTTGAATCTTGTAGTAATTGCATGCCGCTGCAACCCGGGAAATGGGCAACTTGCCATTTGATACTTTCAAAATGTTCAAGGAAGTCCGAAAGACGTTCTTGCTCAAATTTCATTTTGACTACTCTAATCAGCATCAAAAGAGCGATTGGATATTTTCTTTGGAACCTTGTGGTGTAAATTCAACGTGAACGGGATCGCCGATGCGCATGCCAAAAAGTTTACTTGCGCCGCCAAAACCATTATTGGCTCCGCGGTTAATGGCAATTTCTAAGTGGCCCGAACTATTAAAGATAGCGACGCGTTCTCCTTGTGAAACCGCATTGTAGGTTTGGGATATTTCGTCGATAAAATATTCTTTTTTCTGGTATTTAATGATGAAAGGTACATCGTTGCCAAAGCGTTCGAAGTCTGTACGCGTAATGTTGGTGATCAGGTTGCCGAAGCTATCAATGTGTATGACAATACCACGAATGAGCAACTGATCAATGGCTGGTTTTTGATCGAAAGCGCGTTTGTAAGTGCCAGACGCTTCGCAAAAACTAGAAAGCGGCTCTTTGTTGGCGATGCGCTGCGCAAGTTGAATAAAGCAATTTTTGGTCGTAAAGCGCCAAGACTCGGGTTCGTCTTTGATGGCACTATAGAGATAGAATTCGTCTGCGCTGTTTTCTTCGAGAAAACTACCAAAAAAACCGTTGTCGTTACAGATAAAAAATTGGTCTTTGAATTTGAGAATACCGGGATAGCGTTCCTTTTGGGCTTCAAATTGAGGTTCGCTGTCTACGCCAATGAGGTGAATAGTGCCTGCTGGGAATTCCTCGTAGCAACAACGCAATTGAAAGGCGGCTTCTCGGATGTTAAAGGGGGTTATGCCATGACTAATGTCGATGATATGGGCAGCAGGGAATGCTTGAAAAAGCTTTCCTTTGATAGCAGCGACGTAGTAGTCGTGGTAGCCGTTGTCTGTAGTGAGCGTAATGATTTGCATAGCTGAGAAGGCAACTTTGTGCTCAGAAATTCATAATTTTACCAAAAGTAATTGAATTCGTTAGAAACCCTTCATAAAACCATCAAATAAATTGAGTTCAGGTCAACGTCAGATCAGCATTGAAGGCCTTAATCCGGCCGAAATCTATGGTATCAATAATGCTAACCTCAAACACATCAAGAGTTTCTTTCCCAAACTCAAGGTCGTGGCCCGTGGCAATGAGCTCACCCTTGCAGGTGACGACGAGGTCATGGATGAATTCGAGCGTAAATTTGCGCTTATCGTACAACATTATCATACCTATAACGCAGTTACCGAGAACAACATCGACAACCTTATGTTGCAAGACGGCGCCAAATTGCTTTCCCAAGACGACGGCTCCGAAACACTTGTCCATGGGAATGGTGGGGTAAAAATCAAAGCCCGAACCGTCAATCAAAAAAAGTTGGTTCAGGCTGTTATGGAGTCTGATATGGTTTTTGCCGTTGGGCCTGCCGGTACGGGCAAAACCTACACAGCTGTTGCCATGGCAGTACGCGCTTTGAAAGCCAAAGAGGTAAAGCGCATTATTTTGACACGTCCTGCTGTGGAAGCCGGCGAAAATCTCGGTTTTTTACCCGGAGACCTCAAAGAAAAGCTCGATCCATACCTCATGCCGCTCTACGACGCCCTCCGCGACATGATCCCCGCAGAGAAACTTGCCGATATGATTGAATTTGGCGTCATCGAAATTGCACCGCTTGCGTTTATGCGGGGCAGAACCCTGGATAAAGCCTTTGTAATACTAGACGAAGCACAGAATACCACCCAAATGCAAATGAAGATGTTTCTGACCCGCATGGGTATGACTGCTAAATTTGTCATCACCGGCGACATGTCTCAGGTGGATCTCCCATCGCGTCAGCGCTCGGGTTTGTCTTATGCACTAGATGTGCTCAAAGATATTGGCGAGATCAAAATTGTGCGTTTGGGTCAGTCAGACGTCATTCGCCACCGCTTGGTCAAGCAAATTATTCAGGCTTTTGATGTAGCGGAGCACCAAGAAAAAATCGACAAGCAAGCAAAAAAAGATCAGCAAGAAAAACAACAACAAAAGAACTCTTAAACACCAAATCATTTTTATGCAAGCCCTCACCAGTAATTCATTTCAGTTTCAAGGTCAAACCAAAGTCTATAACGGTAAAGTAAGAGATGTCTATACCCTAGACAACGAATTACTCGTCATGGTAGCCTCTGATAGAATTTCGGCTTTTGATCACATTCTTCCAAAAGGAATTCCTTACAAAGGTCAGGTGCTCAATCAGGTAGCCACCATGTTTTTAAATGCCACCAAAGATATTGTACCCAATTGGTTGCTTGCTACCCCAGACCCAGCGGTTGCCATTGGTATAGCTTGTGAACCCATTCGCATAGAAATGGTGATTCGCGGATACTTGGCGGGTCATGCCGCAAGGGAATACAAAGCGGGTAAGCGCATCCTTTGCGGTGTTGCTCTGCCAGAAGACCTCAAAGAAAACGACCGTTTACCAGCTCCAATTATAACGCCTGCAACCAAAGCAGAAGAAGGTCACGACGAGGATATATCTCGAGAAGAAATCTTAGCTCGTGGTTTGGTTCCATCTGATATTTATGCCCAAATGGAGCAATATACCCACGCGCTTTTTGAACGAGGAACCCAAATGGCTGCCGAGCGTGGGCTTATTCTAGTGGATACCAAATATGAATTTGGTCTGCACAATGGCGTGGTCACCCTCATTGACGAAATCCATACCCCAGATTCTTCTCGCTACTTTTACGCCGACGGCTATGAGGCGCGTCAGGCAAGCGGTGAAGCACAAAAGCAACTCTCTAAAGAGTTTGTACGTCAATGGCTCATTGAAAATGGCTTTCAAGGTTTGGAAGGTCAACAAATGCCTACCTTGCCCGATCATTTTGTGCAAACCATTTCGGAAAGGTATATCGAACTTTACGAACGCATTACAGGCCTTGCTTTTGAGAAGGCGGAGACCCAAAATATTGTTGCCCGCATTGAAAACAATGTCAACGCTTACTTACAAAAAAGTTAAATTATGTCTGTACACCACACAGCACCAAAAAAAATTACGACCCACACCCTTCAGGAAATGAAGCACGCAGGTCAGAAAATCTCGATGCTTACTGCCTATGACTACTCCATGGCGCGCATTGTAGACGAAGCGGGTATAGACGTCATACTTGTCGGAGACTCCGCCTCCAATGTCATGGCTGGCCATGAAACCACCTTGCCCATTACCTTGGACCAAATGATTTATCATGCATCTAGTGTGGTACGCGCTGTGGAGCGCTCTTTGGTTGTCGTAGATATGCCATTTGGTTCTTATCAAGGCAACTCAAAAGAGGCTTTGTCCAGCGCCATAAAAATCATGAAAGAATCCGGCGGACATGCCGTTAAGCTAGAGGGAGGCGCAGAAATACTCGAATCCATACGCCGCATACTCACTGCTGGTATTCCAGTTATGGGGCATTTGGGTTTAACACCACAGTCCATCTATAAATTTGGCACTTACGTGGTGCGTGCAAAGGAAGAAGAAGAAGCTGCCCGACTCATTGCAGATGCCAAAGCACTTGAAGAGGTGGGTTGCTTTGCCATAGTTCTTGAAAAAATCCCTGCAGCACTTGCTGCGCAAGTTGCCCAAATGGTTCAAATTCCAATAATTGGGATTGGAGCTGGCGCAGGTGTCGACGGCCAAGTACTCGTCATTCACGATATGCTCGGAATTAATAACGAATTCAATCCGCGTTTTCTACGCAAATACAACAACCTTCATGCACATATGCTGCAAGCCTTTCAAGACTATAAAGCTGATGTACAATCTGGCGATTTTCCAAATGTCACGGAGTCCTATTAGTTTTTTCAGTCTTGTCATTTTCTTTTTACTTCTTGGCTGTAAAGACCAACAAAAACTTGAGCTTTCAAATAAAAACAGCTTGTGTAAGTACAGCAAGTATTTACATATCTATCAAAGCGCGAAAGGATTTAAAATTGAAATCTCGAATCCTGATCAAAAAGGCAAAGTTCAAGCATTCATCATCACCAAGCCATTTGAGCGTATAGCCGTACTTAGCGCCACTCATGTTGGTATGCTTTCGGCTATTCATCAGCAGCAAAAAATTTGTGCGATTTCGGATTCAAAATACCTTTTTGACCCTCTTCTAAAAAAACGCTTAGATCAAAACCGCGTTATTGATCTTCGGTCAGAATTAGGTTTTTCATCAGAAAAGGTCCTCAGAAGTAAAGCGCAGGTGGTGATCTACAGCGGTTTTGGCAATGAAAGTCAGCAACTCAAACGACTAGAAGATGCGAATATCTTGAGCATTGCTAACTATGAATGGCGAGAAAACACACCTCTAGCAAGGGCAGAATGGGTACTGCTTTTTGGTATTTTAAGTGGTCAGTTTGAACAAGCCCGCCAGTTTTTTAAGCGGGTAGAAGGCAATTACTTGGGTCTTCAACAGCAAGTCCTCCAGCACAATCATTCCAACCAACTTCCCGTACTGATCAGCGGAAACTTGTATGGTGATCAATGGATAGCTCCAGCTGGTCAGAGTTTTGAGGCCCGTGTTTATAAGGATGCTGGTTTTGCGTATCTCTTTAGTCAGGCGCAAGGTTCCGGAAGTGTCTTTAAGAGTTTACCTGAAATTCTTCAAAAAGGAACTGCCGTTGGTTTGTGGCTCAATCCAGGGCAGCCAACGCGTTCAAGGATTTTGAAGCAATATCCAAAAGCAAAATTCTTTCCATTTTTCAACAAACGCATTTTCTGTTATACCGCTAACACGAATAAATATTGGGAACAAGTTGCCGTTCGTCCTGATTGGCTGCTCGAAGATTTGAGTCAAATTGCTTTGAATCCAACAAAAAAAATGCATTTTTATGCTTTAGTAAAATGAAGCGGCATTCTTTTCCTGTACTTTTTTTCATGTCAGCACTACTTATTGGGTTGTCTAGTATGCATTTATTTGGTTTACATGCTGAAGTCACTAGCAATAGTCTCGTGTTCTGGGAGTTTCAAATCCCAAGATTACTGAGTGCAGTTTTGGCAGGAGCAGGACTCTCCCTAAGTGGCTTACTGATGCAAAATCTTTTTCAGAATCCGATGGCTGGCCCTTACGTATTGGGTATCAATTCAGGAGCTAGCCTTTTGATATCCATTTTGATCTTGGGTGCGGGCCCTTCGGTTTTAAATCAACTGAGCTATGCCAGTGCCGCAATGATGGGTGCATTTTTAGCAGCTAGCTTTATGTTTTCGGTTGCAAAAAGGGTCAAAAATATACAATCATTATTAGTGATTGGCCTGATGTTTGCGAGTTTTACAGGTGCCATCGAGTCCGTGCTTCAGTCTTTTGCAGCCCCTGAGCAAATCAAACAACTATTTATTTGGAATATGGGTTCGCTGCAACAAATGAGTGCCGCACAGGCGCCATTACTTGCGGTATTCGTTTTGGTAGGTATTGTGATTGCGCTGTTTTTGATCAAGGGACTCAACGCTATGGTACTCGGAGATGCACAGGCCCGGCAACTTGGCGTAAAGGTAAACTTTCTTAAAGTTTCTATTTTATTTGTAACCGCACTCTTAGCCGGTAGTATAACCGCTTATTGTGGCCCTATCGCGTTTGTAGGTTTAGCTATTCCCAATTTAGCCCGTGCCATTTTAAAGACCCAAGACCATCTTGTACTCATCTTATTCTCTGTCTTAGCCGGCAGCTGTTTTCTTGTTGCTATAGATGTACTTATTTTACTTTTTGATCCTTGGATGAGTATTCCAGTCAATGTTTTAACGGCCGCAATTGGTGCGCCTTATGTTGCATACCTCATGTTGCGTCGCCGATGATCAAGGTTGAAAACGCCCAAATAGGTTATCAGCAGCTACTGATTTCCATCGATGAGTTGACGCTTCCAGCTGGCCAGCTTTATGCGCTTATTGGCCGAAACGGGTCGGGCAAATCAACTTTATTACAATCATTAATTGGGCAGTTGCCTTTACGTTCAGGTCAGCTTTCACTGGGCAAATTTTCGGTTCAAGCGCTGCAAAATGACCATCTATTACGCGCCACTCATGTTTCCTTTGTGCAGAGTATGTTTGTGGGTGTTGAAGCACTCACTTTACACGCCTATGTTTCGCTTGGTCGCTTGCCTTATTTGGGTGCATTTGGCCGCATGCAAGATAAAGACTTGAGCATAGTAGACGATGTATTGAGCCTTTTTAATCTTACAGATCTTGCGCATCGAGCTACGCAAAATTTAAGTGATGGTGAGCGTCAATTGGCTAGTTTGGCGCGTGCTATTGTGCAGGACACGCCATACATGATCTTAGACGAGCCCGCTTCGTTTCTAGATTATTTCAATCGAGAATTATTGCTAGAACAACTTCAAAATTGGGTGCAAAGTAATGCAAACCGCACGGCAATATTTTCGAGTCATGACATCGATTTGTGTCTGGAAAAGGGCATAAAGTTGCTTGTTTTGCACGCGCAAAAGCTCACACTTTTGGAAAACCCGACCAAAAAAGAAGTAATGGACTTACTTTAGATGGTCATGATGTCTTTCTCTTTGAGTTCGAGAAGCTCATCTACTTTTTTGATATAGGCATTCGTTATTTTTTGAACCTCTTCTTCGGCATCTTTGGATAAATCTTCTGATAAACCTTCTGTTTTGAGGTCTTTGATCATGTCAATGGCATCTTTGCGGTTGTTGCGGATACCAATTTTGGCATTTTCAGCTTCAGACTTTGCACGTTTGACGAGGTCTCGACGACGTTCTTCTGTGAGTGGAGGAACGGCAATAATGAGCTGTTCGCCGTTATTTTGAGGGTTCAGGCCAAGATTGGCGTTAATAATTCCTTTTGCAATATCGTTTAGCAAAGGTTTTTCCCAGGGTTGAACAATGATGGTCCGGGCATCCATGGTATTGACATTGGCTACCTGTTGTAGTGGGGTCATGGCGCCGTAGTATTCAACCATAACGCTATTGAGCATAGCAGGGCTGGCTTTACCTGCTCGGATTTTGATTAGTTCGTTTTCTAAGTGACTCAAGGACTTTTGATTGGCGTCTTTGAAGTCGTCGTAGATCATTGAAAGTTCTTCTATCATGATGCGCTAACTATTGTTCCAACACGTTCTCCTTCCATTAATTTGCGTAGGTTGCCAGGAGTATCCATGTCAAATACGATGATGGGTAAATTATTTTCTTTGCAAAGTGTAAATGCAGTCATGTCCATGACGTTCAGCCCACGGGCATAAACTTCGTCAAATGATATTTGATCAAATTTGACAGCTGAGCTGTCCTTGAGTGGGTCTGCGGTATAAATGCCATCTACGCGGGTTCCTTTGAGAATTACTTCAGCATTGATTTCAATGGCGCGTAGTGAAGCTGCAGAATCAGTGGTGAAAAACGGATTGCCCGTACCGGCTCCAAAAATGACGACTCTTCCTTTTTCGAGATGACGAACGGCTTTGCGACGCACAAATGGTTCTGCGATTTCTTTCATTTCAATGGCTGATTGCAAACGGGTAGTAACACCAACGGATTCTAGGGCAGACTGCAGGGCCATTGAGTTGATCATGGTGGCAAGCATGCCCATGTAATCACCGTGGGTGCGGTCCATGCCACCTTCTTCGGCTTGTACACCTCTAAAGATATTGCCACCGCCAATGACGATTGCGATTTCGACACCTAATTGATGCAGATCCTTAATTTGTTGAGCGTAGGCACTGATGCGTGTGTTATCAATGCCAAATTGTTTATCTCCCATCAGGGATTCACCGGAAAGTTTGAGGAGTATGCGTTTGTACTTCATATGCAGGACAAATATAATATGATTCGTGTTTATTTGCGATGAGGGTAAAAAAAAAGCTATCGATGTCGATAGCTTTTTTTATGAATTGGTTTTGCTTAGCTCAAAGAGAAGCGTTTGAACTCAGAAACTGTAAGACCTTTGGAGGTGCTATTTAAGAATTGTTCAACGGTGAGTTTGTTGTCACGGACAAACGCCTGGCTTAATAGTGTATTTTCTTGGAAGAATTTATTCAAGCGACCCAAAGCAATTTTTTCAGCCATGTCAGCTGGTTTGCCTTCTTGGATAGCTAGTTCTTTACCAACCTCGATTTCGCGCTCAATTGTGCGCTCATCGACGCCATTTTTATCAATGGCGATCGGCGCCATTGCGGCAACTTGCATGGCAACTTGACGACCTGCTTCTGCAACTTCTTCTCCAGAAAGGGTCAAACCAACAAGTGTCGCTAATTGATTACCAGGGTGGTTGTAGGCAACGACGTTTTCAGCACGAACTACTGCGTATGCGGAAAGATCGAGTTTTTCGCCGATCACACCAACTTGTTCGGTGATTTTATCTTCCACAGAAAGCCTGTCATCATAAGCAAGTGCTTTCAATTCTTCAGCAGTTTCAGGAAGTTTGCTCAGTGCGATGTCAACTAAAGATTGAACAAACGAAACGAATCCGTCGTTTTTGGCAACGAAGTCTGTTTCACAGTTGAGCGTTAAGATGACACCAGCTTTGCTGTCAGCAGTTGCTTGTGCCATAATTAGACCTTCTTTGGCGTCGTTACCGCCGCGTTTTGCAGCAATCTTTTGACCTTTTTTACGAAGAATATCGATGGCTGTTTCGAAATCGCCATTGGCTTCTACCAATGCGTTTTTACAATCCATCATACCAGCGCCTGTCTGTTGGCGCAATTTGTTTACATCTGCAGCTGTGATAGCCATTTTATAAGAGTTTATTGGTGAATTATTCAGCGCTTTCAGAAGCTTCCTCAGCTACAACTTCAGCAGTTGCCTCAGCAGGTGCTTCGTCTTTATCGGTAGCTTTCAAATTTTTGCGATCTTCTAATCCTTCTTTAATGGCACCACAAATGGCATCGAGAATTAAAGTAATGGATTTTGTAGCGTCGTCATTTGCAGGAATAGGGAAATCAACCAATTTTGGATTAGAATTGGTATCTACCATGGCAAATGTTGGAATGTTCAAGCGGCGTGCTTCTGCAAGGGCAATGTGCTCCTTGAGGATGTCGACGATGAAAATGGCTGCAGGTTGACGCGTCATGTCTGCGATAGAACCAAAGTTTTTCTCGAGTTTTTCGCGCTGACGGCTTTTGAATAGTTTTTCACGCTTGTTGAGGGTATCCCATGTTCCGTCTGATTTCATTTTGTCGATGAGTGACATTTTACGAATCGACTTACGTGTGGTTTGGAAGTTGGTTAACATACCACCAGACCAACGCTCTGTTACGAACGGCATGTTGACTGCTGCTACGCGTTCAGAAACGATATCTTTTGCTTGTTTCTTCGTTGCTACGAAAAGTACTTTTTTACCAGATTTAGCAATTTGCTTCATTGCAGCACATGCGTGGTCTAGGTGTAAGATTGTTTTGTTGAGGTCAATGATGTGAATACCTTTCTTCTCTTCGAAGATGTAAGGAGCCATTGCCGGGTTCCACTTGCGCTTGAGGTGACCAAAGTGTACACCGGCGTCTAGTAGGGTTTCAAAAGTTAATTTAGACATATTTTGTTTTTGTTTACGTTCCTAATAAAATAACCAACATTGAAGGGGCCATAAAGGCAGGTACTCCAACGCTTGGATGCTAAACAGTCCAGTAGGCGAATTAACGCTTGGAGAACTGGAATTTCTTTCTCGCTTTAGGCTGACCTGGTTTCTTACGCTCTACCATTCTTGGATCGCGCGTCATGAGGCCTTCTACTTTGAGCATTGGTTTGTAGTCTGCAGAAATTTCTACAAGTGCGCGGGAAATACCCAAACGAACTGCTTCTGCTTGACCGTTGATACCACCACCAACAACGTTTACTTTGATGTCGTACTGACCAGCTGTTCCGGTTAGTGCAAACGGTTGGTGAACTTTAGCTTGAAGAAAGTCAATTGGAAAAAACTCGGTCATCTCGCGTTTGTTGATGGAGATTTTGCCATTTCCTTTTGTTAAATAAACGCGGGCTACCGCTGTTTTTCTTCTTCCTAGTGCATTAATGACTTCCATACTTATTATTTGAGGGTATCAAGATTCAATAATTCAGGTTGCTGTGCTTCATGGTTGTGAGCAGCACCTTTATATACTTTTAGGTTGGTGTAAAGTTTGCGACCGAGTGTATTCTTTGGAAGCATGCCTTTAATTGCTTTTTCAATGAGGCGCTCAGGGTGGTTTTTGAGCATGCTCTCAGCAGATGTAAAGCGCTGACCTCCAGGGTAACCAGAGAAACGGACGTATTCTTTATTTTGGAGTTTAGTGCCCGAAAAGGCGATTTTCTCCGCATTGATAACGATCACATTGTCACCACAGTCTGCGTGTGGTGTGTAACAGGTTTTATATTTTCCTCGGATGACTTTGGCAACTTTACTTGCCAAACGTCCGACGGTTTGACCTTCAGCATCCACAACAAACCATTTTTTATCGGCAGTTTCGGTATTACCAGCTAACGTTCTGTAACTTAATGTGTTCACGGTTCTTTCTATTAAATAAAAAACTTAATTACCCTAAATTTAGGGGTGCAAAGATACAACTATTGTGTTTATTTACAAATGAAAAGCAGAAAAAATATGAGATTATTTTGCTTTAAAGGCTGAAATTGCATTTCGAGTAAATTCACTTAAGACCAAACGTCCGCTGATGGCCGCTCTTTGTAAGAGGAGTTCATCCCAATTTTCAGTACCTTGCCAGAAGATTTTTTTGAGTTCAAGCATGGCTTCAGGGTTAGACTGCGCAAGCTTGGTGCTGAGCGTTTGAATGGCCGCATCTAAATGCTGTTCATCTTCAAAAATCTCGGTGTAAAGGCCTTTTTCTTTGGCCCATTGTGCACTGCGCCATTCTGAGGCATTGATAGCAAGTTCACTCATGGCAGACAAGCCAATTTTTCTTTCTACCGCAGGCCCAACTACAAAAGGCCCAATTCCTACGGCGAGTTCAGATAGTTTAACATCTGCCTTGGTGGTGGCCAAGCAGTAGTCAGTAGCTGAGGCAAGACCTACGCCCCCGCCAACTGCTCGTCCTTGAACGCGTCCGATGATCAGTTTTGGTGCTTTTCTACAAGCGTTGATCACTTTGGCAAAGCCCGAGAAAAATTCAAGGCCTGCATCGAGGTCTTGGATGCTGATGAGTTCGTCAAAACTGGCCCCAGCGCAAAAAGCTTTACTTCCTTGCGATTGGAGCACCAAAACTTTGGTGCGTTCATCGGCGGCTATTTCTGTAATGGTATCCGCTAAAGTTTGAAGAATATGACCGGGCAAAGCATTGCTCATGGGGTGCCCAAAAGTGATGATCCCAATGCCTAATTCGGTTATTTCGGTTAAAACAAAACCGTTGTCTTGTGGTGTGTCCATTCTTATTTTAAAGTAAAGCTGTCTGTTCCGATTAATGCGCCATCACAATAAATTCTGACTTTGTAAGCGCCTTTGGCTGCGGCTTCTCCCTTGAGCTCATAGTAAATGGTGAGGTCGAGCGCTTGGTTTTGATAATCTACTTCTTTACGTTGAGAGTAAGCAACTGTTCCGCTTTCTGTTTCGGTTACAAAATTACTACTGCCTTGTAGGATTTCTCCGTTTGGTGCGATAATTTGGAGGTAAACGCTCTTACGACCGGAAGCAGCGAGGGGGTTTTCAGAAAGTGTAAAGCTACTGCGGAATTGCACGGCATTTTTAGCGCGGTCAGTGACATCCATCGCATTATTTAGGCGTTGTTTGAGCGCTTCCGATTGAATGCCGTAGGCCTGAAGTTTACTTCCTTTTTTAACTTGTTGTTGCGATTCTTCAGCTTGCTTGCGATAGGTATCTCTTTCATTGGTGGTGGTGGATAACTTAACATTGGTTTCTTCTAAACGGCTTCCTAAATCAATATTGAGGGTATTCAATGAATCGATGGTACGTGCATAGCTGCGCATAATTGAGCGTAGTGTTTCATTTTCTTTTCGGGCTTTGACTAAATCTCGAGCGGTCATTTTGGAGCGGTCGAGTTTTTGCAATAAAGAGGTGATTTGCGCTTTTTGTGCGTTGAGGCTATCGGCTTTAGAGGCGTCTTTTTCGATGAGTTTGTTGTAGTTACGAAGCATCTGTTGTAGGTCTTGCTTGAGGTCTTGTTTCATGTTACCAGTGTAGCCAGAAAGTGCAGCTTCCATATCCGCCATATCGGAAAGCAATGCTGAATTTTTGTTGTTACAGGTGTTAAGCGCTGCGCGCTGTCTTGACCAAGCGAGTGTGAGCCCCGCGAGCCCTGCGAGTAAAATAAAGATGAAAATGAAATAAAAGCTATTTGACTTTTGCGGTGTTTGAGGTTGTGTTTCCATACAATGGTTAATTTGTCAATCAAAAATACAAAAGAAATTCTTGCAATTCTCTTGAGCAGTAAACTATTGGTGCAGTTGCCAGCAGACTTCCTTTGTGAAGCGCAAAATACTGTCGGGGCCAACTGCAGTAAAACGCGCGTCACTGCTGGCCGGGTAGGCCCCGCCGTGGTGCATGGCTTCTGTGACACTCACACCTGTGGGCACCCCATTGATAATTGCTCTACCTACTTTTTCCTCTATGAATTGATTAAGAACAGGATGAATATCGAGGGGGTTGTTTGTAAAAATACTAATGGTGAGTTGGCCATTGATTTTTTCAAAGAGTGGTTGTAGTACATTTTCATTTTCAAAAGGGCTCAAAACAGCGAAGGGTCCGAATACTTCCTCTGATAAGGTGGATTCGCTCAGGAGCAGTTCAGGGGTGGTTTGGGCAATTCCCCAAAGTCCTTTAAGGCCATCTTTGTTCATATTTGATTGATAAGGTTTTACGCCTTTCACTTGAAATACTTGTCGTTTACGCGCCTCAAATTTTTGATAAATATCGGGGTGTAACATCGGAACGGCAGTTTGAGCTGCGAGGGCACTTAATAGCAACTTTATAAAAGTTTCATAATGGGTGGCATCCACGAGCACAAGCCCAGGCTTGGTGCAAAATTGACCCGCATCTGTACAGACGGAGCGCGCTAATTGTTGCGCAATTGTTTCTATTTGACCGCTTTGAAGATCTGAACAAAGGATTACAGGATTCAAGCTACCCATTTCGGCAAAAACTGGAATGGGTCGAGGACGTTGTGCAGCGAGGTCCATGAATGTGCGGCCACCTTTAATGCTGCCGGTAAAACCAATTGCTTGAATTTGAGGGTGCTGTGCAAAAGTAGTGGCCCAATAATAGGTATTGTCAATGACATGACTAAAAATGCGGTCTGGAAGATTTAATTCTTGCAATGCGCGCTTCATGCAGTTGGCCACAGCCAGGCTGGTGCCTACGTGCATGGGGTGTGCCTTGACCACTACACAACAACCTGCAGCTAAAGCCGCGGTGGTATCACCACCCATTGTGGAATACGCAAGCGGAAAATTTGAGGAGCCCAAAACTAAAACAGGGCCAAGGGCCATGCGCTTTTTGAGAAGGGTTTTGTTTTCAAGTGGGAGTTTATTTTGCTTTTGCCAAGAAATTTGTTGGATATGCTCGGCAAAGACGGAGATCGTATGCGTGAGTCGGGTAAATTCCGATTCAAATCTTTCTTTGGAGAGCCCACTTTCTCTACAATAAACCTCTTGTATGTTTAATTTATCTTGTTGTAAAAAAGAGGCGATGCGAAGCAATAGTGCCGCCCTTTGGGTTGGTGTTGTTGTCCTGAATCGGGTTTGGGCTTCTTGAATGTTATTTTCCCATTCTTGCAAGAAGGAATTCGGCGTTGGAAAATACAATTGTGTATCCCAAGTGTTGAGGGCGGCTTGAAAGGTTCTAAAACCTTTGTTCATTTGCTTATACTTCCGTGAGCTCAAAATGATAGCTCTCCATAATTTGGTTAGCTAACATTTTTTTGCAGGCGGTATCCACCATTTGTTCTGCTTCTGCCTTGTTTGCAGCTTCTAAGAAAAGGCGAATGTGTTTGCCAATACGAACGCCATTAATTTGGGCGAGCCCGATGTTTTTCATAGAGTTGGTGACCGCTTTTCCTTGTGGATCTAGAAGTGCGTCAAGGGGCATGACGTCGATTTCAGCTTTGAATTTCATGTTGTTTGAATTGAAAATTTTCAATGATGGATAAAATCAGGTACAAAATTACAATTATTGGAATGGCCCAAACCAAAAACAGTGGAATACTTATCAACGAAATAAGGAGTAAAATGTAACGATATTGGTTGCCGCGCCATTTATAATTTTTGAATTTGAGCGCTATTAATGGCAATTCTACAATCATCAAAATAGCGAATAATACAGAAATAATACTTAGGCTGTAGCAATCAAAGATCGTATAGATAAAGGTGGATTGATGACCCCAACTTGGCAGCTCGAACCAAAAATAGAGTGGAAAAAAAGCAAAGAAAATGGTTGCTGTCGGTGTTGGAATGCCAATAAACCTATCGGTTTGTCGTTGGTCGATATTGAATTTAGCCAAGCGAAACAAGGCAAAGAATGGAATGATGAGTGCTACGAATGGTAAATACTGAATGGAAGCATTATAAGTGTTGTTACGCCCGTAAAAAAAGGCTGCTTTCCAGTCTATGATTTGTGACACAACGTATTCTTGAGCTACTCCGCCATACGTTTGGGCTCCTTCTGCATTTTTCATCAGGCCACTAGGGTCTATGCCAATAATGATCATGACAAACATAAATAAGCCAGGTGCAACGCCAAAGCTGACCATATCAGCTAAGGAATCGAGTTGTTTGCCGAGTAGACCGTCTGTTTTGGTATACCTTGCGACAAAACCATCTAAGAAATCGAGCACAGCTGCTATGGCCAGAGCGTAAATTGCCCAGTCTAGCCGACCGCTCAGGCTAAAAATAATAGAACAAATGCCACCAAGCAGGTTCAAAGAGGTGAGGAGATTGGCCAAACCAAACATGTGTGTGTTTTTTGTAAAAGTACCTATTAAACACAATTTTTTGTGCAATTTTGAGTTTTTGTAGCATGTTTTCAATCAAAACCACTTTCTTCTTTACATTATTTGGTCTTGTTACGGCATATGCCCAAGATTTTAATCCGAAGTATGCCAACGAATTTCTAAATATGGGCGTAGGTGCAGATGCACTCGGAATGGGCTCAGCAGTGGTTGCGGACGCAAAAGGCCTCACCGCAGGTGTTTGGAACCCGGCAGGCTTGCTGCAGCAAAAGCAAACCACGGAAATCGGTCTCATGCACGCCTCCTATTTTGGTGGCTTGGCCTCTTTTGATCATATCGGAGTTTCTCGGCGTGTGAGCGCGCAAACAGTGGTGGCTATCAATGTGCTGCGTTTGGGTGTAGATAACATCTACAATACGACCCAATTGATCGACAACCAAGGAAACATTGACTACGCCCAACTTCAAACGTTTAATAGTGCAGATTACGCCATTATTGGCTCGATGGCCAAACCTACCCGAGTTGCGCATCTGACCATGGGGGTAAGCGCAAAGGTTTTGTATCGCCACATTGGCAATTTTGCGAGCGCTTATGGCTTTGGTTTTGACGCGGGGCTCCAATACAACCCAAGTAAATTTTGGTCTGCCGGCTTGAATTTCCGCGATGCAACAAGCACGTTTAGTGCCTGGACCTACAACCTGAGCCCAGAAATGGAGGCAACTTTTTTGGAAACTAATAATTTCTTGCCTCAAAATGGCATCGAACAAATGTTACCAAGGTTGGTCTTGGGTATTGCAGGTAAACTTCCGCTCAAAAGTGAAAAATTTCAGCTTGGTGGTCAACTCAATACAGAATTAACCACAGACGGCCCGCGCAATACCCTGCTTTCGGGCAAGGTATTTTCATTGGATCCAAGGGTAGGGTTGTATTTGACTTACGATAACAAATTAACGCTGCGTACTGGCCTTTCGCAATTTCAATACTTCACAGACTTTGAAGCCAAAGAAAGCCTAGCATTTCAGCCACATTTAGGAGCAGGAGTCCTACTTCAAAACTGGACGATAGACTATGCGTTTACGCGTTTAGGTTTGGGTGGCGAGGGTTATTTTACGCATTTGTTCTCGCTCAAATGGGCGTTTTCAGCGAAAAGCTGATCAGAAAAATTTACAACTGAAAATAGCGGTGTCGTCGATGTAAGGGAGTTTTCCTTTCCAATCTTCGAGTTTGGAGAAAATAATATTGTTCATGTCTTCCATTTTTAGGGTAGAAAATGACCGCACTTGCTTAATGAGTTGTTCCACGCCAAAAGGAGCTCCCTTTTCATTTTCGAGTTCCACCACGCCATCTGTAAAAAGCACCATTGTAGATTTGGCCTGCATTTGCATTTTCCCAACTTGTACAAATGGCAGCTCGTCGAGCATGCCAAGTCCGATGCAGCCGTCTGTCAATAGGGTCGTATTTTTTCCACTAATAATGAATGGTTGGTTGTGCCCTGCGTTCACATAATGCAATTGACGTGTGTAGGCATTGTAATGGGCAATAAAGAACGTGATGAATTTTTCACCTTTGGCATTTTTCATCACTAATTTATTGAGCTCTTCCATTAAAAATGTCATTTCAAATCGTTGGTACTTGAAAAGTGTTCTGATTGTTGCCTGAAAATTGGCCATGAGTAGGGCAGCCGTGATACCCTTTCCACTGACGTCGCCAATGCAAATAATGTATTCTTCGTCGCCGAGTGGGATAAAATCATAGAAGTCGCCACCTACGGCATGCCGCGGGATGTAGCGTCCAGAAATGTCCATTTTTTTATTGGAGGGCAGGTCTTGAGGAAACAGTAATTTTTGCATTTCTGAGGCAAGCTCGAGTTCTTTGGAAATCTGCTCCTTGATGGCATTTTGTGCACTCAACTTTTGATTTTCGAGTGCAACACATAAAATATTGGTCAGGGTATGCGCAAAAGAAAAATGTTCAGGTTCTAAGGATTCAGTGTTGCTGTGGGTCGATAACAGTAGATAGCCTAGTGCTTGCTCTTGGTGGTAAATGGGGATCACTGCCTGAAAATCCTGGAGCACCGTACTTTTTGACGATGCAACGAGTGTAATCTCTTTGAAGCGCACCAATTCGGTCAAGACTTCGTTGAGGTTCATTTTGATTTTATAACCACTCTTAATGGGTGCTAAATCTCCTTGATTGAAGATCAAAAGAAATCGGTTAAAGTGTAGTTGCTCTTTGAGAATGAAGGTAAAAATTCGGTATAAGTGTTCAACCGCTAAATTGGCATTAATAGCGTTGGTGAGCTCAAGTATAGAATGCAAACGGTTGTCTTTGAGTTCAAGGTGAGCTAATGCTGAAGTTTGCCGATGTTGCATAGATGTGCCGTAGGTTACAAATGTAAAAGCTTTACATCTTGGGCAAATTGTATCGGACAATAACTTATGAAAGTAGCGTTGTTCAAAGTGAAGCCAAGATTTTCCAATAAATCCAAAAAAATCTTGTTTTTCAAGAAGAAATACCTATCTTTGCATTCCATTTTCGAAAAGTAATACAAATGAAAAAAGAGATCCATCCTTCAGATTACCGTTTAGTAGTGTTCAAAGACATGTCTAACGACTACGCGTTCATCTGTCCTTCTTGTGCTGAAACCAAAGAAACCATCTCTTGGGAAGACGGCAACGAGTATCCTTTAGTGAAGCTCGATATCTCGCACAAATCTCACCCATTCTTTACCGGCATTGCACAATTTGTGGATACGGCAGGTCGTATCGACAAATTCAAGAACCGTTACGGTCGTCACATGAAATAATAGACAATTACCTCATTACATATGAAAGGCTCCTAAATGGAGCCTTTTTTGTTTTTATCCTTTTTCTTCCGTAAGAAATTTGGCTGCCGCCCGAGAAAGTCTGTCATTCATTGCAAGCCCAAGCCCATGGTCTGGAAAGGACTCGACATAGATTTTTTGTACACCTAATGCATCTGCTTGGTGCAGCGTTGCATATAAATTGCGCGCAGCTGCTAAGAGTGTACCTTTTTCACTTAAAAAAAGGTGTGGGCCCTGAATGCGCGCATTTTTACCGATGGTAATTTGCAGGGCAGTTAGGTTTTCATTGGTAGGTTTGAATCCTAAAAACAAGGGTGTGTGTGTTGCGTAGTGATGTTTGACCATTCCACTTGTTCGCACACCATTGTGTTCATGCACTTTTGAGTCTGGGCTATAACCTAATATGTTGGCTAGTGCTTCTGTGGTGATGCTCCCATGTCTGTAGATAAGCACCCGCTCGTTCTCAAGGCCAATAATTGTAGATTCTAATCCTTCCGAACATGGACCGCCATCGAGAATGTAAGGGATGCGATCATGGAGTTGTTCAAAAACATGCGCGGCTGTTGTTGGGCTGAGTTGGCCATATAAATTGGCACTCGGCGCAGCAATGGGCCTGTCAAGCGCTAGCAAGAGTTCTTGAAGTAATGGGTGCTTCGGAAAGCGAATGGCAACCGTTTCTTGCCCTCCCGTAATGAGTGGGCTCACCAAACTGCTTTTTTGGACGATAAAAGTAAGCGGCCCGGGGCAAAATACTTGGCGCAATTGTTCGAATACTTCAGGAAAGGTGTCTATGTATGGTAAAGCTTGTTCAAGCGTTGCAAAATGCAGGATCAGTGGGTTGCTTGTCGGACGACCTTTTGCCTTAAAAATATCGAGTACTGCGTCGTCATTGTTGGCATCGGCGGCCAAACCATAGACGGTTTCAGTTGGGATTGCGACGGTTTTTCCACTTTGAATCAAAGTGAGCGCTTTCTTGAGGTTGGTACCAATCTCTGTATTCATAAGACAAATTTAGGTTCTTATTTGATAGAAAATGTTTTGCTTGATCATTTAGCATTTTTTTCTAAAAAAAAATGCTGTTCTCATCTAAGCAATCATTTTTGCGCTTAACTTTGTGTAGAATAATTCTAAATAAGATGCAAATCATTCTCGCCGATAGCAATGAACTGATCCGTTTGGGTTTAAGAACCATCTTAAATTCTCAATCCGACATCAGTATAGTTGGCGAAGCCAAAAACCATGAGGAGCTCATGGCACAGCTCAAAACCTTTGGTGCAGATGTCGTTTTGATCGACTTTACCGCTCATGGCTTCAGTATAGACACCGTTCCTAAAGCACTTGCTAAGTATAAAGCACTTCGTTTTGTTGCCTTGACAGAAGCACAGCATGCTCCAATCCTTATCGACGCGCTCAAATCAGGTGTTACGAGCTATGTTAAAAAAGATTGTGAGCTCACTGAAATCATTGATGCGGTCAAAGAAACAGCAAACGGCAAACAGTTCTTTTGCGGACAAATTCTAGAAACTATTCAAAAATCAAATATAGATCTCGACGAGCTCAACACCGAAGATTTCAATTGTGGTCCGGTGGTTTTGTCCGAGAGGGAGAATGAAATCATCACCCTTATAGCCGAAGGTCAAACCAATGAGCAAATCGCCGATATGCTTTTCTTGAGCAAACATACCGTCAATACGCACCGCAAAAATATCATGGCCAAACTCGGCGTCAAGAATACTGCCGGAATCGTTATGTATGCCGTAAAAACCAGTTTGGTATCTCCAAATAGATTCTTGTTTGCGCCTAGTCTAGCGTAAGACTTCAAAAAGTCAATACGCCTAAAAGGCAATGCTAAATTTCAGATTGAATAACCGTTGTGTAAGGTAATTTGGTACGGAGTAAAACTTACCCTGGACGTCTTGTATCCACTGCTTTGATAACACATTATTGACCCCAAGGATATTGAAAATTTCTAGAGAAATTAACGCCTGATCCAGTGCGCTCCAACCTTTTTTACCTTGTCTGAGTTCGGTTTTTCCGTGCAGTAAATCATAGGATAATCCGAGGTCTACACGGAAATACGAACGCATGCGGAGGGTGTCTTTGTAGCGGGTAAAATCTGGAGGGCCGTAGGGTAGTCGAGCGCCGTATTGTAGACCCATTTGCACTTTAAAAGCTTCGTATCCTGGCATTTGGTCTTGCACTAGTGCTCCGAAGGTAAGCCATTGGTCGGTTGGACGCGGAATAAATCCGGGTAGAATAACGGCTGAGTCTACTATTGTTTGGTCTTCGCTGAAGCCAAAAATAATACGCTCCCCAGCGGCGTTAAAATACTTTGTGTAGGTATCGCCAATGATGTCTTCTTTTGTGGATAACAAGCCCAATTTAAAGAAGGACTGAATACCTTCTACAAACTCTCCATGCACGTTAATATCTAAGCCATAAGCGTAGCCAACGGCATTGTTATTGGCATAGTAGCGGGTCCGTACATTTTCAATTTCGTAGGGGTTGAGGTCCCAGAGGTATTTGTAATAAAGTTCGGTATTGAGTTTAAAAGGGGTTTGGCGGCCCCACATTTGAAATAAAAATTCGGATCCGGCTACGATGTGCAAAGATTTTTGTGCCTGTACCCCAAGGGCAAGCTGTCCGTCAAAGGTCCGAAATTCTCTGTAGAGCGGTGGTTGGTAGTACAGCCCAGTCGAAAACTTAAAGAGCAAACCTCGGCGCACCGCTTTTCCGTTTTGCCACATGTAGGCTGCTGGGGCATAGGATAAGCTTAGGCGCGGTGTGAAGTAAGGTTCTTTATTAATGCTTGTGTAGCCACCGCGGAGCCCAACCTGAAAATTAAGCCTACGGGTCGAGATATCGAGGGTGTCGGTCCAAGTTTCTTTACGCCCCTCCACTTCATAAACGCCAGTCACCATTTTGTTGCGCTGCACGCGCGTCCAGGAATTGGACCATTGCACAAATGCGGTGCTGCGGTAGCCATCGAGTGTAAGGTTTCCTTTGATGGTCTCGAACAAAACAATTGAATCGGGTTGTGTTTGCGGAAGGCTGTATCCAGAAGAATCGATGAGGCGCCACTCGCTGAGCTGATCTTTGAAGCCGTCGGCTTGCAGTTGAAAACCCCATGAAATTTCGTTGTAGCGTTTGCGGTTTTTATTGACATCGGTAAATCCGTCTTCAATTAAGTAGCTTCCGTTGTGGTACACCGAAAAAATTTCAGCACGCAAGCGGTTGCGGCCATGATTGAGAAAGCCGCCCACACCGAGTGTGGCTATAGAGTCTCCAAATTCTTCTTTAGACGGATCGGTTTCGAGTTCGTTGATAAAGTATTGTCCTAAGATATCAAAGTATTCGCGCTCATCCGATTGAAATGCCGAGGCGTAAAAATCGAGTTTGAGCTGATCTTTGGCGTATTTGAGAGAGGTGCCACCCATGAGTGTCTGAAAGTTTGAGTTTTCTTGGCCTTCAAAATAGATCATGAGACGGTAGGCTTCGTTGGCGGTTCCGAAATCGGACTGCGCTGTTTGGGGTGCAAAGCGGTAAGCGTTGGTCGAGAAGTGCCCGAGGAAACTCCAGGTCCAATGTTCATTGAGTTGGTAGTTGGTGAGTATTTGTGCATCGGCAAATACCGGGTTGTATGCGCCTTTGGTGGGAAGTGTATTGAGAAAGTAGCCATTTGAACGGTAGCGCGCTCCAACTAAAAAATTAAAGCGCTGACTCACGGCTTCTTCTACGTGCGCCTCTACGCCGAGCAAGGAAGCCATGACTGAAGCATGAAAAGCGTCAGGGGTTTTGTAGGTGATGTCTAGCACCGAACTGAGGCGATCGCCATAATTGGCTGCAAAACCGCCGGCACTAAATCGAACGTCCTCGACCAAAGAAGAATGAATAAAGCTCATGCCTTCTTGCTGCCCACTGCGGGTTAAAAAAGGCCGAAATACTTGAAAACCATTGACGTATACCAAGTTTTCGTCGTAGTTGCCACCCCGAACATTATAGTTGGAGGTAAGTTCGTTATTGGAGGTGGCTGCCGTAGTAAGGGTGAGGGTTCGCTCCAAACCCACAATTCCTTTTAAATTGAGCTGCGGAAGCTTTTCAATTTCAAAAGGGTTTTGACCTTCTTGACGCACGACTACACCACGGTTATCTTGAATAGCAAAATTTTGATCCGGTAACTCTTGGTGTATTTTGTTGTCCGAAATGAGGGTATTGAAGGTGAGTTCTGTTCCTTCAAAGTAATAATGTAATTCGATCAATTGCCCTACTTGGACGTTCTGAAAAGCGTAATAACCTTGTTGATCCGTCTTGGTTTCGGAGGCAATCTGAACCGAGCGGTTGTCGATTACCTTCAATTGAATTTGAGCACCAACTGCTGGTTGCTTTCCTTTGAGGTAACAATGCCCAAATAGGGTAATTTCTTGAGCAAGGTAGAACAGGGGAGCGGATAGAAAGAAAACAAGTAAAAGTTGCTTCATTGCTACAAAGTTACAATCCTTAACGTGCATTTGTGCGCTTTATTTGGTTTTCGCTCATTTTCATGTCTTGGAAGTTTCGCTTACATTTGCTTTATGTTGTCTTCAGATAAAATTATTATAGGCCGCAGAGAACTCGCGGCATTGCCTGACTTCGGTTTAGAACAAGTGAAGGTAAAGGTAGACTCAGGTGCCTACACTTCTAGTATACACGTGACTTCATGCTTTGAAAAAGCGGGTCAACTCCATGTCGTATTCCTCGATAATAAACACCCTGGCTTTACAGGCCAAGAGATGCACTTTAAAAAGTTCAGAACAAAAAAAGTCAAGAGCAGCAATGGAGAAGTTCAAGAGCGGTATTTTGTATTCGGAACAATGATAATTGCGGGTCTTTCGATTCAAACAGAATTCTCTTTAACCGTAAGAAAAGGAATGCGCTACCCGATTTTGTTGGGCCGCAAAATTCTCAACAAATATTTTCTCATCGATACAAGTCAAAAATATCTTTATCTCCCAATCTCCATTACAGCATGAAAATTGCCATTCTCTCCAGAAACCCCCATTTGTACTCAACCCGTAGATTAGTAGAAGCAGCAGAATCAGCAGGCCACGAAGCGCATGTTATTGACCACCTCAAGTGCAACATTGAAATCGAACAAACTGGCCCGGCTCTTTATTACCACAACCAATACCTCAAAGGATTTGATGCGGTTATTCCTAGAATCGGGGCCTCTGTAACTTTTTATGGTACGGCGGTGGTGCGGCAGTTTGAAATGATGAACGTTTTTACAGCCGTGGGTTCGAGAGGAATCATTCATTCCCGAGACAAACTCCGTTGCTTACAAGTACTTTCCAAAGAAGGTATCGGTTTACCCAAAACGGTTTTTACCAATTACTCGAAAGATGTCAAACACGTTGTGGAAAGCGCAGGAGGTGCACCGGTTGTGCTCAAGTTACTTGAGGGCACCCAAGGTTTGGGTGTTGTTTTGGCTGAAAATCTGAATGCTGCGCAGTCGGTACTCGAAGCCTTTAACGGCCTCAAGGCACGTGTAATTGTTCAGGAGTTTATTCGCGAAGCCAAAGGCGCCGATATTCGGGCATTTGTTGTGGACGGAGAGGTAGTAGGTGCCATGAAGCGCCAGGGTTTACCCGGCGAGTTTAGGTCAAATTTGCACCGAGGCGGGAGTTCTCAAGCCATTGAACTCAGTACGGAAGAAAAATACACTGCTATTTTGGCAGCAAAGGCCGTTGGTTTGGGCATTGCAGGTGTTGATCTTTTGCAATCTGAACGAGGCCCATTGGTTTTGGAGGTCAATTCGTCTCCGGGGCTAGAAGGAATAGAACAAACCACCCAAAATGATATTGCCGGTAAAATTATTGCCTATATAGAAAGAAATGTCAAGCGCTAGAAAGGTAGAGTACAAAAAAATGACAATTCTTGGGCAAGAAATTGTACCAGGCAAGGCAGTTCAGCTGAATTTAGAGGTGGCGCACTTGCACACCCGAACTCCCATTCAGGTTCCGGTTTTGGTAGAGCGCGCCAAAGAGGACGGCCCTACTTTATTGGTTATGGCAGGTCTGCATGGCGACGAACTCAACGGCATCGAAATTGTGCGCCGTTTTTTGCGCAAAAAACTCAATAAACCTACGAAAGGCACAATTATATGCTTGCCAATCTTCAATATTTTTGGTTTTCTAAACCTCAAACGCGAGTTGCCAGATGGCCGCGACCTCAACCGCAGTTTTCCGGGTAGTAACAACGGCTCTTTGGCCGCGCAGTTTGCTTTTCATTTTATGAAAGAAATTGCACCGTATTGCGACTACATCATTGATTTTCATACTGGGGCGGCACAGCGCAACAACTTTCCTCAAATCCGCTGTGTTTTCGCTGACCAAAATAGCGTAGAGCTCGCCAAAGTATTCAACCCGCCTTTTATTCTGAATTCAAGTCTTATTGCTAAAACCCTGCGCGAAAGCATGGTCAAGCGCAATAAAATGCTCTTGCTGTTCGAAGGAGGCAAATCGAATAACATCGAAGAAAATGTTGTTGAAGAAGGCCTGAATGGCCTCAAACGCGTCATTAGTCACTTGGGTATGCGCAATTATAAATTTGATATTTCCAAAGACCGCGAGCCTATTTTCATCGGGGAAAACAAATGGATGCGCGCACCATCGAGCGGAATGTTTCAGTGTTTTGTAGCCAACGGAACCGCTGTACAGAAAGGAGAGGTTTTGGCATTGGTTACCGATCCTTACGGCAAATACGAAAAGAAAATTAAAGCAAGTCAGACTGGCTATGTGATTTGCATCAACGAGGCTTCTGTCGTTTACAAAGGCGACGCCATCATCCATATCGCCAAAGAAAAACCACAACTATAATCTTACACCAAACATCACTATGAAAAAGGTCCTATTTCTTACCGTACTCAATTTGCTGACCCTCCAATTGCTTGGGCAAAACAATTTTACACCGCAACAATTTTTGGGCTACAATATTGGCGAGCAGTTTACGCGTCAACATCGTGTAGTAGACTATTTCTTTGCGCTTGAAAAAGCATTTCCGAATAATATTAAAGTCGTGAAGACGGGGCAAACCTATGAGAAACGCGACCTTTTGTTGTGTTATATCGGCACCCCTGATAACCTCAAGAAACTCGAAGAAATCCGCCAAAAACACCTCACCCAAGCGCCCGACGAAAAATTAGCAATTGTGTGGTTGTCTTATAATGTGCACGGCAATGAAAGCTCCGGAACAGAAGCGGCCATGCAGACAGCCTACCGTTTGCTTACCGATAAGATAGGCTATTTAGAAAATACGGTTGTCATTATGGACCCTTGTTTGAATCCGGATGGCCGCGACCGCTATGTGAATTTTTATTACCAGTATGGCGCCAACCCAATTGACATGCAACGTTTCAGCGCCAGCCACAACGAAACATGGCCAGGCGGGCGCCCCAATCACTACCTCTTTGACCTCAACCGCGACTGGGCCTGGATGACCCAAATTGAATCTGCGGTGCGCATGCAGCAGTATAACCTTTGGTTACCTCACGTGCATGTCGATTTCCACGAGCAGGGCATCAACGAGCCATATTATTTTCCGCCGGCAGCTGAGCCGTATCATGAGGTCATTACCAATTGGCAGCGCGAGTTCCAGCAAGAAATCGGCAAAAACCACGCAGGGTATTTCGACAAAGCAGGCTGGTTGTATTTCTCCAAAGAAATTTTCGACTTGCTTTACCCAAGCTATGGCGACACTTACCCTACCTACAGCGGCAGCATCGGCATGACCTACGAGCAGGGCGGAAGCGGGCGCGCAGGCCTTGCAGTCATTACCCAAGTGGGCGACACCCTTCGTTTGTCCGACCGGGTGGCGCATCATGTTACTACCGGGCTTTCAACCGTAGAAACAAGCGCGCGCAATGCCGACAAATTGGTCGCGGAGTATCAAAAGTTCAGAAAACAAAAAGATTTCAAATACGACACCTACGTCATTAAAGGCAGCAACAACCAGATCGAACCACTTTTGGTACTACTCGGCAAAAACAATATCGATTGGCAAATGGTTTCTACCAGCACCCAAGCGGTGCCTGCCAAAGGTTTCCATTTCAAAACTGGTGTTCAGGAAGCATTTAAGTTAGAAATTGGCGACATCGTAGTCTCTACCCAACAAGAAAAAGGAACACTCGTTTCGGTCTTGTTTGAACCCCGCACCAAATTGTCTGATAGCCTCACTTACGACATCACGGCGTGGTCCATGCCTTACGCTTACGGTTTAGACGCCTACGCCGTGGAAGGTCAGTTAAAGGCCACACCTTTTGCAGCAACTGGCGAGCGTAAATCTGATTTTTTGGCCATGGAAGGCTTCATGGGCTATGCTGTTCGCTGGGAAACCATGCAAACTGCGCGCTTTTTAAATGCGGTGCAGCAAGCAGGCCTCAAGGTCTATTTTCATGAAAAAGGTTTCAAGCTCAAGGGCCAAACCTACGCACCCGGAACACTTCTTTTACTGGCTGGCGAAAATCAGCGTCCAGATTTCCATAAGATGGTCAATGATTATGCGGCGCGTTATCAAGTAGACATCAAGGGCTTGCTCACAGGAATGGTAGATCAAGGGCCAGACTTCGGTTCTTCTTCCGTTAAAATGGTACCCAACCCCCGCGTTGGTATTTTAGCCGGCGATAGCTTTTCCTCTTTAAATGTCGGCGAAATCTGGCATTTCTTTGAGCAGCAATTGAACAAACCCGCACACCTCATTTTTGAAGACGACCTCAATGGCGCGCTTTCAAGCCTCGACGTTTTGTTTGTACCTGAAGGTGGTTTTGATATCGCAGGCAATGCTGCCCTCACCAAGTGGGTGCGCGAAGGTGGAACTTTGATCGTGACCGGTGGTGCAGTGGATGCCCTCGCCGACCAAGAAGGCTTTGGCCTCAAGCGCAAAGAAAGTGCAGCAGGCGCACCCGCACCAATTGCCTATGCCAACCAAGAGCGTGACCAAATCTCAGACAACATCATTGGCGCCATTTACCCTTGCGTAATGGACAACTCCAACCCAATGGCTTTTGGCTATAACCATTATTACACCTTGCGTCAAGGAGCTAGCGTCTATGAGCTTGAAGGCAAGCCCGTCTTTGAACTAGAGAAAAATGCACAGGCAGTCAACGGTTTTGTAGGCGCACGCGTTCAAAAACAACAATCCGAAGCAGACATCGCTGGCACGGTCCAATACGGTCGCGGCACCGTTGTCTATTTGATCGACAACCCACTCTTCCGCGGCTTCTGGGAAAGCGGCAAATTGATGGTCGTCAATTCGATTTATTTTGTGAATCAGTAGAGGTTACCTTCCCCTCTTCGCTAGCGCCTGATAAACAACATGTTGTAAATCAGTGCGGATGTTGAGGTCGCGGAGTTTCCAGTTGTCTTGATTGGGGTGCACGCGGTTGGATAAGAAAATGAAGATGACTTTGTTTTTGGGGTCGGCCCAGGCGAGGGTTCCGGTGAAGCCGGAGTGCCCGAATGATTGCTGAGAGGCCAAGACGTCGCAGGTGCCACCTCCGCTTGCTGTGGGCCGATCAAAGCCGGCGGCGCGGCGGTTGCCGGGATACTGTTGTTTGGTGAATTCGGTGTAGGTGGCTGCAGTAAAGAATTGTTGCCCTGCCATTTCTCCTTTATTGAGAAAGAGTTGCATGATATGTGCTAAACTCCAGGCGTTGGAGAAGATACCGGCATGGCCTGCTACGCCGCCTAACATAGCAGCGCCGGGGTCGTGGACATAGCCGCGCAAGAGTTGTTTGCGGAAAGCTTGGTCATCTTCGGTCGGGACAATTTGTTGTTCGGAAAATTGACGGAGGGGCTGATACAAAATGCGCCCTAGCCCTAATGGTAAATAGATATTGCGTCGCAAATAACTCGCTTGGCTCTCGCCGATGATTCTTTCCAAAATAGGTTGGGTAAAATAATAACAGAGATCGGAATACACATATTTTTTAGGACCAAGTGTAGATCGTAAAATTTGGGCATACATACTGTCTTTGTAGGTTTTGTGGATGTACATGCCCTTTGCTACCTCTAGTGGAAAATCATCAGTTTGTTTATTTTGATAGATGCTACCTTTCCAGGTGCCTTTGGAAAGCGTGCGCTTATAAAAAGGAATCCAAGGAGTAAGCCCAGCCTGATGGGCCATGATTTCTCTGATTTTGAGGGCGGCAAACGGCGAAGAACCTACAACTTCAGGAATATAACTGCCAATTGCTTGATCCAGGTTGAACTTTCCTTTGGAATGTTGCTCCATGGCCAATAGAGTAGAGGCTGCTATTTTGGTGACCGACGCGATGTCGTACATGGACTGCAAATCAATATCTAGTGCATTGGCTTCATACCCTTGTTTGCCATAGGCTTTGTGCCAAATGACCTTATCTTCTACCGCCACGAGAAGCTGACAACCTGGATACGCGCCAGCGTCAATTCCTTTTTGCGCGATATCGTCAAGTGCTTTTAGATCGGTACTTTTCAGGCCAATTTCTTCGGGGCTAGAGATGCCGAGGCGGCCGTTGTCTTCTATGCCGGCTGCGCTGAGGCCTCCCATGAGTAATTGTGCAATTTGCGCCTGGGCAATCGGGTGGTTTTCGTGGGCGATCACAATTGCATCAAAAACAGATGTGTCTATCTCCTTTAAGATTTTGTGCTCGCCAAAAACGACGAGTATGTTTTGGTCTGTGCTGTCGAGGAGTTCAACTTTTTCAGCAGCCCATTTCGGGATGTGATTGCTATGTGGAGCTGCTGCATGTAAACTAAAGATGCAAATTTCGGGGTCGGTCAGGCCATAAAATTTAGAAACGGCTGACGGAATTTGCAGTGAGTCGGCAGCAAAAAAGGCCATGCGGTCGGCATAAAGGTGGAGCGTTTCGGTGAATACAGAAGAATTACCACCCAGCGCCATGCTGGCCAATTTTTGATCCAAACGACCCAAGGGCAATACCTGACCCTTGTTGCTCAGGATTTGAATTTGTTTTCTAAACCCAAGGATTTGCTCAGATTGAGGAAGTGTATTTAAATTAGACAAAGGGGCTCCAATCCATTTGTTTGGAAGCTCATATTTGAACTTGGAGGTACTGCGGATCGATTTTTCAATAGGGTAGAACCGCACTAAAGCAAAACCTAATAGAGCAACAACAAGTATAGAAGAGAAGAGACGCATCTGTTTCATTTAGATCAAAACTAGCTATAATTCGGCGCTTTTCAAAACTCAAAGTGTAGTTCTGACACTTACTTCAATATAAGAAAAATACTTGAAAAAATCAAATTAAGTTCTCCACATTTTGAATCATATTCTGTTTACAAAAACCTAATATAAATCATGGTTTGAGCGCTTCTTGCATCGTATTTTTGTGGCGTCCAATCACTCTAAAAAAGCAACATGGAATTACATGGAAAATTCGGAAGCAACGCCGACCTCTCCGCAAGTATTGGTTTGTCTGAAACAGGTGATCAATTCTGGAACCTCACTGCTGCAGAACTCATCGAGGACTGCATCATACTTGGCGAAGGTATGTTGACCGATACCGGTGCACTCGCCATAGAAACAGGCGAATTTACCGGCCGCTCACCCAAAGATCGATTCATTGTTAGAGATGCCATTACTGAAAATGCCGTTTGGTGGGGCGATGTCAATATTGGATTTGAACCCGCCCAATTCGATGCCCTATACGAGCGCATGAAAGCACACCTAGCGGACCAAGAACTTTATGTTCGAGATGTCTTTGCATGTGCAGATGCGGCCTATCGCATGAATATTCGCGTGGTTGCCGAGCTGCCATGGTCGAGTCTTTTTGCGCACAACATGTTTTTGCGTTTAGAGGCCAAAGAAATCGAGGACTTCCTACCTGAGTGGCACATCGTGTGTGCACCCAGTTTTTTAGCCGACCCTGCAATTGACGGTACGCGTCAGCACAACTTTGCCATCCTCAATTTTACCAAAAAGATGATTCTTATTGGTGGAACTGGCTACACAGGGGAAATCAAAAAAGGTATTTTTTCAGCACTAAATTTCATCTTGCCTCATGAAAAGAATGTGTTGTCTATGCATTGCTCTGCCAATATTGGGCAAGATGGTGACACCGCTATTTTCTTTGGTTTGTCAGGTACTGGTAAAACCACGCTTTCTTCAGATCCAAATCGCCGACTCATTGGAGACGACGAGCATGGTTGGAGCGCCAACACTGTTTTCAACTTCGAAGGTGGCTGTTATGCCAAAACTATAGACCTTAGCAGAGAGAAGGAGCCGCAAATCTACGACGCCATACGCTTTGGTGCTTTACTCGAGAATGTGGGCTTTCCGCAGGAATCCTCTACGCCAGACTACGCCGATAGCAGTATTACTGAAAACACACGCGTGTCGTATCCGATTCATCACATTGACAACATTGCGATACCTTCCGTTGGTGCTGCGCCTAAAAATATTTTCTTCCTTACAGCCGACGCCTTTGGCGTATTACCCCCAATCTCAAAACTGACCAAAGCGCAGGCGATGTATCACTTTATGTCTGGATATACTGCCAAAGTAGCTGGTACTGAAGTAGGAATAACAGAGCCTACCACAACTTTTTCCGCAGGGTTTGGCGCCGCCTTTTTGCCCTTGCATCCTGCAAAGTATGCCAAATTACTTGGCGATAAATTAGAGGGTACGAACATTAATGTTTGGCTCATCAATACAGGGTGGTCTGGTGGTTCTTATGGCGTGGGTTCAAGAATGAAATTAGCATATACACGCGCCATGATTACAGCGGCGCTGACAGGTAAACTCAATAATGTTGCCTACGAGCAAATGCCTGTCTTTGAATTGGCCTTTCCTAGCGTTTGTGAAGGCGTTCCGACCGAACTCCTCAATCCACGCAATACTTGGGCCGATAAAGCATCCTATGACGATACCGCCGCAAATTTAGCCGCAAAGTTTGTCGCAAATTTTGAAAAGTTTGCTGCCCAAACAGATCAGGCTATTTTGGCGGCAGCACCTAAAGTACTAGTGTAGTTCCTCCTTTCCATCAGTCAACAATTTTGGAAAGTAGTAGGGCCGCGAAAGCGGCCCTTTTTTGTATATGCAATATGTATACAAACCAAAGTTGTTTTGGAAAAATGTTCCTTTGATGTTCTTGCATAAAAAAGCCCTGACCAAACGGACAGGGCTTTGCAAATATGGTTTATAGACGGATTAACGCTTGTGCATTCCTTCGTCAGATACAGTTAATTTTTTACGGCCTTTGCGACGACGCGCAGCCAATACACGACGACCGTTTTTTGTGGCCATACGGCTACGGAAGCCATGTTTGTTTCTTCTTTTTCTTACCGATGGTTGAAACGTTCTTTTCATGTCGTGTCGTTATTTGTAATGTTTTTGGGAATGCAAAGATAGTGATTTTTTTAGAAATTCAAATTCTTTGTACAAAAATGATGAAAAAAAGCCAGCACCCCAAGAAAGGAGCTTATTTTTGTACTGCTAAGCGCAAAGCCATGATGAGACCCAAAAAGAAATCCGAGCAAAAAGTAAAACTTACAAAAGCAAGCTGGAAAAAGGCTGGTCGCTTTTTACGCTACTTGAAACCCTATGCCGGCACCTATTTCATCGGTTGGATTTTTTTGGTGTTAAGCACCTCCGCAGGTTTGGTTTTTCCGTACCTCATGGGTAAATTGCTAGGCACTACAACTGCTAGCCCACAACCCGAACAGGCGATTCGCTTGATTGATCTTTCTAATGTCAATCAAATTGCCTTAGCGCTTTTTGCCTTGTTCTTTTTTCAGTCGGTTTTTTCCTTTGTGCGCGTGGTCTTGTTTAATAACGTCACAGAAAATGCCCTGCGCGATATGCGCAACGATGCGTTTCAAAAGTTGGTCTACATGCCCATGGATTTTTTTAACCGTCAGAAGGTTGGTGAATTGACTTCTCGGGTGGCGACAGACATCACCCAAATTCAAGAAGTTCTCCGAACTACAATAGCTGAGTTTTTCAGGCAGATCATCATTGTTGTTGGTGGCATCGCTTTTTTATTCTTCATTTCCTGGAAGTTGTCCTTGATCATGTTGGCCACGGTTCCTGTTATGGCCATCGTAGCTGTCTTTTTTGGTCGCTACATACGCAAACTCAGTAAAGAGGCCCAAGATTACATCGCGACATCCAATTCGATCTTAGAAGAAGCCCTAACAGGTATTGCCAATGTAAAAGCATTTACCAATGAATGGTTTTTACTTGGCAAATACAAAAAGTCAACGCAGCAAAGTCGTGACCTCAATGTGCGCAGCGGCATTTGGCGTGGCCTTTTTGTCTCGTTTATTATCTTTTGTTTGTTCGGAGCCATTGTTTTTATCGTATGGAAAGGATTGCTCATGACCCAAGGACCCAATCCAGAATTGGCCTCTGAAGGATTTTATCAGTTTGTGCTTTTTACCATCATGATGGGCGCTTCTATTGGTTCCTTGCCTGATTTATATGCTAGTGTTCAGAAGGCGGTAGGAGCTACTGAAAATTTGTTGGATATACTTGAGGAGGAAACCGAATTCTCAGCATCAAGTTCCAAGCCGGCCCTTCATTTTGATGGTTCAGTTCGTTTTGAAAACTTACATTTCAGTTATCCGCAGCGCTCGGACATTGAGGTACTCAAAGGCCTCAATTTCACTTTAGCGCCAAACCAAACACTTGCTTTGGTTGGTCAAAGTGGTTCAGGAAAATCTACCATTGCGAATTTAGTGTTGCGCTTTTATCAACCAACGTCGGGCCAAATTTACTTCGGATCAACGCCGGCTACCGATTTTGATTTACAGGCCTTGCGCCAACACATGGCAATTGTACCGCAAGAAGTATTGTTGTTTTCCGGAAGCATTCTTGAAAACATCCGCTTTGGTAACCCAGCTGCCTCTGACGATGCAGTGATTGAAGCGGCAAAAAAAGCCAACGCTTGGGAATTCATTCAAAGCTTTCCTGAGCAGTTGCAAACCGAAGTAGGGGACCGCGGCATTCAGTTATCTGGCGGGCAGAAACAGCGCATTGCCATTGCCCGAGCCATTCTGAAAAATCCAAGTATTTTAATCCTGGACGAAGCTACCTCGGCCCTAGACTCTGCCTCTGAAAAATTGGTACAAGATGCTTTAGAAGAACTCATGAAAGGACGCACCTCAATCGTGATTGCACATCGCTTGTCTACAATTAAGCAAGCCAATCAAATTCTGGTCTTGCAAGAGGGCACTATCGTAGAAAGTGGTGATCACCAAAGATTAATGGCGCAAAATGGCCAATATGCCGCCTATGTAGCGCAGCAAAATATGCAAGATTAAAGCCAGGAAATGAATTGTAGGATTCAGTATGTTGCTAAATAAAAAGAACCCTTTTTGAGTTTCTAATTATTAGCATTGAATAAAGATTCAACAAACGTCTTGCGATCAAAAAGCTGAAGATCTGTCATTTTTTCACCAACCCCAATGTATTTAACTGGTATTTTCATTTGATCTGAAATACCAATGACAACACCGCCTTTTGCAGTACCATCAAGTTTCGTTACAGCCAATGCATTGATATCGGTGGCTTGTGCAAATTGTTTGGCTTGTTCAAAAGCGTTTTGCCCTGTTGAGCCATCGAGTACAAGTAAAATCTCGTGTGGTGCATTTGGCACGACTTTGTCCATGACACGCTTGATTTTAGAGAGCTCTTGCATGAGGTTGACTTTATTGTGCAAGCGGCCCGCCGTATCGATAATGACTACATCGGCACCTTGTGCTTTGGCAGATTGCAGCGCATCAAAAGCCACACTAGCAGGGTCTGCGCCCATGCCTTGTTGTACAATCGGAACACCTACGCGCTCAGCCCAAATAATGAGTTGATCTACGGCAGCTGCTCTAAAAGTATCAGAAGCACCTAAAACTACTTTTAAGCCTGCTTGTTTCATTTGGTAAGCCAGTTTGCCAATGGTGGTTGTTTTACCAACACCATTTACTCCAACTACCATTAATACGTAAGGATTGCCATCGGCTGGCTTGTCTACTTTTAATTGACCCTGAAAATTGGCGGCGTTTTCTTCGAGTAGCGCAATGATTTCATCGCGCAAAATCTGATTGAGTTCTTCAGAGTTGATGACGCGATCACGCGAAACCCTGCTTTCAATGCGCTCGATGATTTTGAGGGTGGTTTCTACACCCACGTCTGCGGTAATAAGGATTTCTTCGAGTTCGTCTAGAACGTCTTGGTCCACGCGGCTTTTACCGATGAGAACGCGCGTCAGTTTAGAGAAAAACGTTTGCTTGGTTTTCTCTAGGCCTTGTTCGAGAGATTCTTTTTGCTCGGGTTCAAGGTTTTCTTTTTTAGACTTCGAAAAAAAATCAAATATGCCCATGATCTAAGGTATAAAAAAAAAGCTCCCGACATGGAAGCTTTTAAAGGGATTGCACAACAGATTAGTTTTTAGTAAACCAATCTTTCACTTTGTCGTTGTGTACGATTTCTTCTTTAAAGGTATATGATCCAGACTTTTCTGACTTGACCATTTTGATCACCTTTGTATGTTCTTTACCTCCACCTTTTTGGAGCGATGCGACTACTTTCTTTGCCATGTCTTATTATTTAATTTCTTTATGGACAGTCAT
>JBILSN010000028.1:0-24695 GCA_044372045.1 Crocinitomicaceae bacterium
AAAAAAAGCAAGTCAAATGCCTAAAATGAAAACAAAATCCAGTGCAAAGAAGCGATTCACCATCACTGGAAGTGGCAAAATCAAGCGCAAGCATGCATTTAAGAGCCACATCTTGACCAAAAAGGCCACAAAACGTAAGCGCAATCTTACGCATGCCGGATTGGTTCACGATGCTGACCTCTCCAATGTCAAGTTGCAATTGTGCATGAAATAGTCCCTTAAACGGTTAATAAATTGTAGAACCCGGTACTGAGTCCCTAAGACTTCAAATGAAGCACTCCTTACCAAAAAATTTAAAAATATGCCAAGATCAGTAAATCACGTAGCATCAAGAGCTCGCAGAAAAAACTTGATGAAATTGGCCAAAGGTTACTTTGGTCGTCGTAAAAATGTTTGGACCGTCGCAAAAAACGCCATTGAAAAAGGTTTAGTTTATGCGTACTCTGGACGTAAACAAAAGAAAAGAAATTACCGTTCACTTTGGATTACTCGTATTAATGCTGGAGCTCGTCTTCACGGCATGAGTTATTCTCAGTTTATGGGGGCCGTACACAAAAGTGGTATTGAACTCAATCGCAAGGTACTTGCTGATTTAGCCATGAACCATCCAGAGGCCTTCAAAGCGGTTGTCGACACGATTCAAAAATAAGATTGAATACTATATCAGCTTAAGGCCATTAGTTCTCATAACTAATGGCTTTTTTTTTAGATAGATCATGATACGCATTGGATTAGTTGGTTTTGGTCATTTAGGCCGTATTCACCTCAAGGTGTTGCAAGATTTACCTGCACAGTTTAGTGTCGTGGGGGTCTATGACCACAAGCAAAGACAATCTAAACTTCATCAAGCTGACCAAACCATTAAGTACTTCACTTCCTATGAAGCCTTACTGCGTAGCGCAGATGCTATTGGTATTATCGCCAGTACACCCGCGCACTATGCGTTGGCAGCTCAAGCCATAACTTCAGGAAAGTCAGTTTTTATAGAAAAGCCAATTTGCGCTCAGCTTTCTGATGCACTACAGCTAGAAAAACTATCGCTACTCTATCCGGTTGTTGTACAAGTTGGCCACGTTGAAAGATTCAATCCAGTTATCTCTGCACTCATGCCCCGTTTGCATGCGAAAACTGTTCATTATTTTGAAGCCTGGCGTACCGCTCCTTTTCAGCAAAGAGGAGCAGATGTTTCGGTAGTTTTGGACTTGATGATTCACGATATTGACCTACTCTTGACCGTTTTTAAAGAAACACCCACCCAAATTGAAGTCGAGGCTAGACAAGATCAAAGCGAACTTCCCGATGAAGTATTGGCCAAACTTACTTTTGCGGACGGTCGGCTTGCCTCGCTTTTTGCATCCAGAATTAAAGAGCAAAGAAAAAGGACTATAGAGATAAAGGCATCAGAGACGCAATATTCGCTGGATTTGCTCGGTCATCAATTTCGAGCAACTTCTACCTCAGGTGAGCAAAGCATCATTTCTATTGAAGCGCAAAATGCGCTTCGGATCCAATGGTTAGATTTTTCGAGAAGCATTACAGATAAAAATATGCCTACAGTTGGCGTAAGTGCAGGCGTCAATGCCTTGCGACTTGCACTAGAAATCGAAAGATTGGCCCAACAATACATTGCAATAAAATCGACCCATTAACACAATAAAAACCCATTTTTATCGTTACATTTCTATGGCATATCGCTACATATTATTTATAGGCCTTCTTCTCAGTGCTTGCGTTAAAAATAATCCCGATCCTGCTTGGCTAGAGGTAACTGAATGGACGCTTGAAGCAAATCCAGCGCTAAATGGAGAAGAGGGGCAACTCACGCACAAGCTCACAGATGCCTGGGTATACGTAGACGAGCAACTTATAGGTATTTTTGAAGTACCGTTTAAAATTCCGATTTTAAAAGAAGGTTTGGCGAGTATTCGCCTTTATCCGACGATCCGCGTTAACGGTGTGTCGGCTACCAAAATGCGCAACGAACATCTTGTTGCATTTGATGCAACGGGTACATTCATCAAAAAAGAGACACTCACTATTGCGCCAAAAACGCATTACAAAGACGACGTCAATTTTTGGATCGAAGATTTTGAAGATATTAACGTGCGGCTTACCGACGACCCAAACACGTCTTCAGCTAGTCTAACGCTTGCCAATGACACACTCAAGTGGTTCAATGGTAATTATTATGGAAAAGTCGTTTTGAATACCCAAGATTCTATTTGGGTTGCCTATACCAATCAAGACCAACAGCTCAGTATACCAAAGAATAAGCAAGCCATGCTCGAAATTGATTATTGCAATTCAGTTCCTTTTACCAATTATTTGCTTTTTGTCAATTCCAATGGAACCAATGAAAACCCTATGGTGACCATGAACCCAAGTCCACTCTCAGCCTTGCGTTGGAAAAAGATGTACATCCTCTTAAGTGAGGTCATTACTGCTGGCCCTAATAATACAAACTACGTTCAAGCCTTTAGAGCTTTTTATAACTCAGCCATAGCCAATAATTTCTTATTAATCGACAATATTAAGGTCGTCTACTTTTAATGAAAGATCGTTTTTGGATAGCATTTTTGGTCTGCATTGATCTACTCACAGCAAGTTTTTCTTGGGGTTTGTTTTTTTTCATTCGTCAAGTTAAAATTGAAGAAAAACCTTTTCATGCCGATCAAAATTTCTGGCTAGGGGTTATCCTTTTGCCATTCTTTTGGTTGCTGTTTTATATTTTTCAAGGGACCTATCACGAAATTCGCCGCCTATTTCGTTTAAAAGTGATCAATTTGAGCTTAGCGGCCTCTTTTTTTGGCACCATCGTACTTTTTTTCACCTTATTACTCGACGACGAAGTACGAAGCTATCAGAATTATTATCAACTCACCCTGTGGTTGTTTTTTATTCATTTGTCGATCACAGCATTGGGTCGAGTCATCTTTACGACACTGCTCATTAAATACATTCGGGCTGCGGGTCATGGCTTCAAGACTTTAATCATCGGTGGAAACGAAAAAGCAGTTGAAATTTATCTAGAATTGTTAGCTGCACCCAACATGATCAACGATTTCGTTGGTTTTATACAAGTCAATGGTCGAGATAATCTGCTCACTGCACAGCTCCCACACCTCGGCAAACTAGATATCCTAGAAGAAGTCTTGCTGGCGCATCAAGTGGAAGAGGTGATTATTGCCATTGAAAGTTCAGACCACAATCGTCTTCAGTCGATAATGGCACGCGTAGACAACGGTAAAATTAGCATTCGGGTGCTGCCCGACATGTATAGTATTTTAGCAGGCTCTGTAGAAATGACCAATATTTATGGGGCCTTGTTAATTGAAATCAATCCTGATGTTATGCCCTATTGGCAAAGGGCCATTAAGCGCTTGATGGATATCATACTTTCATTGGCAGCTATCATTTGCTTGATCCCATTTTATATCTTTTCGGCATTTGCGGTCAAAATTTCTTCCCCTGGTCCTATCTTTTTTCTGCAAGATAGGGTAGGGCGCGGAGGTAGGCACTTTAAGATCATTAAATTCCGAACAATGTATCTAGACTCCGAAAAGACAGGCCCTCAGCTGTCCAGCGAAGGAGACCCTAGAATAACGCCAATAGGTAGATTCATGCGCAAGACACGCCTCGACGAATTTCCTCAATTTTTCAATGTGTTGCTGGGTCAGATGTCTTTGGTTGGGCCTAGACCTGAGCGTCAATTTTATATCGACCAAATTGTGGTTTTGGAGCCCCAATACATACACTTGACGCGCGTTCGACCCGGAATAACCTCATGGGGGCAAGTCAAATTCGGCTATGCTGAAAACGTGGAGCAAATGTTGCAACGCATGAAATTTGATTTAATTTACATGAAGAATAGAAGTATCGCACTCGATATCAAAATCATGTTTTACACCGTGATTATTGTCTTTAAAGCACAAGGGAAATAAGTACTTGTTGCGTTTAAATAAAATCACTATCTTTGCACTCTTAATTCACTTATTTATAAACCTGGGTTTCGTACCCAAAACTGTAAAGTACAATGGCAACACGCATTCGTCTACAAAGACACGGTAAAAAAGGCAAACCATTTTTTCATTTGGTAGCAGCTGATAGCCGTGCAAAACGCGATGGTAAATTCATCGAAAAACTCGGAACATACAATCCAACAGCTAATCCTGCAGTAATTGACATCAACTTTGATGCAACACTTACTTGGGTTCAGACTGGAGCAGAAATGTCCGAAACTGCTCGTGCTATTCTATCTTACAAAGGAGTTTTGTACAAAAATCACTTGCTCAACGGCGTGAAAAAAGGTGCATTAACTGCTGAGCAAGTAGAAGAGCGCTTTAACCAATGGTTAGCTGATAAAGAAGCTAAAATCGAAGGTAAAATCACTGGTCTTATCAAAGGTGCCGAGAAAGTAAAAGCTGATCGCATTGCAGCCGAGATTGCCGCTAACGCAGCAAAAGCTGCAGAAGTAGCAGCCAAAAATACTCCAGAGGTAGAAGAAATAGTAGCTGAAGAAGCTCCTGCAACGGAAGAAGTAGTAGCTGAAGAGGCTCCTGCAATTGAAGAAGTGGTTGCTGAAGAAGCTCCTGCAACGGAAGAAGTGGTAGCTGAAGAGGCTCCTGCAACGGAAGAAGTGGTAGCTGAAGAGGCTCCTGCAACGGAAGAAGTAGTAGCTGAAGAAGCTCCTGCAACGGAAGAAGTAGTTGCTGAAGAAGCTCCTGCTGCCGAAGAAGCTCCTGCTGCTGAAGAAGCAACTGAAGAGCCTGCTGCTGAATAAGCGTATGCAAATTCAAGATTGCTATTATTTAGGTCTTATCGCGAAACTTCACGGATTTAAAGGTGAAGTTTCGTTGTTTTTAGACGTTACACATCCTGCCGATTACCAAGGTTTAGATGCCCTTTACCTCGATATCAACGGCCAACTTACCCCATTTTTTATCCAAGGATTCAAGCTCAAAAATAAAGGTTTTGCAGCCGTTAAATTTGAAGGAATTGAAACTGAGGAGGCAGCGCAGCGCTTGGTCAAGAAAAAAGCGTATTTGCCTCTAGAAATACTTCCCGAACTCGATCATAGCTCTTTTTATGACCATGAAATTATTGGTTATCAGGTCTTTGATACGGATAAAGGAGCAATTGGTGTTGTTCAAGATGTTATTGACATGACTGCAAATCCATTATTGCAACTAGATTTCAATGGTACAGAAATTTTGGTACCTATTTTTGAAGGGCTCATCCAAAAAGTAGAGCGCAAAAAAAAGGAGCTCTACATCAAAGCTCCGGAAGGCTTAATCGATTTATACATCGGTTAAGATTTTTAATTTCAAATTTTCCTTTGCTAAGCTTAAGATTTTTGAAGAAGCCCCATGGCAATCTTCATTCTGATCACCTTTTTGGCTGCGGCATCTACCTGTGCTTTAAAGGCAGCATCTTTGCGGTAATAGTTCAAAATCTCGGTATGTGCTTTCTTGGCGTCTATAGGCATTAGAACGATATCGCAACCAGCAGCAACTGCTTTGTAGGCGCATTCCGGAACAGCAACTACGCCCCCCATGTTCATGGCGTCGGTCACAATTAAACCTTTGAAGCCCATTTCATTTTTGAGTAAGTCCGTTACGATGGTTTTTGAACAGGTAGCGGGTAGCCCATTGGTTTGGTATTTGGCATTGTTCTGCACGGCAATATGCGCTACCATTATAGAGAGTACACCTTGGGCAATAAGCGGTGGGTAGTTTTGAATTTCTTTGAGTTCACCGTCGATGACTTGTAAGGATTTGTGGGTGTCGCCGGAGACCAACCCGTGCCCTGGAAAGTGTTTGGCAGTGGCAATTATGCCTTGTTTTTGTGTTTCGTCGATAAATGCCCCAGACCATGGAATGATATTGGCCGGAACAGCACCAAAGCTTCTGAACCCTACTGTTGCGTTTGGCGACATATCCACAACTGGTGAAAAATTATAGTTAATACCGATGTCGTTGAGATCTTTGGAGATGGTTTGTGCACAAGTGCGTACTTCATCAATGGACTTCATTTCATTGGCTTTTTTGACTATAGCCGACCCTGCAATTTTGCGGTTTACCAAACTGGGTTCAGCATCTGCACTATAGAGAAAAGGAAGATTTCCGTATAATGCATTTTGTTTTTCGAAGTCAGAAATCCATGAAGTAAAACCTTCTTTGGTTCCATTGAGCATGAGCACTCCGCCGATAATGCGGTTTTTGATGTGTTGGTCTATGGTTGCTTTTTCTTGCCCCAAGCGCCCAACGGCTGGCATAATCAGTTGTGCAACTATGGCGGTATCGTCTAGACTGGCAAAGACTTGATCTACAGCTGCATCTAGCTCTTTGTTTTCTTTGAGGAAGTCTTGTAATTCAAATTTGGTTGGAATTTGATCGACTACTTGCTTGCGTTCTTTTATTTGAGGCGTTTGCGCGCAACTATTAAAAAGCAAGCCAATGGTTAATAGGCTTAAAAAGGGTAACTTCATGAAACAGAGTTAATCAATGTTTTTCGTTGTGAACTCTTCCGCCTTCAGTGCGCTGTTCTTTTATTTCAGCTTTTAGTTTTTCAAATTGAGCGGCGCTAAGTACGTTTTTGAGCATTTCGATGCGCGCTTCTTGGTTAGATTTAACGATACTGCGCTTTTCCTCTTCGGAGAAATTACTTGTTCGAATGCCTTCATTTTTTTGTGCAATTCCCAAATTGATGGTATACACTTGTTCTTTTTGGGCATCGGTGAGTTGCAATTCAGCAGCCATTTTTTCTGTTAAAAATTTGGCGCGGTCTTCAGGTGTTTTAGGTTCAGAATTTTTGGTGGCGGGTTGCTGCGCAAAAACGCTTGCGCTTACGAACATACCAAAGGCGAAGTGAAGGTATTTTTTCATGGTTTTTTGAAATAATTTAAATGTCTTTACGTTCAACGAAAATACATAAAAATGTTACACGAAATCTTGCTTGCTCTTTTGCTTTACTTAACTTCGTGATAAATGCAATTACAGAGTGAACATCCTGATTTAAAACGACAATACGAGCAAAAAGTTGCCTCCAACGATCAGTTTGGCTTTTTTGACCAGGCTTGGGTACAAGATTGCTTACATCCGACCTGGAAATACGTATTGAATGAGCAAGGGCAAATACTTCTTAGGGTTCCCTTTGCCAAGAAGTTGGGTATTCAAGCCTATTTACAGCCTTTATTCATTCGTTCGTTAGTCATTATGGATGATTCGAGCACTTCAGCAATAGTTCAATTTTTAAAGCGAAAGATTTTAATTCATCTCAATTTAAGTCTGAGTCATAGTGTTTGTAGGTCTATAGGAATGTATCAAAAATTGACATGGAATAATGGCATCAACGAGATTCGAGCAGGCTATTCTGCGAATGTGAAAAGAAGCTTGAAAAAAGCAGCTGACCTGAAACTAAAAGCGATCACTTATCAAGATTTCCAAGCTTTCTTTGTGGCCCAGAAAGGTGAAAATCTGGGTCGTTTAAAACAGGACAGTTGGCTGCGTTTGGCGCAACTATTTATAAAAGCAAAAGCAATGAATGCTGCGTTTTGTGTGGGTGCTTTTGATCAAGAAGAGCTGGTTTCGGTAGGTTTATTCTTCAAATGGAAATCCAGTTTATATTTCATGAAGGGGACGCTCGATGCTGCCGGTAAAAAAACGGGGGCTTTGGTTTATTTGATTGATGCTGTACTTCAAAAATATGTCGATGAATGCCGGGTATTGGATTTCATCGGCTCTAATCAAGAAAGTATAGCCTCATTCTATCGAAAATTTGGAGCCACAGATCACAAATACTGCATTGTAAAAGGCAGAATACCTATTGTTTAGTTCCTGAATTTGTTTATTCATAAATCAACTCATCTATAAACAACCAAGTAGGGTTACCAGCTCCTAAGTGCCAAGTTGGCAATAATCCCGGATTGCTTATGGAATACCTTAAGTAACTATATTTCAGATTTTTATCATTATTTACCTCCATAAATACTTCATCTTTATGTGGATTCTTATCGCTAGGTGTGGCTTGCGGTAAGTCTTTTTGAGCCACTGTAAAATAGTCTATTCCATTTAAGCTTGCTTCTATTGTAATTTTGCTCGGTGCAAAAATCCAAGATTTGTGGTCACGGATAAAAGAAACCCCAACTTTATGAATGGTTCGTGCTTCTTTGAATGCAATAATGCCTATGACATCTTGATTGTAATAACCTTGGTAGTCGCCGGTTCTGAATTCATTGCCACCGCGCAGGCCGTCTATCAATGCATCTTTACCAGATGCGGTATATTGATTGGAGTAGGTGCTTTTTAATGTCAATTCAACGTCTGGGTCTTTTTTGATGAAAGATGACGAGACGATTGAACTCCAATAATTTAATCCCTGATTTTTGACCAAGGTTTCTTTATACCCTGCCTTTATGGAGATGTTGGTATTGGAACGAATATAAAACGGTTGCTGATAGCTTTGCCATTTTTGACCATCAATTTGATAGAAGAGTTGGGTTCCTGTATTCGTTTTACCACTTGGATTCAAGCGTACCACATCAATTTCTATCAATAAGGAATCATGAAAAACACGCTGTTCCGTTTTGATGAAAGGTGCTGGTGCAAAAAATGCTTGTAATTCGAGTTTGTCATGAATACCAACATATTTGCTTGGTGTTGCGCTCATTTCGAAAACTAAAACACCACCTTTCATGAGTTCGTCATGACTGATTTGAAGCTGTTCAAGCGCTTTTCCATTCCAAGAAACAGACTGGATGTATTTGTTATCTTTCGATTGGTTATTGCAGTTGATTTGAATGTACTTCCCATTTTCTAGTTTGATTTTGGCAGCCGCCACGAGTGGGCGCCCGATTTGATACACTGGTTTTCCCGGAGTAACGGCATACAAACCTAGTGCACTCAGGACATACCAAGCGCTCATTTGGCCGCAGTCCTCATTTCCGGAAAGGCCATCTGGCGCGTTCTGATACATTTCATCGAGAATGCGATCGACGTAATACTGAGTTTTGTGTGGCGCATTCGTAAAGTTGTACAAATAGGCCATGTGGTGCGAAGGTTCATTACCATGCGCATATTGGCCAATAAGGCCTGTGATGTCTGCTTGTTCTCGACCAGAGAGTTTCATTTGGGTCGTGAAAAGGCGGTCTAGCCAAAGTTCCAAAGAATCAGGGCCACCTAATAAATTGGTTAATAAAGGAATGTTTTGAGGCGCATACAAGGAATATTGCCAAGAATTCGCCTCTGTGTAATTGAAGTTTACTTCAGCCGGATCAAAAGGGCCATACCACTGAGCACCTCTTCTGGCACGCATAAATTTGGTATTGGGGTCGTAGAGATTGACGAAATTGGCACTTCGCTTTTCAAAGTCGAGTGCAATAGATTTTTCGTTGAGCGCACCTGCCATTGTTGCAATACAGAAATCGTCATAGGCATATTCAAGCGTTCTAGAAACAGATTCTGGTTCATCGGCAGAACTAATGAAGCCATTTTGAGCATAGGCAAGTTTGCCAAACTCATTGGCGTTAGCGGTGCTTACCATTGCTTTGAGTGCTTTTTTGGCATCGAAATCTCGAATTCCTTTCATGTAAGCATCGGCAATGACACTCACGCTATGGTAGCCAATCATGCATTCGGTCTCACAAGCCGCAAGTTCCCAGACAGGGAGGTCTCCGCCTTCTTCGTATTGTCTGAGAAAGGTGCGGATGTAGGCACCCGTTCTTTTTTGATCGATGAGCGTAAATAAAGGATGGTTCGCTCTGTAGGTATCCCATAAAGAAAATACGGTATATTGTTGGTCGTTGAGGTCGTTGAGTTGATGGATTTTTTGATCTCGGCCACGGTAACGGCCATCGACGTCGCTTATAAGATTAGGTGCGATCATACTATGGTACAATGCTGTGTAAAAAACTGTGCTGGTTTCTTGGTCTGCTTTCAAGTTGATTTTCTGGAATTCTTGCTCCCATTTCTTCTGATTTTCTGCATAGACACGATCGAGCGAAAAATGCGGGATTTCGGCATCTAAATTTAATTTTGCCCCGTCAAGATCGACATGAGACATGCCCACTTTAAGCAGTATTTCTTTGGTCTCAAGTGGAAATTCTAATAGAAGTTTAAGTGCGCCGTTTTGATCAATTAATTGGTAATTATTATACGGTATTGAGGTGCTCAAATGAAAATAGAAGTGCTGCTCATTGGCCCAAGCCTCAGATATACGGAAACCATTTATATTTTGTTGGTCAAGTACATTGAATTGACCTTTGCGTAGTTTGTCTCGGTAATTGAGATCGAGCAAAATGTACTTTTTCTCAGTAGAATTCAAAAAGGTGTATTGATGGATACCCGCTCTTTCTGTGCAGGATAAGTTGACACGGATATTTTCATCTTCGAGCAGTACTTCGTAAAAACCCAAACGAGCCACTTCATTATCGTGGCTAAAACGTGCGCCATATCCATCAGGGTCTTCATACTTGCCTTTGAGTTTGGCTTCTCCACTTTGAGGAACCACGAGCAAGTCACCGTAATCAGGAACGCCTGTTCCGCTCAAATGTGTATGGCTAAAACCATAAATGATGGAGTCTGAATAATGGTAACCTGCACAGCCATCCCAGCCGTCAAAGCGGGTATCTGGGCTTAACTGCATCATGCCAAATGGTGCACAAACCCCAGGGAAAGTATGGCCGTGTCCGCCAGTTCCGATCAGCGGATTGACACGCATGGCGGGCATGAAGAACTCTTTTTGCTTGGCTGAACCAGTACCTGCGTTGAAAACATTTTGTGCTTTGTCACTCGCACTTTGAAGGGCCGGGATTTGAGCCTGGGCAGTCAGCGAAGAAAGGAGGATCAAAAAGAAGTAGATAGTGGATTTCATCAGTGAAATTTTCTTTTGTTAAGTGCGCTAAATTGGCGGATACCTTTACCGAAGTAGTCCCAGATAATGAGGCCATGGTAGCGAAATGGCTTGTATTGTGCTTTCATACGCTTCTTGTAAAAAGTACCAAAATTGCGGTACAACGCCAGGTGCGCCAAAAAAACCTGCCAAGTTAGGATGGGTTTGCCTTTGAGGAGGAATTGGATGGCGGCGATGCCATCTAAGGCCATGCGAATAAAGAGCACCAAGAAAAGGTATCGTTGCTGATTTTTAACCAACATCCAGAGGCTGTTTCTGAAATTCAAGAAGACCTTGCGCGGGCTCTCGTAGCCAAGTGTACCACCGCCGAAATGATAAACAATCGAGGAAGGAATACAGTACAGTTTTTTGCCCTTATTGGCTAAGCGCAAACAGAGGTCAATTTCTTCCATGTGCGCAAAAAAAGCGGCGTCAAAGCCCTCTGCGTCGTGGAAATCTTGTGCACGAATCAGCATGGCTGCGCCAGAAACCCAAGTCACTTCTTGGATACTGTCGTATTGCCCCTGATTAGTTTCCACTGTTTCAAATAAACGACCACGGCAAAATGGGAAATAAAAAGTATCGAGGTAAGCACCCGCTGCGCCAGCATGTTCAAAAAGCGTTTGGTCACGATCCGATAATACTTGTGGTTGTACGGCCGCTACTTCAGGATTTGCTTTAATGAAGTCCAGCAGTGGGGTATCCCAGTTGGGGCTGAGGCGCACATCGCTGTTGAGTATAAAGTAGTATTCATATTGCCCCTTTATGGTTTCTAGGGCATGGTTGTAGCCGCCTGCAAAACCATAGTTTTGATCGAGTTGAATCAGTTGGATGGTGGGGTAGGCGTTTCGAATAAAAGCAACTGAAGCGTCTGAGGAGGCGTTGTCGGCAACGATGACTTGCCAATTGGGGCTATTTTGAATGACACTCGGAAGATAGGTTTGCAGGTGTTTTTCACCGTTGTAATTCAAAATGATGATGGCGTTTGACATCAGTCTTAGTATTGACGAAAGAAATCATTGGAGTTTCCGCCAAAATGTTTGACGTTCATCATGTTTGGGTCGTCTACGGTTCCGTTTACAGTGTTTCGTTTGGAAAGTAATTGTTGCCAAGCAGGGTTGCGTAGTTCACCAACCATATCGGAATGAAGCAAGCGATGGTTGTTACTCACGAGATCAGGGTTGTAAAAAATAAAACGACGGTTGCTGAAAATACCAATTTTGTCGTAGGTCCAAATTTCGTAGGGGTATTCACTAGGTGATGACTCTTTGACGATGATGGTATTGGGTTGTCCATATTTGAGATAGACACGGCCTCGATCGGTCTGAAAACCTTCCATGTAATTATTTGCATAGTATTTTTCGACCGAGCGTACTTGACTTTGATAATTGATCCATTGTTGGTATGCCTTGGCCCCAGCGGTCTGGTACCAAAAAGCTTGCAAGTGTTGACGCATTTGAGCGGTGTCATTGACTTTTAGGATATCGATGAGCGTACGGATTTCTCCAGGTTTTGCTATGGGAATGAGGCTTTCTAAATAAAAAGCGATGCTATCGGTGTGTATGGATGCCTGAAAGGCGGGATCAATAAGCATTGATGCGATGTCAAATGCGGTTTCGATATCGTTGAAGCGTTCGAAGTCGAAAGTTTGGCTGCTTTGCTGATTGGAGTTGAGATCTGTTGCCTGAAGTTGCAATTGATAGGTACCTGTTGTGAGGTCGGTGAGGTCAATTTGTTGAAGTAGGGCTAAAACGTTTTCTCGAGCTAGGGTGTCTTGAAATTGAAGCGCTGGATAAGCCTGCCCAGTTTGCGCATTAATGACCTTTCTTTCTATGATTACAGGCCCCGTTGCACCATAGATTTCTGTGTAATAGGGCAGGTTGCTCATGTCTTTGTTAAAATAATTGGATAACAAAGGAATGATGTAATAATTTGATTTGGTAAAACGGGATTCTTCGTCAGTTTTGAAAGCAACATTCACTAATTCAATAGATGAAAAACCAAGTTGTTTGTCCAAAGGGGCAACTTCAAAAGGAATGGTGCCAGTAATCTGGCTCTTTTCACGGTTGGCATCTTCGAGCTGAACAGCTAATGTATAGTTGCCTACTGCCAACGGAACCCTTACGATTTCCAAAAAATTATTTTGAGTGGAGTCTGTAGAAATAGGAGAGTCGAGGGCATAGAAATCTTTGAAAACCACATTGTCGAGGGTGTCCGCAATCACAAGATCTACAATTACCGTTGCTTTTTGTCCGCCATCACAGGCGACAAATTGGGTGGTATAGCCCGCAAATTCAATGTAGACCTCTAGGTAGTGCCCTAGTTCAAGTGCGTAAAATTGTTTGGTGTCAAGGTAAGCCTTGATTTTTGTTTGACCCTGTACGCCCAATGACAATAGAAACAAGAACAAAAAGAGCTGCAACTTTTTCATAGGTCTAAATTAACAAAAAGCGACTAATCTTCTATGTTTAAACGGATTTTCTGACTGAGTTGTCTGTTGTAGGTTTCTAGCAGGTATTTGAAGTAGTTGTCTGTGCACTTTGAAATACATTTGGTGTAGTGCTTGACACGGTGTTCGATGTGGTCTTGTAAAACAACTTGTAATTCTAGTGCATGATCGAGGTTGCTAGCCGAGGCGGCAATAGCGGCGAAGTGGTTTGCAATAGATAGTTCAATAGCTTCTTTGCCCTTTCCGCCCTTGTCTATGCAGGCAAGGTAGCAATCTTTGATGGAGAATTCTTCTAGAATGTGTGTTTTAATGAGTTGTTCGAATCCTTTAGGATATTCGTATTCCACTTCAAATTCCATGTCTTCGAGCTCTGAAATTCTGGATTCGAGAAAGCGGTCTGGGAAGCGAAAGGCATCTTGCCAATTGATGTAGTCTTGCCAATACCCAAAACGGCGTACGTTATTGCCTAAGTCAATGATCTTAAATTGAGACTTATTGGGAATGCGGCGAGAGCCACGGCCGATCATTTGGTGATATAAGGTAAGTGAGCGGGTCGCTCTATTGATAATAATGGTTTGGACAGAAGGTTCATCAAAACCGGTGGTGAGAATACCCACCGAAGTGAGAATGGCATCAGGGGTTTCTTTGAACCATCGAATGACATCTTTGCGGTCTTTGTCAGAAAAAGTAGAATCGAGGTGGCGTATGTTGTATTTGAGTTTCTTAAACGACTCTTCTACGCGTCGAGAGGTTTCGATACCTGCATTAAAAATGAGTGTCTTTTCTCCGATGGCTACTTCTTCGTAAGCAAAAATGAGCTTTTCTTGCATAAAGTAGTTCGAATAAAGCAAATCGCTCGAACTTACCGTAAAATCTCCGTTAGAGCCAATTTTTAGCCCGTGCAAATTGACATCATAGGAGTAAGTTTCGGCATCGGACAGATAACCCTCGCCAATCAGGTTGGAGATAGATTCACCAACTAATAATTTGTTGTAGTGGTCTTTGAGCGGAAGGTTGCGGTTGCTGCTTAAAGGAGTTGCGGTTACGCCGAGTATGTTGGCGTCCTCATAAAATTGAAAAATCTTGCGAAAACTATTGTAATGTGCTTCGTCGACGATAACTAAACCAACGTTTTCAATGAATTGATCGTTTTCATTGAGGCGGTTGTTGAGGGTCTCGACCATAGCAATATAGCAGGTGTAGTCGTTTTGGTCTTCTAAGGTTTTTACCTCTGAGTTGATGACCTTATTGGGCACCTGAATGGCAGAAAGTTGTTTGGAAGTTTGTATCGATAACTCGATGCGGTGCGTAAGAATGAGTACTTTTTTACCTGATTCCTCTATGTAGCGCTTTGCAATGGCAGAGAAGATGACAGTTTTGCCGCCGCCAGTTGGTAATTGATAGAGTAAATTGAAATTGCTGCCGTTTTTTCTGAGTTCATCCAAGACCTGATTGACGGTCTTTTCTTGAAAAGGATAGAGTTTTTTGGCTTCGTATAAATCGAGATCTAGCATCGTTAAAAAAGGGAAGTTTGCAAAAATACGGCCTTTTCCCTGATCTTGCTAATGAAATCTGTTATTTACTGAGGTGTTGTAGCAATATTCCGGCTGCAACTGCCACATTTAAAGATTCAGCTGCTCCTTTTTGAGGAATGCCAATCCGATTTGGGAGTAGTGCGCTAAGTGCTGCGCTAATGCCGTGGCCTTCGTGTCCTAAAATTAAAAATTGAATGTCCTGCGGAACAATTTGTTCAAAATTTGTTCCGTCCATAAATGCACCATAGGATTGACGCGGATATTTCTGAATGAGGGGTGCGAGTGGCTCATAATGTAAATTCACGCGAAAAGCAGAGGCCATAGAGGCATGAATGACTTTTGGGTTGAGGTAGTCTGCTGTTCCAGGTGCACAAAAAATGTGTTCAATTCCAAACCAATCTGCTGTTCGAATAATAGTACCGAGGTTGCCAGGATCTTGAATCTGATCTAATAAGAGGGCTTTTTGTCCTTCTTTCCATGCTGAAGCAGTAGGGTAGTGCACAATTGCATTGAGTGTTTTGGGTGTTTTGAGCTGGGTCAATTTTTGCAATTCCAGAGCACTTGCTGCGTAAATAGTGGTTTTGATATCTCGAAAATCTTCGATTTGATCTTCTTGGATGATCAATGCTTCTATGGAATTCGGGAAATTGCACAACAGATCTTTGACAATGGTTTCTCCCTCTATGTAAAGCATTTTTTGTAGATCGCGGTACTTCTTGAGCTGCAATTTCTTAAGGTCTTTGATCTTTTGCTGACTGAGTTTTTCCAAGATGAATATTATTTACTTTTGTGTCACAATGCGCCGGTTTTCAAAAGTACAATTATTTGTGGTTGCCACCATGCTCTTGGCGGGCTGTCGTTTGGCAAAAAATGTTCCTAAGGGCAATTACTTATTGCGCAATACAACCATTACTATCGAAAACCCGCTGAGCACAAAACTCGACCGCTATGAGCTCTCGCAAGTACTGCGTCAGCAGCCGAATGCACGTTTTTTTGGAGCACCTTGGAAACTTTGGTTGTATAATGCCATAGACTCCTCGCGTGTTGCGGATAAGAAAGTAAGAAAATATGCAAAATTTGAGGCCAAATTGAGCAAGAAAAAAGCAAAAGTTCAACAAGTTAACGAAAAGCGGAATTTGCGGGCAATTGATCAAAAAAAGTCAGATTTTCGCTACAAAAATCCACCAGACAGCATCTTTAAACAAGCCATTTGGGCTGAAAAACTGAAGTATAAGTACGGTCAAAAACCGGTCGTATTCGATACGCTACTCCATCATAAAAATGAAGATCAGCTTGCTCGCTATTTGGTAAAAAAAGGCTATTACTACGGTAGCGTTCGCTCAGCGCTTGTTTTTAATGAAGCAAAGCAATCAGTCCAAGCAACTTACTTTATAAATGAGGGGCGCCCGTACATCATAGACTCAGTAAGCTACGCTGGTCCAAGGCTGCTTCGAGACCTCCATCAAAAACTGATCAGAAAAGAATACCTGCCAATTGGTGAACATCCGCTGATTGGTCGTCCCTTCGATTTGGATTACCTGGCTTCTTATCGAGAAAAAGTAGCCAAATTTTTGCGAGATGAAAGCGTCTACAAATTCAATAGTAGTAGCATTCAGTTTCAGGCCGATACCAACCGTCAAACTATGACGGTACATTTGATTGTTCAATTTGAGGACCGTTATGTGCCTTCCGTTTCAAACCCAGATAGCCTTATTCGTATTCCGTACAGAGAAACAAAAATCAATAAAGTATTTTTTCATTTGGCCGATACATTATTGGTAGCCGGAACTTTTGCAAATGACCTGGCAAAAAAGGGGCTGAGTATCTATGATTCTTTGCAACCGCAATATCTAAGTACACATGAACAATTCCTTTACAATGAATTATTCTATTCCAAAAAACAGGCAGCAGATTTAAAAGTTCCGTATGGCACCAAAAGTAATTGGCGCAGCATGACCCTTAAATACAATGGAGACGCACCATGGCTTAGTCCTGCAGTGCTCGAAATGCAAAATTACCTCGAACAAGGAAATACCTACAAAGAGTATTATTTGGACCGCTCGTATCGTTCGTTGGTGCAGCTTGGCGTATTCTCCTCTGTTAAGCCTTTCATCGAGGAAATGACGGGCAGCAATCAACTGAACGTACATTATTACCTAGAACCCGCTAAAAAACAATCGTGGGCCTTTGATCCGCGCTTTACTTCTAGTTTTGGTTTGTTGGGTGCAGCTGCTTCTTTAAATTATACAAACAAAAACCTTTTTGGTGGAGCTGAACGCCTGACCTTTTCATTAGGGGGAGGTTTTGAGTCTCAACCCCCGGTCTTTGATGCCAATACCGAAACACAAATTGTATCATCGGGCCGGACCTTTAATACCTTTGAACTCGGCCCAAGTTTAAAACTGGATTTACCTGGTCTTTTTCCTACGCCAGTGAACCTGCTTGGTAAACGTCAAAAGCCAAGGACGGTTATCAGTACAGCAATGAATTTTGAAAAGCGCGCGATCTTTGATCGTCGGGTGATACAGCTCAATTATACCTGGAAATTCCTTGTTGGAAAAACCCAAGTTTTTCAGATGGGTTTACCGGGCGCTGCTGTCATTAAGTACGTGAATATTCAAAAATCGGCGGCGTTTGAGGCCCAGCTCAATCAAATCAATGACCTCTTTCTATTCAATACGTATAGCAATCAGTTTATTTGGCAAGATCTTAAATTTACTTACGAGTATTCTAATAAAGACAAAGAAGACAAGCCAGGAAAGAAAAGACGCTACAACGGTTCACTTTATTTCAATAGTGCGCTAGATGCTGCTGGTAACGTACTCTATGCTTTTCGTTCGCAACAAGACACGCTGTATGGTCAATACCTTTTGGGCAAACAGCCTTATTCGCAGTTCGTGCGTCTCGATAACCAATTCATTACCTCCTTGCGTTTGCAAAACAAAAGCAGTCTTCATTTGCGCATGCATGCCGGGGCCGGAATTTCTTACGGTAATTCTCAAACTTCCATGCCCTATGACTACAGTTTTTTTGGTGGAGGTTCAAATGACAACCGCGGTTGGCGCGCCAGAGCTTTGGGTCCGGGCGCCTATAAATACCACCTCGACACCAGCCGGTTGGCTACACAAATTGGCGATATCCGTTTTGGCGGCGCACTTGAATACCGCTTCGATCTCGGGTCTGTGCTTAAAGGCGCTGTATTTACTGATTTTGGTAATATTTGGACAACCCGAGAAGACGTATCGCGCATCGGTAGCCAGTTTAAATTTCAAACATTTATACCACAATTAGCCATTTCGACTGGTCTTGGATTACGCCTCGACCTCGAGTATTTTATCTTGCGCTTAGATGTCGGATTCCCAGTTTACGACCCCGCATTTGCCGATGGTGCCCGTTGGGTTTTTCAGGAGTTCAAAACCCGAGAAACCTATTATCAAGAAGGAATGCAGCACTTTAACATGGGTCTAGATCAAGTTAAAGCTATCATGCCAAGGCCCTTTTTACCCAATTATTTAAATTTTGGAATTGGTTATCCTTTTTAACAATGAAAAATATTTTTTACACTGTCGTTTTGTTTGTGATACTTGCCTCTTGTATGAAAGGACAAAAGGTAGATTTGATCATTCATAATGCCAAAATCCATACCATGGATATTTCCAATACTGTTCATGATGCCATCGCCATTCGAAATGGAAAAGTTGTGGAAGTCGGGCCAGAGCGTCAAATTTTAAATAAATACCGTTCCGATGAAACCATAGATGCGCAAGGAAAAGAAATGTATCCTGGTTTTACCGATGCCCATGGCCATATGCTCATGTATGCCAAACAGTTGCTTGGTCTGGATCTAAGAGGTGTGCGTTCCGAGCAAGAAATGATTCACCGTTGTGAGCAGTACAAAGCCCAACATCCAAAACTAAAATTTATTATTGGGCGCGGCTGGGATCAAACCCAATGGGCTGGTCAGCAAATGCCAACCAATACCGAGCTCAATCGCTTGTTTCCTGACATCCCCGTTTGCTTGTACCGCATTGATGGCCATGCTGCATTGGTTAATTCGTTTTTAATGAAAAAAGGCAGGGTGTTGGATCAAATGAAATACTTAAAAGGTGGCGAGATTCAATTTTTAAACGAAGTAGAAGATGTTACGCAATCTTCACCTTCACAACTCAATTTACCGCGCAATTCAGATAGTCACCAGTATGGCTCCAAAACAATTTTTATAACCCGAGCGCCATCCGGTATACTCATCGATAACGCCATGAATTTGGTGCAGCCTAGCATCCCTGATTACGCCAAGAAAGATTATTTGGAGGCGCTTTTGCAAGTTCAAGAAGAGTTGTTGCAATATGGCATTACGGGGGTCCATGAAGCGGGCATTGATTTTGAACATATTGGTTGGTTCCAAACACTCGTTTCCAAAAATAAATTGAAACTAAACGTCTATGCCATGTTAATGGATAGTCCTCAGAATAGACGCTTTGCATCTAAAAACGGACCTTATCAATCGAAGAATTTAAGCATTCGCAGTTTTAAATGTTTTGCCGATGGCGCTTTAGGTTCAAGAGGAGCCTTATTGAAAACACCTTATCACGACCATCCCGAAAGTAGGGGCTTGTTACTAACAGAGGTAGAGCGCATGCAAAACTTAGCTCAATTTTGTTTGTCCATGGGTTATCAAATGAACACCCATAGTATTGGCGATTCAGCGAATGCCCTCATTTTGGATTTGTATGCAGGAGTTTTCAAGCAAAAACCAGATCATCGTTTTCGCATAGAGCATGCGCAAGTAGTTGACCCCATCGACTTCCAAAAGTTTGCCAAGTATGCGGTGTTCCCTTCTGTGCAGCCCACTCATGCAATTTCCGATGCCGATTGGGCTGAGGCCAGGTTGGGTAAGAAGAGAATGAAAGGTGCTTATGCTTACCGCACGTTAATGGATCAGTTTGGCATGCTGGCCCTTGGCACTGATTTTCCAGTAGAGCAAACGAACCCTTTTGCCACTATTCAAGCGGCATATAACAGTCCGTTTGGGCAAGGGCTTACCCTCGAAGAAATCCTTAGAGGCATGACGATCTATGCCGCGTTCGCCTCTTTTCAAGAAAAGCAATTAGGAACACTAGAAAAAGGCAAGGATGCCACCCTAGCAATTTTTGAATACCCAGTTAATGGTGAGGTGGGGCAGGTGCAAAACTATGCGTGGCGAACCTTTATCAAAGGTAAATGTGTGTTCAAGTTAGAGGTTTTGTAGCCTAGTGTTGGTTTTCATTATTTATTCAATCATTTCTCAATGCGTCCAATTTATCTCTTGTTATTTTTAAGTAGCTTTCATTTGCATGGTTTTGCTCAATTCAATAAAGCAGCACAACGAGATTCCTTGAACCTACTATTCTTAAATAAGACACTCAATTATTGGCATCAAGCAGCAAGTGCAGCTGATTTTGAAAGTTACTTTAATTGGACAAGTGCTGATTTCGTTTTTTTAGGAACTGCCCCAGGTGAACGCTGGGCAAAGCCCGAATTCATGGCTTTTTGTAAACCTTATTTCGATAAAGGCAAAGCCTGGGATTTCAAGCCATCTAACAGGCATTGGCATTTTGCAGCCGATGGGCAAGTTGCTTATTTTGATGAAGATTTAGACACCTGGATGCAGGGCTGCAGGGGTAGTGGCATATTTGTTTTGGAAAAGGGTGAGTGGCGCTTGGCCTATTATAACCTCACTGTTTTGATCGAAAACGAAAAAATCCAGCCTTTTATTCAATTACGCAAGCAATAATGTTTGTTTCAGATAATTTCCTCAAAACAGCTCAGCTTTATTTCCATGAGCAATTACAGGGTGTGTATAGCCAAATGGCCTGTAAACAGATGTGGCAACAAATCTTGGAAAAGCGCTTTGCCTGGACGCCCACAGATTTACTGCTCAAGCAACAAGAGCGCTTATCGGAGTCAGATTTGTTGTACATCCGAAGCTTTGTCAAACGCTTACAAAATAACGAACCTTTTCAATATATTCTCGGTGAAACCTATTTTGCAGATATCCTGCTCAAAACCGACGCTAGAGCCCTGATTCCAAGACCTGAAACCGAAGAGTTAGTCGCGCTTGTGAAGGCGCAAGGGAATTCTTATTCAAACATCATCGATTTTTGTACAGGAAGTGCTTGTATTGCCTTGGCTCTTAAAAAAGCGTACCCAACAGCTGTTGTGAGTGCCATTGATTTATCTGAAGCAGCCATCGAATTGGCTCGGGAAAATGCACAGCTCAATCAACTGGAGCTACAATTAATGGTTCTTGATATTTTTGCTTGGCAAAGCACTGAACAATTTGATTTAATCGTGAGCAATCCGCCGTATATCCCACAAAAAGAAGCGGCTTTGATGCAAAAAAATGTTTTGGAACACGAGCCCCACATGGCTTTATTTGTTTCGGATCAAACCCCACTTTTATTTTACGAGCAACTCGTACGATTAGCGGTTTCAAATCTGCAAGCTAAAGGAATCATTGCGTTAGAGGTGCATGAAAATTTAGCACAGCAAACCCTTGCTTTGTTTGATAAGAAGTATTTTACGCGAAGTGAAATCCATCGGGATTTACAAGGTAAAGAGCGCATGATACTTGCGCAAAAAGCTTAACTTTAGCTTATGGAATTGCAAGCAATACAAGCAAAGATAGCTGAGTTAAGTACGCAGCTTCATGCGCACAATCATGCTTACTACGTGCTCAATTCACCTCAAATTTCTGATTTTGAGTTTGATATGCTATATAAAGAGCTAGAAACACTCGAAAAGCAATATCCGGCATTTACAGATGTCAATAGTCCAACCAAACGTGTGGGCGGTGATCTCACCAAGAAATTTGAAGCGAAGGCACATCGCTTTCCAATGTTGTCGTTGTCCAATAGTTATTCAGAACAAGATATTATCGATTGGGCAGAGCGCTGTCAAAAAGTACTCGGGGAAGCCTCGGAATTTGTATGTGAACTCAAATACGACGGCGTTGCTATTGGTATTCAATACCAAAATGGCAAACTCGTTCAAGCGCTCACCAGAGGCGATGGCCAACAAGGTGAAGACGTCACCAACAACGTGCGCACTATTCGCGCTATTCCGCTGCAGTTAAGTCCTGCTGCCCCTCCAGATTTTGAAATCAGAGGTGAAATTTTCATGCCACAGCAATCATTTGAGGCACTCAATGCGCAGCGCTCCGCCCAAGGTGAGGCGCAATTTGCCAATCCTAGAAATACGGCTTCCGGCACCCTTAAACTCCTCGACTCAAAAGAAGTGGCCAAACGCGGCCTCGACTGCTATCTTTACGGTGTTTATGGTGTATCCAAGACCACCAATGGCCACTTTGAGGCAGTAAATGAAGCCAAAGATTGGGGTTTTAAGGTGCCAAGTCCTGAAACCCGCATGATTGAAAAAACAACTACCATTGATGGCATTATGGATTTCATTCATTTCTGGGACAAAAAGCGCTTTGAACTCCCTTTTGACATCGATGGGGTAGTCCTGAAGGTCAATTCATTTGACCAACAAGACCAACTCGGCCTCACCGCAAAGTCTCCGCGTTGGGCAATTGCTTATAAATTTAAAACCCAACAAGTTGAAACGGTATTAGAAGCTGTCACTTTTCAGGTAGGTCGAACAGGAGCAATTACTCCGGTTGCCAATCTCCAGCCAGTACAGTTAGGAGGCACCACCGTAAAGCGCGCCTCTTTGCATAACGCCGATCAAATTCAAAAACTTGATTTGTGCGAAGGCGATACCGTTCAGATCGAAAAAGGTGGAGAAATCATTCCAAAAATTGTCGGCGTTAATTTAAATTTAAGACAGTCAGAAAATCGAATCTTATTCATAGAAAACTGCCCAGAGTGTGGGAGTAAGTTGGAGCGCCAAGAAGGAGAGGTTCAGCACTACTGTCCGAACGAACAAGCTTGTCCGACGCAAGTAACCGGGAAAATACTGCATTTTATCAGTAGAAAGGCCTTAAATATTGATGGTTTAGGTGAAGAAACAGTAGAATTAATGTTTGCTAAAAACATGATTAATAACCCATTAGATTTATATCATTTAACTTTTGATCAACTGCTTTCTTTGGATAGAATGGCCGAGAAATCAGCCAATAATTTATTGCAATCCATTGAAGCCTCTAAGCAAATTCCTTTTGAACGCGTTTTATTTGGCTTAGGTATTCGCTTTGTCGGTGAAACTGTCGCTAAAAAATTAGTCGCAGCTTTTCAAAATATGGATGCCTTGCGTTGCGCCAGTCTTGAGGCCTTATTGGATGTCGAAGAAATTGGCGAAAAAATAGCGCAATCCATTTTGTCTTATTTTAATATTTCAGAAAATTTAATGCTAATTGAAGGATTACAAGCAGCAGGTCTACAATTTCAAGCTGAAGTAAAAAACCTACATTCGAATATTCTGGAAGGTAAAACTTGTGTCATTTCAGGTACTTTTGAAACGTTTAGTCGAGATGAACTCAAAGAACTCATAGAACTCAATGGCGGTAAATTAGGATCCTCTATTTCGGCAAAAACGACCTATTTAATTGCCGGAGCAAACATGGGGCCTGCCAAATTGCAAAAAGCTACAGACTTAGGTGTAACTTTGTTATCTGAAAATGAACTTATAAAATTAATTTCTCAGTGAGTAAAACGAGTATTTGGGAGCAAACCAAGCGCATTGTGGTTGTCTGGTCTTATCAGGATGAGCAGCAAATGCGCGCTTTTGTGAAAGCTATTGATCACTTTTTACAACAGAAAAAGTTTGCGCATGCCCTCATTGTTGTCAATGTGCCCAAAGACATCGACAAAAAAATGCTGCCGCCACATTTTCTCATTTACTATAACGCAGCTACTGACTACTCCATGTTCGGGAAACTTAAGGACGTACAGCTAGAGGCTGAGCTTCACAAAAATTACGATTTGCTGATTTGGAACGGTAGTTTAGACGTCAAAATTTACAGTGCACTGCAGTCTACCCAAATCAAAAGACGCTTGCTGCTGAATGCAACGGGTAAAAACTTCGATTTACAGATCGATACCACTCAAGTAGACACCCATGCACAACTTCAATACATTCAACAAACCTTAGAAAGAATTGCCCAATGAAAACATTTAAAGGCTCAGGAGTAGCTTTGGTTACGCCTTTTCAAACCGACGGAAGCATCGATTTAGCAGCTCTCAAAGCATTGGTTACGATGCAAATAAAAGGTGGCACAGATTTTTTAGTAGTGCAAGGAACCACCGGCGAGTCGCCAACCCTGGGCCAAGAAGAAAAGCGCCTGGTTCTTGATACTGTTCTAGAAGTCAATAATGGACAATTACCTGTTGTTTATGGGGTTGGTGGTAACAACACATTTGCGCTGGAGCCACTTTTAAAAAAAGTACCAAGTGGAGTAGATGGCATTTTGTCTGTTTCTCCCTACTATAACAAACCCATTCAGAAAGGAATCGTAGCGCATTTCAAACAAGTTGCTTCCTTCACAGATCTACCGATCATTCTCTATAATGTTCCTGGCAGAACAGGTTCGAACATGAGCATCGAAACGACTTTAGAACTTGCCGAACTCCCTAATGTGGTTGCCGTCAAAGAAGCTTCTGGCAATATGGAACAAATCATGGATATCATTCGCCAAAGAAAGCCTAGTTTTGGCGTGTTGTCCGGAGATGACAACCTCACTATGCCGCTGATTGCTGCAGGTGCTGATGGTGTCATTTCTGTGGTGGCCAACGCCTTTCCAGAGCGATTTTCACAAATGGTACACGCTTCTATGTCTGGCAACCTAGCGTTGGCAAAGCAAGCGCACTACGATCTCTTCAGCGTCA
>JBILSN010000039.1:0-8302 GCA_044372045.1 Crocinitomicaceae bacterium
AACCTTGCACCAGTTAAATTAAGTACATGTTGAATAAGAATATTATCAAATTGCCAAATAATATTTGGAGTTGCTGTACTTGTATTTGAACATGTTAAACTACCTATTTTATTATTCAAAAATGTTCCAGTACCAGAAACCGTTTGTACAGCTGTTCCGTTTAAAGTTAACAAAGATGCTCCAGTAGTCAATGACGCTGTTCCCCCAACTGTAAAATCCATTGTTCCATTATTAGTAATATTGCCTGCAACGGTTAATGTTTTACCTGTGGTTGCATTAAACACATTTACTACACCTCCAGCATCTACTGTTAAATTGCCATTTACTGCAAAAGAAATTGGTGAAGAAGCATATGTCAACGTTCCTTTAACAACAACATTATTAGCTGATTGACTTGAAGCATCAATGGTAACAGTATGTCCAGAGGCTATTTCAATATTATCGTATGGCGTAGGAACAGAATTTAAATCCCATGTGGCAGCAGTTCCAAAATTTCCTGTTGTGGCAGAAATAAATGTTCCTGGTAAGTTTGTGGATTGTGATCCGGTTAAGAAAGAAGATTCAGCTTCAAATAAAGCAGAAATTCTATAATAATAAGTAGTGTTTGGTAAAAGCCCAGTTTGCACTTGGCTGTATAATGTTCCTGTACCAGCAGCTGTTGTTGTAGATATATTTGATCCGACTTGTGTAAATGTTACATTATCTGTTGAACGATATACTATAAAAGCTGTCTCATTTGTTGAATTATCCACCCATTTAATGGTCATTCCAGCTGAAGTTACCGCAGAAGTAGTGAATGTAATAGGAGCATTTGGAGAAATAGGTGCTGCAGAGGTTAAGGATACCTCATCAATTGCAGCGGGAGGGTTTGCAATATCTGAATTATCTGATTTCCAACTAAAGACTAAACGGTATGTTGTACCTGGAATTCCAGTTAATGCAATTGTACTTAAAGAATAAGAAGATGAACTCAACTTGTACATGCCAGATGTTGCACCAGTTCCAGAAATTTGATACGTACTGCTAATAGCAGTATTAGCAGTTGGAGTACCTACAGAAGTTGTTGTGCCCCAAAATACTTTTAAATTATCCCAATCGCTGGTCGTCGTTCCTTCACCTCCAACTTTCCATTTAAAAGTCAAATTTACAATAGACTCTCCTAACGGGATAGTAACATCCTTGTATAGATGTTGAACAACATTGAGTTGAGAATAAGTCCAAGTTTGCGTAGTACTTGAGGTTGAACTTATGAACGCACAATTTGTCCCTGCGCTTACAGCAGGTGTAGTTCCAACAATCCAACTATCTGTGGATGAATTTGCAGCAGTCCACCCATTTGCTGCAAACGTTGATCCATTCTCAAAACCTCCATCACCAGTTGGTGAAATCAAAGTTGTCTGCCCCCAAACCCCACTCAACGAAGTTAGTAGAGCAAAAAGAACTAGAAATAATTGAGCAGAAAAAGCTTTAAATGCTCCAAATAGCTTAGTAGAATTTTTCATAGTTAGGTTAAAAAATATCAATAAACAATAGCTTATTGATGGATTTAGTGGTTCGAAAATAGTTTTTAGCACTGCAATATACGCAACAGCATTTTGAAGAAAAAAATATTTTTTCCACAATTCCTTTCACGTTTTCCACAATTTAATCCAGGGAAATTTAAAACATTTGAAAAATAAGGGAGTCAAAAAATAACGTGAATTCCTCCCGTATGGACGAACAAAATGCGTTTTGAATCGATATGAGATTTTGCTGGATTAATGAGCTGGGAATCTTCTTTTTGTAGCTGGTCAGATAAGGCGAAAAGGGCTTTGGCGGTATAGGTGGGTTCTATCGGGAATTGCTTGGTTTCATTAAAAGCACTAATGAACGCATCTAGTTCAGGGCTGGTTTTGGCATAGGCGCCGTGGTGGTAGGTGTCGAGGACGGTGACTTGATTCCAATTGAATTGAAAATGGGAGGTGAGCGGGTTTTGTTTGGCTTTGGAGGCCAGCGCTTTCATTTCAGAAAGGGAGTCGTAACCTTTCAAGACGGGCACGACAAAAAGTTGGGTTGATGTAGGAATGCTTGCTAAAATACCCATGCTAGTGGTGGTCGTGCCTTGAGCAAGAAAAACCGCATCGAAATGTTGGTTGTTGTTTTGAGCAACTGCCTCTTTATAGATATCAGTGCAACCTAGAATGCCTTCTGGGTTGGCGCCACCTTCTGGAATATGCCAGGTGGGTTTGTCGTGGTCTTTCGAAAGGCCGGATTGGTGTTTGCTTTGGGTATAGGTGGTTCTATCGATGAATTGTAGGTTCATAGACAAGCGGTCGCATTCGAGTAAAATTGGATTACTTTTCTCATTTAATTCTTCGCCCCTCACCTTTCCAATTATTGGCATTCCCATTTCATTTGCGGCGGCGGCACTAGCCAATAAATGATTGGAATAAGCGCCTCCGTAGGTCAATAGTTGGGTTACTGCTGCTTTTTTTGCTGCCCACAAATTGCCTTCCAATTTGCGAAGTTTGTTGCCCGAAATCATTGGATCAATTAAATCGTCTCGCTTGACGAACAATTTTACATCTGTGTTGTTAGCGAGAGAGAGTTTGAAGGGTTCAAGTTTAGAACAACTTTTTAACTTTGCAAACCACAGTGACACATCAATACTCATGAGCGAAGATTTTTCTGGATTTTCTAAAAAAAGTCATTTAAACGACGAAGATTACTATTTATCTGAAGAAGGATATATTGTTTTCAAGGAACAGTATCACCTCAAGCGCGGCTATTGCTGCAAAAGCGGTTGCAAACACTGCCCCTATGGCTATGACGCCAAAACGGGCCGAATTGCTGAGTATCCCAAAAATTAGTCGATCCCGAGCTCCGGAAACCGACCTTTGTACTGCTTCAAAATATCTTTAATTTTTTGAATATCTGCATCAGCATCTCCCGAAGGCCAAACCAAGCTATGAAAACCCCCTGTTTTGGTCGCAAAATCGATGTAGGCCACATAAATGGGCACTTTTGCCTTTTCGGCCACGTAATAAAATCCTTTTTTCCAATTTGGATTGTAGCGACGTGTACCTTCCGGTGAAAAAACCATATACATCGTTTCGTACTTTTCAAAATAAGAAACAGCCGTATCTGTCAGGTTGTTTTTCTTGCTTCGGTCTACAGGAATACCACCAATTGCGTTTAAAAACCAACCAAGTGGCCCCCAAAACAATTCTTTTTTCATGAGGTAGCGTCCTTTGACACCATATTGATAAAAGGCCAAGCGCCCTAAGATAAAATCCCAATTAGACGTGTGCGGCCCTACTGCGACAACACATTTACTGATTCCTTCAGGTTGGGTTGGATCTACCTTCCAACCTATTAACCAAAAAATAAATTTTGCAACGAACTTCATGCCCTAAAGATAAACAATTCATCTTTGACATATCTTTACACCGTGAAGTTGCTCAAAGAACTCGTATACAGCTTGTTTGTTTTGCTCTTGCTCTTTTTGAGCTATGTGCTCGCTCCATTTTTAGATTTACCCGAATCTAGGGCTGCGCAAGTTCCTACTTTTAAGCAGCAAGTTTTCAGTTTTTCAGTCTTACCAATCCAAGTAGTCCAAAGTTGGTTGCTCGAACAACAACTCGAATCAAAAGACGAAGCCGTTCAAGGCGCACTGCAAAAGATGTCTTTACTATTCAAAGAAAAACCGAATGATGCCTTGTCAGGATTTCGTTTTGATCTTACTGGAGCAGTCGCTTATTATCTCATAGAACATCCTAAAAAACAATTTTCCTGTTTGTTTTTACCTGGCAAAATCGTTCAACTCGGATGGCAGCAAAACGCGTATTTCGGGATTGAAAAAGGCGTTTTTATATTTACGGAAAGCCTAAACTCCACAGAGGTAAAATATTTTGAAGAATGTCTAAAGGGCCTCAAGTTTGAAACCAAAGAATTCAAATCTAGAGAACACACTTTTGAACTGCAACAACAAACCTACACCCTCAACTGGGAGAAGCATGCTTTCTCGCTGGAGTTACCCAAAACGAGCAAAAAAGCCACAAACATCCTTCGTCCAAATGGTTTTCATATGAGCAGCCCCCTTGCACTGAGTAATTTACCAAGTACTTTGGAGTTCTTTGGTCTGATCAATGCGGCTTCAGTCAATTATTACGGTGCAAAGCTCAATACAAAGCAAGCACTAGCCTTAGAATTTGAAGCACTTCTCACCTTTGATAGAAGTCAGCACCGAGAAGATTTTATAGCAGCTGCAAAGCGTGCTTTTACAGACTGGCAATGGGCAGCCAATTTTGTACGGGTCAACGAGACGCTATACGCCATTAAAAAAGAAGGTGGCGAGCAATTATATATCTGCAGCAGTCCTAAAAAACATCTTCAGAACGGGCAGTTTTTTACAAAACAAAGCCCCGCACCCATTGTTTTTGCCGGAGACCCTACCCTGCTTACGAAGCTAGACAACGCCGGTTGGGCAGCAGCCATACTCGAGCTCTTCCCTATCTACCGCGGCATTTCTGATTTCTCTGCGCGCACCGCCAAAGTGAGTACCAATAAACAAACCATTCGTTGGGATCTCCAAGAACAATATTTTGCCGCAGGTGAATTTCTGAAATTACTTGGTAAGGTTATTGAATAACAAAAAGCCCCGCTGCGAACAACGGGGCTTTTTTTTCCACTCAAAACTAAACCTATCTAATTTAGCGGATGAAAAGTAATTCTCTGAATTTAGGCAATGGCCATAGTTCATCTTCTACCAAGAGCTCGAGTTTATCGGCATGGTAGCGAATTTCATCAAAATGTGTTTTAACTTCATCGCAGTATGCCAATGCTTTTTGCTCTGATCCTTCGATTTTATTGGCCACTTTACGGGCGGCTAACATGGTGTCGGAGGCCTCCTTCATTTTGTTGATATGTAAAGACACTTTCTCGAGTAATTCGAGTTGTGCTTTTGCAGCAGCTTTTCCTGCTTTTTCGCCGAACACACTCATTAAGCCCTGGACGTTTTCAATCAATTTATTTTGATAAGTGACTGCTGCCGGAATAAAGTAATTCTGAACGAGGTCGCCCATGAGACGAGACTCAATCTGAATTTTTAAGATGTAGTTTTCAAATTCAATTTCTGCGCGTGCCTCGAGCTCACGCGGGGTGAGAATTTCTAGGTCATTGAATAATTTAATAACTTTTTGATCATGCCACACTTTTAGTGCACGAGGTGTATCTTTTAAGTTAGACAAACCGCGTTTTTCGGCATCTTTTACCCATTCGTCGCCGTAGCCATTGCCCTCGAAACGGATTTTTTTGGAGGCTTTGATCAGAACTTGCAATTCTTTGAGGATAGCTTCATCTTTAGATTCTCCTTTTTCGATGCGTGCGTCTACTGAAATTTTGAAAGCACGCAGTTGCTTGGCCATGATGGTGTTCAAAACAATCATTGCCGAAGCACAATTGGCAGAAGAACCAACCGCGCGGAACTCAAATTTATTACCTGTAAAGGCAAATGGAGAGGTGCGGTTACGGTCAGTGTTGTCCAGTAAGATTTGCGGTATTTTGCCAATGTTGAGTTTGAGCTCCGTTTTGTCTTGGGGCGTCATTTTGCCGGCCTTGATATTCTTTTCGAGGTCGTCGAGGAGGCCAGAAAGCTGCGTTCCAATAAACGCCGAAATGATCGCCGGAGGCGCTTCATTGGCACCCAAACGGTGGTCATTGCCTGCAGAGGCGATGGCAGCGCGAAGTAAATCGGCGTTATCATGGATGGCCATAATGGTATTGACAAAAAATGTCAAAAACTGCAAATTAGATTTTGGATTCTTGCCCGGAGCTAAAAGATTGACACCTGTGTTGGTGCTTAAAGACCAGTTGTTGTGTTTACCTGAACCGTTCACGCCAGCAAATGGCTTCTCGTGCAACAACACGCGGAAGTTGTGCTTGCGTGCAATTTTCTCCATGAGGTCCATTAACAACAAGTTGTGGTCGTTGGCCAAGTTGCATTCTTCAAAGATTGGCGCGCACTCAAACTGATTAGGGGCTACTTCATTGTGGCGGGTGGTTACTGGAATACCTAATAGTAAAGATTCCACCTCGAACTCGCGCATAAACGCATTGACACGCTCAGGAATTGAACCAAAATAGTGGTCTTCTAATTGTTGACCTTTGGCAGGAGCGTGGCCAAAAAGTGCACGGCCGGTGAGCATGAGGTCTGGGCGCGCATTGAATAATGCGGAATCAATTAAAAAGTATTCTTGTTCCCAACCTAGGGTAGCATTTACTTTATTGACGTTTTTATCAAAGTACTGACATACATCAACCGCTGCGTGATCTACGGCATTCAAGGCCTTGAGCAAAGGCATTTTATAATCTAAAGACTCACCTGTGTAGGAAATAAAGATGGTCGGGATACAAAGTGTTTTGCCAATGACAAAAGCAGGTGAAGATGGGTCCCAAGCGGTATAGCCTCGGGCTTCAAAAGTGTTGCGAATGCCACCATTTGGGAAAGAAGAGGCATCTGGTTCTTGTTGAACGAGCATGTCGCCGTCGAAACGCTCAATTGCTTTGCCTGGTCCAATTGGCTTTAAAAAGGCATCGTGTTTTTCTGCAGTGGTTCCGGTGAGTGGCTGAAACCAGTGGGTGTAGTGCGTTGCACCTTTAGAAATGGCCCAGTCTTTCATAGCACTCGCCACTTGATCTGCGTATTTACGATCTAAGCGGGTACCATTCTGAATGGCTTCTGTCATGAATTTATAGGTGTCCGAAGGAAGGTACTCCCGCATCACATCTTGGTGAAATACATTCTGACCGAAAAGATCCGAAAGCTTGCCATTGTAATCAATGTGCTTGGGTTCACGGTGCAATACATCTTGATAAGCTCTTAGTCTTTTTGTTGCCATTTTTATTAATTTTTGACAAAGATATGTATTTTTTAGGGGGTCGGACTTAATATTTACAACTTTTTTCAACATTACCCCCTTGTTTTTAACATTAAATTAAAAAATAATGAAAATTGATAGAATTCTTAAAGAATTCCCAACTTTGCATTATGAATCGAGATTGGCTGCTCCAATGCTTAGAAAAAGAACTTCCGGGCGAAGCAGCCCACGCCCCCTACAAGCGCTATCGTCAACAATTTGAACAAAGCAACGCGGCTCAAGCAAAGCGCCCAGCTGCTGTCGCCATCCATTTATTCCCTCAAAACGGCCATTGGCATTTAATCCTCATCGAACGCAGCACCTACAATGGCCAACACAGCGGCCAAATGGCGTTTCCAGGCGGCAAACCAGACCCTACCGATCCGCATCTTGAATTCACCGCCAGAAGAGAGTCCTTTGAAGAAATTGGAATTCCGCTGCACCACGGGCAGCATATCAAAACCCTTTCAAACGTATGGATTCCCGTTTCGGGGTTTGAAGTGAACCCGTTTATATTTCTACATGAAGAAGCACCCCTACTCCAACCTGACCCCCGAGAGGTTCAGCAAGTTTTTAGTATCGCAATTTCAGAGCTATTAAAGGAAGAAAGTTGTATTCAACAAGATATCCATATTCCGGGAGGCGTGGTCTTGAAAGACCATCCTTGTTTTGTATTACAAGAAAAAATTGTTTGGGGGGCAACGGCACTCATTTTGAATGAGGTGAGGATGATGTTGGGGTGATTCCTATTAAAGGATGAGAAATCCCGAACAACTAAGAATTAAAATAAAGAAAAACGGCTAATAAACAAAAAGAGGAACAAACGCTATTTGTTCCTCTTTCTGCTAAACCATGCTAAAACTATAAAACTAAAACTACAACTATGAAATGTAATTCTGGTACAAATTTACGGCAGCGCTTTTGATATGCAAACTTTCCAATGTAAAATCTTTGTTAAATTTTACAAGCTCTTGTCATTTCGCGTTTTCCTGGAGGGCCAGGCAATGCTTCTACGGTAAATCCGAGTGCTTTTAAATCACGTTTAAATTGACCCTGTGCGCAAAAAGTTACGAGCACCCCACCTTCATTCATCATCCCAAAGAGCTTTTCAAAAATAGACTTATACCACATTTCAGCTTGAGCACTCGGGCCAAAGGCGTCGTAATAAATGAGGTCAAACTTTTTAGAAGAAGACCATTCTTGAATGTGAAATGCGGCTTTGGATAAAGTAAAGTAAATATCAAATGCATTTGTTTTTCCAAAAGGGAGCGCCATCATTTTGGTATAAAATACTTTTGCATTAGCATCTTCTAGGTAGTTGATTTCTTTCCAAATCTCCTCCTCAAGCGGATAAGCCTCCAGACCAACATAATCAGTATTTATTTGATTTTCAAATGCAAACTGAG
>JBILSN010000007.1:0-75854 GCA_044372045.1 Crocinitomicaceae bacterium
GGATATGAAACGGAATCAAGCCTTTTGGGATGTTTCCAAAATTCAAGCCCTCCGACCCAAGTAAGTAATCAATGAGTTCTTCAAGTTGTAATTTACCGTCCAAATAATTCTTTTGAATATTCTTTGGCAACTTTCGAAACAAGGCGAATTCAGAAAGCCGACTATAAAATCTTGCTGCCCTCTGAGCGTTTTCTGGATTTGGATAATGGATGAACTCTTTTAAAAACTCAAACATCCTAGAACCAGAACCCGATGCAGGTACAAATAAAGTAACTGAAGGTGCGGTTTGGTGGGCAAGCTGTCTATATTGGTCCTTTTGATCTTCAGTTAAAGATAGGATGCCATCTCCAACTCTGCATGGACTCATTACCGCTAAAGTTGGCGTTCCCTGCTGAATAAATTTAAGTTGCTTTGCTATAGACTGCTGCTCTTCCAAGTGTATGACTTCTTATTGTTATTTTTACGCTATGTTTCGCTGCATCGAATATACAGCTTTTCTATGGAAAGCAAAAGGTCGCCATGGAACGCACTCCCCATTTGCTTACTGGTTGGTAGATCAAGTGGTTGGTCAAAAACCAGTCATTAAACAACAGCTATTCACAAGTATTACATGCGTGCGAACAAGAAATTTTTTGACTAAACTCAGCACGGCTATTCCTCATTTTCAAATTTTAATTACAGACGAATCAGAAAGACAATTATCCGTAATGAGGGGGGGGCAAGAACCTTGTATTTATATTCAAAGTAGCGCACAACTCAAACAACTCGTTGATCATATTAATTTTGAAACGCTGCATCCGGATTCCATTTTTGTGATCTACGAGCCACGGCGCAGAAAACATAAAAGCAACTGGCAAGCGCTCATAGAAAATCAGCAGTTTCATTTCACTGCAGATTGTTTTTACTTTGGCCTACTTAGCCCAAAACCAGGGCAAGCCAAACAACATTTTCACTTAAAATTGGGTGGAGGAACCAATAATCTTTAGCTTTGCACGTTACAACACCAAATGCGGATTTTAATTGGTTTTCTTATTGCAAGTTGCCTTCTCATATGGAGCACCTTGAGTTCTTGCAATAAAAATGTACTGTTATCCAAAGGCAATCTTACCTTCTCTACCGATACACTCGTGTTTGATACCGTGTTTACAACGGTTGGCTCTACCACCAAATCCTTAAAAATATACAACCCTGACCAGCGCAGTCTTCAGATTGAAGAAATTGAACTAATGGGTGCAGACCAATCCGTTTACCGCATCAATGTAGATGGTCTGGCTGGCCATCTGCATAAAGATCTCCTACTCGAAGCTAAAGATTCTTTATTTATTTTCGTAGAGGTTACGCTGCAAGTCAACAATACGACCAACCCTCTAATTATCGAAGATTCTATCCGTTTCAGAACCAACGGAAAAGACCAATACGTCAAGTTGGCAGCTTGGGGCCAAGATGCGTATTTTCATTATTCTAATTTTCAAGCACAAATTTTTGATTTCAACGAGGGTATTTGGCCCAATGACAAACCGCACGTTATTTATGGCGCAGCCATTGTCGACTCCGCAAAAAACCTCACTATACCCGCCGGTACAAAGATTCATCTTCACAAAAATTCTTTGTTATACGTCTACAAAGGTTCTTTACAAATAGAAGGGCAACTCGGCAATGAAGTGGTTTTTCAAGGAGACCGCCTAGAACAAGATTACCAGGATGTTGCAGGCCAATACTACGGAATTTATTTACATCAGGCTTTACCGAGTTCTATCAATTACGCCATTTTGAAAAACGGCACCTCCGGAGTGCATTTGTACAGCGAAGACCCGAATAATACAAGTTATACCCTCGAAATACAAAACACCCAAATCTACAACCAAGCACGCTATGGTATCTTCCTATTTGCTGGCGCAAAGGTGAAAGCCGAAAATTGTCTGATTTCTCAGAATGGAACCCACGCGCTGCTTGTATTGCAAGGCGGAGATTTCCATTTCAATCATTGTAATTTACTAGGCTACGGAGCCTCTACTAATCCGGCAGTTGGGATCAGTAACTATTACAATGACTACCAACTAAATCAAACATTGGTATCGAGTATAGCAGAAGGTGTATTCAAAAACTGCGTTATTTATGGCAACCTCAATACCGAACTTGCTTTTGATACCATTCAAATGGTGGGCGTCCAACTCAACTTTGATTTTGACTACTGTGTTTTCAAATCCGAAAACTCCCATACAGACAGCTTTTATGGGGCCAACACATTTTGGAATCAAGCGCCGTTATTTACCAATCCAAGTGAAAGAGACTATACTTTCAGTGGCAATTCGTCTTTATCCAACAAGGGTATTAATTCGGCTGTTTTCGCGGATATTCTAGGTCAAGGACGAGGAAATCCGCCAGATATTGGCGCCATTGAGCTTCCTTAAATGAAATCATTATTCATAAAAAAACCGAGGCTAACCTCGGTTTTTTTATGAATTCCTTGAAGATGCGTAGGTCCAGGACTTCTGCTCCTTACATACTCAATATTTAGGCATTCGCGTTCATGTTGTCTAATACCTCCATTACACCTTTCACAGCTTCAGCTGAATCGGCTAACAAAGCGCGCTCTGCCTCATCTAGTTGGAGTTCAATGATTTTTTCGATACCGTTTTTGCCAAGCACTACAGGTACGCCAAGATAAATATCAGAAAATCCGTATTCACCTTGTAACCAAGCACAAACCGGGAAAATACGTTTTTGATCGCGGACTACAGCCTCTACCATCTGTGCTGCTGCTGCACCAGGTGCATACCATGCTGAAGTACCGAGTAGTTTTACGATTTCGCCCCCACCAAATTTGGTGCGCTCGATGATGTCATTTAAACGTGCCTCGTCGATAAGTTCTGTAACTGGAATACCACCAACGGTTGTATAGCGCGGTAGTGGAACCATGGTATCGCCGTGGCCGCCCATTAATACCGCCTGGATATCTTTTGGCGACACATTGAGTTCTTCTGCTAAAAATGCACGGTATCTAGCGGTATCTAGTACACCAGCCATACCAAACACTCTTGAAGAGGGCATATTGGCATTTAAGTAGGCGCAATAGGTCATGACGTCTAGGGGGTTAGAAACCACAATAATGATGGCATTAGGCGAGTGTTTCACGACGTTTTCGGTCACGGTCTTAACGATACCAGCATTGGTTGCGATAAGGTCGTCACGAGACATACCGGGCTTGCGTGGCAAACCTGAGGTAATGACTACAACGTCTGAATCTGCGGTACGCGCATAATCATTGGTACAACCAACGGTACGAGAATCATAAAGATTAATGGGGGCTGTTTGCCAAATATCGAGTGCTTTACCTTCGGCAAATCCTTCTTTGATATCTAGTAATACAATTTCATTGGCGATCTCACGGGTAGCCAGTACATCAGCACAGGTTGCTCCTACGTTACCTGCACCTACAACAGTTACTTTCATTTGTCTTGTTTTTAAATGGATAAAAGCTTTGCGCGACGAATTTACGCATAGTTGAGAAAAAAATCATTTTTTTTATCGCTATTTCAAGGCCATGTTACAAACAAAGGCAACCCTCTGCTTAGCTTTGCGTTTAAACTATATTGAAAATTGGAGCAGCAAGACAACTTAAAACGAATCGTAGAGGGGTGCCTCAAAGGTGAGCGACGCTCACAAGAACGCCTATTTACGATGTTTTATGGTAAAATGATGGCTGTCAGTATGCGCTATATTGGCGAACGCGACAGCGCTCAGGAAGTACTTCAAGTTTCATTTTTAAAGGTCTTTGACAAATTGGAACATTTTGATTTCTCTGGCTCTCTCGAGGGCTGGATTCGAAGAATTGTAAGCAATACAGCGATTGACCATATTAGAAAATCGAAAAAAAATCCTTTTTTAACCGACAAAGACAACGACTTCAAATCTATGGCTGCAGACCCCATGCAAGAGAAAGAAATCCTTGAACACAACCAACTTAAGGCACAACTTGCGCATGAAGCTATTGCCAAACTATCACCGGCATACCGGACAGTTTTCAATCTTTATGTGATGGAAGAGCACAGCCATAAAGAAATAGCAGAAATGCTTGGGATCTCCGAAGGAACATCAAAATCCAATTTATCGAAAGCAAAAATGAATTTGCAACGCCTATTAAAAGAACAATTTACACGGATCGAACAAGAATGAAAGACCAATTTGAAACAAAAATAAAGGAACTAGTAGAAGAATTCTCCTACGACTACGAACCCAAAGCTTGGAAGTCGTTGTCTAAAAAACTGCCACAAGCCAACTCCGGATTATCTTGGTTGGGTAAAGTCGCTATTTCAGCAATTCTTGCTGCGGGCTTCATCGCTATTTGGTACAATTATAGTCCAAAAAATGACCGTTCCAAGAACACGGCACAGGTAGCAAAAAATAAGTTCCAAACTACTGAGCAAAGAAATCCATCATTTTCACAAAAAGCACAAAAAAACACGAAGCCAACGAAGCCAAAAAAGAACCAAAACATTTTAACAATTGCTCCAAACAATGCTAACAACAAAGGTTGGACGCAAATGACGCAAGAAGTAGTAGTAGATCCCCATTGGTATCTAACGCCTATTTCGCCGTTGATCCAACAAGAAATAGCGCTTTCTGATCCTAATGTTCCATTGAATCCGGATACCGATTCGAAATCACCAAATGAAGCAAAAAACATAGCAAATGAACATAATGGTAACCAAGCACCAAGCGAGGTTCCAGTACCTTGTAAAGTACCAAAAATCACACTTGATGCCGATGCCATAAATTATGAAGAAGGTACGCCGCGCATTCGTATCAACGCAGAAAATACCGGTACAGATATCACGTGGAGTGCAAACGGCACCCTCATTAACCAAACCAATAAAGGCGTAGATTTACTCGCCTTCCAAGGTCAAACCTACACGATTACCGCACTTGCTCAACTCGACGGATGTCAGCGTACAGAAAAAATCAAGGTAACCGCCAATGAAGACTACAACTTACTTGCAGTTAATGCCTTTAATCCGGAATCTAGAGATGAGCGAAATGCTACCTTCATGCCCTATGCCCTCACCATCCGAGAGGTGGGCTTTGAGCTGCTCATTATAGATCCTGACAACGGAGGTCTTGTTTTCAAAACCACTGATGCACAAAACCCTTGGACCGGCATTGACCAACGCAATGGGCAGCTTGTAGGTGCACAAAAAGCATATATTTGGAAAGTTACCTTACAACAGGTGCTTCCAAACGAAAAAACTACCTACTCAGGCACAATCGTGAGGATATAAGCGCGGCGAACTCAGCGGAATTAATTACATTTGTTCAGCACGAAACATCGTGAGACCGCATGAGCATCATCCACTTACTGCCCGATCATATCGCCAATCAAATTGCAGCCGGAGAAGTCATTCAACGACCTGCCTCTGTTGTCAAAGAACTACTCGAAAACGCTGTAGATGCTGGGGCTTCCAAAATTCAATTGGTAATTAAAGATGCTGGCAAAACACTCATTCAAGTACTCGACAACGGCAAAGGCATGGATACCCAAGATGCTGAAAAGTGCTTTTTGAGGCATGCTACCAGCAAATTACAGAATGCAACTGACCTTTTTGCCTTAACAACCAAAGGATTCCGTGGCGAGGCCCTCGCTTCCATTGCAGCAATAGCCCATGTGAGCCTCAAGACCAAACAAGCAGACCAAGACACCGGTATTCATATTGAAATCGAGGGCAACCAAATCAAATTCAAACAAGAAGTACTTTGCAATAACGGAGCCTCTTTTGAGGTCAAGAACCTTTTTTATAACGTACCAGCCCGCCGCAACTTTTTAAAAAGTGACACTATCGAACTCAGTCACATTCAGACCGAATTTGAACGCGTTGCATTGGCCCACCCCGAACTTCAGTTTAGTTTTCAACACAACGGTCAAGAGCTCATCCAATTGCCCGCAGGAAATCACAGAATGCGTATTGCTGCCATTTTTGGTAAAGGGAGTAATGAAAAATTGGTCCCCATCAACGAGCAAACCGATATCGTGCGTATTAGTGGTTATGTTGGTAAACCTGAAATGTCAAAAAAAAGCAGAGGTGAACAATATCTTTTCGTTAACAATCGCTTTTTCAAAGATCCTTATTTCAATCATGCGATCACGAAAGCCTACGACGGCATGATATCCGAAAAGCACCATGCCAGCTACTGCATTTTCCTAGATATTGATCCACAAAAAATCGATGTCAATATTCATCCAACCAAAACAGAGATTAAATTCGAAGAGGACCGCTTTATCTATTCCATCCTATTGAGTAGCGTAAGGCAAGCGTTAGGCAAACACAATATTTTTCCTACGCTCGATTTTGAAACAGAGAACGCTTTTGACATACCAAATGCGCTTAGAAAATCAGAGCCCGTTGAACCTCAAATAGTGGTAAACCCTACCTACAACCCTTTTCAAACTACGGTTCATCCCAGTTCAAATAGCGGATCAAGCGCAAAGAACTACAGCACAGCCTTACAACAGGAAGGTTTCGGCAGTACCCCTCCTAGCCCCGAAGATTGGCAACAATTTTATCAAATAGAACACCAAACACCCTCAGACAATCCAATTGATTTCTCAGCTGAACTCGAGGACAAGCAATTCTTATTGCACGATAAATATTTAATCAGCCCGACTAAATCAGGTTTTCTAATTATCGATATCCATAGAGCAAAAAACCGCATTTTGTTCGACGAACTCATCCAGCATTTTATATCACAACCACTGGCCTCACAACAATTGCTTTTTCCGCTTGAAAGAACTTTAGAAAAAGAAGCCAAAGTAACTTGGCAAGATCAAAAAAGTCTATGGTCTCAGTTAGGTTTTGCTTTCGAGATACATGAAGATCAACTACTTATTTCAGCTGTTCCGGCCCTCTTATCGGCTTTAGACCTTGAAGCCTGCCTAGACGACCTCACCAATGCAGCTGCGTATTCAGACATCGACAGCGGCGATGTAGCCCATTTTATCGTTGCCAAATTGGCCTTACTTGGCTCCAAAAACTACCGCCTACAGCACCACAAAGAAGTTGAACATTTCATCGACACTTTATTTCAGTGCCCACAGCATACCACTACACCTAATGGAAAACCAATTATGTATACTTTAGGCTTCGACGAATTGGCCAAAAAATTATAGCTATGTTTCAGAATCTACCCCAAGTCACTAAAAATATTTTACTGCTGAATATCGCTTTTTTTGTAGCAAGTTTGCTGCTCAAAAGCCAAGGAATTGGTCTTGAAATGACGCTCGGAGCCCATTATGTTAATTCGCCATTTTTCGAGCCTTATCAAGTGGTAACGCATTTTTTTATGCACAGCACCGATAATTTCTTACATATTTTCTTCAATATGTGGCTATTCGTCATGCTCGGTGCCTACCTCGAAAATATTTGGGGGCCCAAAAGATTCTTTATCTTCTACCTCGTTAGCGCCATGGGTTCTTTTGCACTCTATAACATGATCGGGTTCATCGAAATCATGAACATGAAGCATACACTAGCTGCACAATTTGATATCGATCAGTTCAATTATTTTTTAAAACATACCGTTGATCTAAACGGCAACCTGATTGATCAAATCAATTCATATATCTCCGACAACCAAATTCGTGTAAGCCCTGCCTTACAAAATTATTTAGATAAATCTATTACACCGATGGTGGGTGCTTCAGGTGGTGTTTTTGGCATTATGACCGCCTTTGCCATCTTATTTCCAAACACAGAATTCCGACTCTACTTTGCCATTCCGGTCAAAGCCAAATTCTTGGTGACAGGCTATTTTCTGCTCGAACTTTATTTAGCTTTTCAAAACCAAGCAGGCGATAACGTTGCGCACCTCGCACATGTAGGAGGAGCACTTGCTGGTGCTATTTTGGTGCTTGTGTGGCGCAAAAAAGACCGTTCAAACTTTTGGTAATGAATCCCCTCATCGCACAAATTCAAGAGCAATTCAAAAGTGGCACCATGACCATTCGTTTGGTCATAATTAACATTGGTGTTTTTACACTCATACAGCTCATTAATGCGCTCGAGAGATTAGAAGTATTTAGTACAGCGAACGCATCTATGTATGAATACATCAGCCATTATTGGTTTGCATTGCCAGTAGATACTTTTGGTGTGCTCCTTAAACCTTGGACACTCCTGACTTCTTTATTTGCTCACTTTGGCATTTGGCATTTATTTGGCAATCTCTTATTTCTTTATTTTGCTGGCCAAACCTACGAACGATTTTTTGGAGGCTTAAGGCTTTTACAACTTTATATTCTTGGTGGGTTAGCTGGTAATTTGGCAGAAATAATAGCCCATCAACTTTTTCCAGCACTTCAGGGTAGCAACTTCTCTGTTGTTGGTGCATCTGGGGCCATTATGGCTATATTTACTGCCCTAGCTATTGCACAACCACAACTTAAAGTGCAACTTTTTGGTATTTTTCCGTTGCGTATATATATGTTGGCCATCTTCTTTTTCCTCAAAGACCTCAGTGCCGTTGGTACTTCTGATCAAATCGCACACTTTGCACACATCGGTGGGGCGCTATTTGGTCTCTGGAGCATCCAACAATTTTGGCATATTCGACTTTCTAGACCGTGGCTTGGTATAAAAGTATCTAAAACGAGCCCAAAATTGAAAGTGAAGAAAGGCGGACGCCCGCTTACTGACGACGACTATCGCGCCCACAAACAAGAGCGCCAAAAGCACTTGGATGCCATTCTAGATAAAATAGCCAAGCGCGGCTACGATGCCTTATCTAAAGAAGAGAAGGACTACTTATTTCAACAGAGCAAAGATGTCTAGAAAGCGGCGTTCCTTCCTCTTTGCACCCTTTAAAATAGCAACTGCACTTACCCTCATCGGACTGCTATTAAGTTATCTTGCACCTTTTATTCACCCATCGACGATACCATCACTACCTTTTTTTGGGCTCAGTTATCCCATTCTTCTCGGACTTACCTTTTTTTGGTTGCTTATTTGGAGCATTTTTCGATCCAAATGGGCTATAATTTGCTTGCTTACCTTATTGATCGGAGGGAAACTACATTTTCGCAATTTTTCATTAGCTAACAGCAATCCTGAATTAACCGAAATGACTGGCCTTAAAGTACTCAGCTATAACGTGAGGCTTTTCGATTTATTTAACCCTTCCTTCTCAGAAGCACTCAATGCTAGAAACGAAATTTTTAGATTTATCGATAAAGAGCAGCCCGATGTTTTGTGTTTGCAAGAATTTTATCGCCAAGATAAACCAAGTCGTTTTGAAGTCATGGATTCTCTCAATCGCATCATGAGTACAAAAGACTATCACGAGCGGAGTGCCCATAAAAGGCGAACCAGAGAAAATTACGGTATTGCCTTATTTTCCAAGTACCCGATGATCGCAAGAGGAGATGTAATGTTCGAATCACAAGGCGTACAAGACTTTAATTATTGCATTTTTGCCGATATCGTTAAAGGTACAGATACGTTTAGGGTCTATAACGTTCACTTGCAGTCTATACGACTAAATACTGATCCAAATCTTGAAGGCAAGGAGGTACAAACCTACGGTAGTAAAAAAGGAGCCATTGCAGTATACCGCAAATTGAGAGGAGCTTTTGAAAAGCGAGCTGAACAAGCAAGAAGGGTTGTTGAACACCTTCAAACCTCACCCTATCCCGTAATTGTCTGTGGAGACTTCAATGATACGCCAATGTCATATACCTATAACCAATTCCAACTACATTTGCTCGATGCCTTTAGAGGTAGTGGTTTCGGCTTAGGCAGTACGTATGTCGGTCGCCTTCCTGCGGGCAGAATCGATTACCTTTTTTACAGTCAGCAACTCAGTGCTACCCGATTTCAGATTCAAAAACACACGCGCAGTGATCACCGAGCAGTGAGCTGCGTGTTATATAAGCCCAATGAATGATCGCCCTACTCGATTGCGGAAGTCACAAAACACCAGCAATAGCTGCCCAACTCGATGAATATATCGACGTACAAACCATAGGTTTACATGATTTTGAGGCTGCTCAATTAGATCATTTTAGTGGTATTGTGATTTCAGGTGCCCCTATTTTACTTACCGATATTGATCCTACACCCTATTTAACGCACCTTTCCTGGATCAAGAGCTACACCAAACCTTTACTTGGTATTTGTTTTGGACATCAAATACTAGGCTTACTCAATGGCGCAAGGGTTTCCAAAATGCGCGAAGATCGAGGCATGCAAGAAATTGAAGTCCTTAAAGATGATATTTTATTTGAGCGCCTACCTGACATCTTTGAAATGCAAGAAGACCACTGCGAACACATTTCAGTTCCTAATGGTTTTGAGCTATTAGCCTGTTCAGACGCCTGTATCAATGAAGCTATGAAACACAAGTTGCTGCCGCAATATGGAGTGCAGTTTCATCCGGAAGTATCAGGTAATTACGGACATGTGCTGCTCTCTAATTTTGCAGGTCTTGTACTTGGTTCAAATACCAGCAGTTTGCATCGCAACATTTGATAGAAAAATTTGACACAAAAAAAAAGGAGACCAAAGTCTCCTTTTTTATTTGCTATATGAAGCTTACATTTTAATAAACTTAGCAGTATCAGTTTGCTTACCAGAACTGAACTTAACAATGTAAGTGCCAGTAGGTAAATCAGCACCGTCAATGCTAAGTTCTTGAGTGCCGTCAGACATTTGAGTCGTTTTGGACCATACCAAACGGCCTGTAATGGAGTATACTTGAACCTCTACTTTTCCACTCTGTGCTAATTCAAAAGCTAGCGTTGTGTTGTCTCGGGTTGGGTTCGGGTAAGTACGCAACTTTGTTTTGAACTGACCAGCAGGTGCGCCCGAAGGATTATTTGTTCCGAGGAATTGCGTAGTTCTCCAAATACCACGTCCGAAAGTTCCTAGGTAGATTTCGCCAGGTCTGCTGTTCCCTTCGTCGAAGGAACGCCAGCTTTGGAGTACTTCATAGACCGGTGTACCTTCAAAGCCGGAAGAGGCGTTAGCCCAAGTAGCACCACCATTTTCGGAAACCCATGCCCCATTAGAGGTTCCTACAACTAGAATATCTGGATCGTTGCGATCGATGATACCGTCGTATGTAGCAATACCTGAAACTATGGCACCGAGGTTCGTGAATGTTGGATTACTTGCTGTTGCATTATTTGTTCGTTTGTTTGTGCCATTGAAGCCAGCAAAACAAACGAGATCATTGGCATTGTTCGGATTGATGGCGATGCCTTCGTAAGAAGTATTGGTAATCTTCGTAAGGGTAGTACCAGATGGAGGTGTTGTATTGGCACCTTGCGTTACATAGCCTGCTTTGGAGGCAAAATCTGGGTCACTGGTGTAAATGTCACCGAGGCCATCTAAACGCCATACACCGTTTCCTGAACTGATGTAACAATGATTGAGGTCGCGTGAAAACGCTACATCTACAGAATTGAAAGTACCACCTCCAAAACCTCTTGCCACACAAAGCCAACCAGGATTGGTTACTGAAAAACGTCCAGCGTTTCTAGTTCCCCATAATTCTCCGCCATTTGCATTTACATAAACCAAGAACCAAGATTGGTATGGGTCGGCAACGCGAAGTGTATCCCAGGCGACATTGAAAATAACGGTGTCTGACCCCATTTCAACGGTTTCACCAGTTGCTGTGTTGATACCAAAATTGACATTGTTCACGGTTAAAGATGGATCGTAATAGAGTGTATCATCAAAATATAGAGCCGTTGGTGCAGCTATAGTGATAGTATCTCCGGAAGCCAAAGAAGGAATGCGAAGCATAGCGCCTGCGGCATAGTTTTTCTTCGGTATGTAAGTTACTGAGTCTTCGGAGTTAGGGTCGAAATATTCTGCTAAGAAGAGTTCTGTATGGAAAGGGTGATTAGGGCTTCCGTCCGTACCTGGTGCGTCATATGTTCCTGGTAGGTTCGGACTAAAGTTAGTCCAGTTGACACCGCGGTCTCCGGAACGAGAAATGGTGTTGTAGTAAATGGAGGATATCATCACATTCGGGTTGAAGAAGGATATCTCACATTCAAAACCGTCACCACCGTTCACCTCGCGGAACTCATGGTATGTAGAAAGGGTGAAGTCGTTGTAAAGCGTACCGTTGTCTTGGGTACCGCCCATGACGCGTCCGGCTGCATCGAACGCAATTCCGTAGAATTGAGTCACGTTGTAGCCACGATTTGCAGGATACCAATTGGCACCCTTATCTAACGTAATTCCGACACCGCCGTCGTTACCTAGGTATAAACGGTTGTTGTTGTCCCATTTCATTTCGTGGTTGTCTGCATGGACGTACGTGGGTGAGCTTGGGTTTACAAACCAAAGAGAAATTTTCTCAAACCCACCTGAAGGTGGATTGTTAACGGTTTGCTTCCACTCCCAAACATCTATACCACCAATTAATAGACGCTCTGAGTCTGTTGGATCTACAGAGAGGATGCTGTTGTAAGTACCTTGGTTACGGTAAATATCAAATTCATTTGGGGGCCCTGAGGTACCGACAAATTGATTCCACGTTTGACCGTTGTCGTGAGACACGTGCATGGACATTAGATTTGAGTTGGTACGGGTTGCATAAATCGAGAATGCGCCTGCATCATTTAAAGAAGGAGAAATGGCATACTCAATGCGTGAGGCACCAGTTGGCACCAAGTTGTTCGCATTTGTTCCCGACTTGTCGGCAAAAGTAAGACCGCCATCATTGGAGATGAAAGTTTTGTTGGCACCGTATGCCGCAACAATAACTTGTCCGTTGGTAGAAACTTGAAGCGCAAAACAACCACCAGAAGATGCGGGAACACTAGTAAGAGAAGCGTCGCCAACTTTCCATTTTTTGAGACCCGAGGCTGTTGCCAACCATACGTAATTATCTGCATTTGAGCTGGCAATTTCTGTGGCGCTCGAGGTGCCTGGAATTTTTTCAAAGGTACTTCCGAAGTCTGTAGAATACCAAACACCGTTACCACCCCATGCTTCGTCATTTGAACCAGTAGCAACGTAAAGAGTGTTGTCTGGAGTCATGGTCATGCTCGAGATAAAAGGGTTACCACCTGCAATAACATATGGGAGAACGCGTTCCCAGAAGTTTCCTTTGTTGTTCGAAACAAACAAACCACCAGAAACACCACCCGCCCAAACACGGTTGATATTACTGCGATCGATGCAAATGGCACGGGTACGACCACCAATGTTATCAGGACCCAAAGATTCAAAAACGATGGATTTAGACATCCCTTTCTTGCGTATGTCGGCTTCTATCTGCGAAAGTACAGCATCAGAAACAGGCTCTCCTGTATTGACGTCAATGTAACGCGCTTTTAACCAAGCAATAGCGTCGGTTGAGCGTCCTTCTTGAAGGGCAGACAATCCTTCTTGGCGATAAATCGCCGATTTCGGAAGCTGTTGGAAAGCAACAAAAGCAAGTGCAAAAACACCTGTAACTATCAAAGAACCAAATACATATACCTTTTTATTCATATTGCAAATGTTAATAGTGCATAATCAATGTGCCAAATTAAGAAATATTCTGTTAATATTAGATGAAGAAGCTATGCATTCACAAAATTTTAGTTATAAATTTTCGTTGGGCACGCTTTCAAAAATTTTATAGATCGAATAGATGTTTTTCGGCGTGGTAAGAAGAACGAACCAGCGGACCGCTTTCAACAAACCTAAAACCCATTTCTAGACCCTTTTGTTCGTAAAAAGCAAACTTTTCTGGCTCAATAAATTCGGCAACTGGCAAATGTTTGGGTGTGGGTTGTAAATATTGCCCAAGCGTCAGAATATCAACATGAACCGCTCTTAGGTCTTGCATGGTTTCCAACACTTCCTGCTCTGTCTCTCCTAAACCGAGCATCACGCCAGATTTGGTGCGCATTCCTCCTTTTTTAAGTCGGAACAATACCTCTAAACTACGGTCGTATTTCGCTTGAATTCTGACTTGCTTGGTGAGTCTTCGCACCGTTTCTAGGTTGTGTGAAACAATTTCAGGTGCAATATCAATAAGCACTTGAAGATTTGACCAATTACCCGCAAAATCAGGTATGAGGGTTTCTAGTGTGGTACCCGGCGATTGCTGCCTGATGGCGCGTACGGTTTGTGCCCAGATGTCAGCACCGCCGTCTTTGAGATCATCCCGATCAACGGAAGTAATGACTGCGTGCTTGACCCCCATAATTTTAACCGAATTCGCAACTTTACCAGGTTCAAAAATATCGACAGGCTCAGGCTTTCCGGTTTGCACACCACAGAATCCACAGGAACGAGTACAAACATTACCTAGAATCATAAATGTTGCCGTGCCTTCACCCCAGCATTCTCCCATATTTGGACAGCTTCCACTCTCACAAATTGTATGAAGTTTGTGCGCATCGACGAGCCCCCTCACCTTGCGGTAATTTTCACCGGTAGGTAATTTAACGCGAAGCCATTTTGGTTTTTTAATTCGAATTGTATCTTCCATTAGAATTGAAGTTTTTCTAATTGTTCTAGCACCCTTTTGCGTTCTGCAACAATTGTTTGCAAACTTTGTGCGTTATAACGTAACGATTTAATTAAAAGAGTGGTGTTTTTGATAAATAAATAATAAGCCAATGCCACAAAATTCAATGAAACAAAATAAGTAAGCCAGAAATACCATTTTTCGTGTATCAAAGTAGTTAAAGCGAAGAAAACCAGCATATTCCAAAGAGGCAACAATACCAATAATATTCCCATTTTCGTCGAGGACCAAAATACTTTGCGCTCAAACTTACTTTCGACAAAACGCTTTACTAAGAGGTGCGGAATGGCCACATGCACAAGTCCTAACAAAAAGAAAGGCAATTGAAAAATTGCGAGCATCATTGTGCGGACTTTCCAATTCCGTTCTAGCGTAAACCAATATAATTCGGATTCTGACAATCCGATTTGCGCCAACTTCTTCAAATATGGACTTAGCGTATCGTTTGAAAAGTTGATGAGTTGTTGATCTGCCGATTCATTGAGTTTATTCATTTGCAAGGCAAGCAGACGCGAATAATCCCAACGACCTTCAAGAGGAATGTTCGGATCATAGCATGAGACGTGCATACCTTTGCGATTGAGCATCATGATTTGCTCGTGTAACAAGACATGGTGTTCAGTATTCAAATGTGTAATTTGACCTTGCATACGTACTTCCAACTCCCGATTGAGTTCAGAAATCACTTTAGAAGGATTCTCCAAATAAGCATCCTTGTAATTGTTCAATACAATTGGTTCAGCTGCAGCAATAAGGACATCACTGCGCAGCACGCCCGGGTCTGTGTAATTAATGCCCAAGCCCTGTACTTCTATCTGAACGCTCCAATTGAGGTCTTCTAATGCTGTGAAGCCAATGCGAATCGCACCTTTTTTGATGGGCTTGAGCCTACGTTCGAAAACATCGTCTGTGATTCCTTCGCCGAACAGCAGCAGATTTCGATTTCTTGCCAATGCTTGGGTTGCTTTTTTGAAAACCGCTTTATTTTTTTCTTGTGAATTTCCACCATCTTGTTGGCGATAGATCGGCAACATATGGGCCAACCAAAAAATAGGCCGAGTAAAACGATTGAATACATCTGAGCGCGTCATGAAGAAAACCACAGGCTTGCGCAAACCAGCAATTACAAGAGGGTCTAAAAATGCCGAAGGATGGTTACTTACAAAAATTGTTCTACCAAAGCGTTTTTTGCTCGGGCGAACTTGTTTCGCCCGTCTAAAAAACAAGCGAAAACTGATTGTTAATGCAAACCAAAAAATAAAATACAAGGGCCTCATGTTGCGAAATTACCAATTTTAGATAATTTCGTCTAAAATAAACGCATGAAGCGCATCGGACTCATTTGCGGAGGATTCTCTTCCGAATACCATATCTCTGTGAAGAGTGCTCAAACTATTCAAAAAAATTTCCCTGATCACTTAACTTGCATTCTTATTGAAATTTCTAGAGAAAACTGGAAAGAGCGCCTTGAATTAGAAGAAAATATTGCTGCAGCCATTATCTATACCCATGGAGATCCGGGCGAAAATGGTCGCATTCAAGCCTATTTGGACATGCTTCAAATACCTTATATCAATTCCGGCGTTTTAGCCAGTGCCCTCTCTTTTGATAAATGGTATTGTAACCAGTTTTTGAAAGGCTTTGGTTTTGATGTTGCCCAATCAAAATTATTTCATTTTGGAGATCAAATTGATGCAAGCTCTTTGACAAAGGAACTTGGGCTTCCTCTATTTATAAAACCATCAGATTCCGGTTCTAGCTTTGGGATTTCTAAAGTTAAGTCAATAGATGACGTTCAAAGCGCCTTTGAAAGCGCGTTTAAAGAAGGTAGGTCTGTAGTGGCAGAGGCATTTTTAGATGGAACTGAGGTCACTTGTGGTGTTTTTAGAAGTACCAGTGGACTTGTTGCCCTACCCCTTACCGAAATTGTTTCTGAAACCGAATTTTTTGACTACGCTGCCAAATATGATGGCAAATCAAAAGAAATTACCCCGGCTAGGGTAGCCCAGCAAATTGCTGAAAATGTGCAAGATCAAGCCAAAAAAATATATGAACTTCTTGGCTTACGAGCTATCGCTAGAATTGATTTTATGCTGGTTCAAAATAAACCGTTCGTTATAGAGGTCAATACAACGCCTGGGTTTTCTCCAGCAAGTATTGTTCCACAAATGCTTGGTGTTGCAGGTATACCTATCCAAGACTTTTGGAAGGAAATCATAAAGGTTGAGCTCAATATGTAGCCAAACTATTGAAAAATGGTTCCATTTTTTTTGCCATGTTAAAACCACTTATTGTGTAGTCATTGGCTATGATTGCAAAAACTATTTGATGTCCGCTAGCTGATTCAACATAACCAGCATACGCTTTGACCCCTTTAATACTACCGCTTTTGGCATGTACTTTGCCTTCTCCTGCCTGACCCTTACAAAGATTTTTAACCGTACCGGTCATGCCTGCAATGGGAAGGCTTTTATAAAAGATATCAAAATGGGGCGATTTTGTTTGAATTTTTAGCAATTGTACAAATTGACTTGCACTCATTCTGTTCTCTTTCGAAAGCCCACTTCCATCCACAATCCGGCAAGGGCCAACCTCCCACTCCATCAGCAAGCTATCCAAAACCATCAAGCTATTTTCATAGGTTCCGGTTCCATATCGCTTTAAACCCAATTGTAACAAATTACCTTCAGCAAATAAATTGACGCTCTGCTGATTGGTCCAATAAATGATTTCACTTAGCGTTTTACCCTGATGCGTATATAATAACTGATGAGTTGAGTCAGTTTGGTTGGCAATGGCATTCATTTTTCTTGCCGAAATAGCACCTCCATCTACTCTGATTCCTTCCTCCTGAAGCGTATTATATAACTCTTCAGCTAAAAGTCTTTCTGGATCTGGCATACTCGCTTTCACTTCAAAATTACTTCGGTTTGCAGGTAAGCGACCCTTGATGGTCCTTTGATTATTAAAAGGTTCGCCATAGATATAAGATTGGTCAGAGGCTATGCTAGCTGCGGTTGTTTCAACAATTAATTTATAGTGCTGATCTGAGGGAAACAAACTCTTTAGCTTGACTGGCGTTCCTGTTGCACCCGTTTGAAAATTTAATTTGAGCGTATTATCATAAAAATTGAGCCCAAAAGCACCACATCCATAATAATTACCCATATCTGCTTGCTCCCAACCTAGAGGGCATTGATTGACCCCAAAGCCAGTGGCATCGGCAATGATATCACCAGTAATGACTTTAATCCCATTTTGTTTGAACAATTGAGCCCATTCGTGTAAAAATTGAAGCTCAGACCCGGATGCATTAAAATACTTAGAGCCTAAGGAAACATCTCCGGTACCAATAATGCGAAGATTTCCGTCGAAAACACCGTTGGAATGCATAGTCCCTTCTAAATTGAGTTGCGTATGAGCGCTGTGCGCTGGACCAAGTATATGAAGAGAAGCAGCAGTACTGATTAATTTTACAATAGATGCGCCCGGTAATTGCTGCGTAGCATCGAAAGACGCAATTGTGTCGCCGGTGTTGAGGTCAATTGCGCACACACTCCATTTGGTTCCTTTGAGTTGGGGGTCGTTGATAAGCTTCAATAAGCTCGCTTGTACTACCGATTTTTGGGGCACTTGTGCAAAAAACCAAAAAGGAAGAAAGAGCAATAGAAGGCGGTGCAAAGGAAAAGGCATATAGACAAATTTAATGTAATTTTGCAATCCTAAAATGTCGCTAAATTGGCAATTTTAATGCGTTGTTGACACCGGCGTATTTTGATCCTCATTAAAAAGAACAATGTCGAAGTATTCTAACCCCAACGATTTCATTCGAATTCAAGGCGCACGAGAACACAACCTCAAGGACCTACATCTCGAGATCCCTCGTCAAAAGCTGGTTGTTTTTACAGGAATTAGTGGCAGTGGTAAATCTTCATTGGCTTTCGATACCATCTTTGCAGAAGGGCAACGCCGCTATTTAGATACCTTTTCAGCCTACGTACGGCAATTTATTGGCGGTCTAGAACGACCCGACGTCGACAAAATCGATGGCCTCAGCCCAGTTATTGCCATAGAACAAAAAACAGTAGGACGCTCGCCAAGATCAACCGTAGGAACCATCACAGAATTATACGACTTTTTTCGCCTTTTGTATGCAAGAACCGCAACTGCCTACTCCTTTCAAACCGGAGAAAAAATGGTTCAATATGCAGACCACGAGATTACTCACCTTGTTCAAGATACTTTCAAGGGCAAAAAAGTAGCCCTACTCGCCCCTAAGGTTAAAGGTCGAAAAGGACACTACCGCGAACTTTTTGAGCAAGTTCAGCGCATGGGCTATATTCGGGTTCGGGTAGATGGCCAATTGCTAGAGTTGAGCAAAAGCATCAAGTTAGATCGCTACAAAACCCACGATATCGAAATCGTTGTGGATCGTTTTATCGCAGGTGAGGTCGACGAAAAACGCTGCTTAGAAACCATACAAACTTGCATGAAGCTCGGTGAGGGCACCCTCATGGTGCTAGATTTAGAAAACGGAAATACGCGGCATTTTAGCAGGTCATTGATGTGTCCTACGAGTGGTATCTCCTACCCTGAACCTGAACCTAATCTTTTTTCATTTAACTCTCCCTATGGTGCCTGTACCACCTGTAAAGGCCTTGGCGAAGTCAGTGAAATGGATAAAGATAAAATCATCCCAGATCCTACGCTTTCCATCCGAAAAGGTGGACTTGCACCACTTGGCCCTTACAAAAAATCATGGATTTTTGACAAAATTGAAAAGATTTTACAAGCCAATCAATGCGGACTGAACACGCCAATCGCTGACATCGACAATGAACTTGTAGAGTTGTTGCTATACGGTAATGAAGACATGGAACTGGGGCCTTTAGATACCCAAGAACGCTTTGAAGGACTGCTTCATTTTATGGGCCGGCACGCCGAAGATTCATCTACTGCAATTGAACGCTGGGCCCAAGGTTTTATGCATAAAAAAGCTTGCCCAGACTGCCAAGGCTATCGCCTCAAAAAAGAAGCGCTGCATTTTAAAATTGGCGAACAGCACATTGGTGAACTAGCCATCATGGATTTGCAAGCCCTACAAGAATGGTGTGCCAAATTACCTGAAATGCTCGATGCACAAGCCCTATTTATCGGTAAAGAAATCATCAAAGAAATCAATGCACGTTTGGGTTTTGTCCTAGAAGTTGGCCTGGACTACCTCACCATGCACCGCAGTGCAAAAACGCTCTCAGGTGGAGAAGCGCAACGCATCAGACTAGCAACACAAATTGGAACAGAACTATTAAACGTTCTTTATATTTTAGATGAACCGTCTATTGGCCTTCACCAACGAGACAACACCAAGCTGATTCGTTCACTTACGAAATTACGAGACATTGGCAATACTGTTTTAGTAGTTGAGCACGACAAAGAAATGATGGAGGCAGCCGATTTCATCGTAGATATTGGCCCTGGTGCAGGACGCCATGGTGGCCAAATTGTTTTTGCAGGTACATACGCCGATATGCTGCAGCGTAATACCGTTACAGCGGGGTATTTAAATGGTACAAGAAATATCGAAATACCAGAAAAATGCCGAACAGGAAACGGTAATTTTTTAGAATTAAAAGGCGCGACGGGTCACAACCTAAAAAATGCATCCATTCAAATTCCACTTGGAACTTTCACCTTTGTAACTGGGGTCAGCGGTAGTGGAAAGTCGTCACTGATCAATCAGACGCTTTTCCCAATTCTAATGAATCATTTCTACGACCCTATTCGAACACCATTGCCATTTAAGCAGATCAAAGGACTAGAGTACCTCGACAAAGTAATTGAAATAGACCAAAGCCCAATTGGCCGAACACCGCGCTCTAACCCTGTGACCTACACCAAAGTATTTGACGAGATCAGGAGTTTATTTGCAAGTATGCCCGAAGCACTTATTCGAGGCTATAAGGCTGGGCGCTTTTCTTTTAATGTGGCGGGTGGCAAATGTGAAACCTGTAACGGAGGTGGAATGCGTTTAATTGAAATGAATTTCTTGCCTGACGTCTATGTCTTGTGCGAACAATGCAACGGTAAACGCTACAACAACGAAACGCTTGAGGTTCGCTACAAAGGAAAAACCATCGCTGATGTCCTACAAATGACCATTTCGGAAGGTTGCGGATTCTTTGAAAATCAACCCAAAATTCATCGAATGCTTCTAACGCTCGAAGAAGTAGGTCTAGGTTATGTTCAACTCGGACAATCTTCTACCACGCTTTCGGGCGGAGAAGCACAGCGCATTAAATTAGCTGCTGAACTTGCCAAACGCGCCACCGGTAAAACCATATATATTTTGGATGAGCCTTCGACCGGTCTGCACTTCGAAGATATTCAACTACTGCTCAAGGTACTACAAAGACTCGTAGATGAAGGAAACACCGTAGTAGTAATAGAACATAACCTAGACATGATAAAAACTGCCGATTACATCATCGATATAGGGCCCGAAGGAGGGCAGCGCGGAGGACAAGTACTTTTTGAAGGCAGTCCTCAACAAATGGTGAAAAAGGCGCAAAAAGTATCCTACACTGCAAAATATTTGGCCCAAGAATTAAAAAAGCGTTAATTTTGACGCTCCTAAGTTAGTAACGACAAATAAATTATAAAATGGCAGTAGAAATTACAGACCAAAACTTTGATGAGCTCGTCATGAAATCAGACAAGCCAGTGATCATCGATTTTTGGGCAGAGTGGTGTGGACCGTGTCGCATGATCGGCCCAGTAATTGAAGAAATGCATGAAGAGTACGAAGGAAGAGCCCTTATCGGTAAAGTAAATGTCGATCATAACATGGGCGTATCTGCTCAGTTTGGTGTGCGCTCGATTCCAACCATTCTATTTATTAAAAATGGCGAAGTAGTCGATAAATCAGTTGGTGCCGTTCCAAAAGCAGTACTCGCAGAGAAATTAGACGCACTGATGTAAATTTGAAAGGGAGTTCGCTCCCTTTTTTTTATGCCATGGAATCATTCTGGAGAAGACTTCGTTATTACGGACTAGGTTTCGGACTTGGCCTCATTCTTACTTTTGGTATTTTCAATACCCGAGGTTGCAGCTGGATGCCAGAAAACCGCGTCAAAGAAGCTATAAATAAGCGCTTGTGGCTGATCGATGCACAGGACGCTCATTCCTTTTACAAGGAACATAAACTCAACAACAAAAAATTTTACAGACTGATCCAAGACGCCGATATCTCCTTTACAAAAAGTATACGCAGCGGCCGACACAAAGTCTACGATCTTACTTTTACAGATGGCAACAATAATGAAGCACATTGTTTAGCGCGCATGACCGACGAAAGCTTTGTTGTCGATTTCATTCCATTTGTTCAAAGTACAAAGGCACTCAAAAAAAGGAAAAGAACGGTTAGCGTCGCACGCATTATCCACGCGCCCAAAAATAAAAATTTAGTTTATTCAGATGATAGCCCAGCTATCAAAGAACACCTACGCTCACTTGGTATCAATACGGATATTCAACTACAAAAAGCACTATTAAACGGCGACTTCGATTACCAAAAATCTAGGCTTAACGATGAGCCAAGACCCATACATGTTTTTTGTTTTCGACCTTCATTCCAATCTAAGGTGTTTGTATATGCTACCTGTATTTGGTACAAAGACAAGATCAAAGTCTACGATTTGCAGGAAAAAGCCCCTCATTTTTAGTATAATTCACATTTTTGCCTTCAAAATTGTTTAAAAGTTAAGTTTTGACACAAGATGTAGGAGGCTTGTTTTTTTAACTTTGGGACATGGAATTTACTGCCTTGCAAATTGCTGGTCTGCTCAAGGGCGAAATCGTTGGAAATCCCGATGTCTCCGTAACAAGCCTTGCTAAAATTGAAGAGGGTCAGGCAGGTGCTCTCAGCTTTCTCTCTAATCCAAAATACGAGCAATACATCTACACAACAGGCTCAAGCATATGTATTGTCAATGATTCCTTTGAACCATCTAGGGCACTACCTTCCACACTCACCCTTGTAAAAGTTGCGGATGCCTACGCCTGCTTTGCGCAGCTTTTGGCTATTTATGACAGCATGAACAAAAAGGAAGCAATCATAGAACAACCTTGTTTCATCCATGAAAGCGCGCGTATCGGCAAAAACGTATACATTGGCGCGTTTGCCTATATTGGTGCAAATGTTCAAATTGCTGATGACTGTCAAATTCATCCAAACGTTGTCATTCAAGAAGAGGTAAGTATTGGCGAAAACACAACTATTTATCCTTCGGTGAGCATTTATAAAGATTGTCGTATTGGTTCCAACTGCATTATTCACGCTGGAACCGTTATTGGTTCTGATGGCTTTGGTTTTGCCCCAGACGACAGGGGAATTTACAGCAAAATTCCACAAATTGGCAACGTTGTCATTGAAGACGATGTTGAGATTGGCTCAAATTGCAGCATAGACCGCGCCACAATGGGCTCAACTTTTATCAGAAAAGGCGTCAAAATCGATAACTTGTGCCAAATTGCTCACAATGTGGACGTCGATCAACATACGGCCATGGCTGCTCAAGTAGGTATTGCGGGTTCTGCCAAAATTGGCAAGCACGTCATGATCGGTGGACAAACTGGTATTGCAGGCCATCTTAGTATTGCTGATCACACCAAAATTGTAGCCCAATCTGGCATTCCATCCACAGTGAAAAAAGCCGAAACCCTTATGGGTACCCCGGCCATTCCAATTAATGATTACAAACGCTCGCATTTTGGCTTTCGCAAATTGCCAGAACTCCTCCGTAAAATTTACGACTTAGAAAACAAACTAAGCGAGCTGCTCAAAAAGAAAGAAGCATGACAGAACAACAACGCACCATTAAAGAACCTATCGCATTTGAAGGCGTTGGCTTGCACACAGGCCAATCAGTGCGCCTAGAAATATGCCCTGCACCCGATAACCACGGTTATAAATTTCAACGCACAGACCTCGAAAACCAACCGCTCATCAAAGCAGATGTCGATTATGTAGTAGCAACTGACCGCGGCACCACTCTAGAGCAAAATGGAGCTCGCGTTTACACCACTGAGCATGTACTAGCCGCTTTATATGGTTGCCAAGTAGACAACGCCTTAATCAAATTGAACGGTCCGGAAATCCCAATTTTGGATGGAAGCGCACTCCCTTATGTTCAAGCCATTGAAGCAGTTGGTTATGAGCAACAAGAAGCCGTCAGAGATTACTTCGAGCTTACGGAAAACATCCCCTGGGAAGACCTCGACAAAGGCATTGAATTTCTAGCGATTCCAGATGTCAATTATCGCCTAACCGTCATGGTAGATTACAAGTCACCTGTATTAGGCACTCAACATGCCAGTATGTATCACATTGGCGAATTCAAGCAAGAAATCGCACACTGCCGCACCTTTGTTTTTCTACGAGAACTTGAAATTTTAGCTAAAAATAACCTCATCAAAGGTGGTGACCTCGACAATGCAATTGTCTTGGTAGACCGAGCCGATGTCAGCAAAACCGAACTTGACAACCTTGCTGATTTGTTAGGAAAGCAGAAACTTCAAGTAACCATGGACGGTATTGGTGTATTGAACAGCAATAAACTACAATGTGAAAACGAACCAGCTCGTCACAAACTTCTCGACATCGTTGGCGATCTTGCACTAATCGGCAAGCCAATTAAAGCACATATTCTTGCCGCTAGACCCGGCCATTCAGGCAATGTACGCTTTGCAAAAGTGCTCAAAGAGCAAATCAAAAAACAACAACAAGCTGGTCGCGTATTTGATCTTAGCAAAGATCCACTTTATACCACCCAAGATATCGAAGGCATGTTGCCACACCGCTACCCGTTCTTGATGGTAGATAAAATCATGGAGATTCATCCTACTTCTATTATCGGAGTCAAAAACATCACCATGAACGAACCTATTTTTACAGGCCACTTCCCCGGAAACCCCGTATTTCCTGGTGTTTTGCAAATAGAAGCTATGGCACAAGTTGGCGGTATTTTTGCATTATCTCAAGTAGAAGACCCACACCTCTACTCTACCTACTTTATGAAAATTGACAATGTGCGCTTTAAGCAAAAAGTAGTGCCCGGGGATACCGTCGTTTTCGAACTGATACTCAATTCCCCAATTCGCAGGGGCCTCGTAGAAATGAACGGAACCGCCTATGTAAATGGCAAAGTAGTCTCAGAAGCCAGCATGCTCGCACAAATCATCAAAGACAAAACAGAATGATTTCTAACCTCGCTTCTGTATCACTCGATGCGCAAATAGGTCAAAACGTACGCATCGACCCTTTTGCGGTTATTCACCCAGATGTTATCATTGGTAATGGTTGCCATATACACTCCAATGCAGTATTGTATCCCGGCACTCGTATTGGAGAAGATTGCGATGTTTTCCCCGGAGCCTGTATTGGTGTAATTCCGCAAGATTTAAAATTTGGAAACGAATACACTACTGTAGAAATTGGGAACCACACCAAAATTCGTGAGTGTGTAACCATTCACCGCGGCACCAACGATAAACTTAAAACAGCTATCGGAGACAACTGCCTGCTCATGACCTACGTGCACATTGCCCACGATTGCCAGATTGGCAACAACGTCATTTTAGCCAGCTATACAGGCCTCTCTGGCCACGTAACCATAGACGACTGGGCCATTTTAGAAGGGAAAGCTGCTGCACAACAATTTACCCATATCGGTAAACATGCTTTTATTGGTGGCGCTTCTCTGATCAGAAAAGATGTGCCACCGTTTGTTAAAGCTGCAAGAGAGCCACTCTCCTTTGCAGGTGTTAATTCGATTGGGCTGAGAAGACGAGGTTTTACAGAGGAACAGGTCAAAGAAATAGAAGATATCTACAGGTTTCTATATGTCCAAAACAGCAATGTATCAAAAGGTGTTAAAGCAGTAGAATCTAGCATGCCCAATAGCCCATTACGTGAGGAAATCATTGGCTTTATTCAAAAAGCAGAAAATGGTGTAATTCGTGGTATGGTATGATCATACAGCGCGCACAAGAAATCGACCTTCAAATCGTCGATTATGCATTCGGAGGCCGTGGAATTGCAAGAATTGAAACCGAAAAAGGCCCGTTTGTCATTTTTGTAGACAATACCTTTCCAGGTCAACTCGTACGGGCAAAAATAGAAACCAAACGCAAGACATTCGCTGAGGCTAAATTGCTCGAAGTACTCCAACGTGCACCAATCGAAACCGTTTCTGAATTTCAAGAGATCTCGGGTGGCCCCTATATTCACGTACCAGTTGCCATACAAGAGCAGTATAAAAAAGAGAGTACGCTTTCTACTTTTGCCCGACTCAGCGGTATCCAAGACAGCATGAACAAATTTGATAGCTTTATATCTTCTCCAGCTCATTATCATTACCGCAACAAAATGGAATACAGCTTTTCGTGCATAGAACACGATTTGCAAACCAATGAAGAACTCGACGACGCCTTTGCCCTTGGTTTCAAAAGACGCGGCACATGGTGGAAAGTCGAAAGCCTAAACAAAGCGAGTGGTCTTTTCGACCAAGATTGGGAAAACAAACTCAAAGAAATACGAAGCCATCTTCAACAATCGGGTCTGCCTGCCTGGCATCCGCCCAAAAAAGTTGGTTTTTTTAGACATATCGTCGTACGAAAATCTTTTTTGAATAATCAACTGCTGATCAACTTAGTGACCTCCAAAGAAGGAATTGAAAATTTTGACATTCAAGCTTTTGCCCAATTTATCCAACAACTGCATCCTGGAAGAATAGCCGGGCTTTGGCATACGGTCAATGATAACGTTGCGGATCGTGCCAAAATAGAAAACGGTCATTCATCCCTTATTTTTGGACAAGCCGTGATCGAAGAAGAACTTTCCGGACTTCGATTTCAAATCAGCATGGAGAGTTTTTTTCAAACCAATCCTGCCTGTGCCGAACTACTCTATGATAAAGCACTCGATTATCTTTTTGAAGATTCTTTTGAACCTGGCGATATCGCTATGGATCTTTTTTGTGGCACCGGAACCATTGGTCAATTGATGGCTAAACGAAACCCTCATGTGCGTATCATCGGCGTTGATATTGTTGAAAAAGCCATTGCCGATGCACGCCAAAACGCAGCTAAAAACGGCATCCAGAGCGTAGAGTTTTTTGCAGCAGATGTCGGTAAGTTCTTGAAAGAATACCCTGATTTTCAGGGTAAAATTAAGCGTATCATGCTAGACCCACCAAGGGCTGGAATTGCACCTAAAACCCTTCAAAAAGTGATTGCACTTCAAGCAGATAGCATTGTTTACATCAGTTGCAATCCGTCCACCCAAGCCCGTGATGCCGCTACCCTCACAGACGCTGGCTACGTACTAGAAAAATATGCTTTGGTCGATCAATTTCCACACACAGGCCATATCGAGTCAATTGCCAAATTTAAAAAAGCATGAAAGTAGAGGTACTCGCCATTGGCGACGAATTACTCATTGGGCAAACGGTCAATACCAATGCAGCCTGGATTGGCCAAGAAATGTCAAACCGTGGTTACCGTGTACAGCGCTGCATGACGATAGCCGACGACCAACATTCCATTATGAACGCTTTGGATCAAATTCTTCCTGATACCAACTGTGTCATTATTACGGGTGGTTTAGGTCCAACTAAAGACGACCTCACTAAATATACACTTGCGCAGTATTTTGAGAGTCCTATTGCTATTCATCAGGCAACACTCGAACAAATAGAAAGTTTTTTTGCGAGTCGCAACAAACCCATGCTCGATGTGAATACACAACAAGCAGCACTGCCTACCAATGCCAAAATTTTAAAAAACCGCTGCGGCACAGCAGCAGGAATGTGGTTTGAACGAAGGGAGGTCATTTTCATCTCGTTACCTGGTGTTCCCTATGAAATGAAAACCATCATGACTGAAGAGGCCTTTCCGCTGCTGGAAGAGCGCTATAAAGGAGCAACACTCTACCACAAAACGATCCATACACAAGGTATTGGCGAGTCCTTCTTAGCTGACCAGATATCAGACTGGGAAAAGCGCGTTCGAGAAGCCGGTTTGGGTTTGGCCTACTTACCATCTCCTGGAATCGTTAAACTTCGACTAAGTTCTTATACGGGTAAGGAAAATGAAGCTCAAATTTCTGCTTTCTTTAAGGAATTAGAAAGTCTCATCCCCGAACATATTTATGGTTACGACGACAGTAATTTAGCGGCAGCTCTCGGGGTTCAATTGCTAGCAAAAAAAGCAACAATTGGAACAGTGGAGAGCTGCACAGCTGGTCTACTTGCAAAATATATAGCGGGTATTTCTGGTTCATCTGCTTATTACCAAGGAGCGCTATTAACCTATTCCAATAGCCTAAAAATAAAAATAGCACAAGTAAATGCAGAAACTTTGGCAGAATATGGTGCAGTAAGTGAACAAGTGGCTATTGAAATGGCTGCCAACGGACGAAAAATTCTAGGCGTTGATTATTGTTTATCCACTACAGGTGTAGCGGGCCCGACTGGTGGCACGATTGAAAAACCTTTGGGTTTGGTATGGGTGGGCTTAAGCGGCCCATCTGGAACCGTTGCCAGGAAATTTCAATTTGGTGACAACAGAGAACGCAACTTAGAAATGACAGCCTTAAGCGCAATGAATTGGTTGCGGTATCTCCTACAAACCAATAATTTTTGAAAAGTGTAACTTTGCCAAATGATACATCACTCTACTTTGCCCGTCATGGAACACTTCTACACGCTTCAAGGCGAGGGAAGCCACAGCGGTAGAGCAGCTTACTTTATTCGACTTGCCGGCTGTGATGTAGGCTGCGTGTGGTGCGATGTCAAAGAAAGTTGGAATATCTCCTCGGATCAATACATGCATATAGATTCTATTCTAGAGGCTGTGGGGCAAACTGCTACCGATTTTGTCGTGATTACGGGTGGCGAACCAACCATGCATGACCTCTCGCCATTGACCAGTGCTTTAAAAAAGGCAGGTTATGAAATCGCTATTGAAACTGCCGGCGTTAACCCACTGTTAGGCCAAGTTGATTGGTATTGTTTTTCGCCAAAAAAATTCAAAACTCCTATTGATGAAGCATATGTTTTGGCCCAAGAGTTAAAAGTGGTCATTGCACACCCCTCCGATTTTGAATGGGCTGAACAACACGCAGCTAAAGTCGCTCCAAATTGTGTATTATATCTCCAGACAGAGTGGGAGAAACAAGAGCGCTTTCTTCCCCTTATTATAGACTACATCAAACGCAACAAAAAGTGGAAAATCTCGTTACAATCGCATAAATACATGCAAATTCCATGAGGACGAACCTATTTTCCTTCTTTATTTTCATTCTTTCTCTTCAAACTGTTTTTGCACAATTCCCTTACTCAAGTACAAATAAAAAAGCAATAAAGCTTTTTGAAAAAGGCCAAAAAGCACCAACCGAACTGCGCGACCCAAACACAGGCGCACTAAATTACCAAGAAGGCCTACTTTATCTAAATACAGCAATCGACAAAGACCCTGAGTTTTGGGAAGCTTATCTGCTAAAAGCTGAATTCCTAGAGTATCAACGCAAATATGCAGATGCCGCAGCATGTTATCAAAAAGCTTTAGCAATCGATCCTACCCATAGCATTAGCGGGAGTACTCATTATTTTTTAGCCGTCTGTTTACTGACAATAGGAGAATATAAAGAAGCCCTTCAAACAATAGAAATCTTTCTGAGAAACCCGAATGCAAGCGAGAAATTACAAGGAAAAGCCTATCAAATCAGAGCTTGTGCTGAGTTCTCTATTGCTTCTATCAAGAACGCCAAACCCTTTGCACCAAAAAATGCAGGTGAAGGCGTCAATACCCCTTTTGCAGAGTATTACCCCACACTCACTGTAGATGGTCAGCAACTGCTATTTACCCGCCGACTTCCCATGATTCAAGACGGGCATCAAGACGAACAAGAAGATTTTTATGTTTCCTCCTTGGATCAAAAATCCAATCTTTGGATGCTTGCCCAACCCATGCCTTCCAATATCAATACAACATGGAATGAAGGAGCGCCAACTATTTCAGGTGATGGTAAAACCATCATTTTTGTTGCTTGCACCGACCCTTCTGGTGTGAATTACGGTGCAGACAGAACCGGCAAGGGTTCTTGCGATTTATTTATCACGCAAAAAATAAATGGCAGCTGGACTACTCCCATTAATTTACCAGGAGCGGTGAATACTGCCAATTGGGAAACGCAGCCCTCCCTTAGTGCAGACGGCCAAACCTTATATTTTATTCGAGCCATCCGATCTCGAGATGGTCGTGCAAATAGTGATATCTATATGAGTAACCTTCTGCCCAATGGAAAATGGTCTGAGGCTGAACGTTTACCATATGTCATCAATACGGCTTCTAACGAAGAGTCTGTTCAGATTCATCCAGATGGCAAAACACTCTACTTTGCATCCAGAGGTCATATTGGCTTGGGAGGATCAGACCTTTTCATGAGTCAAAAAGATGCCCAAGGAAATTGGGGAAAATCGGTAAATCTAGGCTTTCCGATCAATACACACTTCGATGAAAACTCCTTGTTGGTTTCTGCACAAGGCGATATCGCATTTTTTGCTTCTGACAGACAAGGCGGTTACGGAAATTTAGATATTTATTGGTTTGAACTACCTGAAGAACTAAAGGCAAATCAAACTTATTATTTCGAAGGAACCGCCTTTGACGCTTTAAATTTGACCAAATTAGCAGCACGCATCCAACTAACAGACTTAGCGAACGGTCAAATTATCTTTGATGGTTTTGCTGACGCATTTGATGGTAAAATTACCGTCCCACTACCAATAGATCATCGGTATGCCGTTCTGGTGAATCATCCTGGCTACCACCCATTTTCTCTTAATTTTGACTTTACTCGATTAGAATCCTCCCAAAATTATACGCTTAATATGCCGCTTAATCCGGTCAATTCGACCGCTGAAAACATCCTAAACAACGTCTTTTTTGACTTGGCAAAGGCCAGCTTAAGACCAGAATCAAAAGTAGAACTCATCAATTTAAGTGCTTATTTAAAACGCAATCCAAGCATTAAAATAGAAATTCAAGGACACACAGACAGCCAAGGCGATACCGGCCAAAATTTAATTCTATCAAATTCCAGAGCAAGAGCAGTAGCAGACTTTTTAGTTCAAGAGGGCATTGCGGCTGAAAGACTTACGTACAAGGGCTACGGCTCGGGCCAACCGCTTATTACCGATGCACAAATTGCACAACTCATTAATGCTACCGAGATAGCAGAAGCACACCAAAAAAACCGTAGAACCAGTTATAAAATTTTGCCATGATTCCTTTATTGAGACTGATCCGCATCAAAAACCTATTGGCCATTCTGCTCGCTATGGTTGGCGTTGCCTTTTTCTTACACCGTCATCATCCCTATGAGGTGATTGATTTCGATGCATCTTATTACGGTCTTTTAATTTTCTCAACACTTATTATTGCGGCCGCTGGGCACATTATCAATGACTATTTTGACCTAAAGGCAGATCGGATCAATAAACCTGAAGCACTTGTTCTCTCCAAATACCTTAATAAGCGCTGGGCCATCTTAGCCAATTGGCTGCTCAATATAATAGGTTTCGTTATTGCTATTGTACTCTCTTGGCACTACCACACGCTTTTATTTATTTTCGTGCACCTGTTTTCGATAAATTTACTTTGGTTTTATAGTGCTTATTGGAAAAGGAAGTTAGTACTAGGCGCAGCCATTGTTTCAGCCTTACCTGGGCTTGTACTGTTTCTTTCCAGTTGGTATTTCCAAGTGCTCAACGAAAATAGCCTTCCATTTTCTCCGTATCATAACAGCACATGGTCTACTTACCTCGATTACCGTTTTATTTATTTTGTAGCGATCTGTGCCTTCTTTATCAACTTGAGTCGTGAAATCATTAAAGATATCCGCGATATGCCCGGAGACAGCATTATCGATGCGCCAACCATACCACGTCAAATTGGTAGCAGAAAAGCAGCCTTACTCTCTTTACTGATTCTTCAAATGCCAGCTCTGTTCTATCTTGTTCTTAAACTAATCTCTGATTTTGCCTTGCCGAGTAGATATACTTCGGTTGTTCTTTTATTGTTAGAACTCCTATTTTTAGCCGGATTGGTCGCTTATTTCATGGCGCCTACTTTCTTAGATCGTTGGCTACGCTTAGTACCAACCTTGGCACTTCTTTTAGGTCTCACTTGTTTATTCTTCTAAATGCAGCTCGTACTAGGATCGGCATCGCCACGCAGAAAAGCCCTACTAAGTGAACTCGGATTTGATTTTCGAGTAGTTAGCGCGGATACAGATGAATCTTTCGACCCTACTCAGAGTCCGGAAGAAATCGTTTTGTCGATCTGCCGCAAGAAAATAGCCGCTATTTGGCCACAATTAGCAGCCAATGAAAAACTTATTTGTGCCGATACCATCGTATTTCTAGATGGAAAGATATTAGGGAAGCCGCAAAGTAAAGCCGATGCAATTCAAATGCTTCAGCTATTATCTGGAAAAACACATGAGGTATACACTGGTGTAGTCATTAAAGATAGTAGTTCAGAACACCAACTCGTAGATTGTACTACTGTTCGTTTTCAAGAACTCAAATTAGAAGATATTATTCATTATATCGAAGCGGATCAGGCCATGGATAAAGCTGGTTCTTATGGCATACAAGACTGGATTGGCCACATTGGGATCGTGGAAATCAGAGGTTCATATACCAATGTAATGGGCTTACCTACCCAACGGCTTTACCCATTTTTAAGAAACCTCTCGGAATAATAGGTGTTCAAATTCAAATAAAAAAAAACCGCAGGAATCCTGCGGTTTTTTTATTTATTCTAACGTTCGATTGTCTGTCCTCAGAGCGCGACCTTGAATTCGACACGTCGGTTTTTAGCATCCTTTACTTCTGGATCGTCGTCTTCATCAATTTCGATACTCGGGGTGGTGTCTGTTTTAAATGTTTTGATGAGTCTTGACTCATCGATACCATTATTAGTTAAGTATTTGACTGCAAGTGCAACTCTTTTGCGATCCATATCAACATATACTTCGTTTTCTTCTCCGGCTTTGATTTCAAGTGCGTTGTTATGACCAATGATTTCTACTCTCATGTTTAGATCGGCATTCATTTGCGCAATAATGAAATCTAAATTTTCTCTAGCGTTTTCTGTGAGAGAAGCTTTGCCTTGACGGAAGTAGATCGTTTGGGCTTCAATTTTTTTATCTATAGACATTTTGTCGTCGATTTGCGGTGTTTTTTCGAATACGAGATCTGAAAAAGAATCTTCGATTTTCGGTGGTTTGGCGTTGTAACAAGCACACTCAGTTGAGTTATCGACCAGACGAACAATAATGTTATCTATGTAATAGTATGCATGCGTAAGCGGGTCTGCCTCGGCATCTTTTGGTTTTTTAACAGCTTGATAAGTTGTTTTGTCGTTGAGATCAAAGTTACCGATAGTGAGGTATTTTTCATCGCCTTTGGCTGTATAGATATTACATACCTTTTCCCAATTAAAAAAGCCGTTGTAGACTTTGTTGACCGTCGACTTCATGACATGGTCTCCACTCATGTAGATGGCACCCGCCTCTCCATTGGCAGGCTTGTCTTTTGAAAAGTAAGCAGCCATGTTATTACAAGCAAATTTAGAGGACTCGGCCAGTGAAAGTGAATATTCAACGCAATAGGTGAGGCCTTTTTTAAGGGTCACTGGCTCCTTACCTTGCATCAGTTGAATGGTGATGTAAGAACGCTCGCCTGCTAATTTTCCGGGCTTAAAGGCTACAATACCTGCGTAGACGTTTCCTCCGTTTTCGGTAGTAGGCTCTTCAGAACCATAGATATTGGCTGGGATTCCGATATCCCCATTTGCTGATTTAGAGAATAAATCTGCTTTGATTTCAGTTGGCGAACTGATCGCTGAACCTGCGGCATCTATTCCATTCAGTTCGGAAAGATCATCAGCAGCACCTTCAAAAGTAATGTTGATAATTTCCTTTTCATTGGTTTTTTTGCCTTTTTGAGCAAAAAAGCTTTGACTGAGCAATAGAACCGAACAAGCAAGTAATAAGCTACGAATTGGCGTGGTTTGTAATTTCATAGTTTTTAACGGTATTTATAAATACTTTGACCATTTCTGGATCAATATCGGGATACACCCCGTGACCCAAATTTACAATATGTCTTTGACTTTTAAAGGAATTGAGCATTTTTTTGGTTTCTTGCTCGATCATTTGTGGGCTTCCGTAGAGCACACAAGGATCTAAATTGCCTTGTAGTGTTTTCTGATCTTGGACCAAACTTCGTGCCACAGCAACAGACATGTTCCAATCTAGACCTATGGTGGTGCATGGAAGTTGTGAGATTTCTGGTAAAGAGGCCACTGCTCCTTTGGAAAATACAGTAAGTGGAATTCCTTCTAAAGCCAGACAAATTTGTTGGATATAGCGCAAACCAAACTCATTGTATTGGTCTTCGCCTAGAATACCAGCCCATGAATCAAAAAGCTGAAGGGCGTCGGCGCCTGCAGCAAGTTGACCTTTTAAGTAGGCAATGGTGACGTCTGTGATGCGCTGTAGGAGTTCGTGTGCTAATTTGGGCTGCGTGTAAAGTAATTTTCTCGATTCACTAAAAGTTTTGGAACCTTTACCCTCTACCATATAACAAAGAATAGTCCAGGGTGCGCCTGCAAAACCGATAAGAGGCACACGGTTATTTAAAGCAGCTTTAGTTTGCTTGAGCGCTTCAAAAACATACCATAAACGATCTTGCACATCAATGTGCGTATCTAATAAATCTAGTTGTGCTTGCGTCCGAATCGTGTTTTCAAACCATGGGCCCTTTTGCTCTATCATTTGATAAGGCAAACCCATTGCTTCGGGTATCACCAAAATATCAGAAAAAATAATGGCCGCATCTACACCGAGTAGATCGACAGGTTGTATCGTTACCTCGGCGGCAAACTCAGGTGTTTCTACTAATTCTTTGAAGCCGGAAAGCTTGGCGCGGACTGCACGGTATTCGGGTAAGATTCGGCCTGCTTGCCGCATAAGCCATACTGGATAACGCTCGATGGCCTCGCCACGGTGTGCGCGTAGAAATAAATCGTTCTGAATCATCTTTACAAAGGTACGCAATTACCATTGAATTTCTTGCGCTCCAAGCCTCTGCAAATAAGCATTTGTTTTACTAAAATGCCTACAGCCAAAAAAACCGCGGTGAGCGGAAAGAGGTGAAGGATGTACTGCTTTTAAAATCAAGTGATTTGAGTTGTCTATCCGACTCGCTTTGGCCTGTGCTTTTGCGCCCCAAAGAATAAAAACGATTTGCTCTTTTTCTGTGGCAATTTTATCAATGACCGCATCAGTAAATTGTTCCCAACCCCATTTTTTATGACTATCCGCCTGCCCTTCTTGGACAGTAAGAACAGTATTGAGCAACAAAACTCCTTGCTTCGCCCAATGTTCGAGATTGCCATTAGGTAAATCAGGTAATTGGAGGTCTGAAGTTCTTTCCTTGAAAATATTATTCAAACTTTTGGGCAAAGGCTTGACATCAGTTGCAACAGAAAAACACAAACCATGCGCATGACCTTTAGTTGGGTAAGGATCCTGCCCTAAAATCACCACGCGAAGATCCTCCCAAGTACATAATTCAAATGACTTAAAAATTTGCGACTTTGGTGGAAAAATACGATCGGGGGTTTGCTTAAATGCCTCCTCAACTTTGTTTTGAAGCTGTATATAATAAGGAGACTTGAATTCATCTTTTAAAACTCGATGCCAGGAGGTTTCTTTTGGAAAAAACATGTCAGTCAAGATCAATTAAAGCTACCCACAAGGAAATTTTACTGTTGTCCATGCGCGGCCAAATTGGTCTTACCTTTCCATTGTAAGCAGCAATTCCGAGGTAATCACCAAAAAATACCAACGGATTTGGCACAAATGGTTGTTCAGAGATGCGTTGTTCTTTAAAGGAGATACCTCCATCGGTACTTGTTGCCCATATGACATCAGTTCGGTTGTCTTTGAAACGCCTGCGGTCGTAGTACACAAAATGAAGGTCTCCACGAACAGGATCAATGGCCATTGAGGTGAGAAATTGATGACGCGGCTCTTTATCTTGATTCACTTGAATGGGTTCAGACCACGTGAAGCCGCCGTCAGTAGATTTCAAGAGCCAAACATCTGTGTTGTCTGGGCCGTTGCGTTGATCGCACCAATTGAGGTAGAGGTTGCCATTGTTGGGCCCGCCGCTTAAATCAGACATCAAAAAAGGCAAGCCATTTGCACGGTAGATACCTGGGATTTGGATGTCCCAACCACCAATGTGATCAGAGAGTTTGCGCTCTTCGGCCAACCAAGTGAGGCCACCGTCGGTAGATTTTTGAAACATGATGCCACGTGGGCCTGTCCAGCAAACATAGATTTCTCCATTTGGACCTAAAGCTGGAACGGCGCCCTCCACAGTGTTATCGCCATCTAAGCAGTCGCCGCCGAATTTGGAAATCCGAATAGGATCAGACCAACTGAGTCCGCGGTCTAAAGATTTTGAAAATACAATGATCGAGCTGTCTTTTGGATCAGCAGAGTCGTAGGCATCGAACTGCGTCCAGGTCATGTAAACCACATTTGTTTTGGGGTCTATCACCACCCAATGCTTGTCCTGTACTTTTGTACCATTCGGTGCAGGAAAAGAACCTTTCGAAAATTGCCCCGGTTTATCGGCAAACTGACAAATAATGCGGTCAAGGTGACTGGTTTTGTCGTAAGAACTAAGGTGGAAATAATACAAGCGGCCACTTTGATCGTATTGCAATACTGGGTCGCCATAAACACCAAACGGACTTTTTAATGCGCTTGATTTCCAGGTTTGCCCACCATCCGACGAATAATGATAACCCTGCAAGACAGTGCCTGCCGAAATTTCTTTCGGGTTGCGCGGATTAATCGCAATTGAAGGCTCGCACTCATTGAAATCATATTTAGAAGCAACCGGCGGAATTTGAATATTTTTGAAGGGTTGAGCCAGCAGCCCAAATATCAAAAAATTAGCGCAACCAATAAGATAGTAACGGTGCATTGACATCTGTAATTTGAAGTGAAAATTGAGGTTTAGCATAGGTTTTCATGACGCATTTAGTGGTAAAAACTTTACCGTCTCTCGATACTAATAATTCCAGTTCAACGCCAGGAAGCAAGTTGTTGTATTTATTCTCCAAGCTCGTTTTGTCTATTCTATAACCATCACAAGCCAGTATTTCATCGCCTGCACTAATGCCTGCGTCTTCTGCAGCTGATCCGCTGCGTACCGTTCTTACCTTTAGTAGCTCGCCTCCTTCTAAAGCAGCACCAAAATTGGTGAGTGTATTGGTGAGGTCTGTAACATTAATACCGATTGGTTCAAAGTATTTTTGATAGGGAATAATTTCTGTTCCGTTTACATATTGCGCAAAAAATGCATGCATGTCTTGCCCACAATAATTAGCCAATTCTTGTTCAAATTCAGCCTCAGAAAATCCGCGTTGGAGCTCGAGTGCATACTTTTGATAGAGCAGTTGCATAAAACCATCTAAGCTTTGTTTTGTTTTTGATTTCTGAATTAAAAATGCATCGAGAACTGCGCCTATTACAGCACCCCGAGAGTAATAGGTCATTGTCGTATTGGCAGAATTCTCATTGGGCCGATACGCTTTGATCCAAGCGTCAAAACTTGCGTGGGCTACAGGCTGTACTCTCGATCCTGGGCTTCCTTCGACATAATTAATTTGGCTTTGTAACTTATTGAGAAAATCTGTTTTGGTGTAAAATCCTGCGCGCAAAAGCAGTAATTCATCATAATAAGATGTGATCCCTTCCATGACCCAAAGCAAAGAAGTATAGCACTCTTGGTCATAATTAAATGGCCCAAGTTCGATTGGTCTAATCCGTTTTACATTCCAAAGATGAAAGTACTCATGTGCAACTAAATTGATGAACCCTAAATAACCAGCTCCTGTATATGACCAACGACTTACGCTTAAAACGCAAGAATTTTTGTGTTCGAGACCACCTTGGCCATCTTTTACATTGTGCACAATAAAAAGATAATCCTTGTTGGGGTTGCTGCCAAAAACACCCGTTGCTGCCTCCACTACTTTGGGCATATCTTTTTGCAATTCTTTGATGTTTGCATTTGACGCTCCATACATGGCAACGCGGTGTCGGACACCCGACGCTAAAAATGAAAATTCTTGGTGATTTCCAATTTCTATTGGACTATCTACTAATTGATCGTAATCGTCGAACACAAAGGTTTGATCAGACAGTTCCGATTTAAAGTCTGCTATGACAAGCGCTGTACTTATTTTTTTGAATGAAGCATGCGGATGAATATGTAGAACTCCTTTTTGATTGCGATTTTCTTCTGTGTACATGAATACCCCTGCACCGGCAACAAAACCATGTGTGTTGTCTAGAAAAGGGGTTCGAACAGACAGCTCAAAAGCGTAAACTTCATAGAATACAGTGTAAGTAGAAACACCTTTACACTGAACTTCCCATGCATTCTTGGTCGTTTTTTGAACAGCAAGTGGCTTTCCTTGGGCATCTATTGCGCGCACCTGATTGACATTTTTAGAAAATTCGCGCACTAAATACGAACCTGGCGTCCAAACTGGCAATTTAAATTGCTGCACTGCCACTTCATTTTGCTGAACCTCTATTTTGACCGCAAAGTAATGTGAATTTGGCTGTGGCATCGATAAATGATAGGTGAGCTGACTAGCATGTAACCAAAGTGGCAACCAAAATAAGAATACAAGAAAAAAACGTGGTTTTATCATCTAAATAGTTTGAAATATGAAATTAATCGTTTGTATACCTGAGTTGAACAGCCGCCGCAGCTAATTTAGCTTTTTGAACCAAACTTTCTACCGGATCTGATCCAAAACACAAAGCCACAGCCATGCGCCTGTATGGGCGAGTACTCGGCTTGCCAAAAATACGCACCTCGGTTTTTGGGTCCTTTAATACGTGGTCAAGGCCAAGAAAATTGGGTGCGGTTGAGCTGGTTTGATCCGCAAGAATAACTGCGCTTGCCCCATTTTGGATTAGATGAATTTCTGAAATAGGCAGGCCGAGAACAGCGCGTGCATGCAACTCAAATTCATTCAGGTTTTGGGTGCCTGCTAAAGTAACCATTCCGGTATCGTGAGGGCGCGGCGAAAGCTCTGAGAAGTAAGCGCCATCTTGTGTAATAAAAAATTCTACACCCCAAATACCAGCGCCTCCTAGTTCTTTTGTAACCCGAGCGGCCATATCTTGTGCCTCTGCTAAATGTTTGGGATTCATGGGCATAGGCTGCCAACTTTCTTGGTAATCACCACGCTCTTGGCGGTGACCAATTGGCGCGCAAAAAAGCGTTGGGCCATCTTTTTGCGTCACCGTTAGCAAAGTGATTTCGTAGTCAAAATTGATAAATCCTTCGACAATAACTTCTTTTAAATCCCCGCGTGAGCCTTCCATCGCGTAATTCCAGGCTTTCTCGATATCGGCTTCAGATTTGATCACAGATTGCCCTTTCCCGGAGCTAGACATCAAGGGCTTAACCACACATGGCAAACCACAAAACAAAACACCCTCTTTGAGTTCTTGTAGGCTGGTGGCGTAGCGATAAGGCGCGGTGCGAACGCCAACTTTTTTGGCGGCTAAATCGCGAATGGCCTTGCGATTCATGGTAAAATTCGCGGCTTTTGCACTCGGTACCACTTGAATGCCTTGCGCTTCATAAGTATAAAATCTTTCTGTTCGAATTGCTTCAATCTCTGGAACAATGACATCTGGATGATGTTTAGCGACTACCCTATCAAGTTCGGCAGCATCTAACATATCGATTACCTCAAACTGGTCAGCAACCTGCATTGCTGGAGCGCCTGGATAGCTATCCACAGCAATAATGGTCTGTCCGTAGCTTTGAGCTGCTATAGCAAACTCTTTTCCGAGTTCGCCAGAGCCGAGTAGTAGAATTTTAAACTTCATAGGACAAATGTACACAAACAGCAAAGAAATTGTTATTTTTGGAGCATATTGATGAGTAGTATTAAAACAGCAATCGAAGAGTTTGACCCCATTTTTCTTAGAGAAATGGCCGACGTCAACCTAATGAATCGCATAGACACCAAGTTTGCCTTCCGCCAAGAAGACCTCCTTCGTTTTCTGCCTATTTTAGCTCCCGACTATCGGGCGTTAAAAGTAGAAGGAACCATGCTGCCTCATTATGAAAGCCTTTATTTTGACGATGCTACATTTTCCTTTTTTCGGGATCACCACAATGGTAAAACTGATCGATTCAAGGTGCGTATTCGCAAATATGTAGAATCCAATATCTTCTTTTTGGAAATCAAGCACAAGATGAAGGGAAGAACCGACAAGCGCAGAATCCTGACCAATGATTTCAATGAACTTCAGGACGAAAAGGAACGCGATTTTTTGCACCGACAACTCAATGAAGATGTACAATTAAAACCAACGATGTGGAACGCTTTTCAGCGTATCACGCTCGTTTCTAGAACCTCCAGAGAAAGACTTACCCTCGACTTCAACATCCACTTTCACATGGGAGAAGTCCAGCGCAATTTTGATCAGTTGGTAATTGCAGAACTCAAACAAGAAGACCTAGACCGTAATTCCCCTTTTTACAAACTCATGAAAAAGGAACGAATCAGACCATATCGCCTCTCCAAATATTGCATTGGAAGTGTAGAAATCTACGGCGAAGAAGTACTCAAATTCAATCGCTTCAAAAAGAAGCTGCTTTTTTTAAATAAAATCAACCATGCTCACTGACCTTTTATTTTTCTTTCCGCTCAAAAAAGCAATCTCTCCGAATACCATCACGTGGTTTAGTGAAGACTTTTACGGCCTTTTAATCAGATTCGGAATCAACCTTCTCTTTTTGACCATTTTAATTCGTGTACTCTATTACACGAAAACACGTCGAAAAGATTACTTATTTACCTATTATTTGATTGGTACGATTACCTTTTTCTTATGTTTTGGGCTCATGCAAATGGATATTGATACCGGAATGGGTCTAGGGTTATTTGCGATTTTTGGCATTATCCGATACCGTACCGATGCCATTGAAATCAAAGAAATGACCTATTTATTTATGGTCATCGGTGTTAGTGTAGTGAATGCATTGGCATCGAATGAACTCAGTATTTCAGAGGTAGCGGTTATTAATGTTGCAGTCGTACTGCTCACCTATGTTTTAGAAAACGTGGTACTGATGAAACACGAAACGCGCAAAACCATCAACTATGAGCGTATAGACCTCATTAAACCAGAAAACCAAGACCTCCTCAAAGCAGATTTAGAGAAAAGAACCGGACTCACCATCAACCGCGTAGAAGTCGGTAAAATTGACTTCTTGAACGATACTGCAATGGTGCGTATTTATTACTATGCCGACGAACAAGAATACTCTGACTATCACGTGCAATAACATGCGCAAACTAGCGCTCTACCCTCTTTCACTCCTCTATGGATTGGCTATATGGGTGCGCAATCTGTTTTTTGATCTCGGTATTCTCCAAACCCAACACATCTCAGGCAAGTCCATTTGTGTCGGAAACCTTAACGTTGGTGGCACGGGCAAATCTCCACACGTTGGTTACCTCATCGAGCTACTTTCACCATTGGTCCAGGTTCAAGTATTAAGTCGTGGTTATGGCCGGAAAACAAAAGGATTTATAGCCCTTTCAAAAAATTCAACTGCTGCCCATGTTGGGGACGAACCCCAAATGCTGTTTAATCAATACCAGGACAAAGCCCAATTTGCAGTTTGCGAAAAACGAAGTGTCGGAATAGATCGCCTAAGAACAGAACAACCGGCTTCCCTTATTTTACTCGACGATGCGTTTCAACACCGCTATGTCAGGGCCGGGCTGAATATTATACTTAGCGTTTATGACCAACCTATGCATCAGGATTTCCTCTTGCCAGCAGGCAGGCTACGCGAACCAATTAATGGATTAAAACGAGCCGATGCAATTGTAATCACAAAATGTCCAAAGTTTGAAACTTTTGATTTAAACGAGCTGAAGAAGCAATATCAAAAATGGCAAATTCCCGTGTTTTTTTCGCGATATACTTATCATGCGCTGCAATCCAAAGGAAGAATGATTGAACAAATCAATGAGGTATTAATTGTAAGCGGTGTAGCACTTCCAAAACAACTCAATGATGCATTTGCACCAGGCACCAACATTAGACATCGTACTTTTCGTGATCACCACATCTACACGCCAATAGATATGGAAGAAATTCATCATTTTTTTGATACCTTTGCAACTACAAATACTGCAATTGTTACTACCGCCAAAGACTGGGTCAAAATCCAGCCTTTGTTGAGCGCTGAAGACCTACAAAAATACCCCTGGTATTTATTGACTTTTGAGCTCGAATGGTCAGATCAAACTGCATTTAATCAATTTATCAGCGCTTATGTTGTCTCAAATTAAAGAAAGTACCGCCTACATCCAAAGTAAAACAAACGTTCAGCCAACAATTGGCATCATTTTAGGTACGGGACTTGGTGGTTTAGTCAAAGAAATTGAAATCATCGATGAAATTAATTACCAAGATATTCCTCACTTTCCAGTTTCTACCGTTGAAAGCCACTCCGGCAAACTCATTTTTGGGCGCATCGGCGGAAAAAATGTTGTTGCCATGCAAGGACGCTTTCATTATTATGAAGGCTATACGCTACAACAAGTAACCTTTCCTGTCAGAGTGATGAAACTACTCGGTATTGAACGCTTATTTGTAAGTAACGCTTCTGGAGGTGTAAATCCAGATTTTGAAGTTGGAGAAATCATGATCATGAATGATCACATCAATCTTTTTCCAGGCAACCCACTCATTGGTCCAAATATTGATGAACTCGGACCCCGCTTTCCAGACATGAGTGACCCCTACGATCTAGAAATGATCGATAAAGCAAGTGATATCGCTAAGAATCTCTGCATTCGCGTTTCCAAAGGTTGCTATGCCGGCCTCACTGGCCCAACCCTCGAAACACCCTCTGAATACAAATATGTGCGCACCATCGGAGCCGATGCAGTTGGAATGTCTACCGTACCAGAGGTCATTGTTGCGCGCCATATGAGTATCCCTTGTTTTGCGATATCCATAATTACTGACCTTGGTGTTCCAGGTAAAATCAAAAAAGTGAGCGTTCAGGATGTTATTGAGGTAGCGAGCCGACAAGAACCGAAAATGACACAAATCATGAAAGAACTCATATCCAGCATCTAAACAAATACCAAACATGGAACAGACGTTAAGAGATCGCTATGAGGTTGTGATCGGACTAGAAGTCCATGCACAATTACTTACACAAACTAAGGCCTATTCGTCGGATCTCAATTCTTATGGTTCCGCACCAAATACAAACATTAGCGCCATTACACTAGGGCATCCGGGTACCTTGCCCGTGATGAATAAAAAAACCATTGATTTCGCCATCCGACTTGGGCTTGCCTGTGGCTGTCAAATTGCTCCTCAACAGCACTTTGCCCGTAAAAACTATTTCTATCCAGATCTTCCTAAAGGCTATCAAATAACACAAGATACCACGCCAATATGCACCGGAGGTCAGATCTTAATCCGCACCGAAGACGGCGCACAAAAATCCATTGGCCTGACTAGAATCCATATGGAAGAAGATGCTGGCAAAAGTATACACGACGTCGATGTTTACGATACCCTCGTTGACCTCAACCGCGCTGGCACTCCCCTTTTAGAAATTGTCTCAGAACCAGATATACGTTCTTCCAGTGAGGCATACAATTATCTGACAGAAGTTCGCAAACTACTCCGTTATCTCGATATCTGCGATGGCAACATGGAAGAAGGCTCAATGCGTTGCGATGCCAATGTCTCGGTTCGGCTTGTTGGCGCCAAAGATTTCGGAACAAAGGTAGAGGTTAAAAACATGAACTCGATACGTAACGTTCAACGTGCCATCGAGTTTGAAATTACGCGCCAAATAGAAGCATTAGAAAACGGTGAAGCGCTTACGCAAGAAACCAGAGCTTTCGACGCACTCAAAGGCATTACCATTTCTATGCGAACAAAAGAAGCCGCCAACGACTACCGCTACTTCCCAGAACCAGACCTCCCACCAATAACAGTGAGTTCAGATCAAATTGCGGCTATTGCCAAGGAAATGCCCGCGCTTCCGCAAGCGTTGTTTGAGCGTTACACCAAACACTACGGTCTGAGTGACTATGATGCCTACAATATCACCGATCAAAAAGGTCTAGCAAGTTATTACGAAGACCTCATCAGCCATACATCCAACTACAAAGCAGCTGCTAATTGGCTCATGGGAGAGATCAAATCCTATTTAAATGAACAAGGGGTTGATATTGCTGCTTTCCCAATTAATGCAGCGCGCATCGCAGATTTAATAACGCTGATCGATCAAGGTAAAGTATCGAACTCTATTGCTTCGCAAAAATTGTTTCCGGCGCTTTTCCACAGCTCCGAAACCCCCTTAGAAATTGCTGAAAGGCTCAATTTAATCCAGAGTTCAGACAGTTCGATCATTGAAGGGTTTATTGGGCAAGTCATCGCACAAAATACCGCTGAGGTCGAGCGTTACCGGAATGGTGAAAAACAACTCATCGGCTTTTTTATGGGGCAACTCATGAAGGTTTCTGGCGGAAAAGCCGACCCAAAAGCCTCCAATTTGCTCCTTCGTCAAAAATTAGAGTCCTAATGAAAAAGCAAGCCTGGACACGCCAACAAATCGGAATAACTGCAGGGGTTTTACTCGGCATTCTTAGTATCATTTGGTGGGTTTCACGCAGCGAAATCGAAAAAAATGGACTAGAAGAAAACCTATATATAAGCGGTCAAATATCGGGTGCTGGAGGTTTACAACTCTTTTTAGAAGCCCCTAGTGACCGCGGAATTATCTCCGTAGCTCAGACCGAAATAGATGAAGATGGCCATTTTGAATTTCCAGCCAATATTCCTGGTTTAGGTATTTACAATCTGAGAATTTCTGACCTAAATGGCAGCACCCTTTGGTTACCATTACAACCAAAAGATGAACTCAGCCTCAATTGCCGCCTGCAAGATTTCAGTTATCAGCCAGACCTTAAGGGCGTATCATGGAGCAAAACCTACGCCAAACTCCTTTTGGAAACCAAAAAATTTGAAGACAAACAACAAGCCCTGCAAGCGAACAACCAAGGTCTCACCCAAGAACAAATTAGCGATAGTTATCAAAAGGCAAAAAAAGCCTACGAACAATTCTGTTCTAACGCCATCTTACAAGACCTCAAGAGCCCGTTAAATATCTTGCTGAGCATGAATTTGATGCCTACTACTGGTTTTGAAGATTGGGACGCTACACATTTACAAACACTCGCCAAACTCAGTAGCGCCTATGCCAAACATTACGCTGGTCTAAAACCTAGTGAAAATATGCAAGCGCAGTACACACAAATTGAAGACGCTTTTTTTGCATATACTCAAATGACCAACGGCACTATGTCTGCTCCAGAAATTTCGTTGCCCGATCCAAATGGAAAACTGATCAACTTAAGTGCTTTAAAAGGCAAATACGTACTTATTGACTTTTGGGCTTCTTGGTGCGGGCCCTGTAAAAGTGAAATGCCCAATGTTATAGCAGCCTATAATCGTTACAAGAATAAAGGATTTAATGTCTTTAGTGTATCTTTAGACGAAGACAAAAACAAATGGTTAGAGGGCATTCAATCGCTTGCCATGCCTTGGCCATATCAAGTAAACGACAATAAAGGATGGAATTCTGAATTACCTCAACAGTATCAATTCGATGGAATACCCTATACCGTGTTAATCAACCCCGACGGAAAAATTATCGGAACCAACCTTCGCGGACAAAAACTTCTCGATAAATTGGCTCAAATATTTCAATAAAATGATAAGACAACTCCTCATTTGTTTATTGTTTCCAATCCTTAGCTTTGGACAAGGGCAGGCCTTTAAAATTAGTGGGCAGATTTTTGCGAGCGGGGCTGACTCCATTTATTTATCCCAACAATTCGGAACTACATTTAAAAATTATATATCGAGTCCGCTCGGTGAAAATGGCTCCTTTGAACTAAAAGGTATCCTTAACGGCCCAGATTACTACGTATTGCGTATAGGTCAAAATAATCTCAATATAGTGATCAGAGATACCACACCTATCCAAATTTTTGGCGACGGTAGAAATTTACTTCAGTTTTGCAACTTTGTCAATTCTGAAGAAACTAGACAAATACACGAGTATATTGTGTTAACTACCAATTGGCGCTTCAAAGCAGACTCCGCACTCAATGCTATCCAACTAAATCCAACTAAAGAAGCGGACATCAATACCTACATGACCCAAGAATACAGCAAGTATCAGACAGCCATACAAAGTTTTTTAGGGCAATACGGCAACTCAGCAGCACTCATCATGCCCCTTAGTGGCATACAACTTGAGCAAGATTTTGAGTCCTACGAAAAACTCATACTACCGCTTTACCAGAGCTTTAACCAGAGTACCATTGTACAAAATATGTACAAAAATTATCTGACAGAAAAACAAGCAAGGGATGCCACTAATCCGTTCGCCAGGGGAAAGTCAGTTCCTGATTTTGAAGAACTGCGCGTTGACGGCAAAAAGAAAATGAAATTATCTGAACTCAAAGGACAAGTTGTGTTGCTCGACTTTTGGGCCTCTTGGTGTGGCCCATGTAGAGCAGAAAATCCAAATGTTGTTAAGAACTACCAAAAATATAAAGATGCAGGTTTTACTGTCATGAGCGTTTCCTTGGACTCCAACAAAGACAAATGGTTGGCAGCAATTGCGGCAGACCAATTAAATTGGCCAAACCACGTAAGTGACCTCGGAGGCTGGCAAAGTAAGGTAGCTCAACTCTATGGCGTTAACTCTATTCCTTTCACCGTTTTGCTCGATAAAGAAGGACGCGTTATTGCCACTAATCTCAGAGGCGCTGCCCTTGAGCAAACACTACAACAACTTTTCGGATTTTAATGGCTGCAAATGGTCAATACCTCTATTTTGCCTCTGATTTACATCTAGGAGCACCTAACGCGCTTCAAAGTATTCATAGAGAGAAGGCGTTCATTGCTTGGCTCAATTACATACAACCTACAGCAAAAGCGATCTACTTACTAGGCGATGTCTTTGACTTTTGGTTTGAGTACAAAACAGTGGTTCCAAAAGGCTACACTCGTTTGTTTGGCAAATTAGCTGAGCTCTCTGACACCGGTATTGAAATCCATTTTTTCAAAGGGAATCACGACATGTGGGTTTTAGACTACTTTGAGAAAGAACTCGGCTTGCAAATCCATAGCAACGAGTTTACTTTTGAGTGGGCAAACAAGCGTTTTTATCTGCATCACGGAGATGGCTTGGGCCCCGGAGATTACAAGTATAAGTTTCTTAAACAGATTTTCAGAAGTCCTATTTGCCAGTGGTTATTTGCCCGTTTACATCCAAATTTTGGTATTCAATTGGCAAGTATTTTGTCAAAAAGAAGTCGGGCTAACGGTGGTGCAAAAGATATCATATATAAGGGGCCACAACAAGAATGGCTTTATAAATATGTACAAGAAATGGAGTCAAATCAGCACCACGATTTCTACCTATTTGGGCATCGCCACCTCCCTTTATTTTTACCCCACCAAAACGCGTTATATGTCAATACCGGAGATTGGCTGAAGTATCAAACCTTTGCCCGATTTGACAACAATCAATTAGCGCTTTTACAGTGGATAGACAACGAAGTCCGACCCTACAATGCCAACTGAATTAAGAGCAAAGTGGGCTAATGTCGGGCTTGAAACGCTCCCTGCGCTTGCGGAAGAAATTTGGGCGCTCATGCCGAAACCATGTATTTTGACGCTAGATGCTGAAATGGGCAGTGGCAAAACTACATTGGTCCGCCATCTTCTTGGTGCAACACAAATTGACCACTTCCAAGGTTCCCCAACCTTTGCTATTGTAAATAGTTATAAGGATACATCAAAAGGAGTTATTTATCATTTAGACTGCTATCGTATTGAAAATGAACAAGAAGTTCTACATCTGGGCTTGGAGGACTTACTCGATTCCGCTGCCTACATTTTTATTGAATGGCCAGAAAAAATCCAATCATTTATTCCAAAACCCCACTTTAGGCTGTATATTCGTATTGAATCTGACCTAAGTCGAGAAATGACCCTTTATTATGACTACTGATCCACACTTACTCAAAACACTCATCCAACAAGGTGCTTTGTTGCCCAAGGAGGATTTACTAGAAGTGCGACGTAAAAAAGGAAAACTCCTCATTGGTATTCCAAAAGAAACTTCATTTCAAGAAAGAAGAGTCGCTTTGGTACCGGAAGCGGTCAGCTTACTTGTTGCCAATGGACACGAGGTGCAAATTGAAAGTAAAGCTGGTGAAGGCGCACATTTTACAGACAATGAATACAGCGAAGCAGGAGCTCAAATTATATACGATCGTCAGGCGATTTATCAGTCAGCCATTATTCTGAAAGTAGCGCCGCCCTCAGAAGAAGAAATTGCTTTTATGCCCGGGAATCAAACGTTTATTTCTGCGCTGCAGCTAGCTACCCAACCCAAAGAAATATTAAAACAACTCAGCACTAAAAAAATTACTGCTATCGCCTGGGACTACATCCGAGACGAAGAAGGTGTTTTTTCTATCGTACGCACAATGAGTGAAATCGCCGGAACGACCTCCGTTTTAGTTGCAGGTGAGCTCTTGTCCTCCTTTTCAGAGGGTAAAGGACTCATGTTAGGCGGTATTGCCGGTGTACAACCAACAGAAATAGTCGTTCTCGGCGCAGGAACAGTAGGTGAATTTGCTACACGTGCGGCCCTTGGCCTAGGTGCGTCGGTGAAAATTTTTGATAATTCACTCTCGAGATTACGACGACTTCAGAACGATATTGGGCAGCGCGCTTTTACCTCCATCATACAACCTAAAGTACTGGCGAAAGCTGTAAGAAGAGCCGACATCGTCATTGGTGCGCTGCGCTCAACAATAGGCCGAACACCATGCGTTGTAACAGAAGAAATGATTGCTCAAATGAAACCCGGATCAGTTGTTTTGGACATCAGTATTGACCAAGGAGGATGTTTTGAAACCTCGCGGATTACTAATCATAGCGAACCCACCTTCATTAAGCATGGCGTGACCCACTATTGTGTTCCAAATATCGCATCAAGAGTTTCAAGAACAGCTTCTTTTGCACTTTCCAATACACTTTCTCCATTACTCCTAGAAATGGGCGAACGCGGGGGGGTAGCCGATCTCATACGCAGCCATTCTGGCTTTAGAAATGGAGTGTACATGTTTCGAGGTATTTTGACCAACGAAGTGCTCGGTAAAGTTTTTGATTTACAATACAAAGACATCCACCTTATTTTACCAGGAATCTAATGTCACTATTGCGCGCGCTAAATTTGCCAAAGGCTCCACTTAAATTAAGTAGTCGTGCAGGTCGCATTTTTGTCAATTGCCTTGTTCGGAAAAAAGCAATTATCCTCACTCCTGAAGAATGGGTAAGACAACATTTAATTGCCTATTTGCATTTAAACCAAGCATATCCTATTGAAAAAATTGCCGTTGAAAAACAAATTCAATACAAAGGTTTCACCCGACGCTGGGATATCGTTGTCTATAACCAACATTTTGAGCCGGAAATCCTATTAGAGTGCAAAGCGCCTGAGGTTAAGCTCACGCACGAAGTATTTATACAAATTTCTACTTATCAAAAAATGCTTGGCGCGAACTATCTTATTTTGAGTAATGGAGACACCCACTTGATTTACGCTGTAGATCAACAAGAACAGCGTTTGACTACAATGAATGAATTTCCTAAATCAAGTTAAGCGCCCTTCCTAATTTTGAATAAAATTAAGCGCACCCGCCTTCATGCGTTGATAATTTTTGGATAAATACGCCAATTGAATACGAAATAAATCAAAAGCAGATTCCGTTTCTGGACTGATTTCTTGCCTTTTCATTTTAAGCTGTAACTTCATAAACATGGCGTGTAGCAAAACCTCTACATCGTGACGATTGACCATATTTGACTTCGTTTTAAAGGCGGTCAAAGCATCTTGGGCGTGCGCGCACAATCCTCTATACTTTTCGTCATTTAGAACCGTAAGTAGGGTATTATGCAAATAAATCAATTCCAATAGGATTTCATCCACATGATCGATATGCCCTTCCTTTTGTAATCCGCGTTGGCTCATTTCAGTAACCAATTCTTGGTACCATGAAAGTTGATAGCTCAACTGCTCAGCATCTGGAAATGAAGGAGCCAACAGCTCGTGTTGGATACGAGAAATATCGAGATCCAGGGTACGTACCAGCGCCTCTAGCTGAAAAATATAGAGCAAGTACTCGGCAACGTTTTCGGTTTGTAGTTTTGGATTTGGGCGCATGGTTGTTAACGGTCTTGTTCTATTTGGGCTTGATTCTCGTTCAAGAAATTGATAAATGCATCCGTGACATCCATTTCCTTATTAATGAAATTAATTTGTCCGCCTTGTCCTTGAATCAATAAAATATCAATTTTGTGTTGTTCACAATACTTCTTGCCCCACAACTCAACTTTTTTATTGATTGCTTCTAAAGACTTAAAGGTTTGCGTTTCTATGCGTTGGCCTTCCTTTTGCTGGAATTGCATTAATTCATTTTGCATTTGTTGTGCCTTTTGCTGTACCATTGCAATCTCGTTTTGAGAAAGCAGGCCGGAACGTGCCTCTTGATCTTTTTTGATGATGTAATCCTCGTAGGCTTTGTTGCGTCTTTTGAGTTCGTTTTCAAAGCGTTTTTGATTTTTCTCAGCAACGGCTTCTTCACGCTTGAAATACACAAAATACTTTTTTAGGCTATCATTGGCATAATAAGCGATTTTTAGCCCATCTGCACGGGTGGTTGGGACATTTGGTGTTGTGTCTTTCTTTGATGGTTTGGGTGCCGAACATGCTATTAAAAGACACAAAAGTGAAAGTGAAAGTATTGATTTAGTCATGATGTAACGTATTAAGTAGTTGCAGCCAACGCTCGCGCATGCGAATGAAATCGTGTAAACAGGCGGAATAAAACGCCGGACTCAGTTGTTGTTCGAGTTGTTGAATATCCGGTAGGTCTGAAACTGGAACTTTGAAGTGCTGCTCGTAGTCGTCGAGGGTAATACTGAGCATGTATTTATCATTGTATTGATGAAGCGAGACTAAAAAATGCTCGTGGGGAATTTGACGGACCAAACGCATCTTACAAATATAATTCTTTTCTACTAAGCCTTAGAGAATGATAGAAATCCATTGAATAGAATATTTTTTTTGAAAAAGTAGGCAGTTTTTCATTTTTATTCTAATTTCGAAGCAAGAACATAAAGTATTTACCTAAATCTGTGTTGTTTATCTTAAATTATGACAAGTATTTTTGTTGCCAAACTTGATTTTGGTGTCAGCAATCAGGAGTTGCGCCAACTTTTTGAAAACTACGGTACGGTACTCAAAGCCACTGTGGCTACTGACCGTGAAACAGGTAAACCACGCGGATTCGCTTTTGTTGAAATGGCGGATAGTTCAGAGGCCCAACGTGCTATTCAAGCACTAGACGGGCACATCATTAACGGTCGTGCGCTCGCTGTTAAAGAAGCGGAGCAGCGCACAGACAACCGACCAAATCCAAGACCTGCTTATCCAACACGAGAAAATGCGCCAACACGAAGTACAGATCCTATTGTGCAGCGTACAGATGTCCGTTCATTAGACGGAGACGACAGCAGCCCTGTATCTTCATTTATTTTGCCGAAATTAGAGCCGCGCAAAAAAACCAAAGACAAAGAGCGTAAAGTCGAAGAAGATAATCGTACGAAAAAACCAAAAATGGATGCTTATAAAAAAAGCGGCAAAAATCCACGGTTTTTTGACGAAGACGAAGACGACCTGGACGATGATTTGCTCCATTACAAAAAGCCAGACGAAGACGATTTCCTTGACGAAGACGAAGACGAAGACGATTTCTAAGAACTGCCAGGTGCACAATTCAGCGATTACGCTTAACTTTGCACGACATGGATGTTTCTTACGCTAGTCAACTCAAACACCCCGTATTTAAGGTCTTAACCCAATACGCAACTGCGCAACAGCTGGACGTTTATGTCATTGGTGGTTGGGTTCGCGACCTTCTAATGGATCAACCAAGTAAGGATATCGATATTTTAGTACTCGGCGATGGACCTGCACTCGCCAAAGCAAGCGCAGCACTTTTAAAGGTGAAAAAAGTCAGTATTTTCAAAAACTTTGGCACTGCGCATTTCAAATACAAAGACCTCGATATCGAATTTGTTGGTGCCAGAAAAGAATCTTACAGTCCGCAATCACGCAAACCAACAACCGCAGCTGGCTCTCTTCAAGACGATCAAAACAGAAGAGATTTTACCATTAACACTATGGCAATTAGCTTGAGGCAAGAAACCTTAGGCCAACTAATTGATCCCTTCAACGGGCAAGCAGACCTGGAAGCCGGTATAATTAGAACCCCGCTAGACCCACATATTACTTTCAGTGACGATCCACTAAGAATGCTCAGAGCTATTCGCTTTGCGACACGTTTAGACTTTCAAATTACGGCATCTTGCTTAGAAGCGATGAAAGCCAATGCCCAAAGACTAGAAATTCTATCCCAAGAGCGCATCACCGACGAACTCAATAAAATCATCTTGACCAGGCAACCTTCAAGAGGCTTTAAGTTAATGCAAGCAACTGGAATGTTAGCTTATTTTTTTGAAGAATTATTAGCACTACAAGGTATAGAAACGCGCGACGGAAAAGCGCATAAAGATAACTTTCTACATACTTTAGAGGTCCTAGATAATGTGTCGCAGCATACCGACAATTTATGGTTGCGCTGGGCTGCAATTCTGCACGATATTGCAAAAGCACCCACTAAACGCTTTGATCCGGAAGTGGGCTGGACCTTCCACGGCCATGAAGAACTCGGTTCTAAAATGGTGCCAAAGTTATTCAAGCGCTTGCGCCTACCACTCGATCAACAAATGAAATATGTCCAAAAGTTAGTAAAGTTGCACTTGCGCCCTATTGCTTTGGTTAAAGGATCCGTTACCGACGCCGCTATTCGAAGACTTTTAAATGAAGCCGGTGACGACATCGAAGACCTCATGTTACTCTGCAATGCAGATATTACAAGTAAAAATGAATTCAAAGTAAAGCGCTACAGACAAAATTTTGAACTTGTTTCCGAAAAACTCAAAATCGTTGAAGAAAAAGACCGGGTTCGTAATTTTCAGCCTCCCGTGACTGGACAGTTGATCATGGACACTTTTCAAATTGGCCCATGCTCGGCGATCGGCACCATCAAAACACACATTAAAGATGCCATTTTGGAGGGGCAAATTGCCAATGATTTTCAGGAGGCCTATGTCGAAATGCTTCGTTTTGGTGCAGAACTTGGTTTAAAAGCCATTGACGCAACAACAAAGCCTGAATAATACTTATCTTTATCGGAAATCCCAACTCATGCCTGGTTTAAAATTTCGCGTATTACTCGATAGCGACAAAAACGAAGAAGTCTTTCGAGATATCATTATTTCAAATGAAGCTGATTTTGAAACCTTTTACCATGCCATCATGTCGGCATTCGGATTCAATGGTGATCAAATGGCTAGTTTTTACGTCTCCAACGACAACTGGGACAAAGGCCATGAGCTTTCTCTTATCGATATGTCTTACGAGGACGACGCCATAGATGAACCTGCATCAGTAATGAAACAAGCACGTATTCAAGATTTTTTAACGGAACCTGACCAACGCTACATTCTCGTCTATGATTTTATGCGCATGTGGATCTTTCTGATCGAGCTCATTGCCTACGAAAAAGACACACCTGAAGCACCTATTATGGCCTTTGCTATAGGCAATGCACCGCAAGAAAGCACTAAGTCAATGCTAGATGAAAATTTATTTGGAACCGAAAGCCAATTAGCCAATACCGATGAAGAAGAGGACGAATTCGGTTTTCAAGATTTTGACGACGACTATGCCGATGACGACCTCAACGATTACAGCGAATATGAATACTAATCAACCTATCGAAAATGGCGATCCAATAGGTCAGGCCATACAAGACTACGCGCAGACAAAAAAACCTTTTGACATTATTGTTAGTTCCGATCTTTGCGATGACGACATCATTCCTATCGAAGTACTTTTTCGGAAGGAAGAACAAATGCCAGAACTCGAACTAATGGCACTAGACCAATGTAAGGGCCATGTATTGGATATCGGTGCCGGAGCCGGTGTGCATGCCCTTGCCCTACAAGACCGCGGCCATCGTGTAAATGCAATAGATACGTCAGCGGGTGCAGTTGCGTACATGAAACGCAATGGAATTAGTGCCCAACAAATCGATTTCTATGCGCTCAAGCCACAAATCCAATACGACACTATTTTGTCTCTTATGAATGGTCTAGGATTGGCTCAAAATTTAGAAAACCTACCTGTTTTTTTAAGAAAAATTCATGACCTTCTTCTACCTGGCGGTCGATTTGTAGCTGACTCCACAGATGTAAAATACCTATATGAAGACGAAGACGGAGGTTATTGGTTAGATTTAAATTCAGCCTATTACGGAAACTTCCAATTTCAAATGCACTACAAAAAAATCAGTGGTCCTAGTTTCGACTGGTTGTATGTCGATTACGACACCCTCCATGAGCACGCAACGGCCTGCGGCTTTAAATGTCGACGCGCCTACACGATCGAAGAAAATTATTTAGCTGTTTTAGAAAAAATATGAAGTACTTTTTCTTGATTTTAAGCATTATTTGCTTAATGAGTGCTTGTGGGTATTCAAAAACAGAACGCTCGGCATTTGAAACACAAATAAAGGCCTACAACAAAAAATACAATTTGGGCCTGAAACCTACCGGAAGTGGCCTATACTTAAAAATAGACTCCCTTGGCGCAGGCCGCAACATTCAAATAAAAGATAGCGTTTGGGTAAGCTATTCCCTCAAATTATTATCGGGTAAAATTATTGAGGTCCAAGATCAACCCATTGGACTTCCACTCACTGGTCTCATCAGTGGATGGCAAGAAGCCCTTTTTGGTTTGCCAGTAGGAAGTCACTTGAAATGTATGATTCCGCCCCAACTTGGATATGGCCAGAGTGGAACAGATAAAATTGGAAAAGATAAAATTCTATATTTTAAAATGAAGGTAGTTGCTGCCAAATAAATGCTTATTTTTGACACGCAAAAAAAGAAGATATTATGAGCGTATTGGTCAATAAAAACTCCAAAGTAATAGTACAAGGTTTCACTGGCAGCGAAGGCACCTTTCATGCCAGTCAAATGATCGAATTTGGCACCAATCTAGTTGGTGGCGTCACGCCTGGGAAAGGTGGGTCAATGCACTTAGAAAGACCCGTTTTTAATACCGTTGTTGACGCAGTTGCTCAAACAAGCGCAGATACCTCCATAATTTTTGTTCCACCTGCCTTTGCAGCTGATGCCATTATGGAAGCGGCCCAAGCAGGCATTAAAGTTATCGTGTGTATTACCGAGGGCATTCCAGTGAATGACATGGTCAAGGCCAAAGAATACATCAAAGCCTTTGATACCCGTTTAATCGGGCCAAACTGTCCTGGTGTTATTACAGCTGGCGAAGCCAAAGTAGGCATCATGCCCGGCTTCGTATTCAAAAAAGGGAAAATCGGTATCGTGTCAAAATCAGGAACATTGACCTATGAGGCTGCTGACCAAGTAGCCAAAGCAGGAATGGGTATTACAACTGCTATTGGTATTGGTGGAGACCCTATCATTGGTACCACAACCCGAGAGGCCGTAGAACTCCTCATGAATGACCCAGAAACTGAAGGAATCGTCATGATCGGAGAAATTGGCGGCAACCTTGAAGCAATTGCAGCGCGTTGGATCAAAGAAAATGGCACCAAGCCAGTGGTTGGTTTTATTGCTGGAGAAACCGCTCCAAAAGGACGTACAATGGGACACGCCGGCGCAATCGTTGGTGGAGCAGATGACACTGCAGAAGCCAAAAAACGAATTATGCGCGAATGTGGTATTCATGTTGTTGACTCTCCTGCGCAAATCGGGTCAAAAATGGCTGAAGTACTTGCCCTGTAAGCAAAATTAATTCCAGAAATCCCAGGTAAGGCCCAACCTAATTTGTGTGGTTGGATACGGAATACCTTTATACAAACTTGCCGTCGGATCAATAAATCCAAGTAAGTTATTTGCCTGTAAAAAAAATCTGAAGGTCTTGACTTCAAAGACGATATCGATTTTTGCATTTACAATTCGACTCACGGAATCCGTTGTAGTACTTTGATAGTATTGCCAATCTATGGTTTCTAAAAATGGTAAATATGCCATTCGGCTAAAAGAACCCCCATACATTCCCTGAACTGTTGCAGCAGCAAGTAGTTTGAGTTGTTTATTCTTGAAAACTCCACCCTTCCACTGCAAGCGCAAATCAGAAGTCAAAGGCGGTAGTACATGCTGATCAGCTAATTGCCAGCCAATGTAAGTCGTTTGGGTTGAAAGTTCCCAAGATTTCTTTTCGTAGGCCAACCCTAAACCGATTTGCACTGCGCGTTGAGGCCCAGTAAGCTGCCATTCCATCTCTTGGCTATTCAAACGGTAGACTTGTTTATTGCGCATAAACGAGAGCGCAAAATTACATTTCAACGGCCCAAGAGGTATTGCCAAATTCGTGGCAATTAACATGCTTTGTTGTAATTGAGGTTGATAAACTTGATAACTCGTTAGGTTGCTCAAATAGGTACGCTGCAGAAGTTCAGGCCATCCGCGCAAGAATAGATGCTGAACCTGTAAAATACCGAAAGGTAATTCCGCCTTTAAACGTGTATCAGTATTGATGCCATTGCCTGCACCATATAAATTAAGGGTGCTGTGGTGTTTCAAATAACTTTTTTTGAATTGATACTGTAGCGTGTTCACAACGTTTAATTCTGTCGTATCGTAACGCAATTGGGTATCTTGCCAAAAAAGCCTTCGCAAAGCCAACGTCGAGCTTAAAAAGAGCCTATTTTGAACATAAGCTAAACCCATTTGATGGTCCCAGATTTGGGTGGCAAAAACATCTCGACAGGAGTCTGGACTGAAATTGAGTTGGGTGTAAAATAGTTCAAGAGAGTCTGTCTCTTCATAACGACGGATTTGGTTGTGGTAGGAATGCTTGGTGATGAGTCGCAATCCAGAAATACTATCTGAATTTAAAAAGTAGGCGGCCTCTATTTTAGCACGGTATCCATTCTGAAAGCTGTAGGTATTGGTTTTGATAACTGGAAGAAGTTCTGAAGAAAAAACGCCAACCTGAGACCAACTGGCTAGTCCACTAGACCACTGCCGGTCATGGCTAACATTTGCAAATGAAGCGCCCAATTGATAGCGCGTGGCAGAGTGAACGACTTGCAAGTCTAGCGCGCTGAAGCGCAAATCACTCGCTCTTAAAAAGCCTGTTTGTTGGTGACGGTCATAGCGCAGGTTGAAGAGTGTCTGTTTTGCAAATTGTTGCTCGTAGTCTAAGCGCAAGCGCTGCGAACCCTGTGCGCCAAAACCGTAAGCAAAACCCAAATGTGGTAAGGCGCTAAAAACGAGCTTTCGCTCGCGAAGTACCGTTGGTGAAAGTGGCGCAATTCCCGGTTTAAAAATGGTCCAGAGGTCTGGGCTTACTTGCCCAGTACCAATAAAAAAAGGAGAAGAGAATCCTTCCATGAATTGCAACAAAGAGTCTGCAGTACCCAAAACGCGTTCATGAGCGCGTAGGGTGTCGGGTGCAACCAAAAGTTGAGACCGAGCACTGAAGCTAAGGCAGCAGAATATGAATAGCGGTAAAGTCAAGCGCATGTTGCAAACTTACTAAAAAAAGAAGGGCCACCTCATCGAGGTAGCCCTAGGCATTCTATAAAGCGATGAACTTATAGTGCGTTGATACGCAACTGCAAGCCAGACTTCAAATTTGCTGCTTTGTTTTTGTGAATGACATTACGTTTAGCGAGTTTGTCTAACATCGCCACAACTGCAGGAAACAAACCTTCGGCTTCTTTGCGGTCTTTGGTTGCACGCAATTTACGCATTGCATTACGCGTGGTTTTGTGCTGGTATTTATTCAATACGCGCTTAGACTCATTGGAACGAATGCGCTTGATGGATGATTTATGGTTTGCCATAGCTATTTTTATTAATAATCTCGTTAAAAAATGCAGCCCATAGGAGAATCGAACTCCTGTTTCAAGGATGAAAACCTTGCGTCCTAACCACTAGACGAATGGGCCAAAAATTGGCAGCCCATAGGAGAATCGAACTCCTGTTTCAAGGATGAAAACCTTGCGTCCTAACCACTAGACGAATGGGCCAAAATGTCAAAACCCCAGAATTTGGGATTGCAAATATAGTAGGAATTTCTTGAAGCGCAAGGGAGCCACCCATTTTTTTAAGAAAAATCTGCCTGGTCTGAACTCATTTTAAAGCCCAAGCGTTTTCCTGTTTTTAGCTTTAACTGTTCGCCCATCATAAATATCTGACCCACACTGATATTATCCATGTATTCAAAGGGTGGAATATAGAGGTCAAATTGCAAAGCATAAGCAAAGGCCATTTGTGCAATTAATTGCAAAAGCTGTTCGGAAAGTAACATGTGTTCAGGATCGTTGAAAGTTGCACCTAAAGATCCTTTTCCTTCAATGAAAAAATGACGTTCGTGATTGACAAAAATACGAGCAATTAAATTTCCGACATCGTCAAGACGGTTTTGTTGCATGGATTCTGCCAAAAAATTATAAACATGGATGGTGCCAAAATACCCATTATTAGGGTTGGCTTTGAAATAAGCCGTACCCCACAAGGGGTTGTTGTCGGGCAGACGAAAAACATTGTGATGTAAATTAAAAACCAGAACATCACTACCAATAAAAACATGGAACTCGTGATCACCCCTATCTTTAACCCACAACCGCACACGCGCATCAGTTATGACCTCTTTTAGGGCTGCCATTTCCGAGTCTATCAAAGAACGCAGTTCGCTAAATACCCTTTCGAGATCATCGGCGACATCTTGCTTGAGCGCAGATTTGTGCAAGAGGATGTCAACCAGTTGTTGTCGGTTCGCTTCTATTGGATTTTTGGTGACTTTTTTTTTCATGGCGCGGTTTTTGTTGTTAAAAATACCGCAATTGTAAGATTTGTGCGCACAAAGAAGATAAAACTTTTGCGCTCATTACTAAAAATTGTTTAATTTTGAAAAAAGCGCGTTGGCGCACTGCTTCTATGAAAAAGCGCATTTGGTTTATTATTAATCCCATTTCCGGAGTTCGTCGCAAAGACGATATCCCTGCGCTCATCCGTCGCTTTTTAAATCACGAAACTTACGCTTTCGAAATTCAATATACCAAGTATAAAGGCCATGCCATCGAAATAGCCAACGAAGCTGTTCAGCTTGGCATAGATATCGTTTGTGCCGTAGGCGGCGACGGCTCTGTACACGAAGTCGGTACTGCACTTATAGGTACAAACACAAGTCTGGCCGTTATCCCAATTGGTTCAGGGAATGGTCTGGCACGCCACATGTTCATACCCCGAAACATCAAAAAAGCCATTCAAACCATCAACCTCAACCATCAAATTACCATGGACACCGTAATGGTCAATGACCAACCATTCTTAGGTGTAGGGGGCTATGGTTTAGATGCAGTTATTGCCAAAAAATTTGATGAAGACCGCAAGAGAGGTTTCTGGACCTACGTCAAACATGTCTTTAAAGAATTTTTCCGTTATAACCCAATGAACATCTCTATTGATACCAACGGTCAAATCAAAAAGTTACCCGTTGTACTTTGCACTATTGCCAACACTTCTGAATTTGGCAATGGTTTTAAAGTATCTCCTAAATCAGATGCTACCGACGGTAAACTCGAGCTATTCTTACTCAAACCTTTTTCTTTGTTTGGTGTTCCCAAAATGATTTTTCAGTTCTTTACGGGTCGATCCGATCAATCTTTTTATACGGAAGTCATCTCCTTCAAAAAAGCTAAAATTTCATTGCCAAATGGTGTTGCTCATCACGACGGAGAACCCATTACAGTAATGCGCGAACTCCATGTACGCGTAGTACCACATTCTCTTCACATCATCGTAGGTCAAAAATAATGTCCGATACCTTCTCATTAGCACTCGAGCCACTCTTGGCCCAACTCTGCAATCTCAATCCAAATAGCACTCCCGCTTGGGGTCAAATGCAGCCACAGCGAATGGTTGAGCACCTCGCTGACGCACTTTATATGTCTGTCGGAAAAGGAGACTTCAAAATAGAAGTGTCGGAAGACCGTATCGAACGCATGCAAGCTTGGTTAGAAACTGACAAACCAATGGCCAAAGACGTTCAAGTTTCTTTTGCTACGCCTGAAACTCCCTTGCGCAATGACGAACTCGAAACCGCCATAGATGAGTTTACAGATGCTTTTTTAACCTTTGAAGAATGGTACGAAGAGAACGAGAAACGCACTGCAGTTCATCCATTTTATGGAAACCTGAACTATGCCCAATGGCAGCGCTTGCACAGCAAGCATTTTGCGCATCATTTTGAACAATTCGGTCTAATTTAACCTACTTTCCAAAACGCGGCCAAGGAATAAATCTCGGCACTCGCTTTTGGTAATCTGTGTAGCCAGCGTATTTAGTGGCAGATAGTTCTTCTGAAAAATCGGAGCTTCCTTTGAAGAGTATCAAAAGAAGTATGCAACCGCCGATTGTCCAGTTGATCCATTGACCCGTAGCATTGACACTAAACAAATAGAAAACTACCCAAATGCTTTGCTCCATTGCGTAGTTTGGATGGCGAACAATCCCCCACAAACCCGTAGAAACAAAGCCTATTTCATAAGCTTCGAGAGGTTCACCGGCTTTCAATCTGCGGTGTTTTTCTGTTTGGAAATCGTACTGTTGCTGATCGGCAATAAACTCTATACCGACCGCAACGATGAAAATAAAAGACAACAGCCAATCGATTGCATTAATTTGAGGTTGCGCATTGGATGAAAGTGCCGAAAGAATGGGTACTGTAAAAGAAAAAATTAGAATATTCTGATAGGCTGAAATAAAGAAAAGATTAAAAATACCCCAAATGAATTTGTTATTAAATCCAGGGCGCTTGCGCAATTCCTCCCAACGATAATCTTCTTCACCTGCCCAAAACCGCCAAGTGTAGGCACCTCGACGCGCAAAATTAAAGGTGAGTCTAACCCCCCATATGGTAACTAAAATAGCCATGAGAATCATTCGATCAGAAATTGTTGGCGACAATAATGTCATGTGCCAAACGTAGTATATGGGCACGATACTCCAAAGCTTATCTACTTGAGAATTATTTCTTGAGATTTCACCAACAATAAAACAATAGGCAATAACCACAGCAACAGGGAAAGCCATTTGACCGAGGATTTCGTACTGTAATTCATTGGGTGTATATCCAAAATTCAAGCAAATAAACGGTGCCACCACTACGGTGAAAATGAGCAATAGGATGGTTAGTAGCATGTGAATACAGTTTTAACTATCTATTAAAAAATAGATAGAATTAGGTTAAGCCGAATATAAGATTTTTTTTAAGATTGAGCAAAATCTATTTTTGCTTCTCTTAAAGCCTCAATTAGTAAATGCTGGCCTTTGAAAAAATACTTGCTGTAGTCAGCTGTTTGCACCCAACACCTGACTTTAACCTCAAGACCTTCGTTAGACATTTTTTGAATACCAATAATAGGTTCTGGCTTTTGGAGAAATCCTTTGTTCGCTTTTAATGATGCCATGATCACTTGCTCAATGCTTGCAATATCAGCCGAATGTTCAAAAACGAAGGTCCATTCAATGCGACGCGTTACTTCCTTTGTGTAATTAATGATGGTCCCATTGGCCAGCGGCCCGTTCGGAAAAATCAAAATTTTATTATCAGCGGATTTTAAATAGGTATTGAAGATTTGAATTTCTGAAACAACGCCTTGCGCCCCAAGGGCCTCAATATGGTCAGTTACTCTAAAAGGTTTTAATACAAGAATCATAATGCCCCCAGCAAAATTAGACAAGGTGCCGGAAAAGGCCATGCCAATGGCAATACCTGCTGCCCCAAGAAGAGTCAAGAAAGAAGTCATTTGAACCCCCAATTGGGTTATGGCAGAAATGACAACCATGATTTTTAAGGCCATGGATAAAAAACTGGTCAAGAAAGAGATAAGCCCCGCGTCGGTATCGCTTTTTCTTAAAATCTTATTGACTACCCTGGTAAGCACACCTGTTAGCCAAAAACCAATAACTGTTATCAGTATAGCGAGAATCAAATTGGTCAGTAAAGAAAAAATTACTTTACTGAAATCCCCTGTTTTAAGATCAAAGAGCGTTTCGATGAAGTGCATGTCGTATTTTTACCACAAAAATAGAAATGTTTAGCGAGTTCGAAAATTTAGAGAAAATTGAAGTGCTTAGGGAAGATGGCGTGGTAGATTATTACCCTCATTTTTTGGATTCAGACCAAAGTACTTCATTGTTTCAAAAAATATGTTCTTCAGAAAAATTTGAACAAAACGACATTTTACTCTTTGGAAAAAGAGTCAAAGTACCTAGGCTAGAAGCTTATTATGCTTTGAATGGAGAAGCATATGGCTACTCAGGACAGGCATTAACAATACAATTATTTCCGGACTACCTCAATGAGCTGCGTCTACAGGTTCAAGAAAAGACGAATAGTCAATTTAATGCGCTTTTGATCAATTATTACCGCGACGGGCAAGATTCAAATGGTTGGCATGCCGATAATGAGAAATCACTTGGCGAAGAACCCAATATTGCATCACTTAGCGTGGGTGCAGAGCGTCGTTTTGAATTCAAGCACATGGCAAGTGGTATGAAAAGAAATATCATTCTGGCCAACGGGAGTCTATTGCACATGCACGGGCAACTTCAAAAACATTACAAGCATCAGCTACCGAAAATAAAAGGTTTGCAGCAAGCAAGGTTGAATTTAACCTTTCGCTGGGTCCGGCCATCTGTTTGAAATCAGTAACTTTGAAAAAATGAAACCACAAGACTACATGCAGCGCTGTCTTGATCTTGCTCTTCTAGGGCAGGGTTCAGTTTCTCCAAACCCAATGGTAGGTTGTGTCATTGTCAAAGATGGCAAAATCATCGGGGAAGGGTATCATCAAAAATTCGGTGAGCCGCATGCAGAGGTAATGGCTATTAACGCAGTTGAAGAACCACACTTACTGGAAGGAGCCACGGTATATGTGAGCTTGGAGCCCTGCGCACACTTTGGCAAAACACCGCCCTGTAGTAATTTGTTAATTGAAAAAAAAATAGCGCATGTGGTTATTGCTTGTAAAGACCCCAATCCAAAGGTAGCTGGAAAAGGCATTGAAAGACTTCAGAAAGCAGGCATCACAGTAGAACTTGGCTTGCTAAATACAGCTGCACAACAACTCAACAAACGATTTTTTTGTTTACACCAAAAACAAAGACCACACGTGGTGCTCAAGTGGGCTCAAACCAAGGATGGTTTTTTAGACCGTTTGCGGACCGACGATCAAAAAGGAATCAATTGGATTTCTTCTGAAGAATCTCGATCGTTGGTACACCACTGGCGCAGTCAAGAAATGAGCATCTTGGTAGGTAAACACACGGCACTCAACGATAACCCCTCACTTACCGTTAGAGATGTCAGCGGCAAAAACCCCATTCGAATCTTAATAGATAGCCAACTTCAAGTTCAAAACGACATTAGTCTTTTTTCGACAGATGCCCCTACCTTCATTTTCAATCGCCTTAAAAATGAGAAAAAAGAAAATATTGAATGGATAAAAATACCCGAAACTTCTACTAAGTATATCTTAGACGAGTTGTATCGACGAGGTATTCACTCTGTAATGGTTGAAGGTGGAAGCCGTACATTACAATATTTTATCATCGATAATGTTTGGGATGAAGCCTATGTGCTTGTAGGAGATTTACATTTTGGAGAAGGCGTAAAGGCACCTGTTCTAAATAGGGTACCGACCCATGTTCATCATTTTGGTACCGATCAAGTTTATTATTTCAAAAGACGTACATGAGAAAATCAAGCATACTTTTTATTGTACTTATCCTGTGCTTTAAAATTACCGCTCAAGGATATCAAATTGCCGTTTTGAAATATAATGGTGGCGGAGATTACTATGCTAACCCAACCGCCCTAACTAACCTAATCAAATTCTGCAATACAGAACTTGGAATGACTATTTCAAAAGAGGTGCCCTACGTAGAGGTGGGTAGTACCGATTTATTTCAATACCCACTGGTTCATATGACCGGGCACGGCAACGTTGTATTCTCTAAATCAGAAGCGACTAATTTACGAACCTACTTGTTGTCTGGTGGCTTTTTACATATAGATGATAATTATGGAATGGACGGCTTTGTTCGGGCCGAACTCAAGAAAGTTTTTCCAGAAGCCACGCTCACTGAACTTCCTACAGACCATCCGATTTATAAAAAGCGATTTACTTTTCCAAATGGATTACCAAAAATTCATGAGCACGATGGCAAAAGTCCACAAGCTTTTGGAATCGTTATGGATGGGCGCTTGGTTTGTTTGTATACCTACGAAACTGACCTCTCAGATGGTTGGGAAGATCCCCAGGTGCACAATGACCCGCCAGAAAAAAGGCGCCAAGCTTTACAGATGGGCGCCAATATTATTTCTTATGCTTTTTCCAATTAATGCTGATGGCCATCGTGCTCATCATGGGGCGCGCTATTTGCATCCGTGACCTGCAACAATTCAATTTCAAAAACTAAATCGGCATAGGGAGGAATAGCACCAGGCCTACCTTGTTGACCATAGGCATTGTAGTATGGAATAAACAATAAAATTTTTCCTCCTTCTTGAATATAGGTAATACCCTCTTCAAAACCAGGAATCATGCGCTGAACTTTGTATTGAAAATCCATAGGCTGGTTACGGTCTTTGGACGAATCAAATTTTTTGCCACCACGTCTAAAAGTTCCTGTATAGTGTAGGCTTACTTTTTTGCCATCTGAAACCACATTACCTTTTCCGTTATCTAAGATAACGTATACTAAACCTGTTGCGCTTTGTTGGGCTTTGGGGTAATTTTTTTTAACTTCGTTGTACATGTATGTTTTGTAGTCATCTTGGGGCATTGCTGCAATTTTGGCTACCTCTTCTTGTTCTGCTGCATCTTGTGCTTTTCGAGCAATAAAAACTCCATCGAAGGCTGCTTGAGCGTTCCATTTTTGGGCTTCTCTACCCACCCGTATAATCTCTACTCTCTGCATGGTATCGTTTTGAGCTATGGCATTGACGACCTCTTGACCCGAAACAACTTGTCCAAAAACGGTATGCTTGCCATCTAGCCAAGGCGTTTCTTTGTGTGTTATAAAAAACTGAGAACCATTGGTATTAGGACCTGAATTGGCCATAGATAAAATACCTGGACCGCTGTGTTTGAGCGTTGGATCAATTTCATCATAGAACTTGTAGCCGGGGTCACCCATACCGGTACCTTGCGGGTCACCACCTTGAATCATGAAGTCGGCGATCACACGATGAAAAATGAGGCCATCGAAAAAAGGCTTAGAAAATGATTGACTACCAACCTTCAAATTACCTTCAGCCAAACCAACAAAATTCCCAACGGTCATGGGTGTTTTTTTATACTCGAGATTACAGACAATTACACCTTTGTTGGTTGTAAACCGCGCGTAAATGCCATCTGCCGTTGCAGTAGTAGTTTGAGCATTAAACAAACTCGTAAATGCCAAGGATAGTAAAGTAAAAAATAGATTTTTCATAAGATTATTTTTCAATGTCTAATAATTCAACTTCAAAGATCAGTACAGAAAATGGCGGGATGAGTTCGGTTGGAGAACCTGGCCCATAAGCCAATTGCTGAGGAATGTAAAAACGGTACTTTGAACCTACGGTCATGAGCTGTACGCCTTCGGTCCAGCCTGGAATGACGGCATTGAGCGGAAACGAGATCGGTTCTTTGCGCTCAACAGAGCTATCAAAGATTTCTCCATTGATGGTCGTGCCTGTGTAATGCACCTTAACTGTCGAACTCGCTGATGGTTTGTCGCCTCGACCCTTCTTCAAGACTTCGTATTGTAAGCCGCTTGCCGTTACTTGGATGTCTTTTTTCTTTGCGTTTTCTAGAAGAAATGCTTCCCCTTTCTCGCGATTGGCTCTGCCCGCTTCTTGGGCGGCGGCTAATGCTTCTTGATTGCCAGCCTCTTCAGCTTCTTGGCTAGCTTGCATTTTCTCTTGAAAATAGGACATAACGCATTGGTTATTTGGATCTTGAACCAAACTTTGGCGCTGCATCATGGCATCACTGAGTCCTAAGAGGAGAAGTTCAACATTCGCTTCGGGGAAATCCTTGAGCACGCTCTGTGCAATATTTTGCCCAGCAAGATAACTTACGGAGTCAATTCGGGTATTCACTTGAGGCGTTTGTGCGTTAAAATGCGTGACTAGCAACACACTGAGTGGTAAAAAATAGTTTTTCATAGGAGTTAGCGTTCGTTTCGGATATCTGAGCCCCAAAACATTTTATTTCGAATGGTATCTAAAAAATTATTGTCTTCAAATTTGATGACGTTGATCATAAATTCAGCCTTGGTGATCGTGACCTTTTCACCTTGTTTGATGTGTTGAGAGTGGCCATCCAAGGAAAGCAAATAAGAGCGGTCTCGGCCCTCAACTTCCAAGGAAATAGGCATGTGGTCTGGAACAACAACTGGTCGTACATTGAGGTTGTGCGGCGCAATAGGCGTGAGGATATGAACCTGGCAGCCGGGGGTAATAATAGGGCCGCCACAACTTAAACTATAGGCTGTTGAGCCTGTAGGAGTAGCGACTATAAGGCCGTCGGCCCAATATGTATTTAAGAACTTATCTCCGATGTACGCATGAACTTTAATCATTGAGGAGGTATCTTTTTTCTGGAGTGTAAGTTCGTTAAGTGCAAAGTTTTCATCGGATAAGAGGTCGTTTTCAGTATGAACTCTTAGTAAGGATCGCTTTTGAAACTCGTAATGGCCCGCATTGAATCTTTGCAGGGTTTGGTCAATATGCGTCTTGGGAATATTTGATAAAAAACCCAAGCGACCGGTGTTGATTCCGAGAATTGGAATTCCGGAATTACGCACAAACGAAACAGCCTTCAGAAATGTGCCATCGCCACCCAAACTAATCATGAGGTCAAAACCATTTTGCAGATCTTGATACGTACCAAAAGTTTGGTGTGTGGTTTTCCATTGAAATTTGGTGTGGAGTTGTTGAGCTAAATCTTGCTCCAATATGGGCTCCCAACCGAGCTCAATTATTCCTTTGAGTAGGTTTTCAAAGACACTGAGGTCTTGCTTAAATACTTTTTTTGCGAATATGGCGATTCGTTTCATTACATGCTTAAATAATGCATGAGTTCTTGATAGCGGTCTTGAAGTTCGTCGGTTTGCTGATTATTTTGATAACTGGCAAGAACTTGGTAGTCATAGCGCTCAAAGGTACGGATAATTGCACTTAAATTATGTTGATTGATGCGTAAATTCACTTGTATTTTGGTGCTATCCGCGATATTACTCACGAATACGTTTAGGATTTTGGCTTGGTTGCTTTCCACGATCTGAGCAATTTGAGCAAGCGTGTAATCGATGGCATTCATTTCCAATACCAACACTGAGCCCGCTTCGTTCAGACCGCTGGTTTCTGCCAAAAGTTGCAATAATTCTTGCGCACTGATTACACCAAGAAAATTTTCTTGTCGGTCCAGTACTGGCAGCACCGTGAGCTTGAAAAGTGCAAAATGCTGCAGCAGGTCAAATAAGTGCGCATCAGCGTAGGCAAAAGGACGAGGTAAATGTTGGAACAGTTGATCTAAGCTGTCTTCTAGGGTTGTCTGATCCAATAATTCGGATTCGGATACGAGCCCAACAAAATTGCCGTTCTTAAGTACAGGAAGATGATTTACTTGAAATTCATCCATCCAGAAAAGTGCCTTCTCGCCGGAATCGGAATGCAGCAGTGGTGGTATTTGTTCTGAAAGAATATTGGAAGCTCTCATAGCGGGCGCAAAATACTAAAATACTTGAATCTTTTGTACTTTTGCATCTCAATTATTGTGCCATGACCAGACTCAGCGTGAATATCAACAAAATCGCAACCTTGCGCAATGCGCGCGGCGGTCAAACACCAAATGTCTTGCAATTTGCGCAAGACGTAGAAAGATTCGGTGCACAAGGCATCACCGTACACCCAAGACCAGACGAACGCCACATTACGACCAAGGATTGTTATGACCTCCACAATCAAATTCAAACAGAATTTAATATCGAAGGGTATCCCGACGCTCGTTACCTTCAACTGATCAAAGACCTGCGCCCAGCTCAGGCAACCTTAGTGCCAGACCCACCCGGCGTACTCACCTCAAATGCAGGTTGGAATTGTACTGCGCAAGCCAAATTTTTGGAGCCCATCATTGCACAGATTCAAGATTTAGGTGTTCGGGTTTCTCTTTTTATCGAAACCGATGTAGCGCAGCTCGATACCGCCAAAGCAATAGGTACAGACCGCATCGAATTTTATACGGGTCCATATGCAGCAAATTACAACACTGACAAAAGTGCAGCTATTTTGCCCTATGTATTGGCAGCGCAACATGCACAGCAACTAGGTTTAGGTATCAATGCAGGGCATGACCTTAATTTGGAGAATTTGGCTTTTTTCAAATCACAACTTTGCGAATTAGACGAGGTATCGATTGGACATGCCTTGATTGTCGATGCGCTATATTTAGGCATCGAAAATACCGTACAGCGTTATCTTTACGAGTTGCGCTGATTGGCTTGGTGTACTACTCGCTGAGGGAACGGAATTTCAATAGCGTAGGTTCTAAATAAGCGGTCAATCTCAAAGCGGATTTCCGATTTATAATTGTTGATATCCCAACTTTGATCGGCCCAGAAAATAAGCTCTAAATCGAGGCCGGAGTCGCCAAAATCATGTAATCTGACAAAAACCGGATTGTTTTTTTTGACTTTAGGATGGGCAAATGCGGCTTGCTTCAATAAGCGCTCAATTAGCGTAAGGTCTGAACCATAGGCAACAGAAACCTTAATAGAAAAGCGTGTGAGTTCAGAACCATGGCTCCAATTTTCGATTTGATCTTGGGTCAGGTGCGTATTTGGAATGATGAGTACATTTCCTTCTCTGGTCTGAATTTGTGTGGTGCGCACATTGATCTTTACGATTTTCACTACCAAGGAATCCTTGCTTTGTCCACTAGCGCCTGATTTGCCAGAGATTTCGACGATATCACCTACCCTTAAATTACCTTCAAAAAGCAAAACAACACCTGCAATCATGTCTTTAAAAACATCTTGTAGCCCAAGACCAATACCAACCAGAAGGCCCACAGAACTCGTGAGTAGGATCATGAGGTCAATGTCGAGTAACCTAAAGCAAATTAAAATGGAACCTACATAGATGAAATACTTGGCCAGTTGGTTATAGACAAATTCTGTTCCGGGATCAATATTGGCTTGATTGGTAAAACGACGAGCAAAATAGAGTCTAGTGAGGTTAGTGGCTATTTTTGCGCCAAAAAATACAGAGATTACGATCAGTATATCTGAAAAATCAATTTTAAAGCGCTCAAAAGCTAAAATTTTGAAACGCAAGAAATCATTAAAAGTGACGTGACCATTGTTGTAACGAAAACTGAGTATGGCCACATAAATTGCCAATAGATAAACGCTATGACTGGCCAAACGCAGGCGGGCCATTTGCTTGGCTTCTAGCTGTAAATTAACACTTTTGACGTATCCTTTTAAAGCTTTATGAACCAAACGGCGCAGCACTGCCGCAATAAAAAAGATGAGTAATAAGAAAATGAGATTCCAAAAACAAATCTTATAAGGGCCAATATAAAATAAGGTTTTTGCAAACATGTTAACGAATTAAGGTGATTCCTATTTGTTCGGAGAGGAGCATTTTTACTTTTTCTAAACTGACGAGTTCGCCTAAAGCCATTAGTAAATCGTTGTCTTTTAGGAGATCTTGGGTGAGTTCCGAGCGAATTTTGTTGATTTTCTCTTCGACAACCGCAAGCTTGAAACGGTAGATCACCTGTACAACCGTTTGATAGAGGTCGTCGGATTCAGACTTTGTTTGGATTTTGTAGCGCGCCACCCAATTATGACTGAGTTCTTGCTCTTGTGCTTCTATGTCTGCCACAAATTGAACAATTTGCTGATCTTCGTGGCGCAGGAAAAAACTCGACGCGTACAAGGTATTTTCTTCTAAAGCACCCTTTTCAAATATGGAATAGATTTCTTGATAAAGAGGCGTCACAAAATGAAGATCATCCTTTTTTAATTCCTGAACGATGAGTTCAATAACACTTGTTTGCGTTTCGGGCTGCCCCGGCTCTTGCCAAATGAGCGCGCGCGTACCGTATTTGATCAGGATCCGAATTATTTCGGCCTCAAAAATAGTTTGGTCTGCCTCCTTTTCTGGACGCGCTTCAAGAGATTGCGGACTTGGGTTTTTAGGGAGTTCTATGGCACCCAATGCAGGATCTTGATACGTTTTGGCTAGGGCTGATTTGCGCAAATTCAGTAATTCAGACTGCACAATGGACTCTGATATATCGAATTGCTGCGCTAATTGCTGCACATAAACTGATCTTGTAATTTGATCTGGTATGAGTGATACGGAATGTACAATGTCTTTAATAAGGCCTGCACGTAAGATGGGGTCATTGCCACCGTCGGCAAGTAAAATACCTGCCTTAAATGAGATAAAATCTTGTTTATGCGCAGCGATATATGCACTCAATTCTGCAGAGGACCTTGATTTGGAAAAGGAATCTGGGTCTTCTCCATCTGGAAAAAGCACTACTTTGACATTGAGGCCCCCTTCGAGAATGAGGTCTATGCCGCGAAAGCTCGCTTTAATACCAGCTGCATCGCCATCGTAGAGTATGGTGAGATTCTTGGTATAACGACTGACTAATTTGACTTGTTCTTTCGTTAAGGACGTACCCGATGAAGATACCACATTTTGAATACCGGCCTGGTGCATGCTGATCACGTCGGTGTAGCCCTCGCAAAGTAAGCATTCGTTGTATTTAACGATATCCCCTTTAGCGAAATGTAATCCGTACAGAATTTCACTCTTATTGTAAATACTGCTCTCAGGCGAATTGAAATATTTTGCTACTTTTTTGTCGGAGAGCAAAGTTCGGCCGCCAAAACCCAATACACGGCCAGAAACGCTGTGAATTGGAAAAATGACCCTGCCCTTGAAAAAGTCAAAATATCGATTCTCTTTGGATTTGGTAAGGCCAATTGCCTCTAGATAAGCTTTGTTATAACCCTTATCGAGCGCTAAATCGGTGAAGGCTGAACCGGTATTTAGACAATAACCAAGCTGGAATTTTTCGATGGTAGCACGAGAAAACCCCCGTTCCTCAAAGTAAGACAAGCCTATTGCCTTTCCTTCTTGATCGTTGAGGAGCATTTGCGAAAATGTATTTTTGGCAAACTCATTAATGATCAAGAAACTTTCGCGCTCGTTGAGTGCAGCGAGCTCCTCAGCGCTTGCTTCGCGCTCTTCAGGAACTTCTATATTGTAGCGCTTAGCCAGCCATCTGAGCGCTTCAGGATAACTAAAGTGCTCTTTTTCCATTAAAAAGCTAGCAGCGTTACCTCCTTTTCCTGTAGAGAAGCATTTGAATATTTGCTTGGCAGGTGAAACGACGAAAGACGGCGTTTTTTCATCGGTAAATGGGCTCAGGCCTTTGAGGTTAGAACCGGCGCGCTTGAGTTGCACAAATTCTCCGATGACCTCCTCTATTCGAGCGGTTTGTAGAATTTGATCAACGATATGCGGCGGAATTTTACTCATTACGGATTGAAGTTTTGAACGGTTTTCTCACCTTTTTCATTGTAGGTAACCCACTCCCCTACCATTTGATCGTCTAGATATTCGCCATAGTAATGAATTTTCCCATTGGGATATTTTACGACTGAATATCCGTTCTTCTTACCCGCAATATAAAAGGTAAATGAAAGTAGGTTGCCTTTTTCACTATAAAAGTTCCATTTTCCTTCGCGATCACCCTTTTTATTGAGCATTCCTTCATACTTCACTTGTTTTTTGCTTGGATACCACTCTTTGTAGTGGCCATCTTTGATTTCGACGAGGTCTTGAGGTTTGATTTCTTTACTCGTCTCTTTTGGCTGGGAATCAGCACAAGACCAAAGTGAGATTGTACAAATGGCTATAAGAGCAGTTAAAAGGTACTTCATCGTATTATTTTTCACGGTTCATGGTATAGTAAACTAAACCTATTAACGAAGCTTTTGCTGTGCTATCGGGGTAAGCGGCTAAAATTTCTAATGCCTGAGCAGCTAAAGACTCCATGCGCTTTTGGGCATATTGTACACCACCCGATTCCCATACTAATTGAATAGCGCGCTGTACTCGACTGCTAACGTCGTATTCATTTTTGATGATATAACGCAGTTCTTTTTGAATGGCAGCAGAAGAGTTTTGTAACGCATAAATGAGTGGAAGGGTCATTTTTTGTTCGCGGATATCGATACCGGTGGGCTTGCCTATGTGTGCTCCTGTACCGTAGTCAAAGATATCGTCTTTAATTTGAAAAGCAAGGCCAATAAGCTCCCCAAAAAGGCGCATCTGAGCGCGGTGTTCCTGCGCACCCACACTCAACGCACCTGCCTCACAACACGTTGCAATGAGCGATGCTGTTTTTTTACGAATAACCTCATAGTAGATATCTTCGGTGATGTCTAAGTGCCTGGCTTTTTCGATTTGTAGGAGCTCTCCTTCAGACATTTCTTGAACGGCACGCGCAACAATTTCAAGTAAATCGAGGTTGCGCTTTTCGATTGAAATCAGCAAAATGCGAGACAGCATGTAGTCTCCGACTAAAACGGCTATTTTATTTTTCCAAAGTGCATTGACGGAGAAAAAGCCTCTTCTTTCGGCAGCGTCGTCAACGACGTCGTCATGAACGAGTGTAGCAGTATGTAGTAGTTCGACGAGCGTAGTGGCGTCAAAAGTAATGGGATTAATTTCTCCGAGCATTTTGGCACTCAAAAAAACAAACATAGGCCGCAGTTGCTTGCCCTTGCGTTTGACGATATAGCTCGTTACTTTATCAAGAAGTGCGACATCGGCACGCATTGCGTTTTGAAAATGAATTTCAAAATCGAGCAATTCTTGCTGAATTGGTGCGGTGATGTCGTCTAGGCGCTGCATCTAACAAATATACGAAAAGCCATGGCCTAATCATAGACCATGGCAGGAAACTTAACGCGAGAGGTGCATATTTCTCTCGGAGTAAATTTTAGTAAAGAAGGGATCTTTTAAATCTTTAATAAAGCGGATAGCCTCGCCAGTAGATTTCATCTCCGGACCTAACTCTTTTTTAATATCCGGAAACTTCTCATAAGAGAAAACTGGGATTTTAATGGCGTATCCTTCTTTGCGCGGCTGGAAATTAAAGTCGGTTACTTTATTGTGACCGAGCATCACTTTAGTAGCGTAATTGACATAAGGTTCGTCATAAGCCTTGGCAATGAAAGGAACCGTTCGAGATGCTCTAGGGTTCGCTTCGATTACGTAAACTTTATCGTCTTTAATAGCAAATTGGATATTGAGCAAACCAACTGTTTTGAGCTCGACTGCAATTTTATTGGTAATATCTTCTATTTGCGTAATGACGAAATCGCCGAGATTATATGGGGGCAATACAGCATAGGAGTCGCCGGAGTGGATTCCGGCGGGCTCGATGTGTTGCATAATACCGATGATGTAAACGTTTTCGCCGTCGCAGATGGCGTCGGCTTCGGCTTCAATAGCACCACCAATAAAATGGTCGAGTAAGATTTGGTTATTACCCATCTCATTGAGGATATCCACAACATGGTGCTCTAACTCTTCTTTATTGATGACAATTTTCATTTTTTGCCCTCCGAGCACATAAGACGGACGAACTAAAAGTGGAAAGCCTAGCTCCTCAGATAATTCAATTGCCTGCTCGGCGCTTTCTACGACGCCGTATTTAGGGAAGGGTACATTGTTTTTCTCGAGTAGTTTAGAAAAGCGGCCGCGGTCTTCGGCTAAATCTAGGGCTTCGTAAGAGGTGCCTAATATTGGAATGCCATAGCGCTGTAGTTTTTCTGCGAGCTTCAGCGCCGTTTGACCCCCAAGTTGGACAATGACACCGATTGGCTTCTCGTGTTGAATGATATCGTAGATGTGCTCCCAAAAGACAGGCTCGAAGTAAAGCTTGTCTGCAGTGTCAAAATCAGTAGAAACTGTTTCTGGGTTGCAATTGATCATGATGGTCTCGTAACCGCACTCTTTAGCAGCTAAAACACCATGCACGCAAGAGTAATCAAATTCAATACCTTGGCCTATACGGTTGGGGCCCGAGCCCAATACGACTACTTTAGGACGATCGCTCACGACACTTTCGTTTTCGTATTCAAAGGTCGAGTAATAATATGGTGTAAGTGCTTCGAATTCTGCGGCACAGGTGTCGACTAATTTATAGACGCGATTGATACCTAATTCTTTTCGCTTGACGGCAACCTCTGACTCTAAACAACGCAGTAAATGCGCAATTTGGCGGTCGGCATAGCCTTTCTGCTTGGCTTCAAAAAGAAGGTCTTTGGGAAGATTATCGAGATGGTATTTCTCGATTTTGCGCTCTAACTTGATTAGGTCTTCAATTTGCTTTAAAAACCAGATATCAATTTTTGTTTTTTCGACGATGGTTTTAAACGGAATGCCCAATTTGATGGCATCGTAAATATGGAACAGGCGGTTCCAACTTGCAAATTCTAAAGAGTGTAGGATTTCATTCTGGTTGGTGAGCTCTTTGCCGTCAGCACCTAAACCATTTCGGTTAATTTCTAAGGATTGGCAAGCTTTCTGCAAAGCCTCTTGAAAACTGCGTCCAATACCCATGACCTCACCGACCGACTTCATTTGAAGGCCTAGTTGGCGATTGGTTCCGGGGAATTTATTGAAATTCCAGCGCGGTATTTTGACAATAACGTAGTCGAGCGTAGGCTCGAAAAGTGCAGAAGTAGTTTTGGTGATTTGGTTACTTAACTCATTGAGGTGATAACCAATAGCCAATTTAGATGCAATTTTGGCTATTGGGTAACCCGTTGCTTTGGAAGCCAAAGCCGAAGAGCGAGATACGCGTGGGTTAATTTCAATAGCGATGATGTCTTCTTTTGCATCCGGTGAAACGGCAAATTGGACATTACAGCCCCCTGCAAAATTTCCGATGGAGCGCATCATGTGGATGGCCATGTCTCGCATTTTTTGAAAGGTGGTGTCTGATAGGGTCATGGCCGGAGCAACGGTGATGGAGTCGCCGGTGTGGATACCCATAGGATCAAAGTTTTCGATAGAGCAGATGATCACGACGTTGTCGTTGGCGTCGCGCAATAACTCGAGTTCGTATTCTTTCCAACCTAAGAGCGCTTTATCGATCATGACCTCATGGATTGGAGATAGTTGTAAGCCACGCTCCAACAAATTGTCAAATTCTTTAGGTTCGTGCAAAATACTTGCTCCTGAACCACCCAGCGTATAAGAAGGACGAATACAAAGTGGGAATCCAAATTCTTGGGCAATTTCTTTTCCTTCTAGAAACGATTTTGCCGTTTTTTGCGGAGCCATTGGTACGCCAATTTCTAGCATAAGCTCGCGGAATGCCTCGCGGTTTTCCGTAATTTCTATAGCATTAATATCGACACCAATTATGCGGACACCATGTTGCTCCCAAATGCCCATTTCGTCGCATTTGATGCACAGGTTGAGTGCAGTCTGCCCACCCATAGTAGGCAAAACTGCATCAATTTGATGGTTTTCGAGAATTTTAATGATGCTTTCTGTTTCTAGTGGCTGCAGATAGATGTTATCGGCAACGACTTTATCGGTCATGATGGTAGCCGGGTTGGAGTTGATTAGGGTAACTTCAATCCCTTCTTCTCTGAGCGAACGTGCTGCTTGAGAACCAGAGTAATCGAATTCACAGGCTTGACCAAT
>JBILSN010000040.1:0-8041 GCA_044372045.1 Crocinitomicaceae bacterium
AAATTATTTTTTGATATTGTCATTGGGTCAAGGATTGTGCCATCCAATAAAGCAGTCCATTTTATGACATTTTGATCTAAATTTGAAGTTGGCAAATGTCTTTTTGTCAGTTTAGCTGACATTAGTAACTTAAGTTACGCAGCTTGAACAAAGAACTATGTAACTTTGAGATATGATATTTGGAAAAGGAACAAAAATGTATAGCATTGCCAAAATGAAATGTCCGCAGTGCCATGAAGGTCAATTTTTAGTCTCGCACCCGTATGACCTCAAAAACTTAGGAGACGTAAAAGAAGAATGTGCGGTCTGTCATTTAAAATATGAAAGAGAGCCCGGTTTTTACTACGGAGCCATGTATGTATCGTATGCGCTTGGCGTGGCACTATTCGTAACCATCTGGACATCTTGCAACCTTTGGTTTCCATGGCTGGGCGCCTGGAGTCAGATTGGTTTGGTCGTCTTTTTTACAATCGTACTTTCACCCTATCTTTTTGCCCTCTCCAAAATCATTTGGGCCAATTTTTTCATCACTTATGACGCAGATGCTAAGATCAGAAAATAAACTCGAAATGCTTCAGGCTCATTTGGGCTATGTTTTAGAAAGCACTCTTTTGGAAGAAATGGCGCAGGTAGCTAAAATTCGAGAAACAGCAACAGACGAAATAGTTGTCAATGTCGGAGACCACCTACAAATGATTCCGATTGTAATCGACGGTTCTATCAAGATTTCGAGAGAAAATGAAAGTGGCGACGAATTATTACTCTATTACATGGAGGGAGGTGATACCTGTGCGATGTCTTTGCAATGTTGCACCCGAAAAATTGATTCACAAATCAAAGCGACCTCGATGGAACCTTCGTTATTATTGATGTTTCCGACCGAATACATGGAACGCTGGCTCGACCAATACAAAACTTGGCGCCAATTTATTTTGGATAGCTATCATACGCGGATGCTCGAACTGATGGAGTCTATCGATGCCATTGCATTTATGAACTTAGACCAACGTTTGCTTAAATATTTATCGGACCAAGCTAAAATACTAGGCAGTGTCGAAATTAACCACACCCACCAACATGTTGCCGATGATTTGCACTCGTCCAGAGTAGTCATTTCAAGGCTTCTAAAGCAACTCGAAACAAGAGGTGAAATCAAGTTGTCTCGCAATAAAATAATTCTTCTAAAATTTTAATTTGTTGTAATCATAATAATTCGTTAACTTGGTTCTTATTAACCATTTAAAACTACTTTTATGAAAAAAATACTACTATTCTTAGTTCTGCTTTTGAGCATGTTTGAAACGTTTTCTCAAACGGAACTGACCGTTACTGCACCTAGCGATAATGGTGCTACAACAGGACTGAGAGGTCCAAATGGTACAACAGCACATACCATCTTACGCGGCGTAATAATTGTACCTGCATCCGAACTTACAAATATCCCACCATCCACTTTAATCACTAAATTAGGATTTCTCATCTCTGCTGCAGGTGGCCCAGGCCCAGCGGGTGGTAATATTCAGTTTTATTTGGAGAATACAACAGATGTTACCAACTTAAAACCTTCATCATGGACAACAATAATTTCCACCATGACAAGCGTTTATTCAGGAGTTTTCAATTTACCAACAACTTCAGGCCCTTCGATGGATCTTACATTATCTACCCCATTTCTCTATAACGGTGGTTCAATGTATGTGGCGTATGATTATACTGGTGCAACATTTGCAACAAACTCATGGATTTATTCTTCAAACAACACGTTAGCAGGAGGTTGGAGAGGAGCGCCTTCAGCAACTACAACGCCTCCGACTGCACTAACATTAACATCAGGTTTCAGACCTTGTATTAGATTTACTTTTGGCAATCCATATACTAATGAATTAAATGTAACTGGTGTTGCCGGAGAAAAAGGGATTTTTAACAACACTATTCAAACAACTCAAACCGTCACTTCAATAATCTCAAATACCTCGCAAGGATCGCTAAACAACATTCCTGTAACTCTTGATATTACTGGTGCAAATCCATACACAGAAATACAAACCATACCTTCAATAGCAGCCGGTGCATCTGCAACAGTCTTATTTACGAATGTGCCAACAATTACATTGGGCTCACAAACAATAACCATCACTATACCGAATGACGAAGTGAATAGTAACAACGTTGCAACATTTTTACAAAAAATACAATGTGACACTATAGGGTATGTTCAAAACTCCATTCAATCAAGTGCAATAGGATTCAATACTTCATCAGGCATCGTTGCGGTCAAACATGTGGTCCCGAATACGATAACTACTTTCGTAAAAAGTATTTCAAATTATTTTCCAAATGATCCTGGAATTTTGGGTAATACAATGAAAGGACTCTTGATAAATAGCAATGGTGTCATAATCGACTCTACTGCATTAATCACCTTAACCTCTGCAATGCCCGGGACTAAACAAGACTTCTTGTTTTTGAACGGCAACATTAATGTTTCAGGCGAAACTATTTACTTAGGATTTAGACAAAATGCCAATGCAACAGCTGGTTATTTTCCGTTTGCTTATCAAGAAAACTCATACGTAGATCCTAATGCTGGTGCAACAATTCCCATAAATGGAGGGCTAGTTTCTCCTCTAGGTTCTGGGTTTGGTTACATGATGATTGAAGGAGTTTTGACCTACGGAGGGTTTGAGGTAGCTAATTCATTAGGTTCAACATCAATATGTTCAAATTCCTCAATCGATATTACAGCCACCCCTGGTTACGCGAATTACGATTTCTATATTAATGGCGCAAGTGTACAAAATGGTTCTATTGCCAACTTTATAACTGCTCCTCTGACCAATAATATTACCTACAATGTAATTATTACCAACGGGACTTGTAACCTTTATAGTGATACAACTGCTATACAAGTTTCATCTACAATAATTAATAATATCTCTGCTTCAATTTGTCAAGGACAAACTTTTGTTTTTGGTAACCAGACAATAAGCACCACGGGAATCTATTCTGATACGCTATCTTCATTATCTGGCTGTGATAGTGTAGTAACATTAAATCTAAATGTCAATACACCAGCTGCTGGAGTTGATTCTCACACCGAGTGTGGAAGCTACACATGGATTGATGGTGTAACCTATTCAACAAGCAATAATAGCGCTACATTCAACATTTTAGGTGGTGCGGCAAATGGATGTGACTCAATCGTTACACTTAATCTTACCATCAATAGCTTACCGGAAGTTTCTGTTTCTGTTTCTGATTTAACAATTTCAGCCAATAATGTAAATGCGACTTATCAATGGTTAGACTGTAATAATAACTCGCCAATAGCTGGAGAAATAAGTCAATCCTTTACAGCAACGGCGAACGGGAGTTATGCCGTAGAATTGTCAGAAAATGGGTGTGTAGATACATCTAATTGTATTGAGATTACAACAGTTGGAACAATAGAAAACCTAATTTTTAATGAATTTAAAATTTCCCCTAATCCTAGCAATGGTGACTTCTTTATTGCAGGACCTGCGTTAACGAGCATTACACTTTACAACCAATTTGGTCAAAAAGTAAATGTGTCATTCAGCACTATTGGAGAAGGAAAATACCAAGTATTGACTACACAACTTGCGAATGGCAGTTACATTTTGGAGCTCCAAAATGAAGGTGCTATTGTTCGCAAGTCCGTTCAAATTATTCAATAATTTTATTTTGAATATCCCCAAAGACCCGGCTAAATACCGGGTCTTTTTTTTTGTAATTTAGTGTCGTGAGATTTTTACTTGGAGTCCTCCTTTTTTTATGCATCCCAACTATCTACGGACAGGTCCTGCTCAACGAAGGTTGCAATAAAAACGCAAGCCATTTAGACGAGAATGGTGACGCCCCGGACTGGATTGAACTATTCAATAATGGGCAGAGTAGCATTTCTTTGGAAAATTGGAAATTAGCTGACCGTTTAAACGGAAACGATGCATGGGTATTTCCAAATGTTACTTTGGAAGCGCAATCATTTTTACGCATTTTTTGCAGCGGCAAAGACCGCTATGCAAGTATGCCGTTTTATGCAGCCAATTATACTGCCAATTTTATTCCAACTGTAGGCTGGAATACACATCTGTTTGCTCAAAATTTTATCTGGGACGGTACCTCGAATATCGTTGTCAACATTTGCTCATACAATAGCACTGGTTACACCGAAAACTCCGTCTTTTATCAGCATTCCACGCCATTTGCTTCCTGCGCAGCGAGCTTTGTGGATGGTTCTGATGCAGCTTGCAGCAATAATGCCGGACAAACCTACTTCCAAAGACCAAATATCAAACTCAATAATGCAATTATTGGCAGCGGTACAATAACCAATGGTACCACCGATTATCCGGCCCCCTATGGAAATTGGTATTGGAGTGCACGCCATCAGATTTTAATCAAGGCAAGTGAACTAACAGCCGCAGGCCTTACTGCAGGTCCTATTTCTTCGCTTTCCTTTCAGGTTGCCAATACCAACGGTGAATTTTACGACTACATAGACATCGCACTTAACCACACCACACAAATAGATCTCGATGCTTATTTTATGCCGCTACAAGGTCAGCAATTTCACACAAATTTCAAACTAGATGGCAATGGAGAGCAGGTGTATTTATGGAATCAAAATAATCAACTGCTAGACCAAATTGAAATTAAAAGCCCCCAGCCCGATATCTCTTTAGGTCGTTTTCCAAATGGTTCGAATCAAATTGAATGGATGAGCCCGAGCCCTGGATTAAGCAATAATACCAATCAAATATTTTCAGATACCCTTCCTAGCCCTCAAATATCGGTGTCTAGCGGCATTTACAACGCCAATTTAAATGTCAGCATTTCTTCGTCTGTACCGAATAGCCTGGGTAAGCTCGTTTATACCATCAATGGTACAGACCCTTCTTTCAATTCCACAATTTATACGGGTCCGATTTCTATCTCTTCAAATACAGTTTTGCGTGCAAAAATTTTTCCGATTGGTAATACAGCAATACTGGCAAGTGAACAAGCAGTAGAAACGTACTTATTCAATGTATCGCACACGACCCCAATTATTCTGGTCAACACACCCAATCAAAATCTGTATGGTGCAAACGGTATTTTTGACAACTGGTGGACTGACTGGGTTAAACCAGCCTATGCGGTTGTTCTCGATACCGGCCAAACTCATCCCGTTATACACCAAAGTAAAACCGCAATTCGAATGGACGGCGGTGCGGGTGGCAGCCGCTCACATCCACAACACTCCTTTCGACTCAGCTTTGCCCACGGCACCTTTGGGAATAGACCCATTGAGTTGCCTATCTTGCCGGACAGACCCAACAGATATTTATATAGCGACGTCTATCTCAGAAATGGTTCGAATCAATTCCTAAAGTTGCCCTATAAAGATGCCAGCCAAGTGCGCATGATGAGCGAAGGAAGCAACAACTATTATTCGAGCTACCGACCGGTTAGTGTGTACATCAATGGTGCTTATTTTGGACTTTATGAACTGCGCGAGAAATTCAATGCTGAATACTTTGAGCAGCAAGATGGAGCAACGCGTGACTCCATCGAAATTCTCTCCTTGAGCTACTGGTACAACCTCGTTTTAAGAGCAGTTGAAGGCGATGTGGATCATTTTTGGACTGACTACATAAGCTTCAATGCGCTAGACCCTTTTTCACCGAGTTATTGGCAAGACGCCGATCACTATTTTGACCTCAAGCACTACACGGACTATATCATTGCTGAATCTTGGATGGGCAATGTAGACTGGCCTGGAAACAACATTAAAATTTATCGGTCAGACGCGAGTCAGAAACGTTGGCGTTTTGCGGTCATTGACCTCGAGTTATCTTTACAACCAAACGGCTGGACAAATTGTACTGAAAACCACATTGCCTACATGATGGGGCAAGGTGAAAACAACCCTTACATCAACATTTGGAAACAAAGCATCCAAAACTTAAGCTATCGCAATTATTTCATCAACCGTTTTGCCGATCAAATGAATACGAGCTACCGCAATGAGCAGCTCATTGCAACGGAAAATGCGTTCTACCAATCGATGTTACCCGAAATGCCGCTTCAGTTTGCACGCTGGGGCGACCCCAATAATATCGCTGGGCAAATGGCTAATTTCGAAACCGATCATTTGACTTTTCAACAACAACTTGAATGTCGGTCTACTTTTGTTTTCAATCAACTGCGCTTGCAATTCGATTTGGAAAAGAAAGTGCAAGTGCAATTGGCAATTGAACCACCGATGAGCGGAGAAATCCATTTAAATACAATACAACCAACAACTTACCCATGGTCTGGTACCTACTTCGATGGCGTGCCGATACAAATGCAACCAATCGCCAAACCTGGCTTCGTCTTTTCTCATTGGCTGCCCGCAAGCAATATTCCCGACACTCTTTCTGATAGTTTAGTAGTAAACGTCTCTCAACAAACGCAAACCTTTACTGCTGTTTTTAAAGTTGCGCCACTTGGGCCTGATGGGCCAGATATTCATTTTAGTGTTCAACCAAATCCAAGCAATGGTTTATTCTCTATCATTAGCGACAACAAAACAATTGCAAAAACATGTGATTTTGAGGTTTTTGACCTGCAAGGGAGACGCATTCTAAATGGGCAAGTTTCAGAAAGCAACGAGACCATTATAGATTTAACTACTCAGCAAGCGGGCGTCTACTGGGTCAGTATCTACAAAGGAGAGGAAAGGCTAGAAAACCTGAGCATTTTAAAGTATTAATCTTTCATAAACAAAGCCGAAAGGGCTTCATAAGCTAGCAACTTTCCTTGACTCAATTCTTGTTTGAGACGCTCGTAATCCGCTATTTTATCCGCATTTGTAAAAAACTGTTGTTGTAAAAAATCTTGGAGTAATTGTTCAAATAACAATAACTCTTGCTCTTTACGATTATGTTGCAAAGCACCATTTAGTTGCATTTGGACAAAAAAGGCTTCTATCTGAGACCAAAGTTCTGTAAGGCCTGTTCCGTTTAATCCGGATGCGCACAGTACCCGCGGCTGCCAGTCGTCTGGCCTTTGGCTGAATACATGAATGGCACTTGCATATTCAGCACGCGCTGCTTTGGCAGCAACTTCATTTGCTCCGTCAGCTTTATTAATGACAATGGTGTCGGCGAGTTCCATAATGCCACGCTTGAAACCTTGTAGTTCATCACCAGCACCAGCGAGCATCAGGAGTAAAAAGAAGTCAACCATGCCATGAACGAGCGTTTCAGACTGCCCAACCCCTACGGTTTCAACGAGAATGATATCATAACCAGCCGCTTCGCAAAGTGCAATAGCCTGGCGTGTGTTTTTGGCAACCCCGCCGAGCGTTCGGCCTGCCGCACTTGGTCTGATGAACACATTGGGTTCTTGAGAAAGGCGTTCCATGCGGGTTTTGTCGCCGAGTATGCTGCCTCCTGTGCGCGACGAAGACGGGTCAATGGCCAACACCGCCACCCTATGGCCTTGAGCAACTAACTGCAAGCCAAAGTTTTCAATAAAGGTGCTTTTCCCGACGCCCGGAACACCAGTAATGCCAATTCGCTTTGCTAATTGGGTGGCTTGTGGTAAAGACTTGAGCAAGATTTGGGCAAGATGTTGATCGGAAGACTTCGTGCTTTCGATGAGCGTGATTGCTTGTCCGAGGGCTGCACGTGATCCTTTTTGAATACCTTCTAGCAAGGCGGCCTCATTGCGCGCCGCGCGTTGAGATTTGCGCGCTGCAAGCCAGCTTTCAATATGTGACTGCTCAGGCCTCAAGGAGTTGTTGAAGTGCTAAAATAGCTTGATGAATATTCTGTTGGAGTTCAGGTAAGCTGGCCTCTAACATGTAACAAGGTGCAGTAATGATGCGATTGGGTGCATCGATACATATTTCTTGGATGCTGCAATCTGGTGTTTGCGCACCTTTCGCTTGCAAGCCCGCTTGAAAATCAGATATGCTATATGGAGAAGTTGCGGTAGTACTACCTATAGTTAGTTGCTGACCAATGGCCATATCTTCAAATGCTAGCGC
>JBILSN010000008.1:0-74621 GCA_044372045.1 Crocinitomicaceae bacterium
AATGGAGGGTGCCATAATACATTCCTTCATAGACTTCTTCCCACTCAAAAAATGCACCTTGCGCAATTTTTTGTTTGAATTCCGACGGTTCTAAAAAGTAATAATGCACACCGTTTTCTTCTTCTCCCCTTGGCGCACGCGAACAAGCTGAGACCGAAAATGCCAATTGCGGATACTTGGCAAGTAAAGCGCCAACAATTGTAGATTTACCTGCTCCTGAAGGAGCTGAAATAACAATACTTGGTTGCGTGTTCATTTTATAATGCGTTGAGAACTTGTTCTTTAATTTTTTCTAAGTGATCTTTCATCACCACTACCCTGCGCTGTATTTCTGAATGATTACACTTGCTGCCTAAGGTATTGATTTCTCGGCCCATTTCTTGGGCAATAAAGCCAAGTTTTTTACCGGATGCCTCTTGATTCAGTGTTTCTGTAAAGTAAGTAAGGTGCTGCTGTAAGCGTTGCTTTTCTTCTGAAATGTCCAGCTTCTCGACATAATATATCATTTCTTGCTCCAAGCGGTTTACATCTACCCTGCTCTCTTCTATGGAAGACAGTCCTTTTTGGATACGCTCTCTTACTTGAACTACTCGCTCTTGCTCGAATGGTGCTATAGCAATGAGCTCTTGCTGAATTTGATCTAAATTACTCATGAGGTCTTTGGCTAAGCTTAGGCCTTCTTGCCTGCGAAACTTCTGCAATTGAGCACAGGCTTCAGCAACTAAATTTAGAATAAATGCTGTTTCCTCTTCTGAAAGTTCTTCTTGCTGACTTGTAAGTACATCTGGCATGCGCAAAACCAAAGCAAGGTAGTCTTGGGTGTGGGTACCCCATGCCGAATTCAGGGATTTCAACTTCTCAAAATAAGCGTTGGCTACCTGCTCGTTGATCAAGCCTGCTGACTGCTGCTGCTGGCTTTCAATATAAATTCCTAAATCCATTTTACCGCGCAATAATTCTTCGGTCACTATCTTTCGAATAGGCGTTTCAAGATCGCGAAAGCTAGAAGGTAATTTGAGGTTGAGATCTAGGCCTTTGGAATTAAGAGACCTGACTTCTATTGAGATTTTTTTGTCATTAAAATGTCCGTTGGCCTTGCCAAAACCGGTCATTGATTGTAGCGCTATTTGGGTCATATTTTATTCGTTGTCGATTAGCAAGTCAGCATCTATACCCTCATTTTGTTCTTTGACAAACCAAGCAATTTCACTCATGATTTGTGCCTTTTGATCAGACTGTGGGGCGCGCTCTTCGATATATTCCTTGAGTAAAAGTTGAGACTCTAAAAGTTGAGACTCATCAAATGGTCCGGACATATTCTCAATAATGGTAAGGCAATCAAGGGCTTCTAGGTAATCTCCTTGCGAGGCTAACATCACAAAAAAGGGTAAGTGCTCATCAAAAGGTAATTTAGAATTCCAAATGGCAGATAGCACTAGCTTTCTGTTCTCTGGATCGGTTTGCTCCGTTAAGTAATCGATAAAGGCCGCAATGGCATCAGTTTCATTGACATCAGATAAAAAACCAATTATAGCTTGTTGCTGTGTGCGTTCTCTACCCTCTAGTGCTTTGAATAAGTCAGGAAGGATTGTGACTTGCCCATGTTCCTTGTATATGTTTAAGGCAGCTGTTAATGAATTGAGGTCATTTTTTTGAAGCAGCTCAAAAGCCTCGGTTAACTTTTTTTGATTTTTCCTTACTGTACTCATGATGCAAAGGTAAGGAATTCACTCTCGATGCACACGAAATTGACCCAATGTGTTACTTTATGCAATATTCAGTGTTTATAAAAACAAAAAAAAGTCAACTTCCATTCGCAATTATAAAACAACTTTGTAAAAAAGCTGCCCCCATGAAAAATTACGTTTTCCTTTCTTTACTCGCTATGTTGGTATTCTCGGCTTGTGTGCCGTCAAAAAAATACAACGAATTACTCGAACGTGAAAAAAACTGCAGTGAAGAGCTCGCTAAGTACAAAAAAAGCAGCAGTGATTATGAAGTGTTGTCCAAGGATTTGCAAACAAAGTACGACTTAGCAGCAAAAGAAGTAAGCCGCCTTCGAGGTGATACAAATAATCTAGGTAACCAAATACGTTTGCTTGAAAGAGAACAAGAAACGTTAGAGGCACAATACGAAACACTTGAAAATTCATTCGATAAACTAAAGAACCTGAGTGCCAAAGAAACAGCAACTCTCCAAACCGAACTTGAACAAAAAACAAAAGAACTACAACGCAAGGAAGATGCATTGCTCAAACTTGATCAAGAACTGAAAGCCAAACAAGTTTTACTTGAAGAACGCGAAAAAAGAGTCAATGAACTCGAAGAGGCTATTCGCAAGAAAGATGCTAAAATTCAGTTGCTCAAGGCGCGCGTTGCCAATGCACTTCGGAACTTTGAAAATCAAGGACTAACGGTTGTTCAAAAAAATGGAAAAATTTACGTGAGCTTAGAGGCAAAGCTACTCTTCAGTTCTGGTTCCACCAAAGTTGAAGACGAAGGAAAAGAGGCACTCGTAGAACTAGCCCGTGTACTTGAAACTGAACGCGATCTCGAAATTGTTGTCGAAGGCCACACTGATACCGACAAATTAAACAGTAGTGTATCGCCAAAAAATAACTGGGAGCTTTCGGTCTTGCGCGCCACTGCTGTTGTAGAACTCATGCTAGCTAACTCGAATATGGCAGCAACACAAATAATGGCTGCTGGCCGCAGTGAGTATCATCCGGTAGATCCGAACGATAAGTCAAAGAATCGACGCATTGAAATTATTATTTCGCCTAATTTAAATGAGCTCTTTGAGATTATTTCAAACGACTAGTGCCCGTTTGGTATTATCTGATGACGTTCACATGACCAGATAGGTCCTTGTAAATTCCTTTTTCAATTTCGTAAATCAAGTACCAAGAATAGGTGCCGTCTTGTACTGGAACACCCTCGTAGGTAGCGTCCCATACAAAATTGAGTGCGTCTGAGAAGAAAATTTCTTCGCCCCAGCGATTGAATATATAGAATCGTGCACTCATGAGGCCAATAAAGCGTCCGTAGAAAAACTCATTGAGGCCATCGCCATCTGGGGTGAATGAATTTGGCAAGTAAATATAACGTTCCGGTGCAATTTCTATCCATTTAGAAATGCTGTCCACACACCCTTCTTGATTGGTTGCAATGAGCGTGATTTCATAAGGGCCAGGTTGTGCGTATGTATGGGTCGGATTGACCAAAAAAGACTGGTTTCCATCTCCGAAGTTCCAGGTATAAGACCAAGCATTGACAGAGGCATTCTCCAATTGCACTGGTAATCCTTCCATAGGGTCTTGACTCATGATATAAAAATTTGCCAATGGCTTGACGACCTGAACCAAAGCAACTGCAGTAGAACTAAAAGTTTGACATTCGTCGCTAACTTGAACAAAATAGGACGTGGAATTTTGGGGTGCAACTGTAATTTGAGCTGTAGATTCGGTAGTAGACCAATTGTAGTAGTAGTTGCCGTAACCTCCTGTTGCGGTGACTAGTAAATTTACGCTATCGCCCGGGCAAATTTGAAAAGGGCCGTTCATTTGCAAAACGAGCGGTGGACTTAAAATGGTATAACTAACACTATCTTGTATTGAATTTCCACAGTTATCGGTGGCTGTAATGAGGTAGGTACTCGAGCTCCCTGGGTTCACCAATAAAGAATCCGTAGTGCCACTCACCACATTGTTGGTGGTCCATAAATAAGTGTACTGACCTGATCCGCCGCTCACCTGAGCACCGATTGTCATGGGAATAAACGGACAAATTTGTGTGATATCTGGGCTTGTAATAATAGCCAAAGGATTAAATTCAGGGACCGAAACAAAAAGGGTGTCGGAAGCCGGAACACCTGTGCATGCGTCAGTTACCGAAAGCCAAATAGACTGAGAATTGGCGATGTTCAAAGTGATGCTGCTCGTGGTTTGCCCTGTGCTCCACTCATAAGTATAGGGTTGTAAGCCGCCGCTAATTTGAGAATTGATAGTAACAGGGTCTCCCGGACAGAGAATTGGAGAACTCGTTAAAGTCAGCTCCATAGGTTGATTATCTTGTATCCAAAGATCGAGAACAAGTGGTGTAATATTGCCACAAGGATCGGCTATTGGAAAAGTGAGGGTAAGGGTTTCTAAACCCTCTACTAGGACATCGGTAAGGGTCTGAATCGCAAAACTAAATGTGGATTGCCCTGGAGGAAAGGTTATGCTTGTAGGAACACCATTAAAGTCAATTAAATTGGTTGCAGTGCCGCTCAATTGAATAGGGATTGTTAGGGTTTGATTCAAGTTGGTTTGACGCTCTAAGGTAACCGTAGCGCTCACACAGCCCTCTGCCATCCAATCAGGGTTGGAGAATACTTGCTGGGATAAGGTATGACTAATTTCAATTGGCGTAAGGGTAGAAAGGCTATTAGCTTCCAGAAAAATACCGGAGTCCCATTGTCCATCGCCAACATCGGCAATGGCAATAATCAGGTGATAGGTTTGGCCACATTGCACCGCTGATACCGCTTCCAATACTTTAGTGAAGCCATCATATTGTATGTATTGCGGGCTCTGGTTAAAAGGAGCTGTATTGCCGTCGCCATTATTGACAAAATAAAATGGATTGGTAATGTTGTTGACATTATTGATAGAAACAACCGCTCCATTAGGCAGCCTAGCAATATTCTGAAAACCGCTAATGCCGGGGCCAGAGATGAAAAACCCAAAAACATCATTATAAGTTGTATTGTTGGGCGGTGCAAATTCAGGGTATTCATCGGATCCAAAAACATACTTGAAACGAACGGTATCGGCGTAAGGAATAAAGTCAAATTCCAGAATGGCTGCATTGTAGGTCTGGGTACCTTGTATGGCCTGTGAAAGTAAATTAAAGCCGCCCATGTTATTATCTACACCGGCACCGGGTGTGTCGTTGGGGCCATGCGGGCCATCGCCGTTGGGCAAAGTAGTACCTGTTGTCATGACAATACCGCTGTTTATGCCAAGCGTAGTATTGGCTGCAGTAAACTGAGCAATTGCAACAGGGCTACCGTTGTAGGTTACATTTGAAACTGTTACACCATTTCCTAAAAGAACATTTTGAACCAAGTCTTGCGGATTCAATGCGTTATTGGTAAGCAACTGTGCACGAAAAACCGAGGGTAAGATAGCACCCAGAAAAAAAAGAAATATGCTTATTCGTTGCAACATCAATATATAAACGTAAATCCGAGTATTTCGTTGTTCTTTACAGCACTTTTTTTCAAAAAAAAAGGATGCTAAAGCATCCTTTCAATATTTATGCCAAAAAGGCTTATTTCTCTTCAAATAATGGTTTGAATACATACCACGCTAAAAACGGGAAAAAGTGCATCGGCATTGCGTAGCCGTAAAAAATAAATTGATGTAATTCATTTGAGCCATCATTAAAGGTGAAACCCAGCACACCAATTAAACTCGCTGTGGAAAGTGCTGCAAATAATAATGCGAAAATAAACTCACCAAACATAGGTACTAACTTAGTAAGTAGCCAATGACCAATTGTTGCCATGATGGTACCCACCAAACAAGCAATGAAAATGGCGGAAGTTGGCACCACATTGGAGTAGTCTTCCATGAGTTGTTTCTCGATAGTTTCGCCGTAGGCGTAGGATACGCCACCTGCTAAAATCCCCGAAGAAAGGGCCCAAATTGTTTTTTTCAACATAAATCTATTTTTTAGTGACTGGAATGCTAGCTGTTATTTTCAACGTTTCAGCTACTCCACTATTTTTCTTACCTATCTGGTAATCAGAACGGTCTACGCTAAATTTAGCAATAAACGTACCATTATTGCCTTTTTTAGTGAAGGTAAATGGTATGCTTATGTCTTTACTCACGCCATGCATTTGCAATTTTCCGATTGCTTTATAACCCTCAGTGGTTTTTTCTATTTTGGTAGAAGTGAATTCAATAAAAGGGTATTTATCCGCATTGAACCATTCCTCGCCTCGGGCATGCTTGTTTTGCAAGCCATTACCAGTATTGATCGAAGCCACCTCAATTTTAAAGGAAAGCTTTGAATTGGAAAGCTTGATTGGGTCAAAGAAAAGAGAAGTGGAACTTAGTTGATCAAACGTTCCACTGACATCTGCATTTGCAAACGAAATGCTGTAACCTTCGGCAACTTTGTATTGCTGTCCAATAACAGCAGTTACCCAAAATCCAAAGAGTAAGAATACTAGGCCTTTCATTAGCGCAATTAATTCTGAACGACTTCTAAATCAGCAACGAGTTTAATCTCATCAGCTAAACCTGGGCTAACTTCACCCATACCAAACTCAGAGCGCTTCACTGCACCTGTGATTTGTAAACCAGCTACTGCTGCTCCTTTGTAATTCTTGCTATTGCCAGTGTGCACACCATTGAACACTACATTTTTAGTTACACCATGCATGGTAAGATCACCCGCTACTGTATAAGTTCCTTTTGTAGCCGTTTCTTTTACTGCAGAACTTTTGAATGTAATGGATGGGTATTTTTCAACATCAAAACAATCAGCAGTACGCAAATGGTTATCACGGGCTTCTATACCTGTATTCACTGAAGCCGCTTCGGCATTCAAGACAATTGTTGCGTCATTGAAATCAGCGTTAGGAGTAGTTACCTCCATTGTGAATTTACCAAAGTTGCCATGTACATTTGTAACTCCATTATGAAGAATGGTAAAACCTAAACGAGAGTGTGCGCCATCTACTGACCATACACCTGCTTGTGATGCCACAAAAGAAAATAAGGCGAAAGCGCCTACTAAACCGATTACAATGTTTTTCATTTTTTTAAATTTAAGATTATTGACTAAAACAATTAATAGACCACAAAGTTGCAACATTGCAACAAAATATATCTTGACGTAGGTCAAGTTAACCTATTTATTGTCACGAGGATCGAATTAATCTTCTTGAAGCACCTGTAATTTCCCAAAAGCATCTTTGATGTGGCGGATGGGTTCAATGACCAATCTGAGCTTGTCATCTTTTTGAACAAGTCGGTAGCCTATTGGTTGAGAAAGAATTTTTTGAAGAACCGTCTGAAATTGATCAGTTTCATAGAAAGGCGACTGCGGATTGGCGATAAAATGACCCACTAATTTCTCCGCTTTGAGTACCAAACGCTCTAAGCCCATTGATTCTGCCAACCAACGCAATTCAAATGAAAATAAAAGCTCTTTTACTTCTTTTGGGAGTGGGCCAAAACGATCTTGAAGCTGTGCGCTAAATGCAGCAAGTTCGTCTTTGTTTTTTAGATTGTCCATGGCTTGATACAAACTCAAACGCTCGGCGACTTGATTGACATAGGTGTCAGGAATGCGCACTTCCATGTCGGTTTCAAAGATGCAGTCTTGGACAAAACCGTTGAACTGATCTGTTACTCGCTCATCAAATAGTTCTTTGTATTCACTTTCGCGGAGCTCTTGCATGGCTTCATTGAGTATTTTTTGATACATCTCAAAACCAATTTCAGCAATGAAACCACTTTGCTCTCCGCCCAACATATTGCCTGCACCACGGATGTCGAGGTCTTTCATGGCAATATTGAAGCCCGAGCCAAGATCAGAGAACTGCACCAATGCCTCTAGACGCTTGCGGGCTTCGGAGGTCATGATGCTAAATTTAGGCGCAATGAGGTAACAAAATCCTTTTTTGTTGCTTCGGCCAACTCTTCCGCGCAGCTGATGGAGGTCGCTCAGACCAAATTGATGCGCATCGTTAATGATGATCGTATTGGCATTCGAGATATCTATGCCCGATTCAATAATGGTGGTAGCTAGCAATACGTCGTAGGCCCCCTCTATGAAGTCGAGCATTATTTTCTCGAGTTGCTTGCCATCCATTTGGCCATGGCCAATGCCTACGCGCACCCCCGGACACAAACGCTGAATCATGCCAGAGAGTTCTTTGATATTCGATAGGCGGTTGTTGACAAAGAATACTTGGCCGCCGCGCCCTACTTCATAAGCAATTGCGTCTCGGATCAGCTCTTCGTTAAACGAAATAATTTCTGTTAAAACCGGCTGCCTATTTGGTGGGGGTGTATTGATGATGCTGAGGTCTCGGGCACCCATCAAAGAAAATTGCAAGGTGCGTGGAATAGGCGTGGCGGTAAGCGTAAGTGTGTCTACTGAAGTCCGTAGTGTTTTGAGTTTGTCTTTGACACCAACACCAAACTTTTGTTCTTCATCGATGATCATGAGCCCTAAGTCTTTGAACTTGACGCGTTCGGCAACCAAGGCATGCGTGCCAATTAAGATGTCAATCTGACCTGCCGCAAGCTTTTTAAGCGTTTCAGTAATTTCTTTGGCAGACTTAAAACGATTGATGTAATCGACCGTAACTGGAAAACTCGAAAGTCTTTTTTGAAAACTCCGGTAATGCTGCAAAGAAAGAATGGTAGTGGGGACCAAAACAGCTACTTGCTTGGAATCAGTTACGGCCTTAAATGCAGCTCGAATGGCCACTTCTGTTTTTCCAAAACCGACATCGCCACAAACCAATCGATCCATAGGCCGCGGTGCTTCCATATCGCTTTTGATGTCTTGTGTAGCTTTGAACTGGTCAGGCGTGTCCTCGAACATAAACGACGCTTCGAGTTCATTCTGTAAATAACTATCTGGTGCAAAAGAAAATCCTGGCTTACTGCGCCTTTGTGCATAGAGCTGAATAAGGTCAAAGGCCAGTTCTTTGATTTTCTTTTTGGTCTTGTTTTTTAAATTCGTCCAGGCTTGGGTGCCCAGTTTATTGAGTGTTGGTGCACTGCCCTCTTTACCTGTAAACTTAGAAATCCGGTGCAAGGAGTGAATACCGACATAAAGAACGTCTCCATCCTTATAGAGCAAGCGAATGGCCTCTTGTGGTTTGCCATTTACGTCAATTGTTTCCAAACCAGAAAACTGACCAACACCATGGTCTATGTGCGTGACGTAATCTCCTTTTTGGAGTTGGTAGATTTCTTTAAGTGTAAGTGCTTGCTTGGCTTGCTTAAACCCTTCTTTTAAACGAAACCGGTGGTAGCGCTCAAAAAGCTGGTGATCGGTATAGCAGACTAATTTCAACGATGGAAAAATAAATCCTTCGTGCAACGCCAAAGGAAGTGCACTGAACTCACCTTCCCTGCCGATATCGCTAAAAATTTGGTACAAGCGATCTACCTGACGCGGTTGATTCGAAAAAATCAAATTTTGATATCCGTCAGCTTTACGCGATAGTAGATCAGTATGAAGGCGCTCAAAATCTTTATTGAAACTTGGTTGAGGAAGGCAGTCAAAGGTTTCGGTATGCGTGGCCTTGAAATGAAAAACAGGCCCGTACTCAATGACCCGATGCGCTGCCAGCTGCTCTTCAAAGGAAAGATGCGACACAAATTTATCTTGAGGCAAGGCATATGGAACTGGGCCGTTGTGCTGACTATGAATGGCTACTGCGCGTTCGTATTCTCGCTTTAAAACCTCAAAAGTTCGATCGACATCTGCAAGCCAACAAATGGTCTGGTTGCCAACAAAACCCAATAAAGTTTCCTGGATTTCAATACTTTGTCCGGATTGGATGTTCGGAATGACATTAAAAAATTGATGATTTGCAATGGAAAGCTGACTTGCAGCGTCAAAAGTCCGGATACTTTCCACCTCATCGCCAAAAAACTCGATGCGAAAGGGGTGTTCGTTGGCAAAAGAAAATACGTCTAAAATTCCACCTCTAATAGAAAATTGACCGGGTTCATAGACAAAGTCTACGCGGTCAAATTGATATTCTAAAAGCAACTCATTCAAAAAATCTGTACTGTAGGTTTTGGAAACCTCCAAGCGCATGGTATGCTTGACTAAATTTTTCTTCGTCGGTATTTTCTCAAAAAGTGCCTCAGGATAAGTAATAACCCATGTATTTTTTTTGTCGCTGAGTCTTTCCAAGACCTCTGCCCTTGCAACCACATTGGCGTTGTCTGTTTGCTCTTGTTGGTAAGGTACGCGATACGAAGCAGGATAAAATAAAATGCGTTTATCGTCGGGGAAAAGCCCCTCGAAATCATTGAGAAAATAGGCGGCTTCCTCTTTGTCAGAAAGAATAAATAAATGCGTACCCGGAACTTGCTGTGCTACCATCAAAGACAATAGCGATTTGGCAGAACCTACCATTCCCTTCCAATGCAATCTGGCGTTCGTTGTTTGCAAGGCGGCCGCGCTCCGATCTAGAGCCGGATGTTTGGCAAGGGTTTTGATAAAGGTATTGACTTCCATATCGGGCTGCAAAATTACGCAAAGTATCCGCGGAGCGAAACATTTTGTGACCTTTTCGAGCAAGAACGTTACAAATAACAATTCAGTGTGAATATCTCCAAGTAAAATCGACATCTTGCCTAATGTCAATGACTAATTTTAACGTACCAAAATAGAAACCAAATATGAAGTTTTCAGTCAAATATCCAGTATTAGTAGCATTTTTAATGAGCGCAAACGCATTCAGTGCACAGGCAGCCGAAGTAGCCACAGAAGAATCGTATAAGACGGTCGAGGAAATTTCTGCAATAGACTTCCTCATGAAAGGAGGCGTCTTCCTTATTCCTATCGTAATACTCCTGTTCTACACCACTTACGTAGCTGTTGAACGCTTTTTGTATATCCGCCGCATGACCAAACAAAATGCAATGCTCATTTCTGAGGTGCACAGTAAATTAAATAATACAGACGTCAAAGGCGCTGTTGATGCTACGCAACGCGAGCAAACTGCATTTGGATCTGTATTAAAAGAAGGTATCGAATCAATAGGTCAACCTGTCCCGCAAATAGAGGCCAACATGGAAAAAGTTGCCAATATAGAAATTGGCAAAATGGAGAAAAACATCAATCACTTGGGGCTAATTGCTGGTATAGCACCAACACTTGGTTTCATCGGTACCATCTCAGGGGTAATTAAAATTTTCTACAGTATCTCGATTTCCGAAAACGTCTCCATTGGCAACATTTCTGGTGGACTCTATGAAAAGATGATTTCGTCTGGTTCTGGTTTAGTTGTCGGTATCATCGCATTTACAGCTTATCACTTACTGAATGCGCTTATTGATAATTATGCCCTTGAAATTCAAAAAATCAACTTGGATTTTATCAAACTAATCAACTCAAAAGATGGTAATAAAGCGAAATAAAAGGTTTCATGCCGAGGTAGCTACTTCTGCCTTGAGCGACATCATGTTTTTCTTGTTGTTGTTCTTTTTGATCATTTCAACTTTGGCTAACCCGAACGTAATTAAAGTTCCTTTACCAAAGTCTGATGCCAATGAAAAGACCCAACAACAACACGTTACACTTACCGTTAAATTTGACGAGAATCAGCAACGACATTTCTTTGTCAACAACGACGAAATTGCATTAGATCAATTAGAGGGCGTGCTGATTGGCGAGACCAAAAAACTCGGCGACAACACCGTAATTTTACGCTTGCCATACGACGCACAAGTTCAAGAACTAGTCGATCTACTCAAAATTGGGATGCTCAATGACCTAAAAATGATCATTGCCACAAAAGAGGGTTAATAAGTTGCGCTGTTCACTTACAAATTTCAGTTTATGGAAAAGCTACAAATCGAATTAAATAGCGCACGCGAAGACTCCAGAAAATCTTTGGTCTATACTTCGGTATGGATTTTTAGTTTATTTCTTTTGACTGTCCTCATAAAATTTGATGCCCGACCAGACCAACTCGTAGATACCCCCCCACTTCGCTCAGATGAAGTCATTGAAGAATTTCAGATAGACAATGTTGAACTAGAAGATGCCGCAGGTGGCTCTCGAGGTGGCGGCACCCCCGGTTCTGGGCAAATAGCACCACCTGCCGATCAGACGGAAAGCGTTGCTACAGCTAACCAAAGTGATTTCTCGCACAACAGCGGTAATTCAGCTAATCACAATTCAGCCAACGGAACAAATAGAACGTCAACAAGCACCCAAAGTACCAATTTCTTCGGAAGTGGCGGCAGCGGAAATGGCAATGGCTCAGGCAATGGTCCTTTCGGCGGCCCCGGCAACGGAAATGGCGATGGCGATGGAACTGGAAATGGCAGAGGCTCAGGAAAAGGAAGAATACGTCAAAATAATGTCAATTTGCCAAGTTATGAAAACGACTTTGACTGCCGCATTGGTTTTAAAGTGCAGGTTAATGCCGAAGGACAAGTTGTTGGCGTTAGAACGATTAAATCTGTAACCACTTGTATAGATGACCGCACCATTAATGATATTAAAGAGCGCATCAAAAGAGAAGTGAAATACAACAAGGAGCCCGGAGCAAGTGTTGTTGAAATGGATTATACGATTAATCTGAAAGCTTCAAGGTCTTAGCAAATGAGCAGCTTATAAGCCCATTGACTTTTCAACCATTAACTTAGCGCCAATATAGAACCCAACCCTTTGATGAAGCTCTGTTGGCTGGATATCCAAAATACGCTGTTCGCCGTCTGTGGCCAAACCACCAGCTTGTTCGGCAATGAAAGCCAATGGATTGCACTCATAAAGTAAGCGCAAACGCCCTTTTGGTGCAGAAGGAACGGCGGGGTAAATATAGATTCCTCCTTTGATCAGGTTGCGGTGAAAATCAGCAACTAAGGAGCCTATGTAACGCCCAGAATAAGGTTTGCCTGTTTGGTTGTCGTTGGACTGACAATAAGCAAGATAGGCGCGCAAAGTTGGGTCAAAGTCTTGGAGATTGCCTTCATTTACCGAATAATACCTGCCATTTTCAGGCATCCGCATATCAGGATGTGATAAGAAGAATTCTCCAATGGATGGATCTAGGGTAAATCCGTTAACGCCGTTTCCGTTAGAATACACTAAGATAGTTGAGGAGCCATACAGCACGTAGCCGGCTACTACTTGTTGGGTGCCCGGTTGGAGCATGTCTTCGAGGGTTGCTGGGGTACCAACTTGGGAGACACGTCTGTAAATGGAAAAAATGGTACCGATAGATACATTGACGTCTATGTTAGAAGAACCATCTAGCGGGTCAAATAATACAACATAGTTGGCATTTTGAGCATTGGCAGAGGTAAATGCAAGAAAGTTGTCGTTTTCTTCAGAGGCAATACCACAAACCTCACCGCCATTTTCAAAAGCACGAATAAATGCTGCATCTGCAACAACGTCTAATTTTTGCTGTTCTTCGCCTTGCACATTCTGACCGCCCTGGGCGCCGAGGATGTGGTCGACTAATCCGGCTTTGCGAACGTCATTGCTGACAATTTTTGCCGCTAATGCGATGTCGCTGAGCAAGCGGGAAAGCTCACCAGTGGCAAATGGGAAATCTTTTTGCTTGCTTACAATAAACTCGTGTAGAGTGGTGAGTTTAGACATGCTTAAATTGAGAACATATTGCTGTAGTCAGAACCGAGGTGAATCGGATTGACGATGAGCGTTGGGATGAGCGCATCATTGGTAATGATGTATTGTTCGTGATTGGAAGTGAGTGCAGTAAATAAGTTATTGCGCTGTAGATTCATGATGGCAATAAGGTCGGCGTCTACGCTAATAGCATATTTAACCACTTCTTTATCAAAGCCTGAACTTGGAACCAATGCGCTGGTCATTTCGATGCCGCGGTCTTTGAAAAAGCCTTCTGAGAAAGTGATATTTGAACGAACTTGATGACGCAAAAACTCATCGGATTCGTCTGGAGTAACGACGTGTACTTTTGACTTGAAGTACTGAGCTAGATTAGCCACGATGGAAAGTTTTTGTTTGGTTTCTTTGTGAAGATCCATTGGTACAACAATGGAGTCATAGCCGCTGGCCTTTACAGCTTTTTCTTGTACGATAATAAACGGTACTTGTGAGCTCGTTACTACTTTTAAGGCACGGCTGCCTGTAATGTGTTGCCAGCCATGGGCACCGTGGGTTCCCATAAAGATAAGTTCGGCCTGATGCTCAGCAGCGAATGCGCCGATATCTTCAAAAATACTTCCGATGCGGACATTTGGTTTAAGGAGTACGCCTTCATGTTCAAAACCTTCTGTAATATTTTCTAGCTGCGCAAGTGCCTCGGATATTTGTGCCTCTTTGGAAACCACATGAAGCACAAGGATTTGAGCTCCTAGTGGTTTGGCAGTGGCAATAGCGTGTTGGAGGGCGATGTCTGCTACAGCTGTGAAGTCGTGAGGAACAATGAAGGTTTTGGTTTGCATAGTCGTATTTTTTACAAATTTAAAACAAAGTGAAGTAAGAACGCACTAGTTTTCTCTTTATTTTTGTATGAAGCCTATACTAAAAATGCTTCTAGAAAAATGCCGATAATTGGTAAGCTCATTCAACGCAGCACTGCAATAAGTTTCAAGCGTATTTCACGCGTAAGCGCGGACTACAAACAACAACTCGAAGCCTTGCGACAGAATATCGAAGTCGCAAAAAAAACGATTTTTGGACAGCATTACTCCTTTACGTCGCTCCTTCAAAAAAGCGATTTAGTCTCAAGGTATCAACAAAACGTACCCATCACAGAATACGACGAATATTTCATCAACTGGCTGCAAGCAGCAATCGATGGAAAAAAGGACCATATTTGGCCCGGGCGCATCAAATATTTTGCGCTTTCGTCGGGTACTACAGGTGCGCCAAGTAAGAGAATACCTGTCACTACTGAAATGATTCGCTCTTTTCAGCGGGTTTCTTTGCGTCAGTTTTCAGTACTTCATGAATTGAACCTCCCAGACTCTTTTTACAGTGCAAAGGTGCTTGCCGTGGGTGGCTCCACCAAATTGAAAAAAATAGACCAGCATTTTGAAGGCGACCTGAGCGGCATTCTCAAAAAACATACCTCGCTTATTGCTGCGCCTTTTACAAAACCCAGTAAAAAAATTACCAAACTAAAAGACTGGAAAGCCAAACTTCCTTTGATGGTCGAAGAAGCACCAAAATGGGATATCGGAATTATGGCCGGAATACCTAGCTGGTGCGTGCTGCTTTTGGAAGAAATTGTCAAGCATTATCAACTCAAAAATATACATGAAATTTGGCCAAATTTTCAAGTGTATGTGCACGGCGGTGTCTACATGGACCCATTTGTGGAGCGCCTCAAAAAAATAGCTGGAAAAGAAATCGTCTTATTAGACACTTATTTGGCTAGCGAGGGTTATTTTGGCTACCAAACCAGCCCCAAAAGAAATGGAATGACGCTATTGATGAACAATAGCATCTTTTTTGAATTTATTCCATTCAATTCAGAATACTTTACCGAATCCGGAGAACTTAAGCACAAGTATAAAGCATACACCATTAGCGAAGTAAAAGCGGGCATCGACTACGCCCTAGTCATCAGTACCAATGCTGGGCTTTGGCGCTACATGATTGGCGATTTAGTACGCTTTCTCGACACTACAACGCATGAAATCATCATTGCAGGACGCATCAAACAATTTTTGAGCCTGTGCGGTGAGCACCTCTCTTTAGATAACATCAATCAAGGTCTAAAAGAAGTTAGTTCTAAACATCAACTCTCTTTTTCAGAGTACACTATTCACGCCGATGAAAATGACTTACAGCACTGCTGGTATATCGGTTGCGATGCGAACAAAGCAGATGACAGCATCATCGAAGAACTCGATGCAGCCCTTCAGGCCATCAACGATGACTACGCTTATGTTCGCAAGCATAACATGCCGATGCCAAGCCTCAAACTGTTACCGACAAATATTTTTTATTCCTATTTGGAAAGTATTGGTAAGTTGGGTGCACAGAACAAAATGCCAAGGGTAATGAACAAAGACCAAGCTGTGCAGTGGAGACAATTTCTTAGCGCAAACGGCTACCTTTAAAGGCCGATTTCTTTGAAAAAGTATAAGCAAGATTCAATTCTACAGAATGTCTGTACACAGCTGCTGCTCCTCCTATATTAGCATCATACGAAATACCAAAATCAAAGGCACCAAGATCTATAGCTACGTATGGTGCAATTGCAGCGCTGGATCGAAAATAAAATCCGGCACTTAAAAATTGAGTGCTGACTTCATTGGTTACCTGAGAACTCCCTCTGAGTTTCATGCGGTAGATGGCCCCGAGCATACTTTCTGTATGGCCGCCTTGCCGCAAATGTGTGAGCGATAGTTGCAGTGCTGAAACCTCATTCAAACCGAGCGTAAAACAGGTATACGCTACCATTTTTTGATAGAGTCTGTCTGCAGAAAGTGTATTGTATTGGAGGCGCGGGCGATTCACATGCTGCAAAGAAAACCCTGTTTGTAAAGACCACTGGCCATCGCGTAATTCTCCACGTTGATTAGGTTCAAAACGATAAGCCAAGCCAAGCCCTGCATCTACAAATGCAAAGTTAACAAAGTCATTCTCTTCACCGGAATATACTCCTGGGTCTAGCGAACTACCATTCCACTGAGAATAATAAAGTAACTTGCTAAAATCTGCACTGCGCTGTTGAATCGCCGTCTGAATTCCTGCGTCTAGCCAATGGCCTTTAGCCAGCGGTAGATGACCACTAGCAGTGATTCCAAAGGATTTCTGAGACATCCGAGAATCTCCACCTACATCGTTACCAAAAGAAGCGCCAATTCCAGCGTAAGCGCGCTCAACTTGGCCTGATCGACCTGGTGTAAATTCTGCCATACCGTAACTGGTTAGAAATTGAGTTCCGGAACCAATCCATTGGTTGCGATTGAGCATCGTTAACTTCTCAAAACCTTTGTATGTACCAACAAATGCAGGGTTCATAAAAGGAATAGAGCGATCTGCTTGGGTGAGATGAAAATCTTGGGCAGTGAACTTTTGAGATAGGCTCAACAACAAGAATAAAATAAAAAGCCGGATACTCAATATAAAACGCATGCTTATCGAATTAATGTGATGTTTCCGGTAAACTTCTTGGTGCTACCATTTTCATAGGTTACATCGCACACATAAGCGTATACCCCACTATTACAAGGCTTATTTTTATAGCTACCATCCCATTGAAACAATTTATTCGTCGATGAAAATACGAGATTGCCCCAGCGATCTACAATTTTGAAGTTCATGGCGGCAACGTCTTTACCGGCAATAATCTGATACACCTCATTAAGACCATTACCAACGCCATTAGGCGAAAACGCAGTTGGGAAGAAGATTCCGGTAGCACACTCTGGGCTGCTGCCATCGGGGTCACAGGGGTCTAACGGATCTGAGCCATTTGCTACTTCTGTTCCGTCGTTGATTCCATCGCCATCGGTGTCCGGATTGAGCGGATTAGTTCCTAATACAGCTTCTTGTGCATCAGTGAGTCCATCAAAATCGGTATCGATTTGGCAACCTGGTAGGGAGTCGTCTGGATCACAAGGGTTGAGCGGATCTGAGCCATTGCTTACCTCAGCACCATCCGTTAGGCCATCGCCATCGGTGTCGGGGTTGGTAGGGTCTGTGCCTGCTGCAATTTCTTGGGTATTAGTTAGGCCATCACCGTCTTGGTCACAAGGGCCGGCATTTGGATTTGGAATACATGGGTTGGTGTTATCAGGGTCTAATTCGTCCATCACGCCATCGCCATCGGTGTCAATAATTGAAGACTCTAGTGCGTCAATGATGCCATCACCATCGGTATCGGTAGGTGCGCCAATGTTGCCGATCTCATCGCAATCGTTTTCTCCGTCACCGTCGGTATCGGGATTATTAATGTCTGTACCCAGCAAGAGTTCGTCTACGTTCAGGCAGCCGTCGCCATCGAGGTCTGGAACATCTGGTACAAATACCGCAACAATGGTTTCTGGTCCATTGATATTGATAAAATTATCTGCTGTTGTCGAGGGTAAACCCAAGGGGCCTGTCGTAACCGTCCAGTGGCTGAACATAAACCCAGGATTCGCATCAGGTTCAATGAGGGTCTGAATACCTCCAAAATAGCTTGTTGTCCAGGGATACGATGGCGGATCAATAGAATTGACTTGAATTGTGCCGGCGCCTGCTGGGCTTACGTCAAAAGTAGTGGCAAAGGGCCCGGAAAGTTGATAGCAGTCAATGAGGCCTTGTTCCATGGCCAAACAACGCTGATTGATAAAATTGCGCAATTGCGTCACTCGAGATTGCCAGCCGGAGTAAGTACCACCCCATTTGGCACATTGGGCAGTCATTTCAGGGTCAATTTCATTGACCATGCTATCGAGCAGCGCAAGCATACTGGTGCAACTAAAAGAAGTATTGATGAGGTCGATGTAGCGCGTAATATAATACTGCTCGACTTCTGGATTTTCATTGATGAGTTTCTCTAAAATGTCTGTATGCCCTTGCCCTCCGGGATTGGGTAGGTTTTCAGCATTACATGGGTCGGCATTAGCACTTGGGTCGGGAATGCCTGTGTAATTGATGTAATGACCGAAAGTGGCGTCCATATCCCAAAGGGCATAGCGCCATTTTGTTTTGTCACCGGCGGTGTCTAGGCCTCTCCACCATGCTGTGTTCCAATTGAGCCAGTCTTGATTGACCGTGTAGGAATTGATCATGAAATAATCGGCAAGGGATTTCCAATTGAGTAAAGAATCGACGTAATTAAAGTTCGTTGGATTACCCATGTTGTTGGCAAGTATATAGTTGCGCAAGGCATTCCAACTTGGCTGGGCATTTGGTGCACCGTACTCTTGCCAAGTACCTCCCCACGTTTTGAGGTAATGTAGATTGTATTTATTTTGGTCGTAATAGATATCAGTGTAGTCGTGGTCATCGGCTTTTTCACGAATTTCATAGACGCCCCAATAGCTGCCGTTCAAATAAACAATTGCAGGGCGCCAAGTGCGTTCATCTAAACGAAGATCTGCACGAATAGAAAGCGTATGAATAAAAGCATCGCGGATGTGCGCGCCTTGTTCAAATGGATAGTTGTCGCTAGCGCCTGGCTTTAGCATGAGCCTTTGAAACTCATCTCGGTCTTTTTCTGGGAAAATTTCGTGCTCGAGATCGCCGTTGTGGCCGTATTGGTCTCTACAAATGAAGTCAAAGCCTCTTTGTGCATAGGCCCAAGAGTCGTTACCATGTTTGTTGAAGTCTCCTTCGGATTCATCGATGAAAGTTCCGTCTTGTTCAAATAATTCGAAAGATCCGATGCGATTCGGTGGGTTTTGGCTGCCATTGGCCACTAATGAATAGACGCCTTGGCTGCACACTGAAACAACAGGAATGGAATGGTTTACGTTGATAAAATAGGTGTTGGTCTCTGTAAAAGAAGAGAGCGTTGTGCCAAAGGCCGTGGCTCTTAAAACTTTTGTGGTGGTAATATTGATGGGGCCACTGTAAACAGGCGAGGTAAGGATGGGGTCAGAACCATCAAGCGTGTAGCGTATGGTAGCCGTTGGGTCAGCGCAAGTAATACTGACCGTTTGGGCGCCAGCATAAAACCCCGGTGCAACACTAAATACAGGCTTGGGTGGATAAAAATTAACGCCTCCAACGTTGTTGGCATTTGGCGTTGGCGTCGTAAATAATTTAAAATCATTGGCTCCATTGCTCGAACGGCCTACAGAATGATTGGATTTGGTGAGGTGTACAATTTTAAAGGAGTCTATCACCACAGCAGAAGGGTTCGACAAGATGATCCAGTCTCCACCTGTTTGTGATAAATTAAAATTAGGGTGGTATTCATTACCTGATACCAAATCTCTTTTAGAGCAAAACACCATTTGAAAACCGCTGGCCGGGATACTACCGCTTGGAATTTGCCATTTGGTGATATTTCCTGCTCTATCAGATAAGAACCACCCCGTTAAATCTATTGGTGCTGTACTCGTATTGTAGAGCTCAATCCAGTCTTCTCTTTCACCAAATGCATCAGTAATACCAGTCATGTTAGAACAAGAGTATTCATTGATCAGGACCTGAGAAAACAAAAGGGATGGAAATAGGAAAAGAAAGGAGAGTAGAAAGTGTTTCATTTAGCTTGGTTTAGCGGAACCAATATTACTGAAATATCGATTTTGTTCCAAACTATTAGACGCAAGATCGCTTAAAAAGTTGTTTTTTTCTTAACATTGTCAAAAAAAAAGAATGAAAAGTATTTCTATATTGTTTTTAGCTGCCACCCTACTCCTTGGATTGAACGGATGTAAAAAATATGAAGGGGAAGGAGGCCGAAGTAAAATCACCGGTAAATTAACGATCAATGAGAAGCTCTACATCAATGGTATACTCTCCCAAACAGTAAGCTACACCGGAGCCACAGAAGATGTATATATCGTTTACGGAACGCAAGACAGTATTTTCGATGACAAGGTCGAATGCAACTATGACGGCACTTTTAGTTTCAATAATTTATTTCCAGGTACCTACACTATTTTTGCCTATAATGAAATCTTTAACACAGGTAATTCTATAACCAATAACGACGACGATTACTACACAAATCTTCCTGTCAAATTTACAGTTGAGCTCGGTAAAAACGAAACCGTTAACCTCGGTGAAATCATTGTTTTAAGATAATGCGATTCTTAATCTTCCTGCTTATTTTCCCGGCTTTAAGTTGGGGGCAGAACAACACTATTTTTCAGCTATGGAATGAAGTTGGTGTCTCGTATAAAATGGATAAAAAACAAAGTTTAGGTCTTGATTTCAGTTCTAGGTTTGATGCCAACGGAATCAACACTTTTTTTCCTCAATTTTCTTATCGTTATAAAATTAATAAGAACATCCTCCCTTCAATCGACTACAGATTGATATCAGACCGCAATACGTCAGGTAATTTTGAGCTCAAGCACCGCATCAATGCCAATTTGCAGTTCAGTCATGATATTGATCAGCTAGAACTCGATTTTAGGCTGCGTTATCAGTATGCCCGAACAAGGTTTGTCGAGGACATCGAGCCAGAATTTGGCGCTGCCTTGCGTTACAAAACAAGTGTTGCATACGATATTAAAAATTCAGACCTTAAACCAAAGGTCTCTGTAGAATTTTTTACAGGACCAATGGAGGGTCAAATGGGCTATCATTTGAATAGAATCCGCTGGAATTTAGGACTTTCCTATGATTTGAAAGGGCCACATTCCATTCAAATGGCTTATTTATATGACCAACGCATCAATAGCCCAGGCAAACTCAATAGAGCTATTTTAAATCTTTCGTATGGTTATAATTTACAAAAAGGGAAATCTAAAAAACAAGAAATTGAGCGTCGTGGCGCAAAATTTTTATAACTCCTCTTGGTATTGATTGGCCGCCAGCCTTTCTATAACCTTTTCAAGGTTTTCTTGCTTCTTCATTTGACGAGAACTAATAGAGGTAGCCGTAAAATACTGATGTTGATTTAAAAACTTAACCTGGATTTCATCCCACTCCTTTCGAGCATTGATTTTGCCCATTTCTGTGAGTTCTAGACGAAGCTTATCAGCAATTTCCTCAAAATCGTCACGACCTAAATAGTCAAGATCGGCATCGCAAATAATTTCTTGCAGTTTGTTGATCGGCTTGTGTGGAATTTGCGTCGCATGAATGAGTTCTACGATGGTTTTCACGTGCTGCTCCGTGTATCCGTATTTTGGTAAAATCTCTTGTGCCATTCTTGCGCCAATAGACTCGTTGTGATCGTATTGCTCAATAAAGCCAGCATCGTGGAAAATAGCGGCTGTCTTGAGTAAGAATAAGCCCTCATCCGTTATGCCTTCTAGCAGCGCAATGCGCTCGACAGCTTTGACGACATCTTTGGTATGGTTAATCGAATGATAGGCAAGACTTGGTGCTAAATTCTTTTTGAGGATGCCCATGACATGATGCTCTGTTTTGTAATATTTGATCGAGCTGTAGTGGTGTAATTTTTTAATTTCTTCGAAACGTGAATTTGGAATCAGGCCCTCCCCTTGAACAGATAGTTCTGGCTTGATCCGCTGGACCACATACATATCTACTTTTGTTCGAGATTTGGTAAGTGCCTTGCCCTTGTAGTCGCATTCAAAATAGGGTTCGATTTGCTGAAAGGTATGGCCTGTGATGGTTACTTTGCCCGGTTCTCCGAGCATTTCCATTCTTTGAGCTAAATTAACAGATGAACCCCAAACATCGTATGCCAAGCGGATATTGCCTACTATTCCAGCAATAACCGGCCCAGTGTTAATACCCAAACGGATTTCCCAGTAGTCTTCGTGATCGGCAATAGCTTCGTACTTGAGCTTCTCCATAAAAGCTTGGATCTGCAAAGCGGCACAACAAGCGTCTATGGGATTCGTTGAATTTTCCACAGGCACGCCACCCGCACACATATAGGCATCGCCAATTGTCTTGATTTTCTCGAGGTTATTGGCTTGTATAATTTCATCAAATTTCTGAAAAAGCATATCGAGCTTTGAGACAATTCGGCTCGGTGCCATAGATTCAGAAATGCGCGTAAATCCAACGACATCAGTGAACATAATAGACACCTGCTTAAAAGCCTGGGCTTTAACCTTGCCGTTGCGCTTGAGTTCAATAACAACTTGAGACGGGAGCGTATTGAGCAACCATTGTTCGGTTCGGTCTTTTTCCTTTTGAAGTAGGGCTTGTTGTTCTTCAACTTTGTGCTTTTCTTCTTCAAGCAGACGTTTTTGCTCTTCTATTTTTGTTTTTTGAAGACGGATTTCCTTCGTGCGCTCGGCAATTTTAACCTCTAACCTAACTTGATTTCTTCTCGACGTTTCTATTCTGCGACGAATAAAAACAAATAGTAAAAGCAAAAAAACAGAGGCTGCCAAAATTGACAGCCACCATGTTTTCGAAATAAATAAGATGAGCAAAGCGCTCATTAGGCTTTTGGTTGTGGGGCGTTGTTTTGAGCGGTAATTTGCTCGAGATCGCGATCGAAGAGATACAGCCCTCCGCTTTCATTACCAATGAGTTTGAGTTTGTCTAGAATACTTCTCGCTAGGGCTTCTTCTTCGAGCTGCTCGGCAACATACCATTGTACAAAATTGTGTGTGGTGTAGTCTTTTTCTTGCAAACAGATATCGACCAAGTTGTTGATAGACGCAGTAACGGTGAGTTCATGCGCGAGCAGTAACTCAAAAACAGAACGCAAGTTGTCAAAACTCAAGGGTGGTTGGTCAACAGATGGAACGATTGCCGTGCCTCCTCTTTCATTGACAAACTTGATCAGCTTGAGCATGTGAAAGCGCTCCTCATCAGTATGCAGATACATGAATTTAGAGGTGCCGTTTAAACCATTGTTTTCGGCCCATGAGGCCATAGCTAAATAATATTGAGAAGAACTTGCTTCTTTTTTGATTTGCTCATTGAGCGCGGCTTCAACTCTTGGATTCATCATTTCTACTTTTTCTCAAAATTACAACGTCTTGAACAAAAATTTGTTGCCAACAGATTAAAACTTGTAAAACCAACTCGCCATAGGCAGTGGGAAAGAGAAATCCTCGGTAATTACACCCGCCAAACTAATCTGAAATGCCTTCGCTTCTGTTCGCTGAAAACGCATGCCTGGCATCACTATTAATAAATTTTGATTGGTATTATTGTAATTGTAGGATTGCCATGGGCCCACAACTACTTGCTGTATCATCCAGGTATTTTGATCGTATATGTAATCGATGTTCTGATAGCCATATGAATTGTTATTGTTGGTACGGCCCATGATATACATGCAGTCATAAATAAAACTAGCTTTTTTACCAACTTTAGTTTGGCCGGCTAAACCAATGATTGGGGCTTGAGCACTGAAGCCATAATTATAGGTGTTGGTCCCAGCTATAGGGAGCTCCGGCACCATGCCATCAATGGCTTGGTAAACCCCTTCTTGATAAATCGTTTGTGTCTCAAACCCATTAACTCCATCATTAAAATGCCCGTAACCAACTGATAAAGTTACATTTGAGCGGCGGTCACCGTAGGTGACCATACCCCAATATAATCCACCTAAACCGCGGCCAGAATTAAGATAGCCAGAAGTGCCAATTAAGGCGCCAACTCCATAGTTGAGTTTTGGGTTAGCCGAACCACGCGTATATTTCAATGCCAATGCAATTGGTGAGCCAATCCAGGTAGACATCACGCCCACTGAAAAATCTTTGTGAACAGCAAAATGAACCTCTGGGCCATACAAATTAACCATAGCGTAGTTCTCTCCTTTTTTGATCGGAAAACAATTGGTAGTGAACTGATAACGCGTAGAAAAAGCACCGGAGGTATTGAATTCGCCTTTCTTGACATCCTCTACTAAATCGAGCGGTCGAATTGACTTGATATCGCTTTTTGGAATATAAACCTTACCCAAAGACTGTGTTTCTAGAAGTACCTCGCGTCCATCGTCCGAAATAATAAAACCTACGTACTCATTACCATCGTTTTTAATAATAAGGTATTTGGTGGAGTCAGTGCTTGGCGTTGTAGTGCTTGGTGCTTGCGCAAAAACGCTCTGACTTCCAAGGAAGTAGAGCGTTAATGTGAAGCACAATTGAAAAAATGTGCGTGTTTTCATATTTGTATTTTATTAGCTATTACGTAAAATTAATAATAACGTTGCGGATTTTGCTTATTTATTGGTTGCTTGCTCTTCTGGACATTGAAACCCATGTTGACACCAACATAACCTCCTCCTTTTTGGGAACTGTAAAATAAGTTTACTGGAATATTGAGTGCGCCTGCTTGAAAGGTGCGTCCAAAAGCAATCAGAAAAGTAGTAGCAATCGCTTTATCTCCGCGTCTATCGAAGTTTTTTTCGAAAATATAGCCGTTGCCAGGATCAACTGGATTAAGGTTATTCTGCATGGCATATTGTGACCAATCGCTCTGTGAAAAATAACGAGCATCAGTAGAATAAATATTCTGATCATCAAAAAAGCCTTCTGACGTTGAAGAGATACCAAAACGTGGCCCGAATGCAAATTCCCAATTGGCCTTGCCAAAACGAAAACCATTTAGTAAAGAAATAGACGGAACAAATTGACCTTGCTCTAAACCAGATATATTGATGATCCCCTCGACAAGTGCAGAGAAATTTTCAGTGCCGACATATTGGCCTTCAATTTGGTAGCCAATCATAGAGGTAAAAGGTTGAATACCCAAACCTCCATATTTAGTGGCTCTAGTTGCAAATTCATTGACGGATCCCGTTAAGTACGCAAAACCAATTCTGGGCCCAGAATTGTTTACTTTACCCACATTGTTTGAAGTAATCAACTCATTTTTGAAAGCCAAACGGTCCGTAAGTACTTTGTCTAAGGTTAAGCCATGCATTTCAGCTAAGACAATTTCGACCATCCGCTGCACTTCTGTTTCTTGGTTATCAAATTCACGAACAGATGACTTATACAATGCTTGCCCTTTCACATCGATGATTTTGATCGTTACGACGATTTTATTGCCTAGGCCGTCTATTGATCCGGACATGACGTAATCCACTTTGAGTTCTTCACCCAGCCTGGCTAGGCATGACTGACCATAACATCCTACTTTGTATTCCTCTTTAGCCTTGATCACTTCGTTCATGTCAAACTCATCGTAAACTTTATATTTATTGATTTTGATGAGCTCCAGACGCATCATTTTAGCCACAGACTCCGGTTTAATGGTCAGGGCATTCACATTTGGGTTTGCAACAGCAATCGTATTGCTTTGCTGTGCAAAATAACTAGCCATACCACTAAAGAAAATAGCGACTAGTATAAAGATTGATTGTAATTTATTTGTTTTCATAGCGTACAATTTTATAGTACAAAGGTGAACTATTCTAACACCCCAACAAAATTGAATTTCGGAGGTGCTGTGGGCTTAGTTGCGAAAAACGCAAGTGTTAGGCGTTGAATTCAAGGTCTGCCTCGATTTTCTTTCGGAATAACCCAATGGTTTTCTCAAAATCGGCAAAGAAATTATTGCGTTCTCTTTCATTCACCACACTAATCAGACTCGAGTTGGCCAACTGCTTATCAATCACCTGTTTGGCATCTTGAACGTACTGCGCATCTGTTGTTTGAAGGTAGTTCATGATATTGTGGGAGAGAAATAAGCCTTGTTTATCCTTACTCTCGTAATAAAATGCGGAATCTGCGTTAATAGTCTCGTTAAGGTACATCTCGAAATGATTGCCATTTGCCGGTACTTGTGTGCCGTAAATAAACTTTTTGCCATGGTTTGCTTGTTCTCGAAGGTGTGCTGAAAACATGAGCATGCGGTCGCAAAGGAAAAGTGCATAAGTAGGATCTTCAAACTGATTCGATTTGTAATAATATTGAATCTGGCGTAAGAAACCGCGCATGAGCTCGGGATCAAAGATCTCTACCGATGGAATGGTGTTGTAGGAATGCAGAATGGCTTTGCCGAGCTCAAAGGCGCGTTCCGTGGTTTTTTCGTGTCGAAAGAGTACGTCTTTGTAATCTGGAATTTGCAAATGCGTTTTGGCCCAAAAAAAGAGCTTAAAACGAACCAACTGCGGAAAATTTAAGAGCTGAAAAAAATGTGTGTTATTGATGGTCAGTATGATTTTTGGTTCTGCTAAATGCCGGAGGCGCTCAAATGCTTCGAGTATACCTTCCAAATAAGATTCTAACGAGAAATCATAAGCATTGAGTGGTGTGTATCTAAATATAACATTCGTTTTTTGCTGCTGAATGAGCGAGTCAAAAGAAATATCAAACGTTTTGCAAAGTCTTTTTAGTTCGTCAATAGTGAGCGCTGTTTCATTGCGCATGCGCCGGTAGGCTGCATCCATGCTAATGTGTAAGGTTTCACTTAAAATATGACCTAATGCGTCGCCGGGTTTGAGCTTCGCTTTGATGAGCTGTAATAACTGATCTTGAACCGTTTCCATGGTAAAACATTTCAAATAAAGTTAATCATTTGTGTAAGTTCTTTGTACCCGTGGTGAGATACTTGTGAGTATTTCATATGGAATTGTTTGCGCTTTTCGAGCAAAGTCTGATAAGCCCTGATTGAAACCAATGATTTCAACCTCGGCGTCTGGTCTTGCGTTGGGCGCTAAAACCATGATCATATCCATACAGACCCTTCCAACTGTTGGGCAGTATTGCCCATCGATAAAAACACCACCAAGCCCATTACTCAAACTTCTTTTGAAGCCATCGGCATAACCCACCGGGATAATGGCTATTTGGCTATCTTGCTGCAACTCATCCGTACAACCATATCCAATACAGGTTCCTTTACTGAGTTTTTTCAATTGAGAAATTCGACTACTCCAAGAAAAAACGGGCTTGAGCTTTGCTTCAAAACGAGGATCGTGATTAACGCCGAACAGACCTATTCCCAAACGCACCATATCAAATTGCGCCTCTGGAAAGTGGGCTGCGCCTTCGGAATTTAGAAGATGGCGAATAAACGGATAAGGCAAAGCCGCTTGGATTTGCGTACAGAGATCCTTGAAAATTTGAATTTGTTGTGCATTCATAGGGTGCTGTGGATCATCTGCACAAGCCAAATGGCTATAAACACTCTGAACAAGTACTTCTGGCTGAGCGCGAATGGTTTGAAGCAAGCGTTCTATTTGTTCGGGTAAAAAGCCCAAACGATGCATCCCGGTATCCAACTTAAGATGGATCGGATAGCCTTGAATTTGCTTGGAGATCAGCATACGGATAAAAGCATCTAAATGCTCCAAACTGTATATTGCAGGCTCTAAATGAAAGGCAATACAGTTTTCAAAACTTGCGGGCTCGGCGTTCATGACCAAAATTGGCAACTCAATACCTGCTTTTCTCAGCAATACGCCTTCGTCTGCATAGGCGACACCAAAATAATTAATGCCATTTCGGACTAATTGCTGTGCAATTTGATCCAAGCCAGCTCCGTAAGCTTGTGCTTTAACGATAGCCAAAACTTTGGTTGCTGGTGCTATTGATTGTTGGTACTGTTTCAGATTGTGCCCAAGTGCAGATAAGTCATAAGATACGGTTGTGCTATGAGATTTCTGTTTCCACTTACTCAATAGCGCCTCGGTATGGGAATATTGATTGCCTTTGATGAGTACTGCATGATTGGTAATATCTGGTAATTCTGACGGAAGTGCTTCCCAGATATAATACTGCGGAATTTGCTGCGCTTCAAGTAAGGCAATAATAGCAGGTTTAATGTGCGATTGATTTGGTGTTAATAAACAGCAAACCATCAAAGGTTTGCCGTCAGAAGTCGTTTTCAAAAACGATAACGCACCTTCAAAAGCTAATAAATCGAGGGTGTAAGTATCGTTGATAAGGGTAGCACCATTGATACCTTCAAAGGTTTCGAGGCGGTTAGCTAAATTTGGAAGCTGTGCCACAGCTTGGGGCGTAAAGGTACCAAATTGCAAGGCACAGGCTAGGGCAAGTTTTGCATTCTGAATGCGGATAGGATCGTTGAACGGAATGGACAACGCCAATTGTTCAAAGTTGTTGATTTTACTTGGGTCATAGTCATCTCCATCTAACACCCATTGGCAATTTTTAGTAAGAAGCAAAAGGTCTTGAGCATATTCAGCAGGACTTGAAAATTCATGACGCGTTCCTTTATTTTTGGTGGTCACCAAACAATAATTGGCTTGAATCATTTCTTGTAAACGCGGCATTTCTCCGGGCTTGGTAATAGCGGCCTCAATGATCGCTAAGTCACCATCTAGGGGTAAAGTGAGTAGAGATAAGGCCACTCCTAATTGAGAATTATAGCTTTTAGGGCTGCGGTATACCTTTAATTGCTCACCAAGGAGCTGTGCAATCCATTCCTTTACTGTTGTTTTACCGATTCCGCCTGTGATTGCTAAAATTGGATATGTTATTCTTCTGCGATGAAAAGTCGCCAATTTTTGAAGTGCAAGCAACACATCTTTCACAAGAAAATAATTGACTTCGGCCTGGAGTAGCAATGGTTGTTCTGCGACAACAAAATTTCTAATACCCTTTTCATAGGCACTTTCGATGTAAGCCGATCCATTTTGTTTAGCGCCTTTTAATGCAAAAAATACGACGCCTTCTGTCCGGGGTAATTTACGCGTATCATATGCTACTTCGTTGATCTGCACAGCATGAAGATTGCCTATTAAATCAGCTTCAATGACTTTAGCAAAGGTTTTGGCGGTGAGGTCTAGTTTCATGACGTGGCTTTTTGAAAACAGCTTCGGCATAGCGGCTGGTATTTTTCCGTGGCGCCGACCAAAACTTGTTCCGAACTAGAAACTAGTCGATGAGAAAACTGTGCTAATTTGCCACAATGTACACAAACTGCATGAACTTTACTGACGAATTCTGCGATAGCCATTAATTGAGGCATAGGACCAAATGGTATTCCTTTATAGTCCATATCTAAGCCGGCAACTATTACCCTTACTCCTTTATTGGAGAGCTCATTACAAACCTGAACAATTGCCAAATCAAAAAATTGGGCTTCATCGATAGCAACAATTTGTTCTCCTTTCCATATTTCGAGGACCTCATGGGCTGAAGACAGCTGTTTGGCATCCCAGGTTTGCCCCTGATGGCTCACTACTTCTTCAGTAGCATAGCGGTCATCGATACGGGGTTTAAACAGCAATATAGTCTGTTTGGCAAACTCGGCGCGGCGCAAACGGCGAATGAGCTCTTCGGTCTTTCCGGAGAACATAGAGCCGCAAATTACCTCAATCCAACCTTGTTGACTGTTTTCTTTCGTAAATTGTTCTAAAAACATAGAGCTGTTGAATGAGATTGTGAAATGTTTTCTAATTTTGATTCGATGACATCTAAAGTCATCTATTGCACGAAATTAATAAGTAAAAAGCAATGTCAGAAAAAAGTCCTTCTCTAATGATCAAAACAATGCTCGGACACCTCCACACTGGTGTTGAAAAACTTGAATCCGGAACCTTAAGCCCTGAGGATATGGAATTATTAGTAGAAGACGCTAAAGAGCTCTATGAACGCCTTATCATTCTGCGTTACAAAATCTATGAAACAAATGTTTTAGGCGTAAAAGAACCCGTTATTTCAGCGCATATCCGCCAAACCGAAATAGAAACACCTATCGATTTATTTGGGTCAATTGAGGAGCACAGCACAACATCTGCGCCAGCATTTGAAGTTACCTTCGCCAAAAGTAACGATGAAGATTTAGATGAAGAGCCCATCCAGGAAAAGGAAGAAGACCCTATTCACGAGGAGGAAATTGAGGAAGAAGTAGAAGAGCAAGAGGTAGAAGAACCTCATCAAACTTTTGAAGAACCGATTCAAGAAGTAGAAATCGAGGAGGAAGTCACTATTGAAAAGGTAGCGGATGAGCCCAAAACATGGGAACCCCAATTTTCTGGTGATCAGCCGATTTGGATGGCAGAAATGGAAGCCAATATCCGTGACAACAGAAGTGTATTTCCATTGGAAAGCCTTATTGGATCCTTTACACTCAATGAAAAATTACAGTTCATCAATGAACTATTCGAGGGCTCTTCCGACGATTTCTCAACTCATATTAAGCAACTCGACCTACTCGCTTCCATGGACGCTGCGCGCAATATGCTTGCCGAGCTCGCACTCACTTTTAATTGGGATACCGAATCAGAAATAGTCGAAGACTTCATTTATAAAATATGTCGTCGCCATGCGGCTGGCGCTTAGTTTTTTTTGTTGCCTAACCTACTCTTTTGTATTTGGGCAACTATACCCTTACAAACAAACTATAGCACAGCTCTGCGCTCCGGAATATGCAGGCAGGGGCTATGTAGATAGCGGCTGTATCCGAGCGGCTGGTTTCATCGAGGCTGAATTCCAAAAAATTGGCCTCCAACCGCTTCAAAGAAATTACCAACAACCCTTTAGCTTATCGGTACAAACCTTTCCTGGCACTTGCCTATTTATAGCTGGCAACGATACCCTTACGCCTGGTATCGACTATCTTGTAGATCCTGCATCGGCTGGCGTGAGGTCAGAAATGTATGAAGTTGTATATTGCAACGCCACAACTTTATACCGTAGTGTAAATGCGTTCAAGCCTTGCCCAAAAAACCGGATTTTAGTGGTCAATACCACAAGTTTTGGAGCGGACACCAATAAAGTGCTCCAAACGAGGCTTCGTGAACTCCAGACCTTTGCTGCAACAATTGAGCTCACATCAAATAAACTGACTTGGTCTGTCAGTCAGCAGGCCAAGCCCTACCCTTCTTTTCAAGTGCTATCCACTGCATTTGAGGCCAAGCCCAAATACATTTTTATTGATCTGGAGAGCAAATTTATTCCGGATTTTAAATCGAGTAATATTATCGGATATCTTCCAGCAGCTAAAAAAGCCAAGAAAAAACCTTATTTAGTGGTTACTGCCCATTATGACCATCTTGGCAAAATGGGTAAAGACACCTATTTTCCAGGGGCCAACGACAACGCATCAGGTGTTGGTATGCTGCTTTACTTAGCCCAACAATTAAGCCAACAACACGATCCCAATTACAATTACGTTTTCATCGCTTTTGGAGCTGAAGAAGCAGGGCTAGTTGGCTCACATTATTTCGTAGAACACCCGCTCTTTGAACTCAAAAAAATCAAATTTCTACTCAATACAGATATTATGGGTAGTGGTGAAGAAGGTATTACTGCCGTTAATGCCACCCTATTCAAAACCGAATTTGCGAGATTAACTCAAATCAATCAAGAGGGTAGTTATATAGCGCAAGTTAAATCCAGAGGTCCGGCTGCCAACTCTGATCATTATTTTTTTACCGAAAAAGGCGTTCCAGCGTTTTTTGTTTATACCATGGGGCCAAACAAACATTACCACGACATCGAAGATAAAGCAGCTGCTTTAAGCTATGCTGCTTTTGAGCCCCTCGCTCAACTCCTTTTGCAATTTATGCGCTCATTTTAATCGGCGCACAAAATAACTGGTCTGTAGAATGAGTATACTTAATGACAACCCAAGTACATAAAGGACCAAAACAGCGTCTTGGTCGGAATAAATAAGGGCCAAGCAAATCGATAGATAACCCAATAACTGCACAACACTAATGGTCAGCAAGCGAAAGGTTTGGGCGGCAGCATCACCACTATTTTTTATAAATAAGATGGCAGCGGATAACAAGATCAAAAGGAGTGATGCCAACTGTACAATCCACATTTTATCAAACGAGATTTCAAAAATAGAAATCAGGTAAAAGATGAAAAATACGAGATGTACTGCACAAAGCGTGGCCAGATAAGACCAAGGAGAAAGAGATTTACTGGGAAGCGTCTTCACGATTGAGCTGATTGACTTCTTTAATAATCAAGTACAAACCAATACCTACGCCTACTAATGCGCCGATAATGGTAAATAAGCTGTCTTTAGACCATTTGGTATCTAAGTAAGTACCTAGCCAGGTAAAACCACCGATTACTGCTGCCATCTGAATGGCTGCTGAACTTAGTTTGAGAAATGGATTGTTGCGCTGTTGGTTAGTCATTGAAGGCCGCCTCGGCATCTAGTTTTTGAGTGCTTACACTCGCGCGCATCACACAAGCGCCTTCAAAAAATGCACCCTCCTCGATATGAAGTTTCATGGTTTGAATATCACCTTTGATGCGTGCAGTTGAACGCAGTACGAGTAGGTTTTCTACGATGAGTTGACCCTCCATGGCGCCGTCAATTTCTGCATTGACGCAAACTAGATTTCCATTAATTTTTCCAGAGGTACCGATAATCACACGCCCTGCACAAGAAACGTTTCCGTTTACCTCGCCTTCTAGATGAATGTTGGAATCAGAGGTAAGGTCTCCGTTCATTTCCGTCCCGGCAATAATGCGGTTGGTGCGGTCTGTGGTGTCAGGTTGTTGAGAACCTCCGAAAATGTCTTTTCTTAGCATGTTGCTTAGTAATTGTCGATAAAAAATCCCTTATAATCGTCAAATTTCGATGTTTCTATCAACTTTTTCAAATTTTCTTGATTGATAATGTAAATTTTATTGTTTTGATAGTCATCTAAATAGGTTGCTCCGGCCTTGTAGGCATTGAGGTAATCCCATGCAATTTTCGTAGTTGGGAATTCAGAGATGAGAATAAAATTCTTTTCCGAAAGTGTTGTTTTGACCGATACTTTCACTTTTATGGTCTTGAAAGCCTTATTGGAAAAATTAGCTATTGTTGTCCGAAGATCATCGGCGTCGTCGTCTTCATCTAGTAAAACAATAGCAAACTGCGGTACATTTGGTATATCGACAAAAATAGAACTTTGAGGGGTCGCTATTTTTGGATCGAATTTGGAATAGCCTTTTTGAAGAATTTCGAGCATTTCTTTTGCCCTAATGGCTTGATCAGATTTTGGCTTTTCGTCAATAATGCGTTGTAAAAGAGGTGTTAATACTTGCTTATCAGTGGCTTGCTGTCCAATTGCTAAGGCGTTGAGTAATAAATACTCCGAACGATAGGCATTGGCAGGATCCGTATCGATGATGAGTTGGGTAGCACGCTGCACTTGTGCAAAATAACCTTGGTCATATTTCTCAACTAGAGCCAAATATGCTTCTTGGTCTTTTTGTGCGCTGAGTTTCTGCTTGACATAAAAATCGGGGTCTTTGAAATATTTGGCGGCATCTGAGGAAGGATATTTCTTTAAAATATATTGGCGGTATTCATCTGAGCCCGCGCTATTTTCATAAATTTTATAGAGCTGAAATGCGGCTGATAGGTCAGTTGGGTGATCCAGGTTTTTGTCTAATATGGCTAAGAATTGAGCTGCGGCAAGTTCGTTTTCATTGAGAATTTCTTTGTACAAGACCCCTGAAGTATATAGCGCATCGAGTAAGCGCTCCTGCGACGCTTTGAAAGCCTCAGGTGTAAGCGGGATATCTTTAAGTAACACCTCTACTGATAGTGCATCTTTGTTGTCTGTGCTCGCTTGCACTTGAGTGCTATCTTGATCTTGGAGATCGATATTCGCATTTAGGATTATGCGCTCGCTTCTGCGCCAATCGTCGGTATTTTCTCTTACACCCCAATTCTTACGAAATTCATTGAAGCCTTCTTCGCGAAGCTTTGGATTGTTAAAAATAAATTTGTTGGCATTTGCGCTTGTATTGGTCGGTTGGCTCTGCTGCAGCGCAAGTAATTTGGCGGCTTCTAACTCTTTACGGCGTTGCTCATCTCGCTTCATTTGTTTGATGGTTTCTTCGAGAAATGCCGTTCTGTCCTTTTCTGAAAGGCCTGCTATTCTTTGTACGGAATCCTCAAATTGCGCAATTTCTATGGCTTTAACAAGGTCTGCTAACTTAGTAGCTTTGTTTTTTACTTGCTCGCCATTAGGGTAGTCATCGGTTATAAACCTCGCACTTGAATCATAGTATTTCTGGGCATAGACAAAATTCTTTTCTTGAAAAGAAAGATCGCCTAGTTTTTCGTAGGATTGTGCATGTTGGCGTTTGTTGGTGGTAGAATAAAATGCAGAGGAAGTCAGGTGGGCTTTGGCTAATGGTTTGTTGCCTTTCGAAAGCTCCATTATTGCCATGGCGTAATAGATTTGATCTTTGAAGGTGGCATTTTTGGCATCGCGCAGCATTTTTTGTAGGTCTGCCATAAGGCGGTCGTCTCCACTGACCATTGCACGGTTCAAACGCGCATTAAAGGCTATATCTGAGGATGCTGCAGCTTTGTAGGCTTTTCCATAGTGAAAAGCGGCTTCTGGTATATTGTTTTGCTGTTGATGGACCTGCCCCAAAATATAGTTTAATCTGGCTCTTTCTTTGGCATTTGGACACTTTCCTATAGCAAGCGTCAGACCTTCTATTGCTAGATCGTATTCTTTTCGACGCAAGGCAAGATCTGCATACGCGCGGTGGATTTCGAATTGTAATTTTTTTGACAGTTGCGGCCCAGCTTCAGGATTCTTGTTTCGGAGAAAAGGAATGTAGTCCGTTAATTGCTTATCGTTTTGTATTTCGGCCCGCTCGTTTAGGGCGTCGAGAATAAGTTTGGCATCGGCGTACTTTCGCTGCTCGATATAAATTCGGGCTATCCAGAGGCTGGCAATGTAAGCGCTGACGTCTTTTTCAAAAAAACGTTTTACAAACTGGAAGTTTTCTAACGCTTTTAGGTAATCTCTTCTGTAAAAATAAGCCTCTCCGACGGTAAGCCAGTTTTCGTCGATCCATTTGTTATATTCCACGGTTTTGTAAAACATATTTTCTGCGGTGGGCATACTGTGGTTAAGGATCACTTTTGCACATTTTACAACAGCGGTATCGATAGCAGGAAGCATCCCTTTGACTTCTTTCTCATTGGGTAAAGGATACACTGGTAGTAGCGCGTAGAAGTCTTCTTTTCGGCTATCTTGATAGGTTCTTAACGAAATACGAAGGAGTTCTTTGGCATTGAAATGACCGTTGTATTTGGCAGTAGTTTGGTGATAAAAGCGATTGAGAGGTGTGTTGTTTTCGGTAGAACAAGCCCATGACAAAAAGAGCAATAGCGATGTCAATATAATGTTTAGGCTTGTGCGCATGGAGAAAGTCGGTAGTTATAACGCAGTAAAAGCGTTTTTAGTGTACAGTTAGGCAATATTGGTGAAGACCTGTTGAATGTCGTCGTCGTCTTCGATTTTATCAAGCATTTTTTCGATGTCGACGAGCTGATCTTCGGAAAACTCTACAGGGCTTGTTGGGATGCGCTTGAGGCTAGATTTTTGGACCTCTATTTGCATGTCTTCAAGTGCCTTTGCCAGCGTGCCAAAAGCGGTGTAGTCTCCGTAGACAACAATTTGTTCTTCTTCTACTTCAATTTGCTCGCAACCGGCATCTATAAGATCTAATTCGAGCATTTCAGGGTCGAGTTCTGGGGTTTTAGCAAATTCAAAAACACTCTTGCGCGAGAACATGAATTCCATAGAACCGTTGGGTACAACTGCTCCACCTGCTTTGTTGAAATAAGACTTGACATTCGCAACGGTTCTGGTAGGGTTGTCTGTGGCGCATTCTACATAAACCAAAACACCATGCGGACCTTTGCCTTCATAATTGACTTCAGTAAAAGACGCAACATCTTTTTGAGCCGCGCGCTTAATAGCAGACTCAATGTTGTCTTTAGGCATGTTTTCAGACTTTGCATTCTGAATGGCAGTGCGTAATTTTGCATTGGTGCTGGGGTCCATGCCACCTTCTTTGGCAGCCATTGTAATTGCTTTGCCTAGTTTAGGGAACATTTTGGACATTTTGTCCCAACGTTTTTCTTTTGCTGCTCTGCGGTATTCGAATGCTCTTCCCATGTTGTGGATACTTTTGTGCAAAAGTAAGGAATTCGAAAGGAAAATTCAAGCGCAAGGATTGGCCTATGCTAAAATCTGCTCGATATAATTGAGTAGGGCTTCTTTTCCAAATCCTGACTCACTTGAGGTGGTGAAAACAGGTGGTAACTCTGCCCAAACCTTCAACATTTCTTTTTTGTATTTAGCTAAATTCTTCTGAAGGGCCGTGCTTGATAATTTGTCAATTTTAGTAAAGACCATAGAAAATGGCAATCCTTTTTGACCGCACCAATTCATGAATTCGAGGTCTATTTTTTGGGGCTCCAAACGCGCATCGATCAAAACAAATATGTTATAGAGTGTTTCTCTTTTGGTGAGGTAATCGGCAATAAAACGCTCAAAAGAACTGCGTTGGGTGCGGCTCACTTTGGCATAACCATAACCAGGCAAATCTACCAAATACCAAATTTCGTTGATTAGAAAGTGATTGATGAGCTGAGTTTTGCCGGGAGTACCGGATGTTTTAGCAAGTCCTTTTCTAGTAGTTAACATATTGATTAGCGAAGACTTACCAACATTAGACCTTCCGATAAAAGCAAATTCAGGCTTGCCGTCTGTGGGGCATTTACTGACTTCTGTATTGGAGATGATGAATTCGGCGCTTTTGATTTGCATATTGCAAAGTTACTTTAAACTTTTATTTTTGCGGCGCCGTGAACAATCTAAGTGAAAGGTTGTTACGCAATCACTACTCAGCTATGGCAGAATATAAAATAAAAGATATCGAAATCCTGACAGGAATTAAAGCACACACCATCCGCATTTGGGAGAAGCGCTATGGTATGCTCATACCCGAACGTACAGATACCAAAATTCGGACGTATACCGATGCCGACCTGTCTTTTTTACTCAACGTAAGCCTTTTAAACAAAAAGGGTCTAAAAATTTCAAAGATTGCCACCATGGGTACGACAGCCATTCATTCAATGGTGTCAGAAATTAGACTCAATTCTTCAATAGACAATGCCGAAGAGAAGCTCATATTAGCGCTACTCGAGCTCGACGAAAAGCTTTTTCGCAATACACTCAATGACCTCATCAAAAACAAAGGTTTAGAAGATACGTTTACCGCACACCTCATTCCATTTTTAGACCGAATTGGTGTCATGTGGTTAGTGAACAGTATTACAGCTGCGCAAGAGCATTTTATTTCCAATTTAATTCGTCAAAAAGTCATCACAGAAATCGATAAACTGACCATTCCGCCTAAAAATAAAGAAAGTGTTCTACTCTATTTACCCGAGCACGATTGGCATGAAATCGGATTGCTTTTTTATCAGTACCTATTGAGAGTAAAAGGATATTATACGTATTACCTCGGACAAAGTTTACCATACGACTCCTTGGTGGACTGCATTGAGCGTCTCAAACCTACAGTAGTTTTAAGTAGTTGGCTATCTGCAGTAGATCAGCATTTTATTGTCGGATATTTCCAGCAGCTCAAAAACGACGCTCCTGGCGTACGCTTACTTGCGGGCGGATCTCAAATACACACCCATTCTGCCGCACTTAATGACCTCATCATAGAGGTTAAAAATTCAGTAAGTCTGCTGTCTCATTTCGAATAACTGATATTTCCTGGTTTACAGCACGATATTGACAATCTTACCGTGCACCACAATGACCTTTTTAGGTGTTTTGCCTTCCAGCCATTTGTGTGTTTCTGGCCTAGCAAGAACCAAATCTTTTACCTCCTCTATGGTGTGTGAAAGTTCTAGCGTAACTTTAAAGCGCATTTTCCCATTGAATGAAACAGGATAATCAAAACTAGATTCAGCAAGGTAAGCAGGGTCAAAAACCGGATACGCTGCATTCAAAATACCCGCAGAAGTAGGATGTAACTTTGACCAAATCTCCTCACAAATATGAGGCGCATAAGGTGCCATTAAAATGGTAAGTTGTTCTAAAATATAACGGTTATTGCACTTTTGTTCCGTGAGTTCATTGACGCAAATCATGAAACTAGAAACGCCTGTATTAAAAGAAAATCGATCGAGGTCGTCGGTGAGTTTCTTAATCGTTTTATGTAAGGTTTTGAGTGCTATATTACTTGGTTGGCTATCCTCCACCTCGAAATGACCATTCTGATAAAATAAACGCCAATATTTTTTCAGGAAACTATGCACACCTGTAATGCCTTTGGTATCCCATGGCTTGCTCTGTTCGAGCGGGCCTAAAAACATCTCATACATGCGGAGGGTATCGGCGCCATACTTCTCGCAGAGGGCGTCTGGGGTCACTACATTGTACCAACGCTTTGACATTTTATCTACTTCTCGCTTTACTAAAACCTTACCTTGGGCATTGCAAACAAATTCTTGTGAGGCATACTGTGGTTGCCAAGCTTTAAGCGCATCCAGCTGAATGCTGTCGTCGTCGTTAAGTAAGTCGATGAGTATGCGCACCTCTCTAAAACCTTCCAGACTTGCCGGAAGCATATCTAAGGAGTACATTTTTTGATCTGGGCAAATGTATGCGATGGCAGACTTGCCGAGAATCATGCCCTGATTAATAAGCTTGGCAAAAGGTTCATCGAATGCAATAAAGCCTAAATCATAAAGTACTTTGGTCCAAAAACGAGCGTATAGTAAATGGCCTGTGGCGTGCTCGGACCCGCCGATATATAAATCTACTTGATTCCAATAAGCCAATTTTTCAGGGTCGGCAAATGCTACTTGATTGTGCGGATCCATATAACGAAGAAAATACCAAGAGCTACCTGCCCAACCCGGCATCGTGTTGTACTCCATGCGCTCGCCTAAATGAATAGACCATGCTTCTTTTGCCGCTCTTGCCAACGGCGGCTCGCCGTCTTCGGTTGGCAAATACGCATCTACATCGGGCAGTGTAATCGGAAGGAGTGCGTCGTCGACTAAGTGAGGCAAGCCGTCTTGATAATAGACCGGGAAGGGCTCTCCCCAATAACGCTGACGCGAAAAAACGGCATCGCGCAGGCGGTAATTGGTTTTGCCTTGACCAATTCCCTTGAACTCAATAGCAGCAATTGCTTTTTCCATCGCGGCCTTGATGTCTAGTCCATCTAAAAAGTCAGAATTCGCAATAATTGCATCTTTTTCGGTGTAAGCTGCCTCAGTGCAGTCTTGGTTGGCAAATATATTTGGAATTGGCAAGTTAAAATGCTTGGCAAAATCGAAGTCGCGTTGGTCTCCGCAAGGCACGGCCATAACAGCGCCCGTACCGTATGATGCCAAAACATAATCGCCAATCCAGATTGGTATTTCTTGGCCTGTGAAAGGATGTAAAGCGTAGGCTCCGGTAAATGCCCCTGTTATGTTTTTGACATCGGCTTGGCGGTCTCTTTCAGTTTTGAGCGCAGCTTGTTGCTGATATGCTTGAACCTCACTAGTTTGGGCAACCGTGCTAATTTGCGCCACAAATGGGTGCTCTGGGGCTAAAACCATAAAACTCACACCAAAAATAGTGTCGGGGCGTGTGGTAAATACCTCAATTTGTAGATCAGCACCTTTCACGGCAAACTGCACACTTGAGCCCACAGATTTGCCAATCCAGTTGCGTTGTTGTTCTTTGAGTGCGTCTGTCCAGTCAATTTGATCTAGACCCTCTAGCAAGCGCTCTGCATAAGCTTTAATGCGCATAGACCATTGCATCATGCGCTTTTGTTCGACCGGATGACCCCCGCGCTCAGAAACACCATTGATAATTTCGTCATTGGCTAAAACGGTTCCCAAAGCGGGACACCAATTCACCCAACTCTCGGCAAGGTAGGCCATGCGGTACTGTTGTAAAATTCCCTCCTTCTCTACAGGAGAAAAAGCCATCCAAGTTGGTGCATCAAATAATTGTTCGCACTCGTGAACGGCTGTTACATTTGCATTACCTTCCTTTTCAAATTGAGCAATTAATTGATGAATTTGAAGTGCTTTATTTGCAGCGGTATCGTAATAGGCATTGAAAAGTTGCTTAAAGATCCACTGGGTCCATTTGTAGTAGGATGGGTCAGAAGTACGTACTTCGCGGTCCCAATCGAAGCTAAAACCCATGAGGTCTAGTTGCTGACGGTAGCGGGCAATGTTTTCTTTGGTGGTAATGGCCGGATGCTGGCCTGTTTGTATCGCATATTGTTCAGCTGGTAAACCAAAAGAGTCATAGCCCATTGGATGCAATACATTGAACCCTTTCAAGCGCTTGTAGCGTGCAAAAATGTCAGACGCGATATAACCCAACGGATGCCCCACATGCAGCCCCGCACCGGACGGATAAGGAAACATATCCAAAACATAAAATTTAGGTTTGGTGTGGTCTTCAGCGACCTGATATGTTTTGCGTTCTTGCCATAGTTTGCGCCATTTGGCTTCGATTGCGTTGAAAGTGTAGTCCATGGATACTTTTAGAAAGGACAAAGATACAAAGCTTGAACTTAACGCAGCAAAAAGTAGCAACCTAGAAGAAAAAGCAAAATATCATAGCTGCCCTTTGGCAGGCGAAACTCCCGGTATATAACAATTAACGCCAACATAATCCATACCCAAGGTAAGCCCAATAGAAAGGCAAAAAATGTCAAAAGAAAAATCACAGCATAACTTGCCGTTTCTTTACCTAACAGCCCTGCCAAGGTTTTGATTTTTCCTTTGTCTTCCTGGATGTCCTCGATGTCTACTTGTATGCTCAAAGCCAAATACAAAATAAAAAACGGAAGATAAAGTAGATTTGATGCCCCTGACAAGGCAGGAATTAAATTGAGCTGTACAAACCACATTGCCGCAATTAAAACATTTTTTAAGACGGGTATTCTTCTCCACGAGATCCCCCACTCGTAGGTCAAGACCAAAATAACTTGAAGCATCAAGAGAGACCAAAACCATAGAAAAGGGAGTACAGACTGATAGGCTTGAAGATACAATGCAACTGGTACTAAAAAAGGTATCCTATACAACCAATTCGCATTTTGGAAATGCTTGGTTTGTAAGCCAAAATAAACCATACCAATAAGAATTCCTTGGCCTAGTGCTTTAGGGAAATTTTTGTAGTCAAAAGCTGGTAAAATACTACTCCATTGATATAGTCCTGCACTATAGCTGATCACGCATAAAGCCAAAAGCAAGTGATACCAGTACTTATTTTTCAATGGCATCCATTATATTTTGAAATGTAATTTCTGCAATACAATTGCAAAATTGACCTGATGCACATGCTTTACAATGCTTTTGAGCAGTCAAAGCGCTGGACTGCGCACCCAAAGCCGCCCAGCGCCCAGGGTGTATTGGCTTTCGTTGTGCGAATAAACCAATTGCGTGTATACCGCACAAGCCAGCAATATGATAAGGCCCCGTAGAACAGGCAACTAATGCTTTGGATTGTGCAATTATTGCAATGAACGTTGGCAAGTCCCATTGACCAGTTGCATCGACTATTGCCGGATGCTCTGGAATTTGATCTCTGAATTGTGCGCCCTCTTTTTCAGTACCCGTAAAAAAGACCTGATATCCTTTATCTACAAGGGCCAATGCTAGGGAAAAATATTGTTCTAATGGGTACTCCACTCCGCTCCCATTAGACTTAGGATGCAAAAGTACTGCCCTATGCCAATCTTGAACTGCTAATACTTTATTCGGCATTGGCGCATTAAAAGCCAAATTTTTATGGAGCTCTTTTAGCGTTGGAATAATAGTGATGCCCAACGGTGCCAATAATTTAAAATTCAATTGTGCCTCGTGTAGATCCGAACGTTTTCTGGTAAACCTCGGGCGTAGGTTACACGTAAATAAATGAAAGAAGCGGTGTGCAGTGCCTACACGCAGCGGAATTTTTGCTTGTTTACACCAGTTCGCCACCCTTTTGTTTGGAAACAAGTGCAAGACTACATCAAATTTGCCAAGCTGCATTGCACGGTCCGTATTGGAAGCTTGCTCCAGCTGTTCTAGCGTAAGGGTATGATCTATTGGTTCAAAACAAGCCACTACAGACTCGGTATACTGCTTACATAAATAAGTGAGTTGCGCTGTTGGATACGCATTTTTAATGGCCTGGCAAGTCGGAAGGGTAAGGCAAACATCGCCAATGGCATCTGTTCGACTGATTAATATTTGTTTTGGGCTAAGCATTTTGCCACAATTTACGCAGTTTATGATACTTCTGTTGGGTTGCGTAAGCACTCCTAACGGCAATATGCCAACCTGCAAGGCCATCCAAAAAGCCAAACTTAATAAAGTAGGTCTTGATAAATTGAGCAAATACCTTTATGGCGATTTTGGCTCTCGAACTCCTTACCCCTCTCTCGAATAGCTCTTTGGCAGCAATAGCTGAGAAATAAGCAATTTGCTTGAAATGATCGGCTTTGGTATAGTAAGAATAGTGTAGGAGGTCTCCTTTCAAATGACGAATGGGTATATGACCGGTTGGTAAGAGTTCGTCGTGAGGATTGATTCCCCCCCACTGTGCATCTGCTTTGGTTACGAGTCGCAATTTGGTGTCCGGATACCAACCGCTGTGGTGAATCCATTGACCACAATAGTTGGTGAGCCGATTCATGGTATAAGCACCACTTTGAGGCTGCTCTTTTTTAATGGAAAAAATGGCTTGCTTCAATTCAGGGCTTAACGCTTCGTCTGCATCTAAGGACAATACCCACGGATGACTTGCGCGCTTTAGTGCTTCGTTCTTCTGTTGAATATGCCCTTCAAAAGTATTTTGTTCGAAGCGAACCCCAAAAGTCTGACAAATTTGTTGTGTGGCATCTGTTGAAAAGGAGTCTAGCACTAAAATTTCATCGCAAACTCCTTGGAGCGACTCCAAACAACGGGTAATATTCCGGGCTTCGTTGAAGGTAATAATGACGCCAGAAATTTTCATCGGCACTTATTTAATTCGAATGCGCTGTCCTACATTTATGCTATTGATCTTGATCCCGGGATTCAGCCGCTGCAGCTGCGCTTGAGTGAGGTTGTTTCGCTGGGCTATTTTACCAAAGGTGTCTCCGGCGCGCACTGTGTAGTATTTTTTTGCAGGCGGAGCCGGTGGGGGCGTTGGCAATGGTTGAACAACAGCTTGACTGGTATATATAGTGAGCTTTTGACCTACGTAAATGTTAGTTGTACGCAGTGCATTCCACTCCATAAGTTGCGCTGTACTCACATTATAGCGCAGCGCAATTTGCCTCAGGTTTTCTCCAGTTTTTACCTTATGGTAAAGTAAATTGGAGGTTGATGGCATATTGGTGCGCAAGGTATCTGCAGGGGCAGTTTGAATAGATAACGAATCTTTTTGAGTAGAATCTTGATTGAGTACCGGGGCAATAACAATTGGCTTTGGATTGTAGATTACCTCTTCTAGTTTATAAAGAGAATCTTCAAAACTCACCAATAAACCAATTTTATCCAATGGACCAGTTACACAACGCGCAGGTGTCATTTTGGGAATATATGTCGTTTTGTAGACTGGATTCAAACTCTGAATGTCGGTGAGCTCCCAATCGATGAGCTTGGCAATAGTTTGCATATGGACCCCGCTTTTAACGCACATGGTGTCTAGTTGCGCATTGTGAATTTTGGCCTCCATTGGGATAATGTTATACTCAGCATGATAGTTCATCATGTAGGTCGCAGCAATAAAATTGGGAACGTAACCCTGGGTTTCAGTGGGCAAATAAGGACGAACCTCCCAGTAGGTGGTCTTACCGCCCGACCTACGAATCGCATTATTTACATTACCAGGACCCGCATTATAAGCTGCTAACGCCAAGTTCCAATCACCATAAATCCCGTAAAGTTGTTTGAGGTAACGACAAGCAGCATCTGTTGCTTTTTCTGGATCCATGCGCTCGTCTATGTAAGAATTTTCTTCGAGACCAAAATAACGTCCGGTTTTGTACATAAACTGCCACAAACCCAAGGCACCTGCCCTAGATTTTACTTGTGGGCGTAGACCACTTTCGATAACCGATAGGAAGCGCAGTTCTAAAGGCAAGCCATATTCTGTAAGTTTTTCTTCGAAGAGGTCGAAATATAAGGCTGATCTACCGAGAGCAATACGGATAAACCCCCTGCGCTGAGCGGCAAAAAATTTAATTGTAGATAAGGTTGCTGAGTTACATTCCAGTTGGAATGGAGTGAGCTCATTCAAGTGAGCCAGACGCGCACAAATAACGGAATCAGAAAATGTAGGAATTTGACCTGGCGCATAATTGAGCGCTGAAATAATGGAATCGTAGGTGGTGGCGTTGGCGTAGTCGGCGTAAAATAAATTTAGGCTTTGTTGGACCGTATTCACAAAAGGATCCGGATCTAGAGAATCTGACGGACGAACCAGATGGGCCGGTTTTTGACCATATACAAGGCTCGTCGTAAAAAGAAACAATAACGAAACAATCCACTGTTTCATAATACCTCTTGAATTTTATGAGCTGCATGAAAAAGTAAATCTTCTTCGAAGTCTGCACTCATGAGTTGAATGCCATAAGGCAATTCGTTACTATGCACACCAAAAGGAATACTGATTGCTGGATTTCCTGTAAGATTGGCGTGAACGGTAAAGATATCTTGCAAATACATTTGTATGGGATCTTTAACCGCGTTCATTTCAAATGCAGTGTTTGGTGTGGTTGGCGACAAAAGGATGTCACAATCTTTCAATAGCAAAGAAGTACGTTCCTTGAGTAATCTTCTTGCCTGTTGTGCTTTTGTATAGTATGCGTCGTAATAACCATGAGAGAGAACGAAAGTGCCGGTCATGATACGACGCTGTACCTCAGGGCCAAACCCTTCGCTGCGCGACTTGACATAAGTTGCTTCTACTCCTACGGCATCCGGACTACGGTAGCCGTAGTGAACGCCATCAAAGCGAGATAAGTTGGAGGATGCTTCGGCGGTGGTGAGTACATAATAAGTTGGAACCATGTAGTCAAGGTAAGGGAAACTTACCTCTTTTACCTCGTGACCTGCTGCCTTCAATGCGGACACGCAGTGGTTCAGTTTGGCTTTAACCTCAGGGTCTAGACCTTCATGTGAAAAACACTCTTTGATAATGCCAATGCGAAGTCGGTCAGGGAGTGCTTCTCTTGTGAGGTAAGGCTTACTTGAGCTCGTTGCATCAAAAGAGTCTTCGCCTGCAGTGAGTTGCATTAAAAGTTGGGTATCGGCTATTGCATTGGTGAAAAAACCAATTTGATCAAATGATGAAGCATAAGCAATTAAGCCATAACGGCTCAGGCGGCCATAAGTTGGTTTAATGCCTATTGTGCCAGTCCAAGAAGCGGGCTGCCTTACTGAACCACCGGTGTCTGAACCGAGTGATACCGTACATAAATGAGCAGCTACTGCTACTGCACTACCCCCTGATGAACCACCGGGTACATAATTTGGTTTCCAGTTATTGTGCACAGGGCCAAAGGCAGAATTTTCATTAGAACTACCCATGGCAAATTCATCGCAATTTAGACGGCCAATAATAATCGCGTCTTGATCGATAAGGCGCTGAAGAACCGTAGAAGTGTAAATGGATTCAAAGCCTGTTAGAATCTTAGATGAGGCAGAAACCTTGTGATCTTTGTAACAGATGTTGTCTTTGATACCTACGATGACGCCTGCTAGTTTACCGGCAGTGCCTTCCTTTATTTTTTGATCGATAAGTCGGGCTTGCGCAAATGCAGATTCTTGAAAAACCTCTAAAAATGCATTGAGATGTTGGTGCGCTTCAATGCGCAACAAGTGCTCCTCTACCAGGTTCAATGCCGTCTTGCCAGAACGCAAGGCCTTCTGAATCTCTGAGATAGATCGGTACATGCAGTTATTTTTCTTCTTTGGAAACCTCTGTAGAAGTATCTTCGGCGTTGGTGTCACCTTTAGAGGCATCTTTGAATTCCTTCACGCCTTTGCCTAAACCTTTCATGAGTTCAGGGATTTTTTTACCGCCAAAAAATAGCAAAACAATTGCAAGGATAAGTATGATTTCAGTTGGTCCGAATTTGCCCATAATTTCTTTTTTGTCTTACAAAACTAATGAAAATAAGCTTTGTACTGGGGTTTATAATTTTCTTGCCACTTCTACTTCTTCGTAGGCTTCAATGATATCGCCAATTTTGATGTCGTTGAACTTATCGATATTTAAACCGCATTCATAATTATTTTTGACCTCTTTCACGTCATCTTTGAAGCGTTTGAGAGAGCCTAGGCTGCCTGAATGAATAACGATTCCGTCTCGAATGAGTCGAATTTTGGAGCTTCGCTTAATGATGCCGTCGAGTACGTAACATCCTGCAATTGTTCCAACCTTGGTAATGTCAAAGGTTTCACGTACTTCTGCAGATCCGAGCACTTTCTCTTCGATATCCGGTGAAAGCATGCCTTCCATAGCCGCTTTGATTTCTTCAATGGCCTTGTAGATAATGGAATACATTCGAATGTCGATTTGTTCGGTCTCGGCTAACTTGCGTGCTGGAAGCGTTGGACGAACTTGGAAACCAACAATAATAGCATCAGATGCTGATGCCAAATTGACATCGGCTTCTGTAATGGCTCCCACGCCCTTGTGGACGATATTGACTTGGATTTCTTCGGTGGAAAGATTGAGTAAGGAGTCGGAGAGTGCCTCGATAGAACCATCGACGTCACCTTTCACAATGATATTGAGTTCTTTGAAGTCTCCGATAGCTAGTCGGCGGCCGATTTCATCGAGGGTAATGTGCTTGGTGGTGCGCAAACCTTGCTCACGGTAAAGTTGCTCTCGTTTTTGGGCAATTGATTTGGCTTCTTTTTCGTCGTCTAAGACATTGAATTTGTCGCCAGCGCTTGGTGCACCATTAATACCTAGTACAGATACTGGTTGTGCAGGACCTGCCTCGCTGAGCGCTTGGCCGTGTTCATCTTGCATGGCGCGTACACGACCGTAGTATCGGCCTACTAATATGACATCGCCGATACGCATGGTGCCCGATTCGACGAGCATGTTGGTTATGTATCCCTTTCCTTTGTCGAGAGAAGATTCGATTACCGTACCCACAGCATTTTTAGCTGGATTGGCATGTAAATCGAGTAGTTCTGCCTCGAGCAAAACTTTGTCTAAGAGTGCATCTATATTTAAATTCTGTCTTGCAGAGATTTCTTGAACTTGGTATTTACCACCCCAATCTTCGACGAGGATATTCATAGCCGAAAGTTGCTCGCGGATTTTGTCTGGATTTGCACCAGGTTTGTCGATTTTATTGATCGCAAAAATCATTGGCACATTGGCAGCCTGTGCATGTGAAATAGCTTCTTTGGTTTGCGGCATGACGTCGTCGTCGGCAGCTACAATGATAATAGCTACGTCGGTGACTTGTGCACCTCGAGCACGCATAGCTGTAAACGCCTCGTGACCTGGCGTATCTAGGAAGGTCATTTTGCGGTTATCCTTGAGCGTAACGGAGTACGCCCCGATGTGCTGTGTGATTCCTCCGGCTTCTCCTTCGGTAACGTTAGCGTTACGGATACGGTCTAGCAAAGAGGTTTTACCGTGGTCGACGTGACCCATGACGGTAATGATTGGAGGGCGCGGAACTAAGTCTTCAGGGTTGTCCTCAATGACTGTTATTGCGTCTTGAAGTTCTGCACTAACAAATTCGGTTTCAAAGCCAAATTCATCGGCTACTATTTGGATGGTTTCGGCGTCTAGACGTTGATTAATAGATGCAAATATACCCAACGACATACAAACCGAAATGACTTGTGTAGGTTGGATATTCATCATGGAAGCAAGCTCCGAAACTGTAACAAACTCAGTTAGTTTGAGTGTTTTTTCTTCGAGCTCGGCCATGGCCATTTCCTCTTGACGACGCTGCGCGTAGTTATCGCGTTTTTGACGACGGTTCTTGGAAGCTTTTGATTTACCACCAGAATTGGACAAGCGCGCCAAGGTTTCTTTGATTTCTTTTTGGATATCGTGCTCCTTGATTTCGGGCTTATCTGTTTTTGGCTTGTTGGCAGTATTGGGGGTATTGCTAACCTCTACTTTTTTGATGCGTTTGCGTTTGCGTTTGGAGTTCGCATCTTCAGAAGAAGAGGCAACCGGCGTACGCTGACGCTCTGTTGGCAAGTCGATTTTACCAAGAACAGTGGGGCCAGAAAGTGTTTGGCGTTCAGCCCTAATTGTTTCGATTTGTGGGGCTTTTGAAACGGGTTCTTCTTCGGTTTTCTCTGGAGCTAAAGGCTCTTTTGCTACCTCAGGCGCAGGAACAACAGGCGCGGGTGTTTCTTTTTTGTCGACAACCTTTTCCGTTTTTTTGTCTGGGCGCGTTCTCTGATTGATGGAGGCAAGATCGATTTTTCCAATAACATTGATTTTGCTCTCGGAAGGCTCAGATACGGGTGTTTCTGGAGCAACTTCTTGCTTCTCCACAACAACTTCTTGAATTTTTGGCTCAGAAGCTTTAGGTGCTGGGACGTTTAGCACTTGGCGCTTGATTTCTTCAAGATTGATATCTCCCTCATCTTCGTCTTCGATGATTGGGGTTGGATTTTGCTCTTCTGTTGGCTTGTCTTTTAAAGACAAAGACTCTCGCTTCTCGCGACGCAAAGCAGCTTTAGACTGCTCTTTCATGCTTTGGTCTGCAGCAAACTCTTGACAAAGAATTTCATAGTGCTCCTGCTCCAAACGAGATGTTGGAACGGGATCAATGACAATTCCTTTTGAACCCAAGAATTCGACGATTGTCGGTATTCCTACATTCAATTCTCCTGCTGCTTTTCCTAAACGAATCGGTTTTCCCGCCATAATGTACTGTTGCGCTCCTTATTGGTATTAAAGTTATTCAAATTCCGCCTTTAAAATACGGAATACCTCTTCGATGGTTTCTTTTTCGAGGTCAGTGCGAGAAACGAGGTCGTCTACACTGATTTCAAGAACTGATTTTGCGGTATCGCAACCAATTGCTTTGAGTTCATCGATAATCCAGCTATCGATTTCATCTGCAAATTCTTCGAGATCGACATCTTCGATATCTACTTCTCCGTCTCTGTAGACGTCGATTTCAAAACCGCAAAGTTTACCTGCAAGTTTGATATTGTTACCTCCTTTACCAATGGCCAATGAAACTTGGTCTGGTTTGAGGAAGACCTTCACGCGCTTTTCATCTTCGAGGATTTCTATGTTGGTAATCTTGGCCGGAGATAAGGCGCGTTGGATGAGTAGTTGTTGATTGGTGGTATAGTTAATAACGTCGATGTTCTCGTTGCGCAACTCGCGGACTATTCCGTGAATTCTAGAACCTTTCATGCCCACACAAGCACCTACTGGATCGATGCGGTCATCGTAAGATTCTACCGCGACTTTTGCACGTTCTCCTGGCTCGCGAACAATTTTCTTGATGGTGATGAGCCCGTCAAAAACTTCGGGAACCTCTAACTCAAACAAACGCTCTAAGAATTCAGGTGCTGTACGAGAAAGGATAATGACAGGCGTGCTATTGCGCATGTCTACTTTGGCAACTACGGCCCGAACTGACTCGCCTTTTTTGAAGAAATCAGAAGGAATTTGTTCTGATTTAGGTAAGATAAGTTCGTTGTTGTCGTCGTCCATGATGAGGATTTCTTTTTTCCAGACTTGGTAAACCTCGCCGGTAACGATTTCTCCGATACGCTCTTTGTATTTGTTGTAAAGTTGGTCTTTTTCCAGCTCCATAATGCGAGAAATCAAGTTTTGACGTAAGGCCAAAACATTGCGACGACCAAAATCTCCAAATTTGAATTCTTCGGTAACTTCTTCACCGATTTCGAAATCTGGCTGAATTTTAATAGCATCAGAATAAGCGATTTCTGTATTTGGGTCCTCAACCTCGCCGTCGTCGACAATTTCCTTATTCAAAAAGATTTGAACATCTCCTTTATCGATATTGACTACGATATCAATATGTTCGTCAGTATTGAACTTCTTTTTGAGCATGGCACGAAAGACGTCTTCAAGGACGTGCTGCATCGTTTGTTTGTCAATGTTTTTAAGTTCTTTAAACTCCGAAAATGAGTCAACAAGTTCCAAACTGTTCATGGGGCTTACTTAAATGAAATTACGATTTTTGCTTCTTTTATTTGGTCGTAGGGCAGTTCTATGAATTCTTCTACCCAAACTTTTTTCTTTTTTACTTCGTCGCGGACTTGAAGGCGCTGTTTGAACACCAAGTTGTCGTCGGACATTTTAATGAGTTCTGCTTCAAATTGCGCACCGGTTTCAGGCTGCACTTTGAAACTTCGACCCACATTTTTGGCAAACTGATTGATGTGGCGAACCGGTTTGTCCAAGCCTGCTGAAGACACATGTAATTCGAAGTCTGTTTGCTCGCGGTCTAGATTGTGCTCTATATTTCGAGAGACCGACATGCAATCGCTTACACTGACGCCGCCTTTCAATTTGTCTAACTCTACGTGAATGACATTGGTAGGTGAAATGCGTAGATCTACGACATAGAGGCCGTTGTCTAGCTCAGCTATGCGCTCGTCAATAAGACTTTGTATCAACTTTGGGTCTAACATATTGGTATTGTCTTGAACTTGCAGAGAGTACTGAAAAAAAGAGGGGACTTGCGTCCCCTCGTTTAACTCATCCACAAATGTGATGCAAATGTACGTATTTTAAATTAATCCACAAAATCAAAGCGTATCTTTGTGTTATGCTAGTTGAAATCCAGGATAAAATTATTTCTACTCAAATCTTCGAAAAACAGTTTGTTTGTGATTTGAGCGCATGTAAAGGCGCCTGTTGTGTTGAGGGTGATGGGGGTGCACCTGTAACCCAAGAAGAAGTCCAAATTATTGAACAAAATTTAATAAAAATTTTACCTTACATGCGCCCAGAAGGCATTGCTGCAGTAAGCGCCTCAGGTGTTGTATATGAAGACGCCGATTTTGAACCTGCCACCACACTCGTGAATGGCAAGGAGTGTGCCTTTGTATACTTCGATCAAACAAAAACCGCTAAATGTGCTATTGAAAAAGCACACCGCGAAGGCAAAATAGACTTCATCAAACCTATCTCTTGTCACCTCTATCCTATTCGAACCAAAAAATTTAGCGAATATACAGCCCTCAATTATGAAAAGTGGGATATCTGCGCGCCAGCTTGCGCTTGCGGAGAAAAACTAGATGTTCCTGTTTATAAATTTCTCAAAGAGCCACTCACTAGGGCATTTGGACCTGAATTTTATAATGAACTAGAACTCGTAGCCAAAGAATTAAAGCACGAATCTTAAACAAGACCCCATTTAGAAACTGCATATTAGCACAACAAAAAAGGCCCAAATTGGGCCTTTTCTTATTTAGATACGTTCGGAATCTAATGCTCTTCTTCTCCTTCTTCAAGTGGAGTTACTTGCGTAATGAAGTCTTGTGCAGCACCAGGCTTGGAGTAATCATAAGGCCAACGGTGAACAGTTGGTAATTCACCTGGCCAGTTGCCATGAATATGCTCTACTGGAGTAGTCCATTCGAGGGTCGTTGAATTCCATGGATTCTGAGGAGCAACAGGACCTCTAAATATACTGTAGAAGAAATTAAACAAGAACAAGACCTGACCAACTGCAGCAATAATTGCAAATACGGTGATGATTTGGTTGAGGTCGACCATCAATTGAAATGAGTTATTGTCGAATTCACTATAAGCTGAGTAGTCGTAGTAACGACGAGGCGCACCCGCTAAACCTACAAAGTGCATCGGAAAGAATACGCCATACGCACCGATTAGGGTTACCCAGAAATGTGCATAACCCAAACGCGTGTTCATCATGCGGCCAAACATTTTAGGGAACCAATGATAGACACCACCGAACATACCAAATACAGCAGACATTCCCATTACGATATGGAAGTGGGCTACAACAAAGTAGGTGTCGTGCAACATGATATCTAAAGCGGAGTCAGCAAGAATGATCCCTGTTACTCCACCCGTAATGAAAGTTGACACCAAACCGATGGCAAAAAGCATAGCTGGTGTGAGCACAAGTGACCCTCTCCAAAGTGTAGTGAGGTAGTTGAATACTTTGACAGCGGATGGAATGGCAATAAGTAGCGTAGTGAAAACAAAAACACTGCCTAAAAAAGGATTCATGCCGGTGACAAACATGTGGTGACCCCAAACGATAAAGGATAAAAAACCTATGGCTAAAATTGAACCGATCATGGCCTTGTATCCAAAGATAGGCTTGCGAGAATTGGTAGCAATAATTTCTGAAGACAAGCCAAGCGCCGGCAACAAAACGATGTATACCTCAGGGTGACCCAAGAACCAGAATAAGTGTTGATATAAAATTGGTGAGCCACCATGGTTGGTGAGCATTTCACCTCCGACAATAATATCGGATAGGTAAAAAGAGGTTCCCATTAAGCGGTCCATCGTAAGCAATAAAGCAGCTGACAATAAAACAGGGAACGAAAGCACACCTAAAATTGCCGTTATGAAGAATGCCCAAATAGTAAGTGGCATGCGCGTCATGGTCATGCCTTGGGTACGCAAGTTAATGATGGTCACGATGTAGTTCAAGGAACCAATCAAAGACGATGCAATAAAGATAGTCATGGAAATCAACCAAAGTGTCATTCCAAAGCCTGAGCCCGACACTGCCTGTGGCAAAGCAGATAATGGTGGGTAGACCGTCCAGCCAGCCATGGCTGGCCCTGACTCTACAAACAAGGATACCAACATGATTAACGACGAGATGGCAAAACCCCAAAAAGAGAGCATATTTAAGAAGCCTGAAGCCATGTCTCGGGCACCCAATTGCAAAGGAATCAAGATGTTTGAAAAGGTACCAGACAATCCCCCTGTTAAGAGGAAGAAAACCATAATGGTCCCGTGAATGGTCACTAAACCTAAGTACATGTCTTCTTTAAGCACGCCATTAGGCGCCCATTTCTCTCCGAGGAAAAAGGAAAGAAAGTCTGAGCTTTCACCTGGCCATGCCAATTGAATTCTAAACAAAATAGATAACATCATTGCAACAAGACCCATGAATACAGCAGTCATTAAGAACTGCTTGCCAATCATTTTGTGGTCTTGAGAAAAGATATACTTTGAGATAAAATTTTCCTCATGATGATGGTGTTCATCATGGTGTCCGTGTGCGTGTGCGTCGTGTGAGGCCATTGCTTGTGTTTTTTATCGTTGCTTAAAATTAATTCATTGTTACTGCCGTCGTATCGGCAGGTGTGGTTGGCGCTGCAGCCACAGGGAAGTACTGGTCTTTGAAAGTTACTTTCTTCTTACCATCCATCCATTTCTTGTAGGCTGGTCTGTCTAGTACCACTACGATCATTTTCATTTTGTAGTGTGCACCACCACATATTTTGTTGCACATCAAGACATAATTGAAACTTTCTTCATTCTTTTCTTGACGCATTTCTTTAGTTGTCTTGTTGGGTGTAAATTTCATTCGTGTTGCCATCCCTGGCACAGCATTCATTTGGGCACGAAAATGCGGAAAATACGCAGAGTGAATTACATCCTTAGCCCGCAGAACGATTTCATACTCCTGGCCTTTACACAAATAGAGTGTATCTTTTTGAATGATGTCGTCCCAGGTGCTTGCATCTAGCTTCGGATTGTGGTTTTCTTTCATTTGGGCAAGGAAACGATAAAGTCTTTCTTTTCTAGACAAATCTATTTTCAATACGTTTAGTGTAGAATCACTAAATATTGTATCACGGTTGTTGAGTAATTTTTGGAGACTTCGAATACCTGTTGTACCATACAACATATTGTTCAAAGAAGAATCAATAGTATTGGTTGTGAGAAGGGCCAATTCGTTATTATCTAAAGTCAACTTGTAGTCGTACAAACCTAAAGTATTATCGGCACCGGCATAACGAGCAGTCCAATCAAATTGTTTTGAAAATAATTCGATTTTCTCAGCCTCAGGCGTTGTGGGACCCGTTAAATTGTTCCAGGTTTGTAGACCTAATATGATGATAACCGCCAATATAATCGCAGGTATGACCGTCCAGACCATCTCTAATTTATTGTTGTGCGGATAATAAAAGGCAGGAACCCCTGGTTTTCTGACGTATTTCCATGTAAAGTAAAACAATAGGAAATTGGTAAAGAAGAACATGGCAATAATGATGACAAAATTCAAATTCAATAACCAGTCCATTTCGACTCCTTCGTCAGAGGCGGCTGATCCGCGGCCAGTCCATCCGTAGACCTGCATCAGATAGATAAAGAAAGCAAAAAACAAGAACATGAATCCGAACATCATGCGTGCATTCAGGTTGTTGTCTCGATTAGAAATTTCGTGCTCTCCGTTTTTGCGCAGTTTGGCAGAGATTTCGTAAATGCGCACGAGTTGAGCAACTGCGATCGCGCCTAAGATAATGACAAGTAAAATGATTAATTTATTTTCCATGACTTTTATGTATTGTCTTCAAATTAAATTTCGTGGTGATTACTTTCATCTAAGAACGGGTGATGAACCGGCGTAAGTGGTGCTTTGGTCAAGTTGCGCAACACAACAAAAATGAAAACACCAGCCATGAGCAGCGCCATTCCAATTTCCAGTGCGCCAATCGTGGCATTTGCGCCTAAGGCTCCTGCTGAAATCATGATGTAAACGTCTAGCCAATGGCCAATTAAAATCATGAGCCCAACAAATACGAGAATACCAGCATTTCTTTTGGCATCGCGAGACATGAGAATGAGCATTGGGAAAGCAAAATTGATGATGAACATCCCAAAGTACAAAAACTTAAATTCTGCGATTCTCAACTGGAAGTAAACTACTTCTTCCCCGATGTTCGCATACCAGATCAACATAAATTGAGAAAACCACATGTATGACCACAAAAAGGAGGTGGCAAAAGTCCATTTACCGAGATCGTGGATGTGCGAATCATTCACATTAGGTAAGTGACCTAATTTTTTGAGATAAAGGGTAGTCAAGACCAAAACGACCATGGTTGAGCACCACATTCCAGCAAATGTATACCAGCCAAAAAGAGTGGAGAACCAATGCACATCGATAGACATGATCCAGTCCCAAGCTGACGTCGAGCTAAATACAGCAAAGAAAATTAAAAAGTGAGCGCCTCTTTTGTAGTTTTTGAAGTGTATTTCTGTTCCGCCGACTTTATCTTCTTCTAAAGAACGGTTTCTGAAACCCTTCCAGAATAGGTAATAAGTCGTGAAGTAGATAAGTGTTCTGATCCAAAAGAAAATGGGGTTGAGGTAAGCCGCTTTGTGTTGAACCATTTCATCGTGGGCTTGCACTTCTGGATCCATCCAAGAATAGATATGAGCGCCATCGGCCAGCGTAATAATCAATAATACTGCGCCCAAGACAATCATGCCGACGGGTAAAAACCCTGCCACTGCCTCAATGACGCGCTTTACAGCTGCGTACCAACCTGTTTCTGTCGCGTATTTCAAGGACAGAAAAAACAGTGCTCCTAAGCCAAGTGCAAAGAAGAAAAAGCCACTGATAAGACCCGAAGCTAAGAAACGCGTTAGAAAATGATGGTCAGACGCTGTTAGCGCTACACCGATAATAGTAAGGAGCGTACCAAAGCCCATGAGGCCGAATGCTACGTTTTTCGCTTTTTTGGTGATTTGAAATTCCATTGCTCTTCTTGATTAATTCGCGTTTGTGGTGTCTGAAACAGTAGCTACAACAGCAGCGCCAGAGGCATCAAATTTGCCGTAGTTGGCATCTTGTAGTCTTCGGATATAATGAATGATTGTCCAAATTTCTTTTTTGTTGAGAATAGAGCCATGTGCTCCCATCATTCCTTTACCGTAGTAAATGGAATAGAACATTTGACCTTCTGTTGCCGCTAAACCAACATAATTAGGTACGCCCGCATAAGCGCCAGAAAGAACCATAGGGCCATTTCCGTCACCTTTTTCACCGTGGCAATGCTGACACATTGCGGTAAACAGCTCTTTACCTTTTGTAATTACGGCTTCTGAAGTGCTTGCACTTAACAGTAAAGGATTTTTGTCTCCGACCGCAAGTGTATATTCATCTGCACTTGAGTAGTCCCAGCCGTAAAGACCATGGGTTTCACGGAATGCAACATTAGGCTTGCGAAAATAAGGCAGCATTAACTTTACCTCTGATGAATCTGTACCATAAAATGGAATGGTATTGCGCGGTGGGGTCATGGCAGAGAGTCTGCCTTTCCAGGCTTTGTGCTCGCGGCCACGTACTTCACCGTAATCTACGTAGGTTTCAATACCAGGTGTGCGGTACATGTCTGGGGCATATTCTAAACCTGGGCTGTCGGCATTAGACACACAGGAGTTTAAAAGCAATGACATGGTCAAGGCTGCTCCACTAAATGCTGTGTAAACGAATTTTTTCATGTGGCCCTGTACTTATTTAATTTCTTTTTTATCTAATTCGAGGTAGCCTATTTCTTGTAGCATACCATCCAATTCTGCTTCCGTTACTTTGGTATTTTCACTTAAACGGATCTCCATCACAAATTTGTCGTCTGTGGTGCGTGGATCTGGGTTTTGAGCGGGCATACCTGGCAAAGTTTTGTTGCGCAGCAAGTAAGTTATTGCCATACCATGAGCAGCACACATTACGGTGAACTCAAAAGTAATTGGAACGAATGCAAGCATATTCTCCAAATAAGAGAAGTTTGGCTTACCACCTATGTTCATTGGCCAATCGACAATCATGAAATATCGCATTCCGACGGTAGCCAAGGTAAGACCAATTAGGCCATAAAGGAACGCCATGATACCCAAACGGGTGTTCTTGATGCCAATAATTGGATCAATTCCGTGAATCGGAAAGGGAGAAAATACTTCTGAAATTTTGACTCCTTTTGCGACGAGCTGCTTAGCGCTGTTCTTGAGCACTTCGTCGTCGTCATACATTACGTATAAAACTTTATCTGACATAGCCTTTGCTTAATGATGTTTGTGATAATCTGGTGATTCTTTGTAAGATTGACCAGAGCCCTTCAAAATGGTTTTGACTTCGTTGAGTGCAAGCACCGGGAAGTAGCGCGCAAACAATAGGAAGAATACAAAAAATAAGCCAATCGTACCAATATAAACTGCGATATCGATATGGCTAGGGAAGTGCATGCTCCATGCTGCAGGAATGTAGTCGCGGTGAATTGAGGTGACGATGATCACGTAACGCTCAAACCACATCCCGATGTTTACCACTATCGAAATAAAGAAGGTAAACAAAAGGCTACGGCGCAAACGACGAATCCACATTAATTGTGGAGAAATCACGTTACAGGTCATCATGGACCAATACGCCCACCAATATGGACCAGTTGCGCGGTTGATGAAAGCATAAGATTCGTATTCAACACCTGAGTACCAAGAGATAAATAGCTCAGTTATGTAAGCCGTACCTACGATTGATCCGGTTACCATGATGACGATGTTCATGTATTCGACATGCTTGGTATGGATGTAAGCTTCTAAGCCCATTGCCTTGCGCATGATCAAAAGAAGTGTCTGAACCATCGCAAAACCTGAGAATACCGCACCTGCCACAAAGTAAGGCGGGAAAATAGTGGTGTGCCAGCCCGGAATAACGGAAGTGGCAAAGTCGAAGGATACAATGGAGTGAACCGAGAATACGAGTGGCGTAGCCAAACCAGCCAACACCAATGAAACGAGTTCAAAACGATTCCAGTGCTTAGCACGACCAGACCAACCAAAAGAGAGAATGCCATACATTTTCTTGGCAAGTGGTTTCTTGGCGCGGTCACGGATGGTGGCGAAGTCAGGAATGAGCCCGATGTACCAGAAAACAAGCGATACCGAAAGATAAGTAGAAATAGCGAAAACGTCCCAGAGGAGTGGTGAGTTAAAGTTCACCCACAAAGAACCAAATTGGTTCGGAATAGGCATTACCCAGTAACCTACCCATAAACGACCCATGTGAATCAGTGGAAAGGTACCCGCCATAAAGACTGCAAAGATCGTCATGGCTTCAGCTGAACGGTTGATGGCCATACGCCATTTTTGACGGAAAAGGAGAAGAACGGCCGAAATGAGCGTACCGGCGTGGCCGATACCAACCCACCATACGAAGTTGGTGATATCCCAAGCCCAACCAATTGTTTTGTTCAGACCCCAAACACCAATACCCGTTCCGAGTAAGTATAAAATGCTGCCCACTCCGTATAGACCAATAACGAGGGCTATTCCAAAGAGAATATACCACATTTTAGGTGCTTTGTCCTCAATCGGACGACAAACATCTTCCGTTACGTCATGATAGGTTTTGTGACCTAAAATGAGGGGCTCTCTGATTGCTGCTTCCTTTTGCATTGCAGTTGTTTATTGATAATGATTAATGATGTGCTTGATCAGCTACTTGAATATGCTTGAGCAAGTTGTTGTCTTCGTTGCGTACTTTCATTTGATACCAAACATTTGGCTTCACTCCGATCTCTTCGAGCGCCTGATAAGCACGAATACCTTCAGATTTCTCGCGGATCATTGATTTGAGGTCGTTCCAGTCACCAACTACAATTGCATTCGTAGGACAAGCATCTGAACATGCGGTAGCGAATTCGCCATCTGCAATAACTCTTGCTTCTTTTTTGGCAACCAATTTGGTAGCTTGTATACGTTGCACACAAAGTGAACACTTTTCCATGACACCGCGCGTACGAACCGTAACATCTGGGTTGAGTACCATACGGCCGAGGTCATCTTGAGCAGGGTTTACTTCGGTAAATTTCTTATAAGAAGGGTAGTTAAACCAATTGAAACGACGCACTTTATAAGGGCAGTTGTTGGCGCAGTAGCGCGTACCGATACAACGGTTGTAGGTCATTTGGTTCAGGCCTTCGTTGGAATGCGTTGTTGCCGCCACTGGGCAAACCGTCTCGCATGGAGCATGGTTACAGTGGTGACACATTAAAGGCATGTGAATAACAGTTGGGTTCAAAGCTGCCTTTTCAGCGTTGTCGTAGCTGAATGTTTTTTTGTCTTTTTTGGTACCGATAGCAGCCTCTTCGTCGGAAGCAAAATAGCGGTCTATGCGCAACCAGTGCATTTCACGGCCACGACGTACTTCGTCTTTACCGACTACAGGCACGTTGTTTTCGGACTGGCAAGCAATTAAGCAAGAACCACAGCCAATACAAGAAGAAAGATCAATGGACATCCCCCATCGGTGGCCGATTTTCTCAACTGGATGCGCAGCCCATAAATCGAATTCTGAAACGGGTGCTTCGACGTGTTTGCCGTGCTTATCTAGTTTCTGTAATTTATGGCCTTCATTGAAAGCGTCTTTTTCGTTGTTCTGGAAAATAGAAAGTGTGGTTTCGCGAACAATGGAATGACGACCCATTACCGTGTGGTGAATTTGGGTTGCCGCAATTGGATAGGTGCCTTCTGCTGGAGTCACTTTAGCCGCTGCGCTGTAAAGTAATGTTGCGCCTGTAGAGAGCATTCCAAATACGTTCGCTCCGATTGGCGTCAATTTACCATCTTCTGTTTTGGCATGACCACCGTATTCTTTGGTTTGGAAAGCTGCTTTACCGATGTTCTCACCGTTTGCACCACGTCCGTAACCTAATGCAACGCCTATCGTTTTTGGCGCTTGCCCTGGCATTGGATAAACAGGTAAAGTAATGGATTTGCCATTTACGGTAACTGTTGCCAAGTTGAGGCCGTGTTCTTGATCGTAGGTGGTGGCGTAGGTGCCTTCCATCTCGACGGGGTTCATGGTGATGTAGTTGTCCCAGGTTACTTTGGTAATTGGGTCTGGCATTTCTTGCAACCAAGGGTTGTTGGCGAAATCTCCGTTACCAATAGCTGCTTTTTGATAGAAAACAACCTCGGTATCTGATGCAGCACTAGGTATTGCTTTGAGCGCTGCAGCTTTGTAGCTTAATGCAGCAGGAGTTGTTGCTACTGCTACACAACTATTGTGTGTAAGATAGTTGAAATCTCCTATCGGATTCATGGCTGCATAGGTAGCTTGAATGTAGTCGTAGGCTACAGCAGAGTCTTGACCACCGCGCGATGCACTGCCGTTCCAAACGAGAAGTGATTCTAGTGCGCTTGCTGTGTTGTGCAAAGGACGAATAGTTGGTTGCCCAACTGCGTATTCGTTGGCCTTCGCCATGTGGTCTGACCAGTTTTCTAATTGATGGTGATCAGGACACACATAGGTAGAGAGGCTTGCTGTTTCGTCTTCAAAAGAAGAAATGGCAACTGTTGTAATTGATTTCAATCCTTTGGCAAATGCAGCGCCGTTTGGCATGCTGTAAACAGGATTAACACCCATCATGATGAGCACCTCAGGACCCTTGCCAGCTGCAACATTGGCAGCCAACTTCAGTGCTTTTGCGTCTTCAGATTGATATAAATTAATGGTATTGTTGAGGTCTAGCGTTGAACCGTATGCACCTACCAAATTATTGAGTTGGATGACTAATTGTTGAACACCAATATGGTTAGAACCCGCAACAACAATAGCTTCTTTTTTAGATTTTTTGAGAGCTGCAACTGCTTTATCGGCAGCGTCTTTCCATGCACCTGCGCTCACGGCCATGCCTGGGTTTCCGCCAAGGGCTTTAACCATGTAGGCAAGAACTGCAGCCTCTTCAGATGGTTTGATCATGCTGCGCACATCGGCATTAGAACCAGTAACGCTGAGTACAGATTCAAATTGGAAGTGCTTAGACATCCATTTGGCTTCTGGGTTGCGACCCATACCGTATTGAACTGCAAATTCTGTAGGGAGCAACCAAGTGCTCAGAAAATCGGCAGCAACACTAACGATCGTTTTTGCTTTAGAGAAGTCATGGCTTGGAATGCTGCGTTCGCCAAAATGAATGCTGTAAGCCTCGCGCATGCCTGCGTAAGAAATAGCATCGTATTGAATATGCTCGAATTTAGTACCGCCTTCGCCGTTCAGCCTGGTGGCCATTTCAGCAATAGCGCGCTGTATGGATGGAGATATAACCGTATGAGAAAGAAGGGTAACCTTTTTTGCTTTGGCAATAGCTGAGCCAATTGCAGTATCTACGGTTGACCAACTTGCCTTTTGACCTTTAGCCAAAGGCTGAGCCAAACGAGCAGAGTCATAAAGACCTAAAACGGAGGCAATGATTTGGGGGTTGGTACCACCTTGGGTAAAACCGAAGTCTTTGTTGCCCTTGATAAAAATTGGACGGCCTTCGCGTGTTTTGACGACGATGCTCGCATAGGATGCGCCGTCATAGTATGTACTTGCATACCATGTTGGCATTCCTGGCGTTACATTTTCTGGCTTGACAACGTAAGGAACAACTTTGGTTACAGGAGCCTCACAAGCAGCAAGTGTAGCAGCGGCTACTGAGAAACCTAAGAACTTTAAGAAGTCGCGACGAGCGGTCGAGGACTCAGCGAGGTTTTCATCGGCTAAGAAATCTTCTACGCTTTGCTGGCTTGGAAATTCTTGATCTTTTTGTTTGATAAACTCTGGCGTTTGCTTGAGCTCTTCAATTCCTTTCCAATATTTTTTTGACATTTCCATGGTCTTAATTCGACAAGTATGGTTATTACTTAATTAATAGTGGCATTTTGCGCATTCCCAACCGCCAAGTTCATTGGCCGTCACTTTACCATCGTTGTTGAGGTATTGTGCGTAAAGTTTAGGGTCTTGTTTGAGGCGACGGTGGATTTCGTCGTAGTATCCATTCTTACCGTTACCGATAGCCACGTCTTTTTTGCCGTGACACTCGATACACCAACCCATAGTGAGGGTCTTGCGCGTGAGTTTGATGTTGCCCTCAATTTTGTTGAGTTCTTCTACTGGCTGAACCTTAGCAGTTTCAGACATTTGGGTCATGTCTCCGTGGCATTGCTTACAATCGATACCGCCCACAACCACGTGTTGAGAGTGATTAAAATAAACGTGCTCAGGTAAAACGTGTACTTTGTTCCAAACGATAGGATCAGTTTTACCGGTGTACTTCATGCCTTCTTTGTCCCAGCCGGCAGCGGCGTAGATTTTTTTAATTTGAGGAGCGTACTCTTTACCTTCGCCGTCAATTTGCTTGTGACAGTTCATACAAACATTGACTGACGGAATAGAAGCTGATTTCGACTTGGCTACTGTATTGTGACAGTATTTACAGTCAATCCCGTTGATTCCGGCGTGCTGCGCATGCGGAAAAACTATGGGTTGTGAAGGCTGATAACCTTCCATAATGTTGATAGAGTAGAGTGATTGGAAGAGGCCAACAAATAAAGAAATCACGACCACCAATGTAACCAAACCTACTTGCAAACGGTATTTCCAAGCCAAAGCGCGTAGTTCTTCACCGTAAGTCATTTTTTCTGCTTCGGCTTCGTTTTCTGATGTAGCTAATTTGAGTTGACGGCGAACACCCCCAACAGCCATAATGACCACTACAAAGATGATGCCCATAATGAGCCAAACCCAAGAATTGGATTCTTCTTCAAGAGCCACATTCGTTGCTCCGGCTGCACCTGCACCACCGGCTGCACCTGCACCTGCACCAGCAAGCGCTGGATCTGGTTGAGCATCTACCCAATCGAGAATAGCGTCAATTTCTTCTTTTTTAAGGTCTGGGAAAGCAGACATGGCAGTAGGAGACCACTTAGAAACCTCTGCGGCATAAGGATCATTGGCCGCGGCAGTTTGCCAGTTATTTACCCACTGATAGAGACTGCCTTCTTTGGCGCCGCCTGCAGCCCATTTTGCTTTTACTCCGGCAAGCTTAGGGCCTGTAGAGTTTTTGTGGGTCATGTGGCAAGTAGCACATTTGGCTTTAAAAAGACCTTCTCCTTGAGCAGAAGCGAAATTGGAGAAAGCAATAAGACCGAGGGTTATTGCGACGTAAGCGAGAGATTTGATGCGCTTAAGCGACTGAATGTTAGATATTTCCATGTAAAAAATTACTAATTCACTCTTTAAAATGAGGTAGAAAAACTACCTTTTATCGGCTGCAAAATTACGGTAATCAATACATTTAGTGACATTTTCATGACAAAAAATATTTAATGTATGTTAATTTAAAATGAATCTAAATAAGCATTTTGTTTTGCGTTGATTTCTTAGTTACTTTGTACTTATGAGAGGCTTTATAACTATTGCTTTTATGACCTTATTTTACAGGGGATTACAAGCGCAAATTCAAATCGTATCAGATCCGCGCATTGAGCAGCGCATTGCTACCAAGAACAACAAGCAAATGGCGGGCTATCGTGTACAACTCTGTTTTGACTCTGACAAAACCATCCTTGACCTCACTCGTGGTCAGTTTGTGACTGAATTCCCGAAAATTGATACGTATGTCCGTTTTGAAGCGCCTAATTTCAATTTAATGGTCGGAGACTTCAGAACACAAAAAGAAGCCGAAGAATTAGTTACGCTCATTCGGGGCAGATACCCACTGGCTATTATTCATAAAGAACAGATCAATCTGCCACGCATCGATTAAAAATGTTTCCAGCCTTGGGCACGCAAGGTAATGGCTGAACCAGCTTTATCGATAAAATAGATGCCGTCTGCAGCATTTGTGATGTGGCCAATAATGGTAAAGTTAGGATTAGATTGAACAAGCTCGACATCTTTTTGCCCAATGGTAAAGAGTAGTTCGTAGTCTTCACCCCCATTCAAAGCACACATGCTAGGATCCAAATTAAAATCCATGGCCACCATTGCCGTTTTGGCATCGATCGGAATTTTCTCGTCATATAGGTGGCAGCCCACTTGGCTGGCTTTGCATAAATGCAAGACCTCGCTGGCCAAACCATCTGAAATATCAATCATGGAACTCGGCTTTACACCAAGTTCTTTCAAGTAATTGATCACATCGAGCCGGGCCTGAGGCTTGAGCTGACGCTGTAAAATGTAATCATGGCCATCGAGATCTGGCTGAATGTCTGGATTGGTTTTAAAAACTTCCTTTTCCCTTTCCAATACCTGCAAGCCCATGTATGCCCCGCCTAAATCGCCTGACACAACCAATAAATCATATTCTTGCGCCCCAGAACGCAAACAGAGTGCATCTTTGTGGACAGTACCAATGGCAGTAACTGAAATAAACAAGCCGCTCTGCGAAGAGGTGGTGTCTCCGCCTACTAAATCGACATGGTAGTCGGCACAAGCCGCATGAATACCTTCATACAATTCTTTGAGTGCCTCTAAGGAAAACCGATTAGAAACCGCTAAGCCTACTGTAATTTGCTTCGGTGTGGCATTCATGGCACAGATATCAGAAACATTCACCGCAACCGCTTTGTAACCCAAATGCTTCAATGGCATATAAGTAAGGTCAAAATGAACCCCTTCTATTAGAAGATCTGTACTTACTACCTGGTGCATTTCATTGCCGATGTCTAGCACTGCGGCGTCGTCGCCTACACCGAGTAATGTTTCAGGATTTACGGTTGTAAAATCTTTGGTGAGCTCATCAATGAGGCCAAATTCGCCGAGGCTTTCGAGTTCTGTTCGTTGATCTGTCATGTGGAAAAATTATGCAAACAATAAAAAAGCCCCCAATGGAGGCTTTTTTTGTTGGCCCACTAGGGCTCGAACCTAGACTCTTCTGAACCAAAATCAGACGTGTTGCCAGTTACACCATGGGCCATTGAGCTTCGTTAAAATAAACGAGTGTGCAAATTTAAGAAGTTTTTTTATTTCCGCAAAAAGTCTTTGTTGAATTTGTCAAATAACGTCAAAAATATTCCCTTCAATTTTTACGCTGATTATTCTTAAATTCGCAATACACAAACACATCAAACTGAGCTCATGACTTACTCAAAATGGAACAATTACCTAGGCTGGTTTATTTTTGTAATTGCCTCGGCGGTTTACCTCATGACTATCGAACCAACGGCAAGTCTCTGGGATTGTGGTGAATACATCACAGCTGCCTACAAACTAGAGGTGGGTCACCCACCGGGAGCACCCTTGTTTATGGTTTTAGGGCGTTTGTTTTCATTTTTTGCAGCTCCTGAAAATGTAGCTGTTTATATCAATGCACTTTCTGCTATTTCGAGCTCCTTGACAATACTATTTATGTTTTGGTCACTTACGCTGCTCATTAAAAAAATTGTACTCAAACAAGGAGATACCCTTACTGGCGGCAATCAATTTGCCATTTTTGCTGCTGCAAGTATTGGAGCATTGGCCTATACTTTCTCTGACTCGTTCTGGTTCTCGGCAGTAGAAGGAGAAGTTTATGCAATGGCATCCCTCTTTACAGCGGTTATCTTTTGGGCTATCCTCAAATGGGACGAAGAAATGGAACTCAGCCAACACGGTGCCAAACTATCCGACTTGCGCCCAAATCGTTGGTTATTGCTCATCTTTTTTATGCTTGGTTTGGCCATTGGCGTTCACTTATTGGGCATTCTTGTTGTTCCGGCAATTGGCTACATGATATACTTCCGTACAAAAGAAGAAGTAAGTATCAAAGGCTTGATATTGACCGGCCTGATCTCTATTGTTGCGCTTGGTTTCATTCAAGAAGGAATTATACCAGGAAGTATTGCCATGGCCTCAAGTTTTGAAGTTTCTTTTGTCAATAGTCTGGGCTTGCCCTTTTTCAGTGGTACTATTTTCTTTTTTGTATTACTGGTAGCTGCCTGTTTGTATGCGGTTCGTTATGCGCACCGCACTGGAAAAACAATTTTGTACAACGCCATGATGGGCCTCGTGATGCTATTGATTGGCTACGGCTCTTTTGCTGTTATTGTGATTCGCTCTAATGCCAACACCCCACTCGACGAAAACGACCCCGAAAACTTAGTGACCCTCCACTCGTACCTCAAGCGTGAGCAATACGGTTCTGCCCCTATCTTATTTGGGCAATACTGGAATTCACTGCGCAACGGAGAAGAAATGACCGAAAATGGTCCTAAAATTTTAGACCGCTCTGCTTGGAAAGACCTCTCGCCTTATTATATCCGTCGTTTTGTGGTCATTGAAAACGACGTAGAAGTGAAAGCGTTTACCAAAGAAGCGGACGCAGAAGCCTGGATCAAAGCCAATAATGGCGCGTTTAGTATAGAAGAGAAATATTACGAAAGTAATGCAAGTATTCGCCAAGGAGCTGTTGCCACTTATGCGCAAACCACATTTTTCCCGCGCATGTACAACGGAGACGGCTCGGGTGCTAGCTTGCACAAACAGCTTTATGCCAAATGGTCTGGTTACGATGAAAACGATGGCGCCAATACCGAAATTGGACGTGACGGCAAACGCCTTCCTACATTTGGTGAAAACCTTACCTATTTCTTGCGTTATCAAGTCAATTTTATGTATATCCGCTACTTCATGTGGAACTTTGCGGGCCGTCAAAACGACCTTCAAGGCCATGGAGACAACATGCACGGCAACTGGTTGTCTGGTATTTCCTTTTTAGACGAAACCCGCCTTGGAAGCCAAGAACACGCACCTTATTTTACCAAGGACAACCCAGCGCGCAATACTTATTATATGCTGCCCCTTATTTTGGCACTTATTGGTTTGGTTTTTCATTTCCGCAAAACACCTAAAGACGCATTTATTATTACGCTTGCCTTCTTGTTTACTGGTTTGGCCATTGTGGTCTATCTGAATCAAAAACCTTACGAGCCGCGCGAGCGAGATTACGCTTATGCAGGTTCTTTCTACTTTTTTGCCATGTGGATCGGAATTGGCGTTTATGCAATTTTTGATGCGCTCAAAAAATTCCTCAAAGACACCAAGCAGCGTGCAGCAGTTGCAACCGCGCTTGGTTTAATTGTTCCGGTCATTATGGGCACTCAAAACTGGGACGACCACGACCGCAGCGGCAAAACCAGCGCCAGAGACCTCGCGCACAACTACCTCGAGTCTTGTGGTAAAAATGGCATCTTATTCACCAACGGAGACAACGATACCTTCCCGCTATGGTACTTGCAAGAAGTAGAAGGCAAGCGCACAGACGTGCGGGTTTGTAACCTTTCCCTAATGGGCACCGATTGGTATACCAACCAAATGAAGCTCAAGACCTATGAATCTGACCCTTTGCCCATCAAATTCCGCGAAGATCAAATCTTGATGTATGCAGGCAATACCGACCAAGTATATTTCATGCCTTTATTGCAATTGTTTTCTCAGAACCCGTCCGATACCCTTATCAAAAAGGTCTTGAACATGCGCTTAAAGCACAACCCGGCAGAAGCCAAAATGGCTGCAGGCTATTTTGACCAACGCGCAAAAGGCATATTCGCCAATATCATTGCCAGCACCCCTGAGGCAGAGGCCTTAAAAGTACAAATTGCTAATACGGACTCCACCAACATGATTGCCGCCACCATAGACAAATACCAAAAAATATTTAGCCTCTATGAAGCTGCGCGCAACGGGCAAGTTGAATTCAAGAACAATAGTGCACAGGATTTACAAGAGCTACTCAATCAATTTGAGCGCATTTGGGCTACAGTAGATTTCACGGAAGCCATGGCGTTTGTGAGAGATGATGCAAATATGATCACAGACGAACAAAATAAGTTCAGCTTTTTCCCTTCTACCAAATTTGCGTTAAAAGTGAATCGTCAGAATGCCATTAATGCAGGTGTACTCGATGCAAAAACTAAATCTTCTAACATGCACGAAGAAATGGTCTTTGAATTTGACCCTGAGCGCAACCAAGCGCTTACCCGCGATGAAGTCATGATGATGGACGTCGTTGCCAATAACAATTGGGAGCGCGGTATTTACTTTTCGAGCAATAGAGGCTCAGCCTTTTCTATTGCGCTCCTAAGTGCGGGTTATATCAAACAAGTTGGAATGGCTTATGCCTTAACGCCTGCCAAGCAAGAACCAGCACTCATGGATGTGAATCAGATGGAGAAAAACATGCTTGAGCGCTATATTTTTGGCGATATGGCTAACCCAGGCGTGCTCACTGACTACTATGCGCGCCGCCATACCATTCAGTACCGTGCCAACTTCTTATTGTTAGCAGAACAGCTCTATTTACTTGGCCGTAAAGCAGAGGCTATTAAAGTGCTCGACCGCGCCATGCAACTCATGCCAATAGAAACCGTACTAGATTACGGAGATATCAATCCAGTAGATCCGTTCAATTCTTTAAATGCCAATAAAACACATAATCAGATAATGTACCAGGGTCAGGATATTCGACCACTCAATGCGGGTATACTTCACGAATACGTCCAGCTCTACTACATGCTTGATCAGCCCAAAAAAGCGGCTGCAATTGGCCAGAAAATGCTCGGTAATTACAAAACGGTCATCGCTTATTTTGAGCATAGTGCAATCGATAAGGCGGGCAATGAAGAAAACGCCGAAGACCTCATTGCAGTGGCAGACGCGCTCCTTAAAATGCGCTCAACATGTCTACTCGTTTCTGCAGGCCCATCAAAAGATGCATTCTACAAAGACCTTGAGCGTACAGTACAAATGCTTTACAAAAAAGTGCTGCCCCAACTCTACAACGGACTTGAACAAGCCGCCGCTGAAAACGGCGAAATGGGCATGGGCGAGGGTCTATATTCAAACCGTTTGGGTAGCCTCAAAACATACATGAGCGCCTTAGCTGAACACCACGGGCTCATCAAAGCGCCTGTCCTGAACCGCAGCAATACGCCTCCACCGGCCAATATCGATATCGATGCGCTCAGTGCACCAACATCAGCAACCGACACCAATCGAATGCTGCAATAGAAACATATGCGTTATTTTTTCCAACACCTGATTGAAGAGTTTCATCTTCCACTGAAGAATCCGGTGTTGGTTTTTTCTATCCTTCTTTTTATCATTTTGCTTTCACCCATTGTGTTGCGCAAAATGAAAATCCCTGGCATTATTGGGCTCATTCTATCAGGTGTTTTAATTGGCCCTCATGGATTGGGTTTGATTGGTGAACGCACTATGGAGGCCGAAGGGAGTATTAAGTTATTCTCTACCATTGGCTTGCTTTACATTATGTTCATGGCAGGCCTGGAACTAGACCTCCGGCAATTTAAGCGCTATTTTAATAAAAGTATCGGCTTCGGATTCCTGACTTTTATCATTCCTTTAGCGCTTGGTTATCCACTCTGTACTGAAGTGCTGCATCTTTCTCCACTTGCAGCGTTACTCACCGCAAGTATGTTCTCTACGCATACTTTAGTGGCCTACCCTATCGTCAGTAAGTTCGGGCTTGCCAAACACCCAGCAGTAGCCATAACTGTTGGCGGAACCATTCTAACAGATACTGCCGTACTTATTATTTTAGCGATCATTTCTAGTGCAGCACAAGGCGATCTCGACTTTAGTTTCTGGATGAGGCTACTTGCTTCTTTACTGATGTTCTCACTGATTATGTTCTTTGTCATTCCTAAAATTGCCCGATGGTTTTTTAGTAAGCTCGACAGTGAGAAAACCTCTCAATACATTTTTGTGCTTTCTGTTGTATTTTTTGCAGCGTTTTTGGCTGAGGTGGCAGGTGTAGAACATATCATTGGTGCTTTTGTGGCCGGGTTAGTGCTCAATAAGTTGATACCACACCACTCTACGTTAATGAACCGTATCGATTTTATTGGCAATTCTCTATTTATCCCTTTCTTTCTGATTTTCGTGGGAATGATTGTCGATATCAGCGCCTTTACAAAAGGAACATGGCCACTTTTAATTGCTGGGGTACTAACCACTTTTGCGCTATTTTCGAAATGGCTAGCTGCCCTTGTCAGTCAATTCATCTTTAAGCTAAGTGCCAACGAAAGACAAATTATTTTTGGACTTAGTACAGCTCGGGCTGCTGCTACTCTCGCCATTATCAGTGTTGGTTACAATGTAGGCCTTCTGAGTGTAAATATTGTCAATGGTACTGTTATTTTGATCCTAATTACTACTATGGCTTCTTCCATGATTACTGAAAATTCTGCCAAACGCTTGCTCTTAGATATTTCAGAAAATAGCGACCTAGAAGACAACGAAATGCGCTTGCGCAACAAACACCTGATGGTTTCCATGAATGAACTCAAAGGAAACGAGCGCTTATTAGATTTTGCTTTGCTGATTACAGACCCGCAAGTCATCAACCCGATTTCAGTGGTGAGTGTATACCCCGACAACGAAAATGCTGAGCGCATGATCCGTAAATCAAGAAAATCACTAGAAGAAATCATCAAGCACTACTCTGGACACGAAGCCAAACTAAGTACCATAGCTACCATAGACCATAATTTTTCTTCGGGAATTGCTCGAGTATCAAAAGAACTGGTTGCTGATATTGTTTTGGTCAATGATTCTATAGAAAACAATATCATCAAACGAATGGTTGGAGATGACCGCGAACACCTCCTAAGCACTTGCGGCAAAACGGTGTTTTTCTGCTCTCTCGAAAAACCAAGTGTGAGTTACGAACGCATCGTGGTGGTTGCACCTATGCTTGCCGAGCTCGAGCAAACATTTATACAATGGTCTGAGCGTGTTTTGAGGTTGAGTAAAGAGCTTAAAATCCCTATTCATTTGTTCGGGTCAGCCACTGCGTTTGAGCGCCTTGATAAAGTTGCGCAAGCCAACAAAATTGATGCGGAACTCAAACTTCAAGAATTAGAATCGTTGGATGAATTCTATCCGACGTATCAAAAGAAAAACAGCGACCTCATTGTTGTAGTAGCCTGTAGAGCAGGAAGTGTCTCTTATGATGCTCAAATGGATCAAATTTTACAAAACATGGAGCGTGCATTTGACAACAATGACTACCTCTTGATTTATCCGGGCTCTATCGGAAATGACCCAGCATTCTCTAATTACGACGATATCAATGCAGCACCTCTGGTGGCAGGAGTAGAAACGATTCAAAAAATTGGTCGAGAAGTCAGCAATATTTTTAAAAAAAACCAACCCTAAACACCAGAAATTGAAGAAGAGTAAATCTGCATATTGGTTGTATTTTCTGGGGGCTTATGTCATACTTCAATTTCTTTGGTGGGGTTATCACCTCATTCAACTCAGTACGGTTATACCCCAAGACAACGCGCAATTATCGAAACGTGTTGGAATGGTGCTCGGCGAAGGGGCTGTTTTCTTGCTGATTCTTGCCTTTGGCATTTACCGCATTCGTAAATCTATCTCCAAAGAGCTTGCATTGCAGCAACAACAACAAAACTTTCTGCTGACCATTACGCACGAACTCAAAACTCCCATTGCCGCGCTCAAGCTCTATTTGCAAACACTCAAAAAACACCACCTCCCCGAAGACAAAAAAGAAGGAATTATTCATGGCGCATTAGAAGAGAACGAACGCCTCGGTGCACTCATCGAGAACATTCTAAATGCGACCAAAGCAGAAAACAAACTGTTTCAACTGCAGAAAGAAGAACTAGATTTAAGCGCACTCACTCAAAATTTGGTCAGTAGGTATCAAAGCCGATTTAGTGCTTCCCTCCTTGAACTCCAAATGCCAGCTCAACTCATGGGCGCTTTTGATCCGCACATGCTCGAAACCATATTCGTTAATTTGCTCGAGAATGCCATCAAATACGGCGGTACGCAGCAACAAATCACGATCATAATTGAAAAACTAGATCGTTTTGTCACCATCAAAATTGCCGACCAAGGCCCTGGTATTGCAGCAAGTGAACGCGCCCAAATTTTTGAAAAATTCTATAGAATCGGGTCTGAAGAGACAAGAAAGCAAGCCGGGAGCGGATTGGGGCTTTATATTGTCGGCGAATATGTCAGGCTTCACAATGGCAGCATCCGTTGTTTTGAAAACACACCTCAGGGCAGCATTTTTGAGGTAATTTTACCCATATGAACAAAAAAGTAGGTTTAATTATTCTCGATGGCTGGGGAATTGGTGACCACGGTCCATCTGATGCTATTTTTCAAGCACAAACCCCCTTTATGGATTGTTTGTTGGCGAACTACCCAAGTGCAACCTTACGGACCTTTGGAGAGGATGTAGGCTTACCAGAGGGGCAAATGGGGAACTCAGAAGTTGGGCACCTCAATATTGGTGCTGGGCGAATCGTCTACCAAGAACTCACGCGCATCAATAAGAGCATTCGCGATGGCGAATTTCAGCAAAACAAAACAATCCTTGACGCATTTAGCTATGCCAAAAAAAACAACAAAAAAGTACATTTTTTAGGCTTGGTTTCAGAGGGTGGTGTACACAGCAGCCAAGCACATTTGCACACGCTTTGTGATATGGCGCAAGATTTTGGTCTTGAAAAATATTTTGTTCATGCCATTACCGATGGCAGAGACTGCGATCCAAAAAGCGGTTTGGCTTATATTCAACAACTCGAAGCGCATTTAAATGCACAAAACGGCAAAATTGCCTCTCTTATTGGCCGGTATTACGCAATGGACCGCGACAAACGTTGGGAGCGCGTAGCTCAAGCCTATCATTTAATGGTCAATGGAGATGGAGAAACGGCCGTTAGTGCAAGTAGTGCAATAGAAACGTCATATAAATCCAACGTTACTGATGAATTTATCTTACCACACCTCATTGACGCGAACGGCACAATTGAAAGTGGTGATGCTGTTATTTTCTTTAACTTCAGAACAGACCGGCCACGAGAATTAAGTGTAGCACTCACACAAGAAGCTTTCGACGAATACAATATGTATCCGCTAAATTTGTATTTCTGCACGATGACGAACTATGATGCAAGTTTCAAGAATGTGCGTGTTGTTTACGACAAAGACAATCTAGAAATGACCCTTGGCGAGGTAGTTTCTAAAGCCAGAAAAACACAAATCCGGATAGCTGAAACTGAAAAATATCCGCATGTCACTTTCTTTTTTAGCGGCGGGAGAGAAGCAACTTTTGAAGGCGAAGAGCGACTCTTGATTGCCTCGCCAAAAGTAGCAACCTATGACCTACAGCCCGAAATGAGTGCTGTTGAAGTGGGCGCTGCAATAAGCCAGCACATGGCGCAGTTTGAACCCGATTTTATTTGTCTTAATTTTGCCAATCCAGACATGGTGGGTCATACCGGCGTGTTTTCAGCTATCATGAAAGCTGTTGAAACTGTTGATCAACAATTGCAAAAAGTGGTAGAATGCGGAAAAAAATTAGGTTATGAGTTTATAGTGATTGCAGATCACGGCAATGCCGACTATGCCGTTAACCCTGATGGCAGCCCCAATACAGCGCACAGCATGAATCCGGTTCCTGTGGTTTTAGTCACAGAAGATCCTTCGATTCAAATTGTCGATGGTATTTTAGCTGATGTAGCTCCAACTATCTTAGAACGGATGGGCCTTCAAAGTCCAATTGAAATGACTGGGAAAAGTCTAGTAACTTATCATTAATTCAAGGATAAACAATTGATTCTTGAGTTAATCAATAATAATCCCCTTCGCTTTCAACTGCGGAATTGCTACAAATTTCTTTGGATCAATTGTATTTGCCTCAAAAACAAAACGCTTGTCATACATGACGTCGTCGGCCCAAAAGCTGACCCAAAACTCATTATTTAGTCTGAATAAATCTGGCATGAGTGGTTCAATCCTTGCCGCCTCATTAGGGAGCATCACCTCGATGCCTTTGCGCAAGGTAGATGTTTTGATTTCTTGCCCCGTTGCATCAAGTCCGTAGCCCGTGGAGGTTACGATAATACCTTCAATGATATCCTCCCGGCTACTCAGCATGTAAACTACATATTCAGGTTCTCCACCTTCAATGGGTAATTCTACGAGGGCTAACGCGATTCCTTCCACCTTAGGGCCTAATAATTCTTCTCTCATTTTTCTTGCATACTAAAATTGAATACTGCTGACATTTCTCTTAACAATACTTCTTGTACTTCTGCATTAGAAACTTCGCGGCCTAGCTCTTTGGCTATTGAAGTCACGGACTTGTCTTGAATACCACAAGGCACAATATTTCCAAAATAACCAAGGTCCGGGCTCACATTAAGGGCTATTCCATGCATGGTAATCCATCTGGAACACTTCACCCCCATGGCACATATTTTTCTGGCATGTGGTGTATCGGCATCAATCCAAACGCCTGTTAAGCCTTCATAACGAGTAGCAGTAATTTGAAAATGAGCCAACGTTCGGATCACTGCCTCCTCCAAATAGCGCAAATATTGATGAATATCCGTAAAAAATTGCTCGAGGTCAAGGATTGGATACATGACTAATTGACCTGGCCCATGATAAGTGATATCCCCTCCCCGATTGATTTTATAAAACTGCGCATCTATTTGCTGCAAATGCGCTTCATCGAGCAATAAATTTTCAAAAGCACCGCTTTTGCCTAAAGTATAGACATGCGGATGCTCACAAAATAACAAGTGCTGTTGAGGCACAACTACTGTTTCATTTTTGCGATTAGAAATCTTACAATCAACAGCCGTTTTGAGCAATTCCTCTTGAAGATCCCATGCTTGTTTGTAATCGATGCGTCCTAAATCTCGGACACGCACCATAGGGCGTTGTTGCATTAGCGTAATACATTTACATGCCCAACAAGACTTCGGGTCACCATTTTGTTATCCGTATAAATGATCTTCCAGTTGTATAGACCAAGTTGTACATCGCGCTTGCCCTTGTAACGGCCATCCCATCCTTCGG
>JBILSN010000009.1:0-73292 GCA_044372045.1 Crocinitomicaceae bacterium
GACGGCCAGCCTGGTGGAGGGCCATTTTATGTTTCTGTAAACGGTCAAAAATCCAAGCAAATCGTCGAAAAAGCACAATTAACCCAATTGCCGAATGCCAGTCAGCTATTGCTGCAAAGCACGCATTTTAATCCGGTCATGATGGTGCTTAGCCCTTGTGATCTAGATGGCAAGCCACATTCGTTGGAGAATTTTATAGACCCCTCGACTTATTTTGTGGTGGATAAACAACAAGATGGAGAAAGCGTAAAATTTGTAGAACAACCTGGTCTTTGGAATGGTGCAATGGCACATTGGAACACTTTATTTGTTGAAGTACCATCTACCATCTTTTCTCCTGTAAAATCTGTACTTGATTTATTAGAATTAGCACATCAGGCAAACAAAGGGGCTTAGAATTGGTTACTTTTGTAACTCAAAGCAAAGCACATGATACCCGTAACCGTTTACAGCGAAATGACACCCAATCCTTCTACCATGAAGTTTGTGTCAAATAAATATCTTTTGCCAACTGGCGCTTCTGTAGAATTTGAAAACAAAGCAGCAGCTAAAGGCTTTTCGCCACTCGCCGAAGCACTCTTCGACTTTCCTTTTGTATCGAAAGTTTTTATTGCCGTTAATTTTATCACCATAGCCAAAACCGATAATGTACCTTGGGATTTCATCACCATGGAGCTTCGTGAATTTATCCGCGAATGGATTGCCTTCGAAAAAGAAGTATTAATTGCCATGCCAACTCAAATTCAGTTAGAGGAACAAGTTGATAACTCCGATGACAGCCAACCAACTCAATCTTCAAAATCAGTTTCCTTCCAACCGTCGGAATTCGACGACGCAATTATTGACCTGCTGGACCAATATGTACGCCCTGCCGTGGCAAACGATGGAGGAGCTATTGATTTTCTAGGTTATGAAGAGGGTAAAGTAACGGTAATGTTGAAGGGTTCTTGTGCGGGGTGCCCGTCTTCTACTGCTACTTTAAAAGGTGGTATCGAGAATTTACTCAAACAACATTTGCCGGAAGTAAAAGAAGTTGTGGCCTTTAACGGATAAATTCGTCGCATGTAGTCGTTATGTGCAAATTTTAGGTTATATTTAGATGAACAACAGTTTAAACTGCTTGTTTCATAACTATCCCATGTCACTGATTACACCCACATACCACCTTAAAGAAGCACTTAAAAACCATTTTGGTTACGATCAGTTTAAGGGTGCTCAAGAACAAATCATTGAAAACGTCCTTGCGGGCAGAAACACCTTTGTACTCATGCCCACTGGTGGTGGCAAGTCACTTTGCTATCAGCTACCATCTCTTATATTGCCCGGTACTTCCATTATTGTATCGCCACTCATTGCCCTCATGAAAAACCAAGTCGATGCTGTTCGGGGTTTTTCACAAACAGGTCAAATCGCACATTTTTTAAATTCTTCTTTGACCAAGGCAGAGATTGCCCAAGTCAGGGCCGATGTATTGAGTGGGCAAACAAAAATGTTGTACGTAGCCCCTGAATCGCTTACTAAAAAAGAAAATATAGATTTTTTAGCGGCTGTCCCGATTTCATTTTTTGCCATCGATGAAGCGCACTGTATTTCTGAATGGGGCCATGACTTCCGTCCTGAGTACCGTCGCTTGCGAGAAATCTTCGAAAAAATATCCTCGGTACCGGTCATTGCCCTAACCGCTACGGCTACGCCAAAAGTTCAGCACGATATCCAGAAAAACCTCAATATGCTGGATGCCGATGTATTTAAATCTTCATTCAACCGAGATAACCTCTATTACGAAATTCGTCCGAAGCGCGATGTTGAAAAACAAATCATCCGATATATCAAGCAACACGAAGGCCAAAGCGGTATTATTTACTGCCTGAGCCGAAAGAAGGTAGAGGAAATCGCAGAGCTTTTGCAAGTGAATGGTATTAATGCATTACCTTATCATGCAGGCCTCGACGCTAACTCGCGTGCGCGTCACCAGGATGCATTCTTGATGGAAGACGTTGAGGTGATTGTCGCTACCATCGCCTTTGGTATGGGCATCGACAAACCAGATGTGCGCTATGTTATTCACCACGATATCCCCAAATCGATCGAAAGTTATTACCAAGAAACAGGCAGAGCAGGTCGAGACGGCGGCATAGGGGAGTGTATTGCTTTTTACAGCTACAAAGACATTGAGAAACTTGAAAAGTTTTTACAAGGGAAAGCACTCACAGAACAAGAAATTGGTCGCCAACTCTTGCATGAAATCGTTTCTTATTCAGAAACATCAGTATGTCGTCGCAAGTTTATTCTTCATTATTTTGGAGAGGAATTCGACCAAGAAAACTGCCATGAAAAATGTGACAACTGTAAACACCCACAAGATCGCATGGAAGGGGGTGTATATCTTCATCACCTCTTAAACGCTGTGCTCGAGTTGGAAGAGACGCAAAAATCTAAGCACTATTGCGCGTTTTTATCAGGTCACATCAATGCCGATATCAAAGCCTACAAGCACGATCAACTTCCGTTATTTGGAATAGGTAAAGACTACGACGAACATTTTTGGAATGCCGTCATTCGCCAGGCTGTGGTGGCTGGCTACCTCTACAAAGACATCGAGACTTTCGGAACCCTCAAGCTCACCAGAAAAGGTAAAGATTTTGTTGTCCAACCAGGATCATTTTTACTTTACAAGCAACACGATTTCTCCAATACTGACGACGACGACATCATTCTCAGTCAAAAAGGGGCTGCTTTTGACGAATTATTGTACGGCCAATTGATCGATTTACGCCGAAAAGTAGCCAAGCAGGCTGGTGTTCCTCCTTTTGTGGTTTTTCAAGAACCTTCATTGCGCGATATGTGTTTGCAGTATCCTATTGATATGCAAGAACTGACATCTATTCAAGGTGTCGGAACAGGCAAGGCCCAACGCTATGGGGCGCCCTTTATTGAACATATTGCGGCCCATGTCGAAGTTCAACAGATCGAGCGGCCTCAAGACCTCGTCGTCAAGTCCCTGATCAATAAATCAGGTGCTAAAGTTCAGCTCATCCAAAATATTGACCGCAAATTGCCTTTAGAGGATATCGCCAAAGCGCAAGGTAAATCTTTCGATGCCTTATTGGAAGAATTGGAAACGGTGGTCAATTCAGGAACCAAACTCAATATTAATTATTATCTAGCCGAAGTATTAGACGCAGATAACCAAGCAGAAATCATCGATTACTTTATGAATGCCGACTCCGATGACCTCATTACGGCATATAGAGAATTCGATGGGCTATACAGCGAAGAAGAACTCCGCCTAATCCGCATCAAGTTCTTATCTGAATACGGTAACTAAGTCTTATTTTCTTTACTTTTTGGATTGCAAGACTTTCCAAACGGAGGCCCGCGTTACACTATGGTAATTGCCCTTGGCTTCATGAAAAATACCTTGAGCCAAAACACGCCCTCTTGCTGTGCGGGCTAATGCCTCATAAATCGGTAAAACATATTTGCGGCGCCCTATTTTTAATAAAAATTGCTTCACTTCTTTTTCGATTTGAAAAATATAGTCTGAATGGGAGGCCAAAACAAACCAATCGCATAGTATTTCGCTGTTGTTGCTTTGACCGAAATGCAATTGACGATCAAGTAATTGAAGGCGTGCGGGTTCAGTTTCAGTGGATAGCGATCGAATGAAAATTTGCCATTCTTGGATGAGGTGGTCTTGATAGGCTATAATGAGGGTTCTTTTTATTTTTTTTCGCTTACCGTTTTTACGGATCCATTCGTATTTGAAAGTGGGTTCAAATGGATTTCTCCCTTTATTAAATTCAGCAGCATATTGGTTAATTGTGGTGAGCCTTGGCGCGTCAACTTTGCTGCAATTGGAAGGTAATCCCGGCTTGAAAATCCAGTCTTTGTAATTAAAATGGAGGTCTGTCTTGTCCAAAAGTTGCACATTGAGATAGTCAATAAATTGGTCTGAACTAATCGTTTGAAATGCAAAATTACCGAAGTAGCTTTTCAAAAAGGCGTCAAGTCTTTTTCTTCCGATGGTATTTTCTAGTGTCCTAAAGAAAAATGCGCCTTTCACATAAGCGATGTCGGACATTGCAATGTCGGGGTCGCGGTTTGTGAGGTCAAGGTGTAGTTTGCTGTCTTGATACGTGTTGCTTGCGCGCATATCGGTGAGCGTTTGTTCGAGCTCATTAAATTCTACTTGGGCCAAGACATCTGCAATTTCTTTGCCTCTAAGGGCCTCCATGATGCGCTGTTCAAAATAGACGGTCGTGCCTTCATTGAGCCAGAGGTCAGACCACGTTTGGTTCGTGACTAAATTACCAGACCATGAATGTGCCAGTTCATGTGCCAGAACAGAGACCAAGCTTTTATCGCCAGTGAGTAGTGTGGGATTGGCAAACGTGAGCATCGGGTTTTCCATACCACCAAAAGGGAAAGAATAGGGCAGTACCAATACATCATAGCGTTCCCATTGGTATGCTCCGTATAGTTCTTCGGCTACTAGCATCATTTGTGGTAGGTCTTCAAATTCCTTGACACAATCCAAAAGCAATTCTTTTTCAGCATACACACCACAGTTGTTGCCGAAATCATGAAAACCAATGTCTCCAACTGCTAAAGCAATGAGGTAACTCGGAATTGGTTTGTTCATTTCAAAATGATACAAGCCATTCTTTTGGAGTTTCTTTGGGTTTTTAGCACTCATGAGCGCGAGCAAATCTTTAGGGACCTTGAGGTCTGCGCTATAAGTAAAACGGTTCGAAGGGGCGTCTTGTAAAGGAATCCAGGTGCGCGTTAAAATGGCTTGCCCCTGTGTATACAAAAATGGTTTGGTTTTTGAACTTGTTAGCGTGGTGTCTAGCCAATCAAGTGCAGCTGAGGCTTCAGTTGTTTGGTAATAAATATTGACTTTGGTAGTTTTTGCATCTATATTGACTAGTAAAGCTTGGCCAATGATGCTGTCTTTGTCCATGGGCCCAATTGTAAAGTCTGTTTCTTTCTCTGCACCTTTTGCTCCTAAAGTTACTTTCTGAATGAGCAATCCTTTCACGTCAAAAATAGCGGTGTCGGCACCTTTGTTTTGCATTTGATGGCGCGCCACACCGTATATCCTTTGGGCTGTGAAATCTACCTCGAGTTCGAGATGCAGGTGCTTGGTATTGATTTGTTCTAGGTTGGCATAACTGTGGTCATCTTGAGGGTGCTGCCGGAGTTGTTCTGTTGGGGAAGGCTTTTTCTTTGGTGGGCTTTTGCAGGCTCCCAGAAACAGAGGAAGAAGAATAAATAACCAGCGCATTAAGGATTGGTTTTTAGTTGAATATAACCAAACTTTTCTTGCGGACCAAAGATGCCATATGTATACATACCGATATTCTTTCGGTCAAATTCAAAAGCTTTGGGAACTAATAAAATGTTTTCGTTAGACCTTTCAAAGCTAATTTGGCGGCTCATATGGCCACTTTTCAAATCAATTTGTACCCATGCACCAACATTCCGTTGCCTAGACAAGCTAAAACTTGCTACATCTTGAGTTTGATTTTTGAAGTCGCCTGCTTCATCGTAATTCGACTTGGAATCATTGAAAATGAAATGTAATGAGGAGTCATCTATAAAGCTTGCATAGGAACTGTAGGGGCCGTAGTCGTTGATGCTCACTTGAATTTTAGGGATGCGTTGTTCCCAGCGCAATTGCCCGGTTGTATCAATACAAAAGGCAACAATATCGTTGTAATAATAATAATTGGTGGTCATGCGCTGACCTGTTTGATTATTGAAAGTTGTATTGGTATAGACATAGTATTTTTCAATAGAGCCTACATAACTGCCGTCGGGTAAGGTAAAGATGTCCCGAACATCGTAGCGCGATAGTTGAGGATCTTCGTTGCGTCTTTCTAATCTTCTTTGGATGCGCATTTGCTCCGAAGTGCGGTGTTCACTGAGCATAATTTCACTGCTAAATGGAAGAAAGCCAACGGCCATTGCGGTATCTGAAGCTAAATTGAGTTGTACACTGAAAAAACCATCTTGCATGCCGTCCCATTCACTGTTGCTGTAGATTCCAAATAGGGTAAGGCGATCGGGGTGCTGGGCATTCATAATAAAATTAGAGATGCGTTTTCCTTCGAGTTCAAAGGTGTAATCTTTGAGTCCTTCGTTGTTGAGTTGATAAACGTGCAGATTTTTAAATGCTTTACGGATTCTCACGCCTTGGTTTTCGATGGCGCTGAGTTCAATTATTCCGATAAAAAATTCGCCGTTGTCAGATAAAAAATAATCTTCAATAGAGCTCAAATTTGCATCGTAAGGCAAGCTGTATTCACCCGAATGAAGCACTTCGAGCGCATAGTTGAAAATTTTGTATCCGTAAGTGTCTGTCCCATTGCGTTTTCCAGGAATTTGATAATAGGCAACAAATAAGGATCTATCAGGCGACTCGAGTATGTTGAATTCGGGAAGTGCATTTGGCCTCGGATCTGTATATTGTAATATTTCTAGCTCTTCTCCTGTATTGAATTCTGCATCCAAGACTTTTACAAAGAGCTTCATTTCTTTATTGTTGCGGTCTGCAACAAATATAAGATGTTGTTGATCGCCTCTAAGGGTTTGGACGTAATATCCAAAACCTTCTGGTGTAACGGGTTTCACTTTGGTCCCAATGGTTGCGTTGAGCTGCTCAAATTGGGTGAGTTGAAAACCGGAACCCCCAAGTTGACTTGTGGTATGAATAGTGGAAAATTGTTGGTTTTGGTCAGCTAAAATTGACAGCAGCTGGCCTTTGTTGCGTTGGAGTTGACCCCATTGCCAATTGAGCCCTTGCGCATTTAATGTAAACGAAAAAGCAAGTAAAAAGGCAAAATAAAGGGCTTGTTGCATTATTTCACGAGTTGAACCCCTAGATAATTAGTAGGGCTGATGTGTTTGAGTTCTGTTTTGAGTTGGTCGCTGATGGCAAGTTCTTCAATAAACGCATGAACGCTCTCTTTGGTAACACGCTCATTTTTGCGCGTAAGACCTTTAAGCGCTTCATATGGTTTTTCGAAACCCTCACGGCGCAAGATGGTTTGAATGGCCTCCGCGACAACAGCCCAGTTGTTCTTGAGGTCTTGAGTAAGGGCCTCCTGATTGAGTAGCAGCTTATCGAGGCCTTTAAGTGTGGCACCAAATGCGATTATGCTGTGTGCAAGAGGTACGCCAACCACGCGCAGGACGGTAGAATCTGTGAGGTCTCGTTGTAGGCGAGAAACGGGAAGTTTAGCGGCTAAATGTTCAAAAAGCGCATTGGCCAAACCGATATTGCCTTCCGAATTTTCAAAATCGATGGGGTTTACTTTATGAGGCATCGCTGAGGAGCCAATTTCACCTGCTTTGATTTGTTGTTTAAAGTAATCCATGGAGATGTAAGTCCACATGTCTCGGTCGAGGTCGAGTAAGATAGTATTGATGCGTTTCATGCAATCAAAAACAGCAGCTAATTGATCATAGTGCTCAATTTGCGTTGTGGTTTGAGAGCGCTCTAAACCAAGGGTGCTGTTCACAAAATGATTGCCAAATGCAACCCAATCGGTATTGGGGTAGGCGACAAAATGTGCATTAAAATTTCCAGTAGCGCCGCCAAATTTAGCGGGTAACTTAAGGGTTTTTAAATGTGTAATTTGCTTGTTTAGACGCTCTGCAAAAACTTGAATTTCTTTGCCAAGGCGAGTAGGCGATGCAGGTTGGCCATGGGTGCGGGCAAGCATCGGCACCTCTTTCCAATCTTGTGCCAAAGACACGAGCTTGTTGTGTACGCCCATCAGTTCAGGTAAGTAAACCGCTTCAATTCCGTCTTTAAGCGAAAGCGGAATAGAGGTGTTGTTGATATCTTGCGAGGTCAGACCAAAGTGGATAAACTCGAGATAGGCTTCTAAGCCGAGTGCTTGCATTTTTTCTTTTAGAAAATATTCAACGGCTTTGACGTCGTGGTTGGTGGTGCGCTCTGTTTCTTTGATCCAAAGTGCATCGGCTTGTGAAAAATGCGTATAAATTGCACGCAAGGCAGGGAATTGGGCTTTTGGGAACTCCTGTAAATTAGAAATGCCACTTTCTACAAGGGCAATCAGGTATTCGACCTCTACTAGGACGCGGTAGCGAATGAGTCCAAATTCTGAAAAATAGGCTTGAAGAGCTGCTGTTTTGGATTGGTAGCGACCATCTATAGGGGAGATCGCGGTAAGAGCGTTGAATTCCATGTTGTATCTAAAGCACAAAGATACAATAAGTGCTAAAAATAGAAAAACGGAATACTGATTTGTCGTAATTTTGCTGCATGCAAGTTTCAACGCGTTTTATTAGGTTTCAATGGGTGGTTTTGGTCCTCATTTTTTTGGTGGTTTTCGCCGGAAGTTTTGTGCGGATTTCAGGGAGCGGCATGGGTTGTCCTGATTGGCCAAAATGCTTCGGAAAATGGGTTCCGCCAACTGAACTATCTGAATTACCCGCAGACTACCGAGAAGCCTATTTACTCAAACGTCAGAAAAAAGTCGAAAAGTTTTGTTCTTTTTTGAAGCGAATTGGAATGGAGGCAACCGCCCATCAGATTCAAAACGACCCTACGGTATATGTTGAAGAGGCTTTCAATGCGCACAAAACCTGGATTGAATACATCAACCGCTTGGCTGGATTTCTGGCTGGCAATGCCATGTTGCTGAGTTTTGGTTGGCTGTTGCTTTATTATCGCAAACGCAAGTGGCTCCTTTTAGCAGGGCTTAATCTAGTCTTAATGGGCATTGAAGCTTGGTTTGGATCTATAGTAGTAGCAACTAACTTGGTGCCCTGGACCATCACTATTCACCTCTTTTTGGCCTTGGTGATCATCGGCATCCAACTGTATTTGCTCCATAACGTACAAAACAAAAAACGTCAAGATCTCCCAAAAGAAAAATCTTTTCAATGGCTGAGCTGGCTTATTTTGGTTATTTCTTTTTATCAAATGTTTTTGGGTACGCAAGTCAGAGAATCTATAGACGCCCTAGTCAAGAAAGGCTATACCAGAGCAGAATGGATAGAACAACTCGGGCTCCCGTTTTTTATTCACAGAAGTTTCAGTTGGTTGGTGCTGATTTTACTGGTTTATTTATTTTGGCAAAACCTTAAAAAGTGGCATTATGCGCGCATCAATGTGGCATTTTATTTGTTGGCTGCTGAATTATTTACAGGCGTAGCACTGGCCTATGCCGATATGCCTGGTCTGGTCCAAACGGCTCACTTGGTCTTTGCGAGTATTTTACTCGCCGTTTTGCTTTTAATGCGTTATGACCAAGCGCAAAACCGTAGTTAAAATAAAAATACCACACCCCGCTTTCGTCGATACAGCATGACTTTTTAAATCTGAAAGTCGAACTACACCTTTGCCTATGTTTTTACGTTATCTTAGGTTGTGTCTTTATCATGATGAGTCAAGAACCCCAAACAGAACTCCTACAGGCCGCCGCTTCTGGCGAGCGCAGGGCCCAACTGGCGCTGTATCAGTTGTGTTATCCTGTTTTGATTAGCACTGCTCGTCGCTATTACCATAATTCAGATGAACAAATGACCGTCGTTAACAACGCTTTTGTGAAGGTTATTCAAAATTTAGGTCAATACGAGGCGGGGAGATTTTTAAGTTGGGTAAAGCGCATTATTTCAAATGAAATCATCGATGAATACCGCCGCAACAAGCGCTACCACGAGCTCTACAAGTTCGATGCGCCCTTGGAGGAAAGAGGAGGTACAGATTTTAATACCGATGCCATTTTTACGCATGAGCAATTGCAGCAAATGCTTCTTTGTTTGTCCGAATCAGCGCGTTTGGTTTTTAACCTTTTTGCCATTGAAGGCTACAGCCACAAAGAAATTGCCCATATGTTGGGCGTTACCGAAGAAACCTCCAAGTGGCACACCAAAATGGCCCGAAAAAAATTACGTGAACTTATAGAAAAATCTCATGAAGCAGCAAGACAAAGATCCGTTGGATAAACTTTTTGCATCCTTAGCCGAACCCTCTGCTCAAACGCCTTCCGCAGCCTATCTGCAAGACCTAGAGGCGCGCCTAGACGCGCTTGGTCAAAAACGTCGTAAGCTACTCGGAATCTGGTGGTTTTGGTCGGTATTTGGAGCCATCCTCAGCATTGGGTTATTCGCTTACTGGCAAAGTGAAGGCAGTACTTCTACAGCCTCAAAATCTCGAAAAGTGGAGCAAAAAACACAACGCTTTTCGCATGCAAAAAACGCAAAAGTTGCAACCTTCCATTTGAACTCCTCCAAACTCAATTCCTCCATATCATTACACAACTCCAATCTTACTTATTCTCCATCTCCTCCTGATATTTCATTTTCAATAGCTCCCTTTCATATTTCGCTTTTGCCAGCAAAAGTTGCTCCAATTGCTGAATTCTATTCAATGGAGGCTTCGTCATTAGACATTTCAGTTCTAGCCGATACCACTGCCAGCAAAGCAATCGAATTATCCGATGATCAAGTATTTGTAGAAACAAATACCATCGCTATCGATACCAATGGTGTTGCGAAAGCTATTTTGGAACGCTCAATAATGCCACCTCATACGCAAAAAAGAAGCTCACATGCTATTGGCTTGCAATTTGGAGTAAGTGGTATTTTCTCTAGTTTTGAGATACCTACTACTTTGACGCCTGTTTCAGAGCCCTATACCCCTAAAGAATTTCGTGAATGGCGCGAACTCGGCGAGCGGCAGACCTCGAGTTGGGATTTCAATCTTCGTTATCAACTATTTTTTGGTAAATGGGCTTTACAGACCGGCCTAAATTACCTAGAGTGGGGAGAGCAATATACGTATGAGGTCATATCTGTAGAAGGAACCAACCGTTATCAGTATGTTCAAATCCCGCTGGGGCTGAGTTACCAAATCCCAATGCGTCAAATAATGTTTCGCCCTACTATAGGACTTGGTATGGGATATGGCATCAAACGAGATGGGGCATATATTTTGCCAAATAACAATGGCGTTGCTGTTGTTGAATCAAAGAAATGGGCGGCTAATGCCTACGCGCAATTCGAATTGGTTTATCAAGCTAATAAGCAATTACAATTTTCAATCGCACCGGTTTTACGTTATTCGCTGGGCAAAATAGTCGATCAAGACGATCTAATGAACCGTTATCAGTCTATTGGTTTGCTGACAGGCTTTTCTTTTGCCTTCTAGTAATAAGGTTCTTGGCGGCATTAAAAACTTAGTGTATAAAGTACACTAAGTTGAAAATTCTGTTAACTTTACCTGTAAATCCAATCCTATGAGCGCAAAAATTTTAGGTGTAGGTAGCTGCTTGCCTTCGCTTCGCATGACCAATCAAGACTTCATTGCGCACCGTTTTTACAAAGACATCGATCAGCCTTTTGAAAATAGTAATGAAACCATCATTGAGAAATTCAAGGAAATCACAGGTATTCAAGAACGCAGGTATGCCCAAAAAGACCAGACGAATTCAGATTTAGGAATCATTGCTGCCCAAAATGCAATAGCCGCAGCGGGTATAAACCCTGAGGACCTCGATTACATTATTTTTGCCCATAACTTCGGAGACGTTCGCTTTGCGTCGAATCATTTAGACATGTTGCCCGCCTTGGCCTCACGTGTGAAGCACGCTCTCGGCATTGCCAACCCCAATTGTGTGGCCTACGACATGCTCTTCGGCTGCCCCGGTTGGATAGAAGCGCTTATTCAGGCCAATCTGTATATCAAGGCAGGCGCTGCAACCAATTGTTTGGTCATTGGTGCCGAAACCCTAAGTAGAGTAGTAGACCCCCATGATCGGGATTCCATGATTTTTGCCGACGGCGCCGGTGCCTGCATTTTGAGCGCAAATAACGGCACTGATGCTAGCGGTATTCTTGCGCATGCGACCCAAACCTTTACCAAAGACGAAGCATTTTTTCTCAACAATGGCCCTTCACTAAATTCAAAGCATCATATCCACGAAAAATACATTAAAATGCAGGGCCGTAAAATTTATGAATTTGCCTTGACCAAGGTTCCTGCCGCCATGAAAATCGCGTTAGACAAAAGCGGGGTTAGCATTGACGACGTCAAAAAGATTTTTATACACCAAGCCAATGAAAAAATGGATGAAGCGATCATTGATCGCTTTTACCGTTTGTTCAAGGCCCAGCGTCCAGATGGAATCATGCCTATGAATATTCAGTTCAATGGCAATAGCTCAGTAGCAACGGTTCCTACTTTACTTGATGCAGTACTTAGAGGTGAATATCCTGAGCACGAATTGCATCAAGGTGACATCATCATCTTGGCTTCAGTAGGTGCTGGTATGAATATCAATGCGGTGGTATACCGCTGGTAATTCAACTTTTACTGATGTAAATGCAGAATGATTGGCGCTAAATCCCCAAAGCGCTCCAGTAGCTCTTGTTTGTCATAAAGTTGGAAGTCTGAAAAATGAAAACCTGGCGCCACCATACACGATGTTAATGAAAACGAGTGTGCATCGAGCACCTCGGCACCAAAAATAGTTTGAGCTGGAATGCATACTTGTGGTTGTTGCCCTTTTGCCACTTCCATACCTAAGGTGGCCGTGTGCAACTTCCCTTCTTGGTTGATCATATGGATCAATAGGGGAGACCCAGCTTGGTAAATCCAAATTTCGTCCGACTCAATTTTATGAAACTTCGAGTAGCTATCATGTGGCAGCAGAAAATAAATTAGGGTGGCCAACGGCCTTTGTTTACCGTTTTCTATCTTATGCAGGGTTTCACTGCGGTAGGTTTCTTTGAAATAGCCACCTTCTACGTGAGGGGTGAGTTCGAGATTGGTGATGAGATCTTGGATGTTTGTCATGGTGTAAAAATAACAATAACTACTTTTGTGGTCGATTTTTAATAATTTCAATAAATTACTTGCTTACATGACTCAAATCAACCCCAAATCAGCCCTAATATTTATCCTTATCACCATTTGCCTAGATTCCATCGGTTTGGGCATTATCATACCGTCTTTTCCAACCCTGATTGCTGAAACGGCTCATGTGCCACTTGGCAAAGCCTCGCAGTATTTTGGGTGGGTGATGGGTGCCTATGCCTTTATGCAGTTTGTGTTTTCTCCTTTGATTGGAAATTTAAGCGATCGCTATGGCAGACGCCCTGTTTTACTGATTTCTGTCTTGGGCATGAGCTTGGATTACATGGTCATGTTCTATGCCCCCAATTTATTTTGGTTGGTTTTGGGCCGGGCAATCTCAGGAATTTTTGGCGCAAGTTTTACATCTGCAGCTGCTTATATTGCCGATATTTCTACACCTGAAAACAGAGCTCAAAATTTTGGCATGATTGGCGCGGCTTTCGGTATCGGTTTTGTTATTGGCCCAGCAATCGGCGGGCTTCTTTCTGACTTCGGATCCAGAACGCCATTTTTGGTAGCAGCGTTCTTTTCCATGGCGAACTTTATCTATGGATATTTTGTACTCAGTGAATCTTTACCAGTTGAAAACCGTCGAAAATTTCAATGGAAACGCGCCAATCCTTTTGGAGCACTCCAGCAAATCAAGCGTTTTGAAAAATTGAAATACTTGTTTTTGGTCACGTTTTTGACCATCCTGACCACCATGTGTGTGCATTCTACCTGGAACTTCTACACCATGGAAAAATTTGGCTGGACCACCAAAGAAGTGGGGATATCTTTGGCCGTAGTAGGTGTTTGTTTTGGCCTAGTACAAGGTGCATTTACGGGTAAAATTGTTAAAGCACTTGGCCAAAAAAATGCAGCAAAAGCTGGTCTGTTCCTTTCGATATTTGTACTCATTGGTTTGGGGCTCATCAATCAGGGATGGATGATGTATGCAATTATCTTACCCTATGCCTTTACCGGCATTGTGGATCCTGCTATCAGATCGCTTGTCTCGGGGCAAGTACAAAGCAATGAGCAAGGCGAGCTTCAAGGCATTTTCACCAGCCTCATGAGCCTCGCCGAAATCATTGGCCCACCACTTTTTATGTGGTTTTACTATAATTTTAAATCCAGCGTACCCAATTCTAATTTAGGCTTAGGTACCCCATTTTGGGTAGCTGCTTTTATCGGTTTACTGGCTTTCCTACTAATTTCTTGGACCTTGAAAAGTTTTACGGAAGAAGTTAATGAAAAATAAAAAAGCCCCAACAACTTGAGGCTTTAAAGGAGTGGTCCCACACGGGCTCGAACCGTGGACCCACAGATTATGAGTCTGTTGCTCTAACCAACTGAGCTATAGGACCGGTTTGGACAGCAAAAGTTACGGTTGTTAACTTTAACCAAACATTGGCGGCAAATTTAATCATTTTAGGCAATATTTGGCGTAACTTCGGAGGAAAAACCAATATTATGAAAATCTATTTGCTTGAATTCTTGCCTTATCTTGTCGTTGTTGTACTATTGATTCGGGGAATCTTCTTTGTAGTCAAACAACAAACTGCCGCCATTATGGAGCGCTTTGGAAAGTTCACAGCAGTTCGTCAATCTGGTCTTCAAATGAAAATTCCACTCATCGATAAAGTGGCAGGGCGCTTGAGTTTAAAAATCCAGCAATTAGATGTGATTGTCGAAACCAAAACCAAAGATGATGTATTTGTAAAGATCAAAGTTTCGGTGCAGTACAAGGTATTAATGGAAAAAGTATATGATGCCTTTTATAAACTAGATTTTCCCCATGATCAAATTACGTCTTATGTATTTGATGTGGTGCGTGCAGAAGTGCCAAAGCTCCGCCTAGACGACGTTTTTGAGCGCAAAGACGATATCGCTAATGCGGTTAAGTCCGAGTTAAATGAGGCCATGTTAGAGTATGGTTACGATATCATCAAAACCCTTGTTACAGATATAGACCCTGATCAAGAGGTTAAGAATGCCATGAATCAGATCAACGCTTCGGAGCGCAAGAAAGTTGCAGCACAATACGAAGGTGATGCCCAGCGTATTTTAATCGTAGAAAAAGCAAAGGCCGAGGCAGAAAGCAAGCGCTTGCAAGGGCAAGGTATTGCCGATCAGCGCAGAGAAATTGCCAGAGGTTTGGAAGAGTCCGTAGAAGTACTGAATCGGGTGGGCATCAATTCTCAGGAAGCGTCGGCGCTTATTGTCGTGACGCAACACTACGATACTTTACAATCTGTGGGTGCGCACACCAATTCTAATTTGATTTTATTGCCCAACTCTCCTCAGGCGGGTGCAGATATGCTCAATCAAACAATTGCGTCGTTTACGGCATCTAATCAGGTGGGTGAAGCCATCAAAAGTGCCAACGCCAAAAAAGAAAAAGCAGCCGCTAAACTGAAGCCTTCCGACGAAGCGTAAGCTCTGTAATTTCCGGATAAATTCCTACTCGCCCTGGAAAGCCAAGGTAGCCAAAACCTCGATTCACGTAGAGGTATTGCTTGCCAATTTGGTACAAACCGGCCCATTTAGGGTATTTGAGAGAAACTGGACTCCAGCGAATTCCAAAGCGCTCAATGCCAAACTGCATGCCGTGTGTATGACCCGAGAGTGTTAGGTCGATGTTTGTGTCTAACACCTGCGCATCAAAATGGCTCGGGTCATGGGATAACAAAATTTTAAACGCCTCTGACGGGACCTCAGACAGGGTTTCCGTTAATTTTCCACTTTGTCGAAAAGGCGCTTTGCCCCAGTTTTCTAAACCGAGTAGCCAAAATCCTTTTTCGAGTTCAACGGCTTTATTCAGTAAGGGCGTCCAACCTACTAGTTCGTGCATTCGAATAAGCTCCTGTAAATTTGCTATTTTTTCATGGTCGTAGTCCCAGGAGATGTAGTCGCCGTAGTCGTGGTTGCCCAAAATACTGTATTTGCCTTTTTTGACTTGAATTTGAGAGAAAAGCGTTTCCCATCCTCTGAATTCATCCGCTGTATTATTGACCAAATCTCCTGTAAAGAGCAGGTAGTCCGCATTTCTGGAGTTGATCAAGTCAATAGCTTTTTGAACCTTATGGGTTTGCCCGTAAAAACTACCAATGTGGACATCAGAAATTTGGATGAACATGACACCATCCATGCTTTCGGGTAGGTGTTCAAAGAAGAGTTCAACGGTGCGTACTTTCCAATTCCACCGACCATAAAAGATGCCGTACAAAATGGCGATAAAATGCAGTGCTGCAAACGCAAAGCCAATGTCTCTTGCGATTTCTAGTTGTAGGGTCAGGAAAAATAAGCCGGGGATAAGGAAGACGATAGCAGGTAGGGCCAAAGCCACAAAAAGTCCGAAGATAGAAAAGCCTAATTTGTAATTGCTGCGCATTTTGACATTGCGAAAGCCCCAAATAAAAAGAGCAATGCTACCTAAAATGGCACCGAGGTGTATAAAACCAAAGGAGGCAAGATAGACATTTGGTATACTCCAGATGGCCAGTAAAAAAATCCATTCGGAGATCACAAGAAGGAGCAAAAAAAGGAGAAAGAGCATAGTTGGGTTACATCCAAGACCCGCCTACAGCAATAATATTGGGTTGGGCGAGGTAAATTGGGTAAGTTTCTTCGGTAATGCCGCCAGTGGGGCAAAATTTAATGTGAGGGAACACCTGCGCATACGCTTTGATCGCCCCTAAACCACCAAAAAGGTTGGCAGGAAAAAACTTAAAGGTATCCCAACCAAATTGGATGCCTTCTATGATTTCACTTGGGGTGGCAACACCCGGAATAAAGGCAATCTTACTTTTTTCAAAATGTGGGGCTAAGGTGGCATTGAGGCCAGGGCTGACCATGAAATCAACGCCGAGTTCGATCGCTTTTTCAATTTGCTCCACTTTGACGACCGTTCCCATCCCAATGGAACAGCGGTCGCCGTAAAGTTTTTTAGCCAATGCAATGCAATCAAAGGCTGCTCCTGTTCGCAAGGTAATTTCGATGCAAAATATACCACGTGCAATAAGCGCATCCATTTTCGGTACGACTTCTTCCGTACTGTTGAAAGTTACTACTGGAATGGTCAGATGCTGGGCAAGTACGTTTCGGATATCGTTTTGAGCCATATTGTCAATTTGACACAAAGGTCGTGATTTTTAGATTATGGTAATACAAACCATTGCTTTTCTTCGGAATCTAGTTGCATTTGCTCGTATACAGCAGCAATTCTATGGCTTAATTGTCCATCTGCGCAAAAATTCAAGATATTCAAGGAGCGCTCTTGCAGTTGACCTTTGGGTTGAATTTTTTCTGAAAGTTGGTCAATTTGCTTGAGAACTTTGTCAAATTTCGCCTTGCGCGTTTTTTCAAATTTTTCTTCGAGTGCCTCAATTTGTTTTTGAATGCGCGTGAGTTCAGCCTCGATCATTTTTTTCTCCTGAGGAAGTTCAAGATGGACCAGTTCAGTAAAGTTATTTTTATAATGGATCCAGGATTGTTGTAACTTATGATAATCGGGTGTTTGATCTCCAACTTGGTTGAGGTACTGTTCTTTTAGAACTGTCTTATCTGAAAGAAAATCTTGTTTGTCAAAACCAAGCTTTTGGATGATCTCTACATCTTTTTGTTGAAGCAAAATACCGCCTGCGCGCTTTAGTGTCAAGGGGAAAGGAAGTGCAAGCTTATCAAATGCCATGGGTAGTTGTTGCCAGTAGGCAATTTCACTAGGCCCGCCAATGTAGGCCAAGTTGGGTAAAATCCATTCTTGATAAATGGGCCTGAGCACAACATTCGGTGAAAGTTGCGCGCTGTTTGCTTTTTTGAATGGAAACAGTAGAGGTTTCTCTATCCTTTCTCTTTTCTCAATATCGAGTAAAAAAAGGTTGGATTCTTTACTTTCAATCGGTGTATTGAGTCCTTGATCTTTAAGTGCTTGGGTTTGATCAATGACGGAATTATGGATATCATTGGTATACAATTCTTTTTCCCAAATAGGCCAAGCACTCTCTTTCAATTGTGTGTTGTTTGCATCTATGATAACGAGCCCATAAATGGAAAAGAGTTCATGCACGAATTCAAAAAAACCAGTTCCGTAGTTTGGGTTCTTAAGTTTTTCTATCAATCGATGAATCTCACTATCAGGTTGGTTTTGAAACTTTTCGGCAAGGGCTTGAAGCAAAGGTTGTAAATCGTTGGTGTCAAATTGACCAACCGCACCTTTTTGGCTGCTTTCCCAGGTCCATTTTTGGCCGAAAAGTAAAAAATTCCTGATTTCTTCAAAGTCGTGGTCTTCGGAGGCCATCCAGTAAACGGGTACAAAATGTTGGCTCGGGAACGTGTTTTTGAGGTCTTCGCTGAGTTTAATGACGTGTAGGATCTTGTAAATGAAATACAAGGGCCCTGTCATCAAGCAAAGCTGATGCCCGGTAGTGACCGTAAAAGTATTGGCCTCTTTGAAGCGGTTTAAATTACTTTTTAGTTTTTCTGAAACCAAAAGGCCCTTATATTTTTGATGCAGAACTTTGGTGAGGAGCTCCCGCTGGGCAGCAGAATAACTTTGCTTTTTGAGGGCAATTTGTTGTTCAAACTGAAAAAGGAGCTGCTTGTTCATGCTTACATATTGCGTCGGTACTGTCCACCTACTTCAAATAAAGCATTGGTAACCTGACCAAGAGATGCGACCTTGCATGTTTCCATCAGCTCTGCAAAAATATTCTTGTTGAGCACTGCTGCTTCTTGTACTTTAACAATACCGTTGCTTGCGGCTTCTCTTTGTGCTTCGTGCAGGTTAGAAAGCATGCTAATTTGGTATTCTTTTTCTTCTTCTGTAGCTCTTATGACTTCTTTTGGTAAGATAGTAGGTGATCCTTTGGAACTCAAAAAGGTATTGACCCCAATGATCGGGAACTCGCCTGTATGCTTGAGTGTCTCGTAGTACAAAGATTCTTCTTGAATTTTGGAGCGTTGGTACATGGTTTCCATGGCTCCCAATACGCCTCCGCGTTCGGTGATGCGGTCAAATTCGGTGAGAACCGCGTCTTCAACCAGCTCAGTGAGTTCCTCAATAATGTAAGCACCTTGCAATGGATTTTCGTTTTTAGCCAAGCCGAGCTCGCGGTTAATGATCAGCTGAATGGCCATGGCCCTGCGCACCGATTCTTCGGTTGGCGTGGTAATGGCTTCGTCGTAGGCGTTGGTATGTAAAGAATTGCAGTTATCGTAGATGGCATAAAGCGCCTGAAGGGTGGTGCGGATGTCGTTGAAGTCAATTTCTTGCGCATGCAAAGAGCGCCCAGAGGTTTGGATGTGATATTTTAGCATCTGTGCCCTTGCGTTGGCGCCATATTTTTTTGCCAAGGCTTTTGCCCAGACACGGCGTGCCACACGACCAATGACCGCATATTCGGGGTCTATACCGTTCGAGAAAAAGAATGATAGGTTGGGGCCAAATTCATTGATGTCCATGCCGCGGCTTAGGTAGTACTCTACGTAAGTAAAGCCGTTGGCAAGGGTAAAGGCCAATTGGGTAATAGGATTGGCGCCTGCTTCGGCGATGTGGTAGCCAGAAATAGAGACGGAATAGAAATTGCGTACGCCATTGGTAATGAAATACTCTTGAACATCACCCATGAGGCGCAAGGCAAATTCGGTCGAGAAAATACAGGTATTTTGTGCTTGGTCTTCTTTTAAGATATCGGCCTGCACCGTGCCTCGCACTTGCTTGAGGGTGTCTGCTTTGATCTGGGCATAAACGTCTGCCGGCAAGACTTGGTCTCCGGTGACACCAAGAAGCATAAGGCCTAGGCCATCGTTACCTTCAGGAAGTTCACCTTGGTAGGCTGGGCGAACAGTTCCTTTTGCTTTGTAAATAGCGGCAATTTTAGATTCAATTTCAGCTTCTAAACTGTTCGCCTTGATGTATTTTTCACAATTTTGGTCAATGGCCGCATTCATGAAATAAGCCAAAAGCATTGGTGCTGGCCCATTGATGGTCATGGATACGGAGGTAGCCGGATGGCTCAGGTCAAAACCAGAGTAAAGTTTTTTGGCGTCGTCTAGGCAACAAATAGAAACACCGGAGTTCCCGATTTTGCCGTAGATATCTGGGCGTAAGTCGGGGTCGTTACCGTAGAGTGTGACGGAGTCAAACGCCGTAGAAAGGCGTTTGGCGGGCATGCCAAGTGAAACATAATGGAAACGCTTGTTGGTGCGCTCTGGGCCGCCTTCTCCGGCAAACATACGCGTTGGGTCTTCGCCTTCGCGCTTGAAAGGGAATAGACCAGCTGTATATGGAAATTCTCCCGGTACATTTTCTTGCAAAACCCAGCGCAAGATGTCTCCCCAACTTTGGTATTTTGGCGTAGCTACTTTTGGAATTTGCAGATGTGATAAAGACTCGGTGTGAGTCTGGATACTCAGCACTTTGTCTCGAACCTTGAATTCGTAAGTAGGATTTTTATAGGCTTTCTTTTTTGCGTCCCAATTTTGAAGAATTTCCCAATTTTTTGGGTCAAAATTGAGTTTTTCTGCTTCAAATGCTTCTTGTAAAGATTTGATGAGGCGGTCCTTGTCTTCTAGCGCTGAAGTTTGAAGAGCATCCATAGAAAGGTGGTAACCATAGAGTTTTTCTGCGACGGCTACCTGATGGTCTACCCACTTGTCGTAGGAGCGGTTGCTTTCAGAAATTTCGGAAAGGTAGCGCGTACGTTCAGGCGGAATTACGAACACTTTCTGAGACATCTCGCGGGTAATGGTAAATGTGGATTGGAGGTCTCCGCTCGTTTTTTGAACGATATGATCCATGATTACTTTGTAGAGCGTGTTCATGCCTGGGTCATTGAACTGCGAGGCGATGGTGCCGTAAACTGGCATGTCGTCTACTTGGCTTTCCCACAAGTTATGGTTGCGTTGGTATTGCTTTCGGACATCTCTGAGTGCATCTAGTGCGCCGCGTTTGTCGAACTTATTGAGTGCAATGACGTCGGCGAAATCCAGCATATCAATTTTTTCTAGCTGCGTTGCGGCGCCATACTCGGGCGTCATGACGTACAAAGAAACATCGGAGTGGTCGAGGATTTCAGTATCCGATTGGCCAATACCGGAGGTCTCTAAAATGATGAGGTCGTATTTAGCAGCTTTTAAGATCGAAATAGCCTCAGCCACATGCTTGGAGAGCGCCAAGTTGGACTGGCGTGTGGCCAAAGAGCGCATGTAAATACGCGGGCTCTTAATGGCGTTCATCCGGATGCGGTCTCCGAGGAGTGCACCACCCGTCTTTCTTTTGGAGGGGTCTACCGAAACCACTGCGAGCTGTTTGTCTGGAAAGTCAATCAAAAAGCGACGCACGAGCTCATCGACTAAAGAAGATTTTCCGGCACCACCAGTACCGGTAATGCCGAGAACAGGAATGGCATTTTTGGTTCCGGCGTCGCGCAGTGCATTTAAGAGCGCAGTATTTTCTTCGGGGAAGTTCTCGGCTGCACTAATGCAATGGGCAATAGCAGGTACATTTTTATTTTCGATTTGCGCAAGGGTTTCTTGCGCGCTTTCGGCTTTGGCTTTACCTACCGCAAAATCACATTTTTGAATGAGGTCGTTGATCATGCCTTGAAGTCCCATAGAGCGGCCGTCGTCGGGGTGATAAATGCGCGTTATGCCGTAGCCTTGGAGTTCTGCAATTTCCGAGGGCAAAATAGTGCCGCCGCCGCCGCCAAAAATTTTGATGTGCGGTGCACCTTTTTCTTGCAAGAGGTCGTGCATGTATTTGAAGTATTCCATGTGGCCGCCTTGGTAAGAGGTCATGGCAATGGCTTGCGCATCTTCTTGAATGGCGCAGTTGACCACTTCTTCAACAGAGCGGTCGTGGCCGAGGTGAATTACTTCACAGCCGGTGGCTTGAATGATGCGTCGCATGATGTTAATAGCGGCGTCATGACCGTCGAAAAGCGCCGCAGCGGTTACAATGCGGATTTTATGTTGTGGGATGTAAGGTTGAACCTGTTCCATAGGGGCTTTTGATTGATGGGCAAATTTAGGTTTTTTTCAGCAACTTCAACTATTCACGATTTTCTCCACGATGCTCGCTACAGCGGGGCAAATCAGCGTGTTTTGGGCAGTTAAGTCCATGATTTGATACATGTTTTTGCGGTCTGTATGTGGATATTCACGGCAGGCGAGTGGGCGGTCATCGTACACTGCGCATGTGTTGTCTGGTAATAAGTTGAAACAAGGAGACGTTTGGAGTACGTAATCGTCGTCTTCATCGAGTCTCAAATACTGCGCTACCAATTGGTTTTCTTTGATGCGCAAGGCCTTGGCCATCCGACGAATGTCGGCTTGTCGAAAGATAGGACTTGTTGTCTTGCAACAATTGGCACAGCTTAGGCAGTCGCGCTTTGCAAATTCTGTTTGGTGGGCGTTATTAAAGCGCTGGTCTAAATCTTTGGGCTTTTGCTTGTTCCACTTGCGCAGTTTTTGTTGATTCACCCTGAAGTTTGTTTGGGCGAGCGCTAATAATTCTGTATCGCTGGCGGCTAAATCTTTCATTGTTCTGCTAACTTTGCACGAAGATACAATCAAAATGGAATTTCCGCAGTTTAGAAAACTCGATAATGGGAGGTCACTATACAAAATCACTGCCCCTGATCAATTCATTGAACTACAGCAAATCGGTTCCAAATGGATGGTATATACTTTTGAACTACAGCAATTCCCAGACTTATTGCGCTTGCAAGATATGCTTTCATGTCAAGTACCTTTTGAAGTTTTAGATGCACATCAATTTAATCAGATTTACCAACAAACCACATAAACCAACGTTCAGCAGTTATGAAAAACACAGCACTCATTACCGGCGCGTCGTCCGGAATCGGAAAAGAATTTGCACGTATCCATGCCTCCAAAGGAGGAGATTTAATTTTAGTGGCCAGAAGAATAGAATTGCTTAACCTTTTAAAAGATGAACTCATAGAAAAGTACAAGGTCGCAGTTCAAGTTATTCAAAAAGACCTCAGCGTGGTGGGTTCCTCACAAGAATTGTACGATGAAGTAACGCAGCATGGTTGGCAAGTTGACTACCTTTTTAACAACGCGGGTTTTGGCGGAAAGGGTGCATTTTTAGAACGCAACCTCGACAACGATGTCGAAATGGTGCGTTTGAATGTCATGGCTTTATTGAAATTGACACATCTTTTCGGAAAAGACATGAAGGCTAGAGGAAAAGGAAAAATTTTACAAACTGCCAGCACGGCAGGTTTCTTACCTGGTCCATATCAAAATACCTATTTTGCAACCAAAGCTTTTGTGGTATCACACACAAAAGGGCTGGCACATGAACTCAAAGGGACGGGTGTGAGCGTTACTGCGCTCTGCCCAGGTCCGGTGGAAACCGAATTTGCAAAGGTTGCGGGCTTTGGCAGTTCCAAAATGTTTGAGGGCGCTTCAAGTGCCGTAAAAACTGCTCAAATAGGTTACCGTGCTATGGAGCAGGGCAAGGTCATTTGCATCTCTGAGTTTAAATTCACGCTCTTGATCAAAGCACTGATGCCTTTTTTACCACAAAAAATGACAGCTTCAATCATTGCCAAAATGCAGCAATCCTAAAAGTTTTCTTTGTAGTTTTGTCTCATGCTGAGCATTCCACTTTTTTTGAGCGACGTCGCTGGCTCTGAAGTAATTGTCATTGTGCTGGTGGTCTTGTTATTTTTTGGTTCCAAAAGTGTGCCAGGTATTGCAAAGACCCTGGGGCAGGCACTTTATCAAATACGTAATGCCACCAACGATCTCCAACAAGAAATTCGCAAGTCAGGACAAGAAATCAAATCTGACCTCAACTTAGATTCCATACTCAAAGAAACAGAAGAGGCGCTTGTCCAACCAATAGATCAAATGACCACCGACATCGACAACACCATTCACTACGGCAGCATGCCAAAGCAAGTCAAACAACAAGTTACTGCCGGAAACCCAATTGAGGAACCCCAAACAAACCCAGACGCATGATACAAGTAGGCATTATTATGGGCAGCAAGTCAGACTGGCCAATTATGCAAGAAGCACAACAAATTCTTATTCAGCTTGGTATAGAAGCTGAAGCCGAAGTCGTTTCTGCACACCGCACACCAGAAAAGATGTATGCTTACGCCAAATCTGCAGCTTCTAGAGGAATTAAAGTGATCATTGCCGGAGCAGGTGGCGCAGCGCATTTACCTGGCATGACCGCCTCCATGACAACCTTACCTGTTATCGGCGTCCCCATTAAGTCTTCTAACTCCATAGACGGCTGGGATTCTATCCTTTCCATTCTTCAAATGCCGAATGGGATTCCTGTTGCAACTGTTGCACTCAACGGGGCTAAAAATGCGGGCTTATTGGCTGCGCGTATTCTTGGTGCTTTCGATGCACCGCTTCAGGCCAAACTAGATGCCTACATGGCAGAGATGGCTCAGCAAGTACAAGACGCTAAACTTTAGCTATCCTAATTTACGGTGTGTCGAGTCGTTCTTACTCGTAGAGTAGGTACTTGCTTCGGGTTTGTATAAACGCGTCTAGGCCCGGCTTCCAAGTTGCTCTAATTTCTTTGGCAGACCAACCTTTATCTAGTTGTTCTTTTAATGTTGCAGTGCCCGCCAATCTATTAAAGAAGCTTGGTTGGTCGATAAACGTTATGGAGTCCCCAAGTAATTCTTTGGCGTTGATGAGGTAATGGAGATTGATTTGATAGGGTCTCTTGGCTGTATTTAAGTTGAGTTCGATTCCTTGGCACAATTTATTCATGTGTAATGGATTTTTGGCTCCTATTGTCGGAATAGGCATGAATTGATAATTGCCTTCAGGAAATTTTGGGTGGCCGTATATTTCAAATGGTTTGTCTGTTCCGCGCCCAACACTTACCGTTGTAGCTTCAAATAAACATAGGCTAGGATATAAAGCAACAGCCGCATTTGTTCTCAGATTTGGAGAGGGAGAAACGGGTAGGCTATACGGGATTTTGTGTTTGTAATTTTTACAAGGAATAACCCAAAGCTGACAGCGAATACTATTCGTAAGCCAACCTTCTCCATTGATCATCATGGCGTATTCGCCGATGGTCATGCCATAAACAATTGGAACTGGGTGCATGCCAACAAACGACTTGAATGGTGCTTCTAGCACCGGACCATCTATGTAGTGTCCATTTGGATTAGGCCGATCCAAAACAACCATCTGTTTATTGTTTTCAGCACAAGCTTCCATGACATAATGTAGGGTGGAGATATAAGTATAAAAGCGAACACCAACATCTTGAATATCATAAATAACGATATCGATATCTTCCAATTGCTGTTGGGAAGGTTTTTTATTTGACCCGTAGAGTGAAACCAAAGGCAATCCGGTTTTGTCGTCGGTGCTATGGCCGATGTGCTGACCTGCATCGGCATCGCCTCTAAAACCATGCTCTGGCGAAAACACTTTGACAATATTAAGTTGCAAAGCTAAAAGGGTGTCTACGAGATGCACCCCATTGACCACAGATGTTTGATTGGCTACCACTGCAATACGCTTACCTAGTAGAGAATCTTTAAAGAGATACAGGCGGTCAATACCGAGTTGTGGTGCCGAAATGTTGGGTTTTTGAGGCGACGGAGTTTCTGAACTCACTTTGAGCGGATGAGACAGCTCCTCAATAACGATGGTTTCTGCAACCAACACAGGTATAGGTGTAAATGCTTTGGCCAGAAACAAGCCGCAGGAGCTCAGTAAAAATGAAAGCAACACCACAGAAGCCAAAAGCTTTGTGTATTTTTGGGACTGTAAAAACGTACGGTTGTCATTTGAGCGCTTCATATCTTCTCGGCTAATTAGTCAAAAGCACCTTGGGCTTCGGGTTTCCCGGCCTGTGCTTCGAATTTCTGTAATTAGTATCGCGCTGGCTATTTTGGTCAATTCTTTGACCTTAGCCATAGTGCGCGGATTCCAACAACAAATAAAAGATAAAATTACGGGTTTTAATGCTCCGCTTTTCATTTCAAAAGCAGGTTCTTCACATATTTTTGAAGCCGAAGCAATTGATCGACGCATCCCTTTTCTCTCCGAGCTCAAACAAATACCTGGTATATCTGCAATTCGTCCGGTAGCATTTAAACCCATTTTATTGCAATCTGCGCGTTTCAATGATACGATTCAAATTGCGAGCGGAAGTGATTCTACGGTGCAGCGCCAAGATATGTTGGGGCTTATGCTCAAAGGCGTGGACCCTCATTACGATTGGACTTTTATCCGTTCCCATTTGGTCAAAGGAAGGCTTCCAAAGAAAGAAAATATTAATGAAGTTTTACTTTCATTGACAACAGCTAATATGTTAAATATCAGTTTAAATCAAGATTTTTCATCCTATCATATAAAGCAAAAGCCACTTTTAAAGAAACTCAAAGTTGTTGGAATTTACAACACAGGTTTTGTAGAGTACGATCAGAAATTAGTTTTAGGCAATTTGGCACTTTTGCAGCAAATGAGCGATTACGGCACTAAGATCATGCTTAGGCCAGTGATTGAGAAACAATCTTTGGTTGTAAAAATTGAGGTGCAGGGCGACGCAACTAATTTACTTTTTGATTGGGGCTTAGGACCTGACGTTTACACAGCTCATCGGTTTATTGCGCTCAAAGATACGAGCTTAAAAGTTGTCGCTTTTCGCTACAAAAACAATACAGAACAATTAGAACCAATTGACAGCGCTACACTTCAAATCAAAACCCCTAAAGGATTTAAATACAGCGATATTTCCTTCACGGACAACACGCCAGTTTGTTTGGTCGACGGCGCCGAAATACAAGAATTTGCTACACAAAGAGGTCCGCTACAATTTTGTTACAAAGATGGTATTGGCACGGGTGCTAATTTCATATCGGGCTTCGAAGTGGAAATCAAAGATTTTGACCAGCTCTCCGATATCGAAAAATCCTTAAAAAATGCAGTGGAAATGCGTCCTGTAAACCAGCATTTGTTACAGGTGAGTACGATTCAAAAAACGGAAGCTGACTTATTTTCTTGGCTTCATTTTCTGGATTTTAATGTCTTGATTATCATATTTTTAATGATTGTCATTGGAATTATTAATGTAGGTTCTGCTGTGCTCGTTTTAATTGTAGTTAGAACCTCATTTATCGGTTTACTCAAATCCTTGGGTGCTAACAACCGCTCCATAAGGCGTATTTTTTTACATCAGGCTGCATATCTTTTGCTGCGCGGCCTTCTGATAGGTAATATCCTAGCGCTTACTCTCAGCTGGTTACAATACCATTTCAATCTCATTAAGCTCAATCCAGAAGTCTATTACTTAGATGCTGTTCCGATCGAGCTTAGTTTTTGGAATTTTATTTTGATTAATGTATTGACCTTTTCCACTTGTATGGCTGCCTTATTGCTGCCGAGTAGCGTGGTTTCGCGTATTTCACCCATCAAGGCCCTGAAATTTCAATGAGTTGGTTTGTAGGACAAGAAGTTGGTGTCTTGAGAGAGGCAGGTATTTTTAAAGTGCTTGCAATCGAAAAAGAAAGCCTTTTGCTTGAAGACGAAAACGGCTTCAGTTACCGCTACACGAAATTAGAAGTGGTCATGCGGCAACCAATCAACATCGAAAAGATCACGTCAAAAGATCTTCAAGCCAAAAGCTCAATTGTTTCCAAGAAAGTTGCTGCGACCAAAGATCGTAAGTTGCCCTTTATCGACCTTCATGCAGAGGAATTATCTATTCCAAGTCATCTTTCAGCGCACGACGTTTTTTTGGCACAAATCAGTGCGTTTAAAAATTTTTGTAACGGGCAGGCGCAACGGCGAAACCCCAAATTCATTGTCATTCATGGCGCAGGTGAAGGCAAATTGAAGCAAGAAATTCGTCAGATTTGCAATGGTGCATTGGGGATCTCTATCCATGACGCACAGTGGAGTAACGGAGCGGTAGGCGCCTCTCAGATAGAAATATTGTTAGGCCAATTCAAAGGGTTTTAGTCCAAGCCTACATAGCCCGGTTTCCCTTTTGGAATATCGAAAATCCAAGTGTAGTATCCTATATAATGGGAATTAAAATACCCAAGTCTGGACTTAAATGCGCTAGGAAAACCAACGTGTGCTGCTGGCGTTAAGCCTCTAATGCGCCATTGGGGTGCAACCCCGTCTTGCTGGCAAGGTGCATGCCGCTGCGGCCCATAGAGTTTGGTGCCATACTGAAATACACTAGGCCATAAATGTACAGGCAGCCATTTTCCTTTGGGATTTTCTGGTGCTATGGCAAAGTAAGGCCCGAATTGTATTTTCCTTTGAAGTACGCGGGCCATTCCCATAAAATAGGCATGCCCCATACTATGGCTAACCGCATAAAGTGTATCATTTTTGGGGTCATTTCCATCGTTAGAAAGCTCCTGAAGCAAGTTTCTTCCGGCTTGCATACCCGCTAAATAGCGCTTTCTAAAACCTTCGTAGTTTGGAACAGTGGCTAGCAGGGAGTAGGTCCTTACTTTTTGTTGATTGGCAATTGTTGTAGTAGCACAGCTATGAACGTCTTTGCATGGCTGCGGATAAAGTGCAGCGCTACTAACAAATTTGATTAATGAGGTATGATTCGAAGTCTTTACGCTATGGTGGCCGTCGGCAAAGTATGTTTGATTGATTTCAAATCTTTGTTGAAGTGGGGCGATAAATTGCGCTTGGGGCCAATAATTATATACGTCGGTCTTGGTGATTAAATTTTTCGAACGAGGTCGTTCAAGGCCTTTATTGTTTATGGCCTGCAGTGCTTTCTTTGGATCTTGTTGGGTAGAGATGGGTCGGTAGCCATTGATGCATAATAAGATGCGCTGCGCTTTATCTTTTTGTCTTTCAAAAGAAACAAGTTGTCGGTGGTGAAGATGTAAAATTAATGAAGTGTCTGGTCGTTTTGTTCTTTTTTGCCGAATGATAATGATTTGTTCTTTGGCTCTGCTGCGCAAGGAATCGGGGTGTGCCTTAAAAAATCGTTTGTCATATTGGTAGTAAAGTGCACCGGATTGTTCTTGTTCAAAATAGAGTACAGGTAAAGCCTGCTGCGTATGCCACTTTTTGTTGTTTTTTCGATACAATTGAAAGCGAATAAGCTTGCTTTCTTTCGGGAGAAAATACGTGCGTTCCCGACGGCTTTTGTCGAGATTTGCCAATGTGGCGTTTTTAAAGTCGGTAAGTTCATGGAAGCGAAAGTGAATTTGCTGATTGTAAAAATCGATGGCCCAAATTGCAGAGGCATTGCCTACAAGAACGCCACACCACAACAAAATTTTGAGCAAACGATAGGACCAACGCCTAAAAAATCTGCTTTCTGCCATGCGTTTGTTGATCTTTTTGAAGCTAAAGATCTGCAGAAAGATGGTTAGAAGTAAAGCTAGAAAATGAAGGATGGTCCATTCAATGCCCATCCAGGTATAGCGGATTTTGAAAAAAGGATTGTTTGGGTCTTTGTATTGAAGAAATTGATTGCGTTGTTCCAATAAATAGAGGCCGTAATTGGGACGAGCTGCATTTTGAATACTACCGTCTTTGTTTTCGGTCCAAGCAAGGTGTACAACACGGCCGTTGTCGGCTAAAAGGGGAGAATTTCCGAGAAAAACGAAAAATGAGAGCAGTAAATACTTGTACACTATAAGTGCATGAAATTCTTTTTGGCCAATAATTCATCCGCTGACTCGCGGTAGTCTGGATCATCGACACAACAATCAACCGGGCAAACTGCAGCACATTGTGGCTCGTCGTGAAAGCCTACACACTCGGTGCACTTTTCGTGTGCAATGTAATAAACATCCATATTCACAGGTTCAAAAGGGTGGTCTGCAGCAACATCTTGGCCATCAAGGGTTTGAATGAGGCCTTTAAGTGTTGTGCCGTCGGCGAATTTCCATTCGGCACCCCCTTCGTAAATTGCATTGTTAGGGCACTCGGGCTCGCAAGCTCCGCAATTAATGCATTCGTCGGTGATCATGATGGCCATAAGTCAATTTTTTGTGCAAATATAACAACGACTGAGCGAATCTTTTGTGCGCTACGCGACAAAAATTTTAGAAAAGCGTACTTTTGCGCTGTGAAAAGAAGTCAAATCATTTATTCTTTTGCAATGCTTGGAACAGTTCTTCAAGCGATTGCTAAAGATAAACATCGTCCGATTTATTGTTCAAGCCAAGATTGGGAGTTGCTTCTTGAGCTTATTCAAAGAGAGCAGCATTACAATGGTTGGTTCACCCAAGTAGTCATTAAAAATGTATTTAACGAAATTTCAAATTGGTTGGTCATAGAAGAGTTAGAGCATTGGCTTTCCGCATATGCTTTTGCTGAAGAACCCAAAACAGTGGCACTCATCTTGCCCGGTAATCTTCCGCTGGTAGGTTTTCATGATTTTTTATGCGTGTTGTGTTCAGGGCACAAGGCTTTGGTTAAGCTAAGTAGCGATGATGCACGATTGCTGCCCGCTTTGGCTAGGTTGCTCATATTATTTGAACCCGCTCTTGCGTCTCGAATTGAATTCGTAAGCGGCAAATTATCAGACTACACTGCTGTAATTGCAACGGGTTCCAATAATAGCATGTTGCATTTCAAGCAATATTTTACTAAAAAACCTCACTTAATGAGGGGGCATCGTACATCAATAGCCATTTTTGATGGTACTGAAACACCAGAAGAACTCAATGAACTTGGCAATGATATCTTTCAGTATTTTGGAAAAGGTTGTCGCAACGTGACACAATTATGGATCCCAGAAAATTTTGAGCTCAATCGGTTTTTTGAGGCTATTTTACCATTTGCCGACGTCATTCATCATAAAAAATACGGAAATAACTACGACTACAACAAAGCAGTTCACCTCATGAACCAAGTTCCGATTCTCGATAATAATTTTCTGCTTTTAAAAGAAAGCAAAGAGTTGTATTCGCCGTTAGGTATGCTTTATTACCAGCGTTATACGTCTTTAAAAGAGGTTGAGGATTTTATTTTAGTCAATAATGACCAAATTCAATGTGTTGTTGGGCATGGCTATTTACCCTTTGGTTCAGCGCAGTGTCCGCAATTAAATGACTACGCCGATGGCATTGATACCATGCAATTTCTTGGTAACTTTGCCTGATGTCTCTCTTAGAAAAATTCATGATCCGTTACAAAACACCACAAGAAATCGAAATCATGCGTGAAGCTGCGCAAATTGTAAGCCGTACGCTAGGTTTGGTTGCTCAGCACATGAAGCCAGGTGTTACGCCACGATTCTTGGATCAGCTTGCCGAAGACTACATCCGGAGCCAAAACGCCATTCCAGGTTTTAAAGGCCTTTACGGATGCCCAAGCACCTTGCTCATTTCTGTCAATGAACAAGTTGTGCATGGTTTGCCAACAGACAAACCTATCCAAGATGGCGATATCGTATCTGTCGATTGTGGTTCTCTTTACAATGGTTATTACGGCGACCACGCCTATACTTTTGAAGTAGGCGATGTCAGTGCTGAAAAGCAGCAATTATGTAAAGTCACCAAAGAATGCCTCTATTTAGGCATCGAACAAGCCAATACCGCCAACCGCATCGAAGATATCGGCTTTGCCATTCAGCAACATGCCGAAGCCCATGGATACGGTGTGGTTCGCGACCTCGTTGGTCACGGCTTAGGTAAAGAACTCCACGAAGAACCACAAGTACCCAATTACGGGCGCCGAGGCCGTGGCAAAAAAATCCAAAATGGCCTCACCATTGCCATAGAACCCATGATCAATATGGGCACCGAAAAAGTCGAAACCCTCGACGACAAATGGACAATCGTTACCGCTGACCGCCAACCCAGTGCCCACTTCGAGCACAACATTGCCGTCATAGACGGCCAACCGGTCATACTTTCCACCTTTGATTATATTTACGAGGCTTTGGGCTTTTAAGCACGCTAGAAAATTACCATAAAAAAAGCGCCCTTGAGGCGCTTTTTTATTTGATACAATAATTTGAATCCTATAAGTGGATCACTTCGCCGTAAGCTGCAGCAGCGGCTTCCATGATGGCTTCAGACATGGTAGGGTGAGGGTGAACAGTTTTGATGAGCTCTTCACCTGTTGTCTCTAGTTTGCGAACGGCAACGAGTTCCGCAACCATTTCGGTAACGTTGGCGCCAATCATGTGGCCACCAAGTAATTCGCCGTATTTGGCATCAAAAATGAGTTTGACAAAACCATCTTTGGCACCGGCAGCGCTGGCCTTACCTGAGGCAGAGAATGGGAATTTGCCCACTTTGATTTCGTAGCCAGCCTCTTTGGCAGCTTTTTCGGTCATGCCGACAGAAGCTACTTCAGGAGAGCAATAAGTACAACCTGGGATGTTTCCGTAATTCAATGGCTCTGGGTGGTGACCCGCGATTTTTTCGACACAGATAATCCCTTCTGCAGAAGCAACGTGCGCAAGCGCAGGGCCAGGTACGACATCGCCAATGGCGTAATAGCCTGGTAAATTCGTTTGGTAGTAGTCATTAACTAGAATACGGCCTTTGTCTACGACAATTCCTAGTTCTTCAAGGCCGATGTTTTCGATGTTAGTCACTACACCTGCCGCTGAGAGTACGACATCGCATTCAATTTTCTCTTCACCTTTTGCCGTTTTGATGCTCACTACACAACCTTTACCACTCGTATTTACAGCTTCTACTGAAGCGTTGGTCATGATGTTGATTCCAGATTTTTTAAAGGATTTTTCGAGTTGTTTAGAAACGTCTTCGTCTTCAACAGGAACAATATTGGGCATGTATTCGACAATTGTTACCTCTGTACCAATAGCGTTATAGAAATAAGCAAACTCAACGCCAATAGCACCTGAACCTACAACTACTAATTTCTTTGGTTGCACAGGAAGCGTCATGGCTTGGCGATATCCAATAATTTTGGTGCCATCTTGGGGTAAATTTGGTAATTCTCTCGAGCGCGAACCTGTCGCAATAATAATACCTTTAGCAGCGGTGAAAACGGTTTTATTACCGCTTTCGTCTGTTACCTCTACTGCTTTTCCTGCTTTGAGAACACCGTTACCTTTAAGGACGTCGATTTTGTTTTTCTTCATCAAAAATTGAATGCCGTTAGACATGCCGTCAGCGACATCGCGGCTGCGTTTGATCATGGCATTGAAATCAGGGCTACTCTCTTTGACGTTGATACCGTAATCTGCAGCATGCTGCAAATATTCGTATACGTTGGCGCTCTTGAGCAGCGCTTTGGTTGGAATACAACCCCAATTAAGGCAAATGCCGCCGAGCGATTCTCTTTCTACAATTGCAGTTTTAAGGCCTAACTGAGAGGCGCGAATGGCGGTGACGTATCCGCCTGGGCCGCTACCCAAAACAATGATGTCGTAACTCATTTTTTGAAAGTTTTAAGTGACAAATTTAAGGCGAAAATTTGAAAGAAGCTATCCGATTAATCGTTACTTTTGTCTCTGAATCCTCAATACGCTATGGAAACCAATCACCAAAAAGAAGCTACGCTAGAACAAGCCATCGATTTAGGCCTCCGTCCCGACGAATTTGAACAAGTCAAAGAAATTCTTGGTCGCACGCCCAATTTTACTGAAACAGCCGTATACTCCGTCATGTGGAGTGAGCACTGTTCTTACAAAAATTCAATTCTATGGCTCAAAACATTGCCAAAAGACGGGCCACATATGCTTGTGAAGGCTGGTGAAGAAAACGCTGGTTTGGTAGATATCGGTGATGGTTTGGGTTGCGTTTTTAAAATTGAATCTCACAATCATCCAAGCGCACTCGAGCCCTATCAAGGTGCAGCAACGGGCGTAGGAGGTATCAACCGCGATATTTTCACAATGGGCGCTCGCCCTATTGCACAACTCAACTCCTTGCGTTTTGGCAATATTGAAGAAGCACGCACCAAATGGTTGGTCAAAGGTGTTACCAAAGGCATCGGGGACTACGGCAACGCATTCGGTATTCCAATTGTGGGTGGCGAGGTCTTCTTTGACGAATCATACAATACCAATCCGTTGGTCAATGCTTTTTCTGCCGGAATCATCGACACCAAAAAAATCATATCAGCCACAGCTAAAGGCCCGGGCAACCCTGTCTTTATTGTGGGCTCTGCCACTGGCAAGGACGGCATTGCTGGTGCTGCTTTTGCCTCCAAAGACATTACAGAAGATTCCGCCAACGACCTTCCATCTGTTCAGGTCGGAGATCCTTTCATGGAAAAATTATTACTAGAGGCAACAATGGAGCTCTCGCTAACTGATGCCATTGTCGGCATGCAAGACATGGGTGCGGCAGGCATTACCTGCTCCACCTGCGAAATGAGCGCAGCGGGTAACGTAGGAATGGAAATCTACCTAGACCGCGTTCCAACCCGCCAAGACAACATGTTGCCCTACGAAATCCTCTTGTCAGAATCTCAAGAACGCATGTTGGTAGTGGTTCAAAAGGGCAAAGAACAAATCGTTAAAGACATTTTTGATAAATGGGATCTTCATGCCGAAGAAATTGGTCACGTAACCGACACCGGCCGCATTCGTTACTTCATGGATGGTGCGTTGGTCGGAGATGTACCCGCTGAGTCTTTGGTTTTAGGAGGTGGTGCACCGCAATACAAACGCGAATACGCAGAACCTGCCTATTACCAAGAATTCAAGAAATTTGATATTTCACAAGTAGTGGAGCCTACTGACCTCAAAGCGGTCGCTGACGCCATGCTTGCCTTGCCAAATATTGCTTCGAAGCGCTGGGTCTACGAACAATACGACTCCATGGTCGGTACCCGCAACATGACCACCAATCGCCCTTCAGATGCCGGTGTGGTCAATATCAAAGGAACCAAGAAGGCTCTCGCCATGACCGTCGATTGCAACTCCCGCTACGTCAATGCCGACCCTGAAATCGGCACCATGATCGCTGTGTCGGAGGCTGCTCGTAACATTACCTGCGCCGGCGGAAACCCAAGTGCAATTACCAATTGTCTCAACTTTGGCAACCCTTATAATCCAGAATCATACTGGCAATTTGTTGGCGCTATTAAAGGCATGTCAGCCGCTTGTCTGAAATTTGAAACACCTGTAACCGGTGGTAATGTATCGTTCTACAACCAAACGGTCATGAACGGTAAAGAAGTACCGGTTTTTCCGACACCAACCATCGGCATGATCGGCATTGTTCCCGATAAAGAAAAGGTCATGACCCTCGATTTCAAGCAAAAAGGAGATGTCATTTTTCTGATCGGCGACTATATCGAAGACATCGCCTCTTCAGAATACCTCGCAACCTATCACGGCGTTAAAGCGTCGCCTGCTCCTTATTTTGACCTCGATAAAGAATTTGAAATGCAACAGGCACTGAAAGGTGTTATTTCCGAAGGATTAGTCAATGCTGTTCACGATGTCTCAGATGGCGGTTTATACGTCAGCCTCATCGAAATGTCTATGCCAAGAGATTTAGGTTTTGATATTGTCAGCGATGCAGATATCCGCCTAGACGCCTTCTTATTTGGCGAAGGTCAAGGGAGAGTTGTGGTTTCGGTAACTGAAGAACAAGTTGAAGATTTCGTTGAGTATATGGTTGCAACAGGAGTAAATATTACCTTGCTTGGGCATGTCACCAAAGGCAAACTTCAAATAGATGAACAACATTATGGCTTTATTGCCGAGGCAAAAGCTATTTACGATAACGCCTTAGGCGCACACTTAGAAAAATAAATATGGAATACAATACCACGCGTGGCCCGTTAATTTTACCCGAATATGGGCGCAATGTGCAAAACATGATTGCACATGCTATGGAACTTACCGATCGTGCAGAGCGCAACCGTGCTGCTCAGGCAATTATCGAGGTTATGGGGCAACTCAATCCACATTTACGCGACGTAGAAGATTACCGTCACAAGCTTTGGACACACCTTTTTGTGATGTCTAACTTTGAGTTCGATGTAGATTCTCCATACGATAAACCAAAACCTGAGGTCCTCAACGAAAAACCACAGCGCATGGTTTATCCATCGAGTAAAATTCGCTACGGTCACTATGGTAAGTACACACAAATGATTCTAGAGGCTTCAAAGGATGTTACTATTCCCGAAGAAAAAGAATTCCTCAAGACCACAATGGCCAATTTCATGAAAAAGCAGTTTTTGGCCTACAATAACGATACAGTAGAAAACCACGTCATTGCTCAGCAGCTTAAAGAATTATCCAAAGGCGACCTCGTGTTAGAAAATCCAGACGATTTAGTCAATACCAACACTTTGCTCAAAACAATGGGTATTGGTCAAAATCTGCAGAAGAACGCACGCTTGAACAAGCAAAAAAATAACAATAAGTACAAAAAGAAAAAATTCATCAAAAAATAAAGCATGGCTTCTTTTGAAATTTATGGTGGTAAGCCACTCAAAGGTGAAATCATACCGCAAGGTGCAAAAAATGAAGCTTTGCAGGTGCTTTGCGCCCCTTTACTGACTCCAGAAAAAGTTACAATTTCTAATATTCCGGACATTGTAGACGTCAACAAGCTCATTGAGTTGTTGCAAACAATGGGTGTCAAGGTGGAAAAAGTAGAAAAAGGGACGTATATTTTTCAAGCGAAGGAAATTAATTTAGCTTACCTCGAAACGGAAGATTTCAAAAAAAGAGCTTCGGCTTTGCGAGGTTCCATCATGATTGTCGGGCCTTTGTTAGCGCGCTATGGTCGTGGGTTTATCCCTAAACCGGGTGGCGATAAAATTGGTCGTCGCCGTCTAGATACCCACTTTGAAGGCTTTGCATTGTTGGGTGCCAAATTCAATTACGATGCCGGTGAACACTTTTATTCCGTGGAAGGAGCTGACTTAAAAGGTACATATATCCACCTCGACGAAGCATCGGTTACTGGTACTGCAAATATATTAATGGCAGCAGTTATGGCCGAAGGTGAAACCACTTTCTACAATGCCGCTTGTGAACCTTATATTCAGCAGCTTTGTAAAATGCTCAATTCTATGGGTGCGCAAATTACCGGAATAGGCTCCAATATGCTCAAAATCCAAGGGGTTAAGTCCCTTGGAGGCTGTTTTCATCGCATTTTGCCCGACATGATCGAAATTGGTAGTTTCATTGGCCTGGCCGCCATGACACAATCCGAAATTACGATCAAAGACGTATCTTGGGACAACCTCGGCGTTATTCCTAATGTATTTCGCCGCTTAGGGATCAAACTAGAGCGTCGTGGAGATGACATCTTTATTCCTGCACAAGAAAAATACGAAATCGAAACCTTCATTGATGGTTCTATCATGACCATCTACGACGCGCCATGGCCCGGGTTTACCCCAGATCTCTTATCCATTATTCTTGTGGTGGCTACCCAAGCTAAGGGCTCCGTACTCATTCACCAAAAAATGTTTGAGTCACGCCTCTTTTTTGTTGATAAACTCATCGATATGGGTGCTCAGATCATTCTTTGCGATCCGCACAGAGCAACGGTAATCGGTCTGAACAGAGAGCATAACTTAAAAGGAATTGAAATGACTTCCCCAGATATTCGCGCGGGTGTTTCCCTTTTAATTGCGGCACTTTCTGCAAAAGGGAAGAGCGTTATTCACAACATCGAACAAATTGACCGCGGTTACCAAGACATCGAGTATCGTCTCAATAATATTGGTGCTGACATCAGAAGAGTCGGATGAGAAAATCAGGCATCCTTGTTATTGTTTTAATAGCAGCTTTTGCCTGTTATGCGCTCTGTTTTCGTCAAGAAGCTACACCAAGTCTTCCTCAAGATACTACTGCCCCTGAGATTGCTTTAGTTTCGCCCAAAGGAAAGACGCTCAAGCTATCCGATTTACGAGGTAAGATGGTTTTGGTAGATTTCTGGGCCTCTTGGTGCGGGCCCTGCAGGCAAGAAAGCCCAAATGTGCTAGAAGCCTACAAGAAGTACAGACAAAAAGAGTTCAGGAGCGCAAAAGGCTTTGAAGTTTTTAGTGTGTCTTTGGACAGAGACGAAGCTGCTTGGAAGCAAGCGATTAGCGCTGACCAACTCGTTTGGAATAACCATGTGTTGGACGCAAAAGGTTTGGCTGCTGCTAATTATCAAGTAGCGACCATTCCTAGTGCTTTCTTATTAGATGGCAATGGTGTAATTGTAGCGAGCGGAGCTGAATTGAGAGGCCTCAATCTTCATATTACCCTCGATAAATTCCTCAAGTAATCAACTAGATTCGGTCAAGTACATAAAGTATGAGCTCATCCATGGCTTCATTAATTCCGGTGGAGAATATTTCTTGAGGCCTATTGGCTACGCCCAAACAAATGCTTGTGCACGCGTGCCCTAATGCGTTTCCAAGTGCAAAGATTGCGGAGCTCTCCATTTCAAAATTGACAATTTGTTGTCCGTTGTCATTAAATTTACCGAGTGCTAGGTGAATATTAGGCATCTGACTCGCCAGTCTTAAAGACCTGCCTTGAGGGCCGTAAAATCCTGAGCTCGTTACGGTGATTCCTTTTCTAACCTTTGGAGATTCTAGTTTGCTGATCATTTGTGGATGCGCTTCAGATAAATAGGGATTGATACCAGCAGGAAAGGTGACTTGGCTAAGTACTTTCTTGAGGAGTATTTGCTCGTTTAAACTAAATTGGATCGGATAAAAATGGGCAATATTATCAAGGCCGAGTGCATGTGTTGACAACACAAACGAATGAATGGGCATATCTGTTTGGAGCATTCCGCAGGTGCCAATCCGAATGATTTCTAAACTGCGTTGCTTGTCTTTTTGTGTTCTTGTTTTCAGATCGATGTTGGCCAACGCGTCGAGTTCGGCCATACAAATATCGATATTGTCTGTTCCAATACCAGTTGATAGGACGGTGATGTGCTTCCCTTTGTATGTTCCGGTGTGCGTTACGAATTCCCGATGTTGAACCCGGCTGTCTATTTGGTCAAAAAAGCGAGAAATTTTTACTACTCGATCTTGATCTCCAACGAGAATTACGCGCTGAGCGAGTTGCTCGGGTTGAAGACCTAAATGATAGACCGCTCCATTGGAATCAAGAACTAATTCTGTAGCGGGAAACTGCATCTTTCGGGGTGTTGAAGAAAAATTAAAGAGATCCGAAAACTTTCATTAATAAATCGTTTACTCTGGCAGCCGGATTTTGCCGGATTTTATCCTCTTCTTGTTGTACAAGGGTAAACAAACCAGCAATAGCTCTATCCGTAACGAAAGCATCTAGATCCGGATTGATTTTTTCGCCACCTGTTAGGGTCATGGCCTGATTGTATTTGGTCATGAGCGGATTCCATTGTGCGGTGAGGCTCACTTTTGCCGTTGCTTCTTTTACTTTGGGAAGAAAAGCCGTGTAGAGCGCTTGATGCGTTTGATTTTTTAGAAATGTGGTAGCGGCTCCGTTACCTCCTTTGAGAACTGCAAATCCATCTGTGACACTCATTGTTAGAATAGCTTGGGAAAAAATGGGCAGGGCCTCTTTGACCGCTTCTTCTGCTGCTCTGTTTAACGTTGTTTCAAATTGTGCTACTTGGTTGGCCATCCCTAACTGTAATGCTTTATCTTTTACTTTAAGCGCGTCAGGAGGGAAGGGAAGTCTAATTTGGGTGTTCCCTAAAAAGCCATCAAGTGCTGAACTTTGGTTGACAGCATTTTTTATACCGATTTGTAAGGCCTCACGCAATCCGGCAACAACTTCATCGTTCGTTAATGAAGGTTTTTGACCAGTTGGAAATTTTCCGTCTTTTACCTGAGTTGGAATTTGTTGAACAAGTCCTTTGATTTGCTGTCCGCAGGAATATTGAACAAAACCAAGGGAGAGTAGAACCAATATAAATGTTGATTTCATGTATTAACGAATAACATGAATCATGCCAGTTTTTATCGTTTTTCCGTCGGTGTCTTTGTCTTTAAACCAAGCTTTCCAAGAATAGGTGCCGGGCTGCACTCTAACACCATTGTAGTATCCATCCCAAAAGCCTTTGGTGTCGTAGGTTTCCCAAATGACTTCTCCCCAACGGTTGAAAATTTCTAAATGAAAGTTTTCGTAGTCGATACCTTCTAAATAAAATGCCCAAACTTGGTTGTGTTCGTCGTCATCTGGAGTAAACGCAGTTGGAGCGTAAAAAATAATATCGGAAACAACATTGATATCTATGGTGATAGAGTCTGTACACCCATCTACGGTTGTTACCATTAAGGTGATTGGGTAATTGCCCAAGATGCCTTCGGGGTAGCTAATTAACGCGCTAGAACCTGTACTAATAAGGTTGGTTGCTCCAGCTGAAAACCAATTGTAATAAGCAATATTACCTATGGAAATATCATTGGTTTGAATAGTTGTTTCAAACCAAGTGGCTGGGTTTTTGGAAATTGTAAAGTTGGCAATAGGGTTGGCTGTTACAGTAATTAGATCATCAAAAAATCCATTATAGATACAACCATAAATAGATGTAATGACTACCGAAAGGTCATATACCCCGGGTTGAACAATTGTGTGAAAGAGGTCGTCTTGATTTGGCAGGTTATAGCTATCACTGTTTGAGAATAAGTAAGCGGTATTTGCGATCTCTTGCCCATTGGTAGAGTTGTTGTGCAGTTCAAAGTTCCCAGGTGAGCAAATTTGATTGTCCACAGGTGTTATGATTGGAATGATGTCAAGCGGGAAAACGATGGTCATACATGCAGTTGTGGTAGGTGATCCACATGCTTCGCTTAGCGTGACGCAATAGACCGTTCCAGAATTTGTAGGGTCAACGGTTATATTGGATCCATTCCCGATAGCAATGCCATTTTCTGTCCAAGAATAAGTGTAGGTAGTAGAACCTCCAATACCTGCTGCGTTCAAGACAATACTTGATTCGGAACAAATCATGGTGTCTGGAGTCAGAAAAGTGATATCAAGTGGACTAGGCTGGTCGATGTTCAAAGAAATAGATTGTGTACATCCGTTTGCATCAGTAACCGTGCATGTATGTAGGCCAGCACCCAAATCTAATGCGGTTGCGCCGAATGATGCCGAGATATCCCAACTGTATGTATACGGTGCTGTTCCTTGGGTTACATCAATTGTCGCTTGTCCGTTTGCAAATGTGTAACAATTGGCATCTACTATATTAGTAGGACTTAATACCATTGGGGGAATTTCAGTTACCGTAACGTAAATGGTATCAGAACAACCGGTAGTGTTTGAAGCATAGCACCAATGGTTGCCTGCACTCAAGCCTGTTGCCGATTGTGAAGTTTGACCATTACTCCATAAGTAAGTAATCGCTCCTGATGCAGGGCTCACATTTGCTGTTGCAGTACCATTATTGCCTCCGGGGCAAGTAACGGGTGTGGTGGTTGCTGTAAAACTAGCTGGCGTATCGCCGATAACAGCTGTAGCTGTTGCACTGCAAGCATTCGCATCAATCTGGGTTACAGTGTAAGTGCCGGCATATAAATTATTGGCTGAATTTCCCGAAATGTTACCGGGGTTCCAGGTATAGGTGTAAGGACCTGGCGATCCAACTCCTGGATTCGCAGTAGCATTGCCAATCCCTTGAGTACAAACATCAGGTAAGGCTGTTGTGGTTACAGTTGGTGTTGCACGAGTAATCCAGGTGGTATCTGAAATAGAGAGGCCACCACCAGTACCACAACCTCCACTTAACCAATAACCAGTGGTTCCCATTGGAACAGGGTTAATAGTGAGTGTGCCGCCATTATATGGAAAAGATTGACCAATACTATTTTGCCATGTAATTCCTGGGCTAAAGCTGTATCCTTCATTAGCAGCCGTCCATTGAGAAGAATTTCTTCCGGGTACAACGACTGCAACAGTGCCATTTAGGTTGTGTATTCCGTGGGTGGCGTTTCCATTGGCCCATTGGAGGCAAGCGGGCTTGTTGAGGATGTGAGTTTCAATGATATTTGTTGTTTCAAATATTTTTATTTGAAATGTACCTAAATTGCTTGTGCAGGAGAACATGGGAACAGCATTCCATGAAATCACAAGCCTTCGCAAAGGAGCAGTGCCGTATACTTGATATTTTATAGTACCTCCTATTCCTGGATGCCAATCTTGCCAAGGTGACATAATACAATTTTTAGGAACTGTACCAGCAGCACTTGGCAATGCAGTATTGACCCATCCAGTAGGTTGACCAGCAGAAAATGATATCCAACCATTACTACCGATGTAAAATTGTGTGTAGGTGTTTCCGAAAAAGCAAAAGTTGAAACCTATTGATTGAACTCCTGAAACGGCGTCATCTGTAAGAAATACCGAACTACCGCTTGTAAATGAATCAGGATTGTAAGAAATTCCGGAAACTACATAAGGCCCAACTGTGCCTCCGCTTGTTCCCCCACCAATATTATTACAATCGTTTAGTGTTACAGTTTGCCCGGGGCAAACGGTCGTATCTTGACCAACGCAAAGGGTAACAGGGCCTTGTGCAAATGAACGAGTAATACTAAACAACTGAATAACCGTTATAAGTATCGCGGTTACTATGTGTAGTTTGAAGTGGCTAGGTTTCATTATGTAGTCTTATTATTATAGGATGCTTCCATAACGGTGGAGGCATAGGTTTGGTTGCTTTTGAGCTGTAAAAATAAGTACTTTTTTATGGTATTTCAAATTTGTAAAAGTCCTTATGGTTGTACAAATAGATTAGTGTCATTTTGACACTAATAAAATGTTGAAAAAAGATCCCTTCATCAATTGATTTTGGATTAATTTTGCCCCAAGTTCATACGCTAAAAACTCTTTTAAATTATGTCAAATCAACATCACGCAGAAATCGAAGCTTTCATGGATCGTGTTCGTGCTAAGAATGGTCACGAACCAGAATTCTTGCAAGCGGTTCAGGAAGTTGCCGAAGCGGTTATTCCTTTTATTGAGGCCAACCCAAAATACAAAACAGCAAAAATTCTAGATAGAATCGTAGAACCGGAGCGTACCATCATCTTTCGCATTCCATGGCTAGACGATCAAGGCAATGTACAAGTTAACCGAGGCTACCGCGTAGAGTTTAACAGCGCTATTGGCCCCTACAAGGGTGGTTTGCGTTTCCACCCGTCGGTAAACTTGTCTATCCTTAAATTCTTAGGTTTCGAACAAATCTTCAAAAACTCCTTGACTACGCTGCCAATGGGCGGAGGTAAAGGTGGTTCAGATTTTGATCCAAAAGGAAAGTCTGACAACGAAGTAATGAAATTCTGCCAATCTTTTATGTCCGAACTTGCGCGTCATATCGGTCCAGACACAGACGTGCCTGCTGGTGATATCGGTGTAGGTGGTCGTGAAATCGGTTACATGTTTGGTCAGTACAAGCGCTTAAGAAATGAATTTACGGGTGTCCTAACAGGTAAAGGTCGCAACTGGGGTGGTTCATTAATCCGTCCTGAGGCAACTGGTTACGGAACCGTTTATTTCGCAAAAGAAATGCTCGCTACGAAAGGTGAATCTTTCAACGGTAAAATTGTTGCGGTTTCTGGTTCAGGAAATGTTGCGCAATACGCTTGTGAAAAAGCCACACAACTTGGTGCCAAAGTAGTCACTATGTCAGATTCCGAAGGCTATATCTATGATACCGATGGTATTGATGCCGATAAGCTTGCATGGGTCATGGACCTCAAAAACGTTCGCCGCGGTCGTATATCTGAGTATGTCAAACAGTACCCTAATGCCAAATTTATTGCAGCAAAGCGTCCTTGGGAAGTCAAAGCCCATATTGCATTGCCTTGTGCAACTCAAAATGAGCTCAATGGCGAAGAAGCCAAAGCGCTTATTGCAAATGGTGTTATGTGTGTGGCTGAAGGTGCTAACATGCCTTCAACACCAGAGGCAATTGCTGCATTCCAAGCGGCTAAAGTATTGTTTTCACCAGGTAAGGCATCTAATGCAGGTGGCGTGGCAACTTCAGGTTTAGAGATGTCTCAAAACTCCTTGCGCTTGTCTTGGTCAGCTGAAGAAGTCGATCAACGCTTGCACGGCATCATGGTTTCTATCCACGAAGCTTGTGTTAAATACGGTAAGGATGCAACTGGCACGGTTGACTACGTCAAAGGCGCTAATGTGGCTGGTTTTGTCAAAGTCGCTGACGCCATGATCGACCAAGGATTGGTATAAAAAGAACAAATTCAATACGAAAGGCCTTCCATTGGAGGGCCTTTTTTATTTTTGTACATGTTCAAGTTGTTACCCTTCTATATTTTCTTTCTTTGTGCACAACCTAGGGTTTCTTCACAAAATATGTTTGGGCTTGGGGCAGCCATTCATCTTTACGATCAAGTCATAGGACTAAAAGGCATGAGAACGTTGCCTAAAGGCTATATTGGCATGGAATTAGGAATTGGAGTAGAAAGGAGTTTACAAGGTGCGCTGGCGCCACAATACGCCTTTTTTTGGCACAAGAATATAAGCGATCAATCAACAATTGAAAATTGGAAAGGTCCATTTTACACGCTTAGGTATCAATTTGATTTTCAAAAATCTAGTTATATAGATACCTATCATGGGGCATTTGTTGGTTTTGGCTATGGGCTGGGATCCGCAAATCGACTAGACATTCAGCTTTCTTTGGGTGCTGTTTTTGAGCAACTTTATGGCCTATCTATTTCCGATCCAAATAAGTTGCATTTTTTTCTTACGCCGCAACTTCAACTCAATTATTACTTTTTTTCTCGAAAAAAATGAGGATCAAGCCATATTTAAAGTTATTTTATTCACTGTGCTTGATGGTTTTCATATCTGAGATTTTCTTGTCATGTAACAAGCAAGAGACCTATCCAGAAGTTCAGATTTATGGACACGCCGGAATGGGTATGCACATACCTATGAGCATCTATCACGATAATTCACAAGAGGCCATTGATTTGGCACTTTCGCTACCAACAATAGATGGCGTAGAGATGGACGTTCGCATGAGTAAAGACAGCACGCTGTGGTTGTTTCATGAAAACAGATTGGATGCCACCACGAATGGTATCGGTTGTATAGCAGATCTCCATGACTATCAAATTGCTCAGCTCCATTATAAAAGCATTCATAAAGAACAACTGGTTGTACTCGACTCCATTCTTCCGAAATTAAAAGACGGACATACCTTCATACTTGATTTAAAGCATTGGAATGTTTGTGATTCATCGGTTCAGCTCGAAGCTTTTAGAACTGCTTTATTGAAAATCCCGGTTCATTTGCGGGCGCAACTTATTTTGGATAGTTCAAGCCCAAGTTGGCTAGCGGCGCTAAGTGCTGATTTTAGTGTGGTTTTTTCGACGGTATCGTTTGTAGAAGGACTTGTGCAATTGGAGCAAATACCCAAATTGCATGGACTCATGATGCGCCACTACGAAATTACGGAACTAGAAATCCAGCAACTCAAAAACATGGGTAAGGCCATTTTTTTATTCGAAATGCGCTCAAGTAAAACGCAGCGCGCTGTATTGAAGAAAGGGCCTTCAGGAATCATTTCAGACGACCCAAGAGGTGCGCTGGTGCTTAGAGATTAAATTGCTGTTTACTCAGGATGCTTTGTAAAAAGGGAGCTTTACTACTTTTGCCTTGACGCCTTTTTCTCTAATTTCAATAAATAGTTCTGTATCGAGGCTCGTATATTCAGTAGCTACGTAGCCAAGGCCGATACCGATTTTCATGGATGGTGACATTGTACCGGAGGTAACTTTGCCAATAACTTTACCTGCTGCATCTAAAATAGGGTAGTCGTGACGTGGAATACCGCGCTCCATCATTTCAAAAGCGACAAGTTTACGCGTGAGCCCTTCTTCTTTTTGAATTTTCAAAAATTCAGAGTCGGTAAAATCTTTATTGAATTTGGTGATCCAGCCAAGGCCTGCCTCTAACGGAGACGTGCTGTCATCGATGTCGTTGCCGTACAAGCAAAAGCCCATTTCTAGACGAAGGGTGTCGCGGGCAGCAAGGCCAATTGGCTTGATACCAAATGCAGCACCCGCTTCAAAAACAGCATCCCAGACTTTAGAGGCATCCTCATTTTTGACATATACCTCAAAACCGCCCGAACCGGTGTAGCCAGTTGCCGAAACCATTACATTTTCAATACCTGCAAAAGTGCCATATTGAAAAGTATAGTAGGTCATGTCCGATAAATCAATGTTGGTGAGGGCTTGCATAGCCAAAGCAGCTTTCGGGCCTTGAATAGCGAGCAAAGAATAGTCGTCAGAGAGATTTTGCATCTCTACACCGAGGTCGTTGTGGCTGGCAATCCAGTTCCAGTCTTTCTCAATGTTAGACGCATTGACCACGATAAAATATTCTTGTGCAGTAACGCGGTAGATGATGAGGTCATCCACAATGCCGCCCTTACCGTTTGGTAGACAGCTATACTGTGCTTTGCCGTCGAAAAGAACGGATGCATTATTGCTACACACTTTTTGAATGAGGTCTAAGGCTTTTGGTCCTTTTAACAAGAACTCACCCATATGTGATACATCAAAAACACCGACACCGTTCCGTACGGTTTCGTGTTCCGCATTGACGCCTTCGTATTGTACTGGCATGTTGTAACCAGCAAACGGAACCATTTTGGCGCCGAGCGCGATGTGTTTTTGGGTAAGTGCTGTGTTTTTCATGTTATCCTTTTACGCGTTCTACGTAGACGCCTGTACGCGTGTCAATTTTAATCACTTCGCCGTTATCAATAAACAAGGGAACGCGAACTTCTGCTCCGGTTGCAATGGTCGCTGGCTTCATGGAGTTGGTGGCGGTGTCGCCTTTTACACCTGGCTCGGTGTAGGTCACTTCAGAAATAATGTACATTGGTAACTCGACAACAAGCGGCATTTCTTCTTCTGCATGATAAAGAATATTTACCGTCATTCCTTCTTGGAGAAAACCGGGCTTTTCAACCATTTTGAGCGGAATATTCACTTGCTCAAAACTTTCATTATTCATGAAGATATAGTTTTCAGACTCTTGGTACAGGTATTGATATTCTCTGTTTTCAATACGAACAGGTTCAATTTTATGACCTGCTGAAAAGGTGTGGTCAAGTACCTTTCCGGATTCAATTTGACGCATTTTGGTACGGACAAAAGCCGGGCCTTTGCCGGGTTTTACGTGCTGAAATTCGATGATTTGAAAGAGTTTTTCGTTGTGCTTGATGCACAATCCGTTGCGGATATCTGCAGTTGTTGCCATATTTCTGATTCAATTTGTGGGCAAATATAGCCGAATTCCTATTGTTATCAACACATTTAGTTTATAATTTCCTTTTCTGAGCTGTCTTCTGAGTGCGCTAGTTTGTTATTTTTGTTCGACACAAATTTTTAATAGCTACATGGCTGAAAATCAATACACCGAAGACAACATACGTTCCCTAGACTGGAAAGAACATATCCGTTTGCGTCCCGGAATGTATATTGGTAAGCTTGGCGATGGCGCCGCTGCCGACGACGGAATTTACATTCTAGTCAAAGAGGTTGTCGATAACTGCATCGATGAGTTTGTGATGGGTAACGGTAAGCGCATCGATATCAAAGTCAAAGATGGAATGGTGTCAGTCCGAGACTACGGCCGCGGTATTCCGCTTGGCAAGGTCGTCGAGGTCGTATCTAAAATGAATACCGGCGGAAAATACGATTCCAAAGCCTTTAAAAAATCCGTTGGTTTAAACGGGGTAGGTACCAAAGCAGTCAATGCGCTCTCCTCTCATTTTATGGTGTACGCAGTGCGCGATGGCGAGAAAAAAACAGCTGTTTTTGAGCGCGGTGAGCTCGTTTCCGAGACCACCATAGAAAAAACAGACGAAACCAACGGCACCTACGTCGAATTTATCCCAGATGACACCATCTTCAAGAAGTATGCTTATAAAACGGCATACCTCGATAAAATGATGTGGAACTATTGCTACCTCAATCGCGGTCTGAACATTTATTACAACGGTGAAAAATTCAATTCCAAAGACGGCCTCAAGGACCTCCTCGAGAACAACATGGATGGAGATCCGCTCTATCCAATCATTCACCTAGAAGACGACGATATCGAAGTTGCTTTCACACACGGCCGAACCTACGGAGAAGACTACTATTCATTTGTCAACGGACAGCACACCACACAAGGCGGCACGCACCAAAGCGCCTTTCGTGAGTCCGTAGCCAAAGTAATCCGCGATTTCTACAACAAGAACTACGAACCTTCGGACATCCGTCAATCTATTGTAGCGGCTATTGCCGTCAAAGTTGTAGAGCCGGTTTTTGAATCCCAGACCAAAACCAAACTGGGTTCGCAAGAAATTGAGCCAGGCGGTAAGTCCATGCGCGCTTTTATCAACGATTTTCTCAAAGACAAACTCGATAACTACCTCCACCGCAATGCGGATGTTGCCGAAACTATAGAAAAGAAAATCAAGCAGTCTGAGCGCGAGCGCAAAGATTTAGCAGGTATCCGCAAATTAGCCCGAGACCGCTCTAAAAAAGCAAGTCTTCACAACAAAAAACTCCGCGATTGCCGCACCCATCTCACTGACCTCAAAGACGAGCGCCGAGAGGATACCACTTTGTTTATCACCGAAGGAGACTCCGCAAGCGGCTCAATTACCAAATCGAGAGACGTCAATACCCAAGCGGTGTTCTCGTTAAGAGGAAAGCCGCTCAATTGCTATGGCCTCACCAAAAAGGTGGTTTACGAAAATGAAGAGTTCAATCTGATCCAAGCAGCATTAGATATCGAAGATGACATGGATAACCTCCGCTACAACCGTATTGTCATCGCAACCGATGCCGATGTCGACGGTATGCATATCCGTATGTTACTACTCACTTTCTTTTTACAATTCTTCCCCGACTTGGTCAAGCGCAATCACGTTTATGTCTTGCAAACGCCTTTGTTTCGTGTCCGTAATAAAAAGAAAACAATTTATTGTTACTCCGAAGATGAACGCCGTGCGGCAATGGATGAACTCGGTAAAAATCCAGAAATTACCCGCTTTAAGGGGCTTGGTGAAATCTCTCCAGACGAATTCATTCATTTTATTGGTGAAGATATTCGCCTAGAACCTGTAATTCTCACCAAAGACGCCTCTATAGACTCGATATTATCTTACTTTATGGGAAAAAACACCCCAGAACGTCAAGATTTCATTATCGATAACCTTCGCGTTGAAAAAGACCTCCCTGAAACCCTCTCAGCCAATACATCTGAAGAGGCCGAAACCACCGAATTAGCATCTTAACATGGCAGAAGACGAAATAGAAGACCAAATGCCACAAGAAGAAAGTGGCCATAATCCATTCGAGAAACAACACGTTGACGACAAAATTGTACCACTCAACGGCTTGTATCAAAATTGGTTCTTGGACTACGCGAGTTACGTGATTTTAGAGCGCGCTGTGCCTAGTTTGTACGATGGCCTCAAACCCGTGCAGCGCCGAATTTTGCATTCCATGCGAGAAATGGAAGATGGTCGTTACAACAAGGTGGCGAACATCATTGGCAATACCATGAAATACCACCCGCACGGCGATGCTTCTATTGGCGATGCTCTCGTGCAAATTGGTCAAAAAGACCTCCTCATAGATTGCCAAGGAAACTGGGGAAACACACTCACTGGAGATGGCGCTGCTGCTGCCCGTTACATCGAAGCGCGGCTCTCTAAGTTTGCTTTGCACGTCGCATTTAATCCCAAAACTACCAATTGGTTGTCGTCTTACGATGGCCGTAACAAAGAACCGCAGCAACTGCCTATGAAATTCCCTTTGCTACTCGCACAAGGAGCAGAAGGAATTGCGGTCGGAATGGCTTGTAAGTTTTTGCCGCACAACTTTATCGAGCTCATCGATCAATCGATCAATCATTTGCGCGGTAAAAAGGTCGAAATTTTACCTGATTTTCCGAATGGCGGCATGGCCGATTTTTCTGGTTACAACGACGGCTTGCGTGGCGGGCGTGTCCGCATCCGCGCCAAGATTAGAAAAGTAGACAACAAAACACTCATCATCAACGAAATACCCTACGGGACAACCACAACTTCCTTGATTGAATCTGTGATTAAAGCCAATGATAAAGCTAAAATCAAGATTAAAAAAATCGAAGACAATACCTCCTCAGAGGCTGAAATTATTGTGCATCTCGCACCAGGTGTATCGCCAGACAAAACAATTGATGCACTTTATGCTTTCACGGATTGTGAAGTCTCGGTTTCGCCGAATTCTTCAATTATCGACGGCGAGCGTCCACGCTTCATGGGCATCACCGAAATACTGAAGGTCAATACAGACCACACTGTCAAGCTCTTGCGACTCGAACTTGAAATTAAACTAGACGAGCTCGAGCGCCAATGGCATTTTTCTACACTCGAGAAGCTGTTTATCAATCACGAAATGTATATCGATTTCAAGCTCTATAGTGACCGAGAAGCCCTTTATGTTTACCTCTACGAGCGGTTTAAACCCTTCCATAAACAACTCCTTCGCGAGATTCAAGACGAAGATTTGCATAAACTGACCCAGATCCCAATGATCCGCATTACGCGCTTCGATGCTGACAAAGCAGACGAGGCACTGCTCAAAATTGAGGAAGAAATGCTTCAAGTGAAACATCATTTAGCCCATCTTGTGGACTACGCAATCGATTACTTCAAGGATCTTAAAAAACGCTTTGGCGCAGGTCGGGAACGCAAAACAGAAATCAAAACTTTTGACACTATTTCGGCATCTAAAGTGATTATTGCCAACCGTAAGCTTTACGTGGATTACGAAGAAGGCTTTATTGGCTACGGTCTAAAGAAAAACGAAGCGGTTTGCGATTGTTCAGAAATTGACGACATTATTTGCTTTTTCTCCTCGGGTAAGTTAATGATTACGAAGGTTGCCGATAAAAAATTCATTGGGAAGGGTCTTATTTATGCCAATGTTTGGAAGAAAGGAGATACCCGCACTATTTACCATCTTTTTTATCAAGATGGTACGGGTGGCCCCACCATGATGAAGCGTTTCTACGTTAATTCCATTACCAGAGACACCGAATACGACCTCACCAAAGGCACCAAAGGCTCAAAAATGCTTTATTTCAGTGTGCACCCCAACGGAGAACGCGAAGTAGTGAGTGTCTTTTTGCGTCCGAGGCCACACCTCAAGCGTTTGCGTTTCGATATCGATCTCGGCGCTTTGCTCATCAAAGGTCGAAATTCTGCAGGTAACCGCGTCACCAAAGAGATTATTCAAAAAATTGTTCAAAAAGAGGTGGGGGGCTCCACACTTGCCGCCCGTAAAATTTGGTACGATACCGTTGTGGGACGCCTCAACGATGAGGGTAGGGGTAAATTCCTTGGCTCCTTTAAAGGCGAGGACCGAATTCTGACAATTTATAAAAATGGAGAGTACCGTCTCAGTAGCTTTGATTTAGCAACTCACTTCGATGAAGACATGATCCATATAGAGAAATGGATCCAAGACCGGCCTATTTCAGCCGTTTATTACGATGCAGAGAAAGAGTTACATTACGTCAAACGTTTTACTTGTGAGATTACCCAAGATAAGCGCGTAAGTTTCATTACAGAAGCAGCAGGTTCTTATTTAGATGTTGTTTCAACAGCATTTAGACCCGAGGCACGCATTGTGTTCAACAAATTACTCAAAGAAACAAAGAATCTGCCTGATCAAATATTCAATTTGGCTGATTTAATCGATGTTAAGGGGATGAAAGCACAGGGCAATCAAATCACCAAAATGAAGGTCAAAGAAATTGTCCTTACGCATCCTATTGATGAAAGCCCTGAACCATGGCCGCAAGCGGAAGAAATTCTTGATGAAGTCGAATTGTTAGAAGATGAAGTCCAAACACCTTCTATGGAATGGGATTTATCGAAAAATGAAGAGGACAACCCCGACCAAATTCCACTTTTTTCAGAAGCGTCAGATCCTGACTAATCCGTTCAGAAATAAATGAATGAGATCTCTATTTTTCTAAACAAGCTTTGCTTAAATTTGTATATACTTTAAAACAAAGTAAATGAATGTGCTAAAAGCAGATCGCATCAACTACCTCAACATCGGACTCATGGTATTGACCGCTGTTTTGGCCTACTACTTTCCTTTTGAAACCTTTCTGTTAGCTTATGCCTATTTGGGGCCTTTGCACTACCTCACCGAAATCAGTTGGCTCCACGACCGCCAATACTTTGCCAAAGGTAAGTGGGACTACCTTGTTTTACTTATTGTAGGTGTCCTTTTGTCATACGCGGCCTTTGCCAAAGACTTTGGGGTGAGTCAAGATGTCTACGACTACTTTGTAGAAATGAATCTTTTTGACAAACTTTTGGTGTTTGCACTCTTTGCCTCCATTTTGTTTGCCTTGGTTAAAAGTCTTTGGATCAAGCTTTTGGCCATTTTCTTGCTATTTATTTTTGTTGGTGGTTGGCTGAGCCCAGAACGCGCTGCTGAAAACGCAGACAGCACCACTATTTTTGCTCTCACAGCATTGATACCTACACTCATTCATGTGTATTTATTTACGGGGCTCTTTATGCTTTATGGCGCACTGAAATCCCGAAGTAAGTCTGGTCTTTTGCAAATGGTCGGTTTTGTTTTGGTTCCAATTGTTTTGGTCTTTACCCTTCCTGTCGATACCAAAAGTCCTTTTCTTTCTAAATTCGGAAAAGAGGCCTATTACGCAAAGGGGGATGGATTTTACAATACCAACTATCTTATTTTGGATCATTTTGACCTTATCGAGGATCAAAAACTGACCAATAAAGAATACCTTGACATCATTACCAAAGAGGGCAACAAATGTTATTTCTTACGTCAAGGTCTCATCGATACCTCTGCATTTATAGCGCACACCGATTCTTTGTCTAAAATTGCCGACCGCCCATTCGTGATCAAACCAATGCGCATTAATATGGCCAATTTGTCGCCGTCATTTCAATACGACCACTTGCTTTACTTTTTTGATACCTCCAGTCGATATATCAATAGTATCAACGAATACCGTTTTGAACCGTTCCCTCGTAAACTAATGAAGTCGCCGAGCAAAAAGGAAACAGATGCCTTCATTTATTTTTCTGAGGTAGGTATCATGCTCATGCGCTTTATTGCCTTTGCTTATTTGTATCACTACCTCAATTGGTTCAGTAAAACAGAGATCATCCGTTGGCATAAAGTGCCTAAAGTTCGGTTCATCGTGGTTATCGTTACTTGGATAGCTGCTTCGGTTTTCTATACCTATGATTACTCTTTGGGTTTAAGCTTGTTGTTTTTCTTGAGTTTTTCTCATGTCTTGCTCGAGTTTCCGCTCAATATTGTATCTATAGTCGGTATCGGAACAGAATCATTGTCTATTTTCAAGAACGGATTCAAGAAGCCTATCAAATCCTGATGTTTTTTACCCCTTAGTTCATGCTCAAATTTTCCATCCTCTTTAGCGCTTTTTTAAGTGCAAATTTCTTTTTTGCTCAGTTGGTAAATAGCGCTCCAGATGGCCGTTATACCCTTTCTTCGGCAGGTGCATCTTATTTTGCTCAACTGTCTTTAGATTGCACGGCTAAGCCAACACCACATTATTACTACCGTGCATTGCGTCAACCGGGCGATACCCAAACCCCTATGGATATCTGGCCTGCTTTTTACGGTTGTTATGATTGGCATAGCGCTGTTCATAACCATTGGGCACTTATTAAAATATTAAAATCTTACCCAGACATTCCAGAGGCAGTAGCAATAAGGGCAAAATTAGATGAAAGTTTCAGTGAAGCGAATATCCGTCAAGAGTATAGTTACTTCGAATCCAATAAAGAACGCTACGTTTTTGAATTTCCATATGGACAAGGGTGGCTACTTAAGATTGCGGACGAGCTTGCCCGCTGGAACGACCCCGATGCCGAGCGTTGGTTATCTAATCTTGGACCGCTGCACCGTTTGTGTGCTTCTGTAGCACAAGTAGTTTGGAAAGATGTCAAGGAGGTTCAATTGTCTGGTTCTCACGACGCACCTTCGCTTAATTTATCATTTGCCATTGACTATGCCCGTACTTTTGGCGATCAAGACTTACTTAAAGTAGCCTTAAAGGCTAGTAAGCGTTATTTTGGTAAAATGACCAAAGCGCCACTGCGTGCCGAGCCCTTTGAATATGACTTCATGTCGGCTTCTCTTCTTGTTACGGACCTCATGCGCAAGGTCTATGACCAAGAAGATTACATGGTTTGGCTTAAAAAATTTAGTCCTGATTTGTTAGGAGCAGAAACTGCCAAAAAAGATTTACAAATTAAGAAAACTGACAAGCACGACGGCTATGAGTCTCATTGGGATGGTTATCATCTCAACCGGATTTGGTGTCTTAACGGAATGCTTCAATCGATGCCTGCAGAAAGTTTAGATGCCGCAACTAAAGAAGTTTGGGTTGCTCAAATGAACGCCATGTGGGACTACGCACAAGAAAGCATTGGCAAAGACAATTACGATATCGACCACTGGTTATCGTCGTTTTCAGTCTTCGCTCTCCTCGGATACGAGGATTAAAAAATTACAATTAAAGAAGTCGCTGCACTTTTTCCAAAGCCCAAGCCAATTGCTCTTCCCGATTTAAATCGGATGTATCCAATACAATTGCATCGGAAGCCTGCACCAGCGGACTTTCTTCTCTTGTGCTGTCTAAATAATCTCTTTGTAATAAATTCTGTTGAACGCTTTGGGCATCAGTTCGTTCTCCTTTAGCCTCGAGTTCAGCCAAACGACGCTGTGTACGCACCTCAGCAGTAGCCGTTACAAAAATTTTGAGTTCGGCATTTGGAAACACTACCGTTCCGATGTCCCGACCATCCATCACAATGCCACCGTTTGCACCCATTTGCCGTTGGATTTCAACTAATTTGCTCCGAACACTTTTAATGCTGGCCACCTGTGAAACCACATTTGCCACGCGCGGCGTGCGTATGGCAGCTGTGATATCCTGTTTATTCAAATAAATCTTTTGTTTGGGGCTCATTTCAATTTGAATGTCGCCGAGGTGTTTTTCCAACTGATCGGGTTGGATTCCACCTGAGGCGTCTATCAATTGATTTTCGAGACAATAATAAGCTACGGCGCGATACATGGCGCCAGAGTCAATAAACGTATAATGAAGTTGCTGCGCTAAGGATTTGGCTAAAGTACTTTTGCCACAGGCTGCAAAGCCATCGATTGCTATGGTGATTTTTTTTTGCATTAATAGTAAATAGCCCTGCGGACTTGAGTAATGTATTTTGCCATTCGGATCACTTGCTTAGTGTAGCCAAATTCGTTGTCGTACCAGGCATAAAGCACTACATTTTTGCCATCAATTGATACAATGCTGGCATTGGAGTCAAAGACGCTACAGCAAGTATTGCCAATGATATCCGAAGATACGAGTTCTGGATCGAATGAATAGTAAATTTGGTTGACTAATTCGCCGTGGAGTGCAGCATTTTTAACAGCTGCATTTACTTGTTCAAGGCTCACCGTTTTTTCCAATTCTAGGCTCAAAATAGCTAATGATCCGTTTGGAGTAGGCACACGTACGGCGTTGGCAGTAAGCTTGTCTTTGAGTTCTGGAATCACTTTTGTAACTGCTGACCCTGCCCCAGTGGAGGTAATGACCATATTTACAGCAGCTGAACGCCCACGACGTGGTTTCTTGTGCATGTTGTCGAGCAGATTTTGGTCGTTGGTGTAGGCGTGAACTGTTTCGATGTGTCCTTTGACAACGCCAAATTCGTCGTTGATTACTTTTAAAATTGGAGATATTGCATTAGTGGTGCACGAAGCAGCTGAAAAAATATTTTCGTTTTCTACATCGAGTGTATGCTGATTGATACCATAGACTACATTTGGAATTTCTTTTCCAGGAGCGGTGAGTAGCACTTTTTCAACCCCCTTCGCTTTCAGATGACGGGACAACGCTTCTCTGTTGGTGAATACGCCAGTGTTGTCTATGATTAAGGCATTTTGTATGCCGTATTGTGTATAATCGATATCCTCTGGGTTAGCAGCGTCTATCATATGTACAATTTGGCCATTGATATTTAGGTTTTTTCCGGCCAGATCTTCAATAACGGAGCCTTTAAATGCACCGTGAACAGAGTCATTGCGCAACAGGGAAGCACGCTTAATAATATCTGCATCAGAAGCTCCACGTGTCACAATAGCACGCAAGCGCAATTGTTGGCCTTTTCCAGCTTGCTTGATGAGTTCGCGCGCGGCCAAGCGACCAATGCGCCCAAACCCATACAATACGACATCTCGGGGCTCAATGGCCTGAGGAGGTTGTAGCCCACCTAATTTTTCCATAAGAAAACGGGCCATTCCGTTTTGTTCGGTCTGGCCAGCGAGCCATTCGCTTGCCAATAGGCCGATGTCTAATTTGGAAGCGGGAATATCGAGCGTGCTCAAAATTTCGGCTAAAGCCGCTGTGGTAAAGACATCAATGGGTTTGTTGACTACCTTTCTTGCATATTCATGTAAATTCAGAATTTCGGAGATCGTGGTATCGGTAAGGTGGTTTCTAAACAAAACGAGCTCAATGCCCTTGTCGTATAGGAGTTCGCCTACTTTGCTTTGTAATTTTACAGCTGCTCTTTCCCGCTCAATATGTAAATTGAGCTCTTTTTCATAACCGTCTTTGGTTTCCATGTTGTTGTTGATTGATGTTGATATTTGATTGTTGATGAAAAGAAAAAGGCTACCCACAAGTAGGTAGCCTTAGATATTTTAGCCTAGATATGACTTCAAAAGTTTGTTTCGAGAGGTGTGTCGGAGTCGGCGAATGGCTTTTTCTTTGATTTGTCGGACGCGCTCCCGCGTGAGGTTGAATTTGGCTCCGATTTCTTCAAGCGTAAGACCGTGATTCATGCCAATACCGAAAAATAAGCGGATGATTTCACGCTCTTTGTCGGTTAAGGTGCTTAAAGAGCGTTCAATCTCTTTTTGCAATGATTCAGCCATGAGCATGTGGTCAGTGCGCGGAGAGTCTGGGTTTGACATGACATCCATGAGCGTACCGCCATCGTCGTTGGTGGTAAGTGGGGCATCCATAGATACATGACGACCAGAAACATTTAAGCTTTCCTTGATTTTATCTTCCGGGACCTCGAGCGCTTCGGCGAGTTCTTCAGCACTTGGCGGGCGCTCAAATTCTTGTTCTAGGCGAGAAAACGCTTTGTTGATTTTGTTGAGTGAACCAACTTGATTTAATGGTAAACGAACAATTCGTGCTTGTTCAGCTAGTGCTTGAAGGATGGACTGACGAATCCACCAAACGGCGTAAGAGATGAACTTAAAACCGCGTGTTTCGTCAAATTTTTGAGCAGCTTTGATCAGGCCCAAATTACCTTCATTGATCAGGTCTGGAAGGGTAAGGCCTTGATTTTGGTATTGCTTGGCAACGGAGACCACAAAACGCAAATTGGCTCTGGTAAGTTTCTCTAATGCTTTTTGATCGCCGGCTTTTATTCGACGGGCGAGTTCAACTTCTTGTTCTGCGGTGATGAGTTCTTCACGACCGATATCTTGAAGATATTTATCTAGAGATTGACTTTCTCTATTGGTGATGGATTTGGTTATTTTTAGCTGTCTCATGCGCTTATCTATACTTGTTTACTAGGTAGAGTTTTACTCCTGCTTGTTGAGCAAAGTAACGTCGAAAATCAGGGATAAAAAAATCTGAAATAGGCTTTTTTTACGGAGTTATTAACGAGTTCTTAACTTTTTCAACGCAGTAGAAAAAAATGATTTTGACTTATAATCCAAATCCTCGGTAGTCTTTTTTACCTGTTTCATCCATGATTTCAAGCAAGATACCTCTATTGACGCCACTTAATTTTTGGGTTAGTTCTTCGACTGTTTCAATGGGCTCATTATTGATTTTTGTAATAATGACTCCTTCTTTCAAACCAAGCGATTTGAGTTTACCTGTATTGATTGTTTTGATTTTTACACCATGATTAATGTTGAGCTCTTTTTTCTCTTTGTCGGTAAGTTCAATGAAGGTGGCGCCAAGCGCATAGTTTTTGCTGATTTCTTCTTTGGACATCAGTTGGGTTTCTCCGTCTTGGTTGCGCAGCACGAGTTCTTTGGTGAGTAGGTCACCGTCTTTTTGTCGGATGCTCAACGAGACTTTATCGCCAGGTCTGCGCTTTCCGATCTCTTCTTGAAGAGCAGCCACTGAATTGACTTCTTTGCTGCCCACCTTGAGAATCACATCGCCATCTTTGAGGCCCGCTTTGTCTGCAGAACCACCTTCAACTACCTTAGCGATGTATACACCTTTGAGGTCGGGGAGTTTATTCTTTTCTTTTATTTCTTGTGTGATGTCTGATATTTGGACACCAAGGTACCCACGTTGTACGATACCAAAATCGATGAGGTCGCGCATGACTTTGTCTACTAAATTTACCGGAACGGCAAAGGAATAGCCCGCATAAGAGCCCGTTTGAGAAGCGATGGCTGTATTGATACCAATGAGCTCTCCTCGGGTATTGACTAAAGCTCCACCACTGTTCCCAGGATTTACGGCAGCATCGGTTTGAATAAAGGACTCGATAGGAACTACTTCTTTGGAGTTGCGTTCGGAGAGCAAATTAATATTACGCGCTTTAGCCGAAACAATGCCAGCAGTTACGGTAGAGGTGAGGTTAAAGGGGTTGCCAACGGCCAAAACCCATTCTCCAATTCTGAGCTCGTCTGAATTTCCTATTGGTATGGCAGGAAAGTTAGTGCCTTCGATTTTAAGAACAGCGATATCTGTGGAAGGGTCAGTACCCACCACTTTTGCATCGTATTTGGAGTTGTCATTCAAGATAACTTGGATTTCACTCGCGTTGTCAATGACGTGATTGTTGGTAACGATATAACCCTGTGAGGAAACAATGACTCCTGAACCTGCACCGGCGCCATATTGTTTGAATTCGCGCCCTCCGGCACCGGGTCCGTAGAAGAATTCTTGAAAGGGATCGCGCTGAAAAGTAGTCTGTACTACTTTTGTGGTAATGTGCACAACGGAATGCACCGTACTTTCTGCTGCAGGGCTGAAGTCGAGCCCTTGAGGTACACCTTGGTAATCAACTTGTTGGATGGGTGTGCGGAGATTTCCGTCAATAACTTGATCTGATAAACGACTACTATGATGCTGAATAATGACGTAAGTAGCCAAAGGAAGGGTGCCACCTAGGATTCCCATTCCGAATAATTTGAGTGTGCTGGTGAGTGTCATACTGTCAGATTTTAAATTACACAACGTTAAACGCAAATTGCGTTCCAAAAATTGCCTGAAAAATGTTAAATTTTGTTAAGAATTCGTAACGATTAATCAACTATTTTTGTTCAACTACAATGAGACTACCTTTCTACAAGTACCAAGGCACGGGCAACGATTTCATTATGTTAGACTACACCTCTGGTTTAGATGACAAATTGTCTGTTATGGCCATTCAGCAACTTTGTGACCGCAAATTTGGCATAGGTGCCGACGGGCTCATTGTTATTCAACACACGGAAGGATATGATTTTGAAATGGTTTATTACAATGCAGATGGCACGCAATCTTTTTGTGGAAACGGAGCGCGTTGTGCGGTTGCTTTTGCTGCAAGGCTAGGCTTGCTGCATGCGGCAGACACCCGTTTCCTCGCGATAGATGGTGCTCACCAAGCTTGGTTATGTCAAGACGAAGTAAAACTGAAAATGAATGATGTAAAGCCAATTAAGTCTGTAGGCGATGCATTTGAACTTTATACGGGTTCGCCACATTATGTCCTTCTCGATGCCAATCATGATTCCGACCACGTCATCAACTTGGGTCAAGCTATTCGTTACAATAGCGCTTATCAAAAAGACGGAATCAATGTCAACTTAATGGAGCTTCATGAAAAACATATTCGTGTGGCTACCTATGAGCGCGGTGTAGAAGCCGAGACCCTATCGTGTGGTACAGGTGTTACCGCAGCAGCGCTTGTGTTTGCACAACTTCATCAATTAAGTCAAGGCAGCGTTGAGGTCCAAACCAAAGGCGGACTGCTGCAGGTGCAGTGGCAAATGAATGCCGATCAATCGTTTTCAGAAATTTATTTGACGGGGCCGGCAAAACTCGTTTACAACGGAATTTATGAGCTTGAAGGGTAGTTTGGTTGTGTTGAGAGCGGTCGAAAAGGACGACGCAAGCACCATTTTCATGTGGGAGAATAATCCGGATAACTGGAAGGTATCCAACACAGAGGTGCCATTTTCGTTATTCGATATCCATCAGCTCATTGAACACCAATCTGATATCCGCAAATCAGGTCAAATGCGCTTGGTCATTCAAACGGCACTAGAAGAACGACCTGTGGGTGTTATTGACTTATACGACCTCAATTTCAAGCATGGTTATGGCGCTGTTGGCATCCTCATTGCAGCCGATATCGACAAACGGAAGGGCTACGCTGCCGAGGCCTTGCAGCTGTTTACAACCTACTGCAAAGAAATTTTAGAACTCCGCAATTTGTATTGTCAAATACATGGTGATAATCATTCGAGTATTTTACTCTTCGAAAAAGCCGGTTTCATTCATGCCGGAACGCGCAAGAATTGGCTGCGTTTCAAAAATGAATATTTCGACGAACTTACCTATCAATTATGTCTACAAAACAAAAATTAGTACTTTTAGTAGGAGCGCTCGCACTGGGTTTAACACTTTTTGTATTGCCAAAGCTCAAATATTATTATGCCGCCTTTCAAGAGTCTAGTAATTCTATTGGGGTGGTTGTTTACCTCTCTGCAAAAGACAATCAATTAAATGTGAAAAGCGTTGCCCGCCTGCTCGAAGAGAAAGGAATTATTTCCAAGCCAAATCTTTTTGAAATGGTGGGAACAGAAAAAGAAATGAATCCGCGAAATATTGCTCCGGGTAAATATATCATCGAGCCCGCTACGGCGTATCGTCACATCTGGAATGGTTTTAAAAGCAATAGCAACGGCAATGGCAATGCCGAGCAAACGGTTGCGGTCAGTTTTGAAAATTGCCGCACGCTACAAGATTTAGCAGGTAAGTTAAAAACGCAACTCGATCTCGATAGCACGGAATTCATGAGCTATATTCAAAACGGGCAAACCCTTGCTCGATTGGGTTTTAACCTAGAACAATTACCTGCGCTTTTTATCCCCAACACCTATGAACTGTATTGGGACCAAACACCTACACAATTTGTGAACCGAATGGCCCAAGAGTTTAAAAAGTTCTGGACGCCCGAACGCAAAGCTAAACTGGTGAGCGTAGGTTTACAAACACCCAGTGAGGCCGTGACGCTTGCAAGTATTGTATACTCCGAACAAGCCAGAAGACCTGAAGAATGGCCCATCATTGCAGGGCTTTATCTCAACCGCATTAAGCAAGGAATTAAATTACAATCTGATCCAACTTTTAAATTTTGTTGGGGAGAACAGCTCAAAGGTGTGCAACGCCTACTAGCCGTGCACCGCGATATCGACTGCCCCTATAACACTTACAAAATTGCAGGCTTGCCTCCAGGTCCCATTTATTTACCTCCGATAGGGGTAGTAGATGCGGTGCTCCACCCAGATCAAAACAATTATATTTTTATGTGTGCCAAACCTGATTACTCCGGAACACACAATTTTACGGCCTCTGGCGCGGAGCACGCCAAAAATGCAAAAGCATTTCAAAATTGGTTGGCTGCCGAACTTCGTAAACGTTAGCATATGAAAAGAAGACAATTTATACGTTTTGGTGCAGCAGTAGGCGCATTGAGTATCGTGAAGCCAAGTCAGGCAAGCCAAATGATGGTCAAATCATATGAAGGTAATGCGGGAGGTGCTATTGTGCTCTCTACCTGGAACCACGGTTTGGCCGCCAATGAGGCTGCATGGGCTGAACTTCAAAAGGGTGGCTCTGCTACAGACGCTGTTGAAAAAGGAGTAATGGTCACAGAAGCAGACCTCAGCAACCGCAGCGTTGGAGTAGGCGGCCGCCCAGACCGAGATGGGCACGTAACCCTAGATGCTTGCATCATGAGCGGTGATTCCCGTTGCGGCGCTGTTGCATTTTTGGAAGGAATTGCGCATCCAATTAGTGTGGCACGCGCTGTCATGGACCGCACCCAACACGTCATGCTCGTTGGTGAAGGAGCCCATCAATTTGCCCTTGAGCAGGGCTTTGCTACCGCCAAAATGCCCATCCCAGAGGTCAAGAAAGATTATGAAAAATGGCGCAAAGAAAATAAAGACTTATTCAAAAAACCCGATATCAACCATGAAAACCACGACACTATCGGCATGATCGCAATGGATGCACAAGGCCAATTTGCGGGTGCTTGCACCACGAGTGGTTGGGCTTACAAAATGCATGGTAGGGTAGGTGATTCTCCCATTATTGGTGCGGGGTTATTTGTAGACAATGAAGTTGGAGCAGCCACAGCTACTGGTTTGGGTGAAGCAATTGTCCGGATAGCGGGTAGCCACACGGTAGTGGAGCTCATGCGTCATGGTTATACGCCTCTTGCTGCTTGCAAAGAAGCCTGTATGCGCATTGTGCGCAAGCACAAAGACCTCACGGGGTTGCAATGTGGTTTTATCGCGATAGATAAAGACGGGAATTACGGGGCATACTCCATTTATGCTGGTTTTAATTTTGCATTGCGCCATAACGAGGGCGCTGCACTCATCGATGCACAATTTGACCGAAACTGGTAAAATGAGACTAGTCCTTATTTTTCTTTTTTTCATGTGCACTCATTTTTCCTTCACACAAGTCACACTTGATTGGGAAATGTATCATCCGATTCAGAAAACTTGGTTGCCATTTGGCCAAGCAGGAACAGTACAAGAATATTTATGGCATACGGGTGAGCTACCAGATCCTTCTTACGGCGAAAACGAAGCCAAATACCAATGGATAGAAGACCACACTTGGCATTTTAGGTCTCAATTCTTTTTGAACGAAGCTTTTTTTAATGAGCGATACCTCATCCTTGATATCCCTAATTTGGATACCTATGCGCAAGTTTTTATCAATGGAAAGCTCATTGCTCAGGCAGAAAATTTCTTTTTGCACTATCATTTTAAGCTCGATGTAAAAGAACTTCTATGTGGGTATAATACAATTGATATCAAGATTGAATCCCCAGTTCAATACCATGCAAAATCTGAACTTTATCAAGCATTCACATACCCAGCACCCAACGACGCGGGTTCGGCAAAAGTAGCCTCACTTACCCGAAAACCACAATACCAATTTGGCTGGGATTGGGCGCCACGCATCAATACGATTGGTTTTGCATATCCAATTACCATCGACCTTCCATCGAATATTACAGTTGAGCATATTGTAGTGAATACAATAACCTTAAACAATGATGGGTCGGCACAAATTCAACTGAAGGGTAGGTTTTCCACAAAGCAAAAAGGTATTTCTGTAAAAAGTCAACTTTTGAATGATATTCAAGTGCTCACCTCCAAAGAAACAACGCCTTCCTTCCAAGCGGCATCTGATTCAGCTTTGTTTGAGTTTAACTTGGATCAAAACTTCACCTTGCCAAATGCTCATTTATGGTGGCCAGTGGGGCATGGCTTACCGCATCTGTATCAAGATACCCTTTCTTTCTACGACAGTTCTGGTCAATTAATGCATCAACACCCGTTTACATTTGGAATTAGGCAATCCAAACTTTTGCAAGAACAGGACGAATGGGGCACTTCGTTTGTCTTTGAAATCAATGGCCGCAAAATTTTTGCCAAAGGTGCAAATCTGATTCCGCCTGGCCTATTTGCAGGCCCTACTTTAGATAGTGCTTTTGTAGCTTTGGTTCCCGAAATGCAGGCCGCCAACTTCAATATGGTCCGGGTTTGGGGCGGCGGAATGTATGCACCTAGTGCATTTATGGAAGCCTGCGACCGCGCAGGAATTATGATCTGGCACGACTTCATGTTTGCTTGTGCCATGTATCCTGGATCTGCGGCATTTTTAGCGTTGGTTAATGAAGAGGTTGGGCAGCAAATTCCGCGCTTGGCAGCGCATCCGTCATTGGTTTATTTCAATGGCAACAACGAAATAGACGTGGCCTGGAGAAATTGGGGATTCCAAAGCCAATATAATTTAAACAAAGCTGCGCAGCAAGAAATAGAGGAGGCTTATCAAAAGTTGTTTCGCCAGGTGCTGCCTAGGCATGTGAATGAACTCACTTCGGGAAGTATCCCTTATGTGCATACCTCTCCACTCAGTAATTGGGGGAAAGATGAATATTTTAACTATGGCACCATGCACTACTGGGGAGTGTGGCATGGCAAAGATCCACTACACGATTTCGCTCATAAAATTGGACGCTTTAATGCCGAGTACGGTTTTCAGAGTTTCCCGGAGCCAAGTACAATCAACCGTTTTGCTCCACTTTCCGAACAAAGCCTGCATGCTTCGGTCATGAAAAACCATCAGAAGTCTTATGTGGGTAATAGCATGATTGAAAAACACGCCAAAATCTATTATGGAAAGGCCAAAGATTTTCAGACGTTTATCTATTATTCGCAACTGACACAAAGAAAAGCAGTTAGTATCGCTATTGCAGGCCACAGAGCTGATGCACCGCGCTGTATGGGTACCATTTTTTGGCAACTCAACGACTGCTGGCCAGCGCCAACTTGGTCTAGCCTAGATGACCACAGCAACTGGAAGGCGCTGCATTACGCAGTAAAGGAAGATTACCGAGCTATTGCCGTTTTGGAATTGATCAAAGATGACAGTCATTTTTTAGTACTCTCCAGCGACCTCCCAGACGATACCTTAGTGACTGTTGAGCTTCAATTTTATGATGCGATGGGAATACCGGTCAAAAAAGACAGAAGAACCTATCCGATTCAACAATACCAAACCCAAGTATTAACTTTTATAAATAATGATTATTCGGGTTTTGTGAAGGTTATTTTGGATGACAATTACGAAAGGTTGTTTTCGTTTATTGACAAACGGAAAGCACCAGAAAGGCAACTCATTTTTCAAATAGAACTACAAGATCCCACTTCAAATAGCGCTGCGCTTGTCATTGAAAACCAAGAGCCTTTGGTCGATTTATGGCTCTTTTCAAACGAGCAAGAGTTGCATTTCGAGCAAAACTTTCAAACGCTTTTACCTGGGAAACATCGCTTGGAATTCACCTATCAAACGCAGCTTCCGACGATAGACAAAATCTCTTACTTATTGCGCTGATTGCGGCATTTATCTGAACAATATTTGACCTCTTCCCAATTTTTCTCCCATTTTTTTCGCCAGGCAAAGGGCCTTTCGCAGGTCAGACAAATTTTAGATGGCAAATCTTGCTTTTTTACTCCTTTCATGTAAAAGAAACAAAAAGAAGCCCAGGTTGTTTGTTGATTATGGATTGTAAGGAACTTACCGAACGAGATATCGACCGCATCATTGAAATGGCTTGGGAAGACCGAACACCCTTCGATGCCATCTCCTTGCAGTTTGGCCTTAAGGAGGCAGAAGTCATTGCTTTAATGCGCAGAGAAATGAAACCAAGTTCATGGCGAATGTGGCGTGCTCGTGTCCAGGGAAGAGCCACCAAGCACAGCGCAAAACGCGGCTTTGAAGTGGGCCGTCATAAATGCACCCTTCAGCGTCAAATTACCGGAAACAAGATTTCCAAGCGCTGAATCTTTTTCATTGCTTATTTTTGCAGGTTTTGTGGAAAAACCCAACTGTTCAACTCTTTTGAATATGAAATCGAAGAAGTATATTTTCTGGATGAAGCAACCTTTGTATTTGATCATCTTTCTTTTTGCATTTACCTCGTTGTTTGCCCAAGGGCCCGCAATTGATTCAACATTGATTAAACGACCAAAATTGCCGGAATTTCCAGGTCTTAAAATTGTTACGTATCCCCAAATTGAACTTGTTGCTGGTCGCAATGGCGGTCCTTTTTATGCGCGTATGCAGAGCATCGACAAATTGAATGCGACCAATCTTCAATCGCTTCCTGCCAGAAGCGTGGCTGATGCGCTTTCTTATTCTGCGGGTGTAGATGTAAGACAGCGTGGTCTCAGTGGCACGCAAGCCGATATCGGGATTCGTGGTGGCAATTTTGAGCAGAGTTTAATTGTCGTTAATGGTTTCAAGATGACTGACCCACAAACAGGGCACCACGCGGCTAACTTGCCCATTCCACTCATTGCGGTTTCAGAAATACAAGTTTTTAAGAGCCCAACGGTGTTGCAATTTGGTCAAAGTGCCTTAACTGGTGCGGTGCACATTGGTGCTTATACCCAAGATGTCTTTGAGGTCAAGACGAGCGCTTACGGAGGTAGTTTCAATAGTTTTGGTGCCCAGGCTTTGGTGCGTATGAAAATCAAAAAATACCAGCAAATGTTGGCGGTGGCTAGAGATCAATCGGAGGGTCATTGGTACAACTCAGATTTCAAAAACCATCAGCTCTTTTACACGGGTTCACATCCTTTGGGAGTAAATCAAAGGCATCGACTTACTTATTCAGCAGCCTACACCGACAGAAATTTTGGCGCCAACGGGTTTTATTCCAATAAGTTTCCCGACCAATGGGAGCGCACAACCATGGCAATGGCTGGTGTTAAACACAATTACGGCTGGACTACTCAAAAAGACGATCGATACACCTCCTATCAATTTCGCCAACAAGTCATGTTGCGCAGCCATGCCGATGAATTCAGGCTCAAACGCTTCGACCCCGCGTTTTACACCAACACACACGTATCCAACGTGCTGAGTTATGAGGCGCAATTAGCCGTGAGTAGACACAAGCAACAATTCCTTTTTGGCCTAGAACAGCGCCTAGAACAACTCAATAGCAGCAATTTAGGTTTTAGAGAACGGCACTATCAAAGTGCATTTGTGCAAGCGCTAGGCTCGATTAACGCCATGAATTATGCCGCGGGGCTTCTGGTATTTGCTTATAATTTAGAAAATCCGCAATTCATGCCAAGCATACAACTTGGTAGAGCGCTTTCTCATCAACATTATGTTTTTGCCAACTACAGCAGAGGCAACCGTGTGCCAAGCTGGACAGAAATGTACTATACTGACCCAGCTAATGTGGGCAATCCAAATTTGCTTCCGGAATATTCGCATGCAGCTGAACTTGGTTGGCGTTTAACACAAAATGCATACAACAGCAAATTTCAAGGCAATGCAGCGTTGTTTTACCGACAGCACACCAACATGATTGATTGGGTTCGTGATGTATCAGCGATTTCGCCCAATCCAAATCCTTGGATGCCGGTAAATATTGCAACTGTATCTTTTACGGGCTTGGAGACAAGTCTGCAATTCAATGTCAAGAAAAGTGGAACGTGGGGCCCGAATAAGTTTAATTTGAATTACACGTACATCACGGCCTCGCACAACTTTACAAGTGCGCAAGAATCTAGATATGCCATTACGAGCATGCGTCATCAACTCAATGGTCAGGCCTTGTTTGATTTGAGTGAGAAAGTTCAATTGAACATTACGTATCGATTAGTGCAGCGCATCGAGCAAGATTTGTATCAGGTGCTGGATGCCAAGATACTGATTCCGATCAATGCGCATTGGACTGTTTTTGCCGAAGGCAATAACCTGACTAATACACAGTACATCGAAGCAGGGTTTGTAGAAATGCCTGGCCGTTGGTTCAAGCTTGGGGTTAGTTTTGGCCAAAAAGCTCGAGAAGAAAGCTTCAGGCCCTAAAAACTTTAGTATCCTACTTTAGTTCGGGCGCGCCTGAGTACTTCTTGCGCCACGCTTCTTGCTTTTTGCGCACCCACAGAAAGAGCAGCTTCAATTTCAGAAGGGTTTTCCATCAAGTGATTAAAGATGCCCCTTTCCTTAGCAAATCGGTCTAAAATGAGTTCAAAAAGCGCTTGTTTGGCATGCCCATAACCGTAATTTCCACCGTTATAGTTGGCTATCATTTGCTCAATTTGAGCTGGTGAGGCCAATAATTTGTAGAGTGCAAACGTGTGGCAGGTTTCGGTGTTTTTAGGTTCTTCGAGTGGCGTGCTGTCAGAGACAATAGACATGATTTGCTTGCGCAGTTGCTTTTCTGGTAAGAAGATATCGATATAGTTATTTCTTGACTTACTCATTTTTTCACCGTCGGTACCTGGAATAAGCATGGTGTCTGGCTGTATTTGCTCTTCTGGCAACACAAAGGTGTCTCCGTAGGTGAGGTTGAAACGATTGGCAACATCTCTGGCCATTTCGATGTGCTGTTTTTGGTCTTTGCCCACAGGTACAATTTCGGCATCGTATAGTAAGATATCAGCAGCCATTAAAATAGGGTAGGTAAATAAGCCGCCATTGACGTCGTCTAGCCGATCTGCTTTGTCTTTGAAAGAGTGCGCGAGTGTTAGTCTTTGAAACGGATATTGACAAAGTAAGTACCAGGTAAGTTCTGTTACTTCAGGGATGTCAGACTGACGGTAAAAAACCGTTTGCGCTGGATTTAAGCCAAAAGCCAACCAAGTTGCTGCGGTGGCGTAGGTGTTGTTGCGCAGCGTGCTTCCGTCTTTAATTTGGGTAAGGGAATGCATGTCGGCAATGAACAAAAAAGATTCATTGGAAGGGTTTTGAGCCAAGCGGATAGCAGGGAGAATTGCACCTAGGATATTCCCTAAGTGCGGAGTTCCTGTGCTTTGTATTCCGGTTAAGATGCGAGACATGTGTTCAATTTTGTTCAAAATTAGTCATTTTACAGCGTTTTTGTGACGCAAATGCTACATGCTTATTGTTAACTTTGAACTATGCAAAAAATCACCGGTTTTTTTGGTCTACTTTGGAAGCTCTACATCGCAGTCGTATTTTTTGTGTTTGCAATTTTGTTTTATCCCCTATTCTGGACGCTGCAGCTGAAGTCGAGGTGGCGTAAAAAAAGCTTTCAAGTATTTATTTTGTGGAGTTGGCTCATTCGTATTTTATGCTTTTATCCGGTGCGTGTCAAAGCAAAGGCTTTACTTCCGAAAGCGCCATTCATCATCATTTCAAACCACAGTTCTTACCTCGATATTTTCTTACTGCATTCGATTTTACCAGCCCATCCGTTTTCCTTTTTGGGTAAAGCAGAACTCCTCAATTACCCGATTGTCAAAACGTATTTTAAGGCCTTGAATATTCCTGTTTATCGCAAGGATAAAACCAAAGCAGGACAGGCTTTGGTACAAGCCAAAAAAGCCATAAACGATGGTTGGTCTATCGTTATTTTTCCCGAGGGAACTATTCCAGAAGATAATATTCCACAAATGATGCCATTTAAAAATGGGGCATTTCGCCTGGCTCAAAATTTGAATGTTCCGATTGTTCCGCTCACCTTTACGCAGAATTTTCATTTATTCTCAGATCCTACGCAATTATTAGGGCCTGCGCATCCTGGAGTGGTTGAGGTATTCATTCATCCTTTCATTGCGACAGAAGAAATTCAAAGTTCAAGTTTGGAAGCGCTAAGCGCTAAATGCTTTGCTATAATTGAAGCACCTATTCGAGCAGCCCATCCACAACTATTTAAAAAAGTGTAACTTTGTCTTATGGAAGTCAACGAAGCCCTTATCGATCATATTGCTCACCTATCTAGGTTATCTTTTGCCGGTCCTCAAAAAGAGGCCATTCGTCAAGATATGCAACGCATGATTGCTTTTGTAGACAAACTCTCTGAGCTCGATACCACCGGTGTTGAACCCCTCATTTTTATGTCTGAAGAGGTCAATAGATTGCGCACCGATGAAGTTGCACAAAGCGTTAGCCATGAAGAAGCACTGCGCAATGCCCCTAAAAAAGATTCAGACTATTTTAGAATCCCTAAAGTATTAGATAAATAAAGCTTGAAAGTTAGCGGCTTTACCTTTATTCGAAATGCCATACTCCTCGATTATCCGGTCGTAGCCTCTATTCAATCTATTTTACCCCTCTGCGACGAAGTGATAGTGGCGGTGGGTAACTCCGACGACGACACCCTAGGTCTCATACAAAACATAGACCCCAAAGTCAAAATTATTCAAACTACCTGGGACGACTCCCTTCGAGAAAACGGCCGAGTACTTGCCGTCGAGACCGATAAAGCACTTGCAGCCATAGATCCCGCTGCTGATTGGGCTATTTACATTCAAGGTGATGAAGTCATGCATCAAGACGACCTTCACCATATTTTAAAAGCTATGACTCGTTTTCAGCACGATCAAGAGGTAGATGGTTTGTTGTTTGATTACCTCCACTTTTACGGCTCTTACGATTACATAGGCGTGTCTAACAATTGGTATAAAAAGGAAATAAGAATAGTAAAGCCAGGAAGAGGTATTTTTTCTTTTCGCGATGCGCAAGGTTTTCGTAAAACCCCTGATCAAAAACTCAAAGTAGCGTCTGCCAACGCACGCGTGTTTCATTACGGATGGGTCAAGGACCCCCGAGCGATGCAGCGAAAACAAGAGCGCTTTCATAAGCTTTGGCACGACGACGCTTGGCTGGAGAAAAACATTAAGGTAGCTGAAGCATTTGACTACGAAGATCATATTCATGAGCTTGCCCGCTTTAATGGCACACACCCCCAATGGATTGCTGAACGGCTGTCAGAGCGAAATTGGAATTTTGATGTAGATATTAGCCGGCGCAAACGTACTTTAAAAAACCGACTCAAAAATATCCTGAAATGGGTGGGCATTGATACCAATTATGCCAACTATACGCTCATTCGCTAAAGAAAAACCAAAGCGTTAGTCTTTCAATCTGAATTTACAATATTTGATGACGTGGCCCCGCTTGCTAAAAAATGTTTCATAATAGGTTTTGATATGAAAGATTTCACGGGTTTTTGTATCCAGATCTGCGGGTAAATTGGCGTAGAGGTCGGGATAGCACGCCAACATGTGATGGCCGTGTTCTTCAATTTGTTCGAGGGTGTAATCGAAGAGCACATCGGAATCGGTTTTCATGTGTATGATACCTCCAGGTTTCAAGATCTTTTTATAGCGCGCCGTAAAAATAGGCGACGATAGTCTTTTGCGTGCTTTTTGGGGTTGAGGGTCCGAAAAGGTGAGCCAAATTTCGTCGACTTCTCCCTCTTCGAAGTAATCGAGGATAAAATCGATACGGGTGCGCAAAAAAGCAACGTTTGCAAGATTGGATTCGAGCGCCTCCTTGGCACCGATATATATGCGATTGCCTTTGAGGTCTACGCCAATGAAATTTTGCGCTGCAAAATGACGTCCCATCCCAACTGCGTATTCACCTTTACCACAGCCTAATTCTAAAATAATTGGGTTGTTGTTACCAAAAACTTCTTGTCTCCATTTACCTTTCAAAGTGAAAGGTTCGCCCATAACGGGCTCGTGAACATTTGCAAACGTTTTAATGGCTGCAAATCGTTTTAACTTATCTTTTCCCACGCTGCAAAGTTAAGAGATTCCTTGTAATTTTGCGGCATGCATTTCGTTGAACCCTTTTACAATTGGCGTGGCTACTACATTGCCGACGAAGACCCCAGCTCACCATTTTATGGTCGTGAGTACAGCGAATTCGCATTTAGTAACACGATTTATAATTTTTATATTCATCCGCAATGGGATGAATTCGGCTCACCAACTCTATTTGTAAAGATTCTCTTTGTTGACTACGACGAGCAGTTTGCCATTATTGAACTCATTGGTGAATGGAATGATGCCATTGAAAACGATATCATGCTATTGAAGCGAGAGGTTATAGATCTCTTAATTGAGTCTGGAATTACGGCGTTTATTTTGATTGGAGAAAATGTCCTCAATTTTCATCATTCCGACGACTGCTATTACGAAGAGTGGTTCGATGACGTCGAAGACGGCTGGATCGCTATGGTGAATTTCCACGACCACGTCATCCGCGAATTTGAACACGTGGGCATTGACCACTATTTTGTCATGGGCGGCGAACTCGAAGAAATCGAATGGCGCACCTACCAGCCCCAACATTTTTATCAGAAGGTAGCTGCTTTGGTGCAGAAGCGACTCTGTTAAGCCTTTGGCGCTGAGTCTGCCTGCATGAGGCCTTTGAGCCAGCGGGAAGCCAAAATAACGATTACGCCAGTAATAAATGCATAAATAGCCAATTGAAGGTAACCTTGCGTGTAACCATTGAGTCTTTGTGCCAAACTTGCGTGTTCGTCTGGGTCAGCCATTCCTGCACCTAGAATTCCAGCAAAATATTGCCCATAAGCGGAAGCCAAGAACCACATCCCCATCATGATACCCCAAAGGTGTTTAGGGGAAAGTTTTGTCATGAGAGAAAGGCCTATTGGTGAAAGGAATAATTCACCGACAGAAATAATTAAATATGCCAAGGTAAATAACCACAAAGAGGCCATGCCTTCACTGTTGAGATAAAAACGCAGCGCATAGAAAATATAGAACGCTAAGCCAAGGAATATAAAGGCAAAACCAAATTTTTGATAGTAGTTAGGTTCGATATTTTTCTTCTTGAGATAGATCCATAGCCCACCAATTGCCGTGCTGAGTAGGATTACAAATAAAGAATTGGCACTGTTGTTGACGACATTTGGATCGATCTGAATTAGGCCTAAGTCGTTGCTTAGTAAATCACGGGCAACGAGACTTAATGAGCCACCACTTTGCTCAAAGAATGCCCAAAATACAATACTTAAAAAGATGAAGATGAGTGCTGCAAATAATTGTTTGATTTGTGCCCCGTCGAGTTTTTTCATTTCGAAAAGCAAGAAAATCAGGGTGAGAGGGCCAATGATGTACATGAAAATATCGGTGTATGCCGTATTCTTGATCATGATATAAACCAATGGTAATGACAACAGTGTGCCAGCGTAAACCAGATTTTGATTGCGTTTCATATTGCCTGGATTCACCACATTTGGAGCCAAGCCAATCGGCCCAAGATTTTTGCGCGTTAATAAGAAGTTGAGTAGTCCGATGGCCATAAAAATCCCTGATAACAAGAACGCAAGATTCCAGCTGTAAGACTTCCCTACATAAACACATAGGCCGCCACCGAGTAGGGCGCCTATATTAATGCCTGCATAGAACAAACTAAAACCTGCATCGCGACGAACATCTCCGGGTTTGTAGAGCTCGCCGACCATTGTTGATATATTCGGCTTGAAGAAACCTGTGCCGACAATAATGAGGCAGATGCCATAAAAGAAGTAGTTTGCTGCATCAATGCCCAAAATAGTGCTACCAAGTATCATCAGTGCACCACCCCAAAGTAATGATTTCTGAAAACCAAGTATTTTGTCGGCAAACAAACCACCGATAAAAGTAAAGGCATAAACAAATGCTTGGATCGCTCCGTACTTTAAATTGGCATCACCCTCTTTGAATAACAAAATGTCTGTCATGAAAATCATGAGCATACCGCGGTTACCATAAAAACAAAAGCGTTCCCACATTTCTGTAAAAAAGAGGCTCCATAATTGTTTGGGGTAGGTGCCTTTAAAGTCTTGGATAGATTCTAGTGTGTTCATAAAGT